>NZ_PKGB01000008.1 GCF_002848135.1 Hydrogenovibrio sp. SC-1
CCATATTAAAATAAGAAATACCGTTGCGCTAAAGGCAAGGTTTCTGCCGGTTCACAAGTCAATAACTCGCCATCGGCTTTAACCACATAAGTTTCGGGGTCCACTGAAACGTCCGGTTGCAAATCATTCAGCACCATATCTTTCTTACTGATGTTTCGTGTATTTGAAACGGGTCGAATAATCTTTTCCAACCCCAATTGTCCCTTAATGTCTTTATCAAACGCTGCTTGCGATACAAAAGTGATCGACGTTTTAAAGATCGCCTTACCTTGTGCTGCAAACATATTACGATAATGCACAGGCTGTGGCGTTGGTATAGACGCATTGGCATCCCCCATCGGGGCTGCAACAATCATCCCTCCCTTAATAATCATAGAGGGTTTTGCTCCGAAAAATTCGGGTTTCCACAAAACCAAATCTGCCAATTTACCCACCTCAACTGAGCCGACAATATCGGACATACCATGGGTAATCGCTGGATTGATTGTATACTTAGCCACGTAACGTTTAGCTCTGAAATTATCGTTACCATCACCATCGTCTGCTAGTGGGCCGCGCTGTTGTTTCATTTTGTGGGCAGTTTGCCAAGTACGGGTAATCACTTCACCCACTCGCCCCATCGCCTGCGAATCAGAAGAGATCATCGAAAAGGCTCCCAAGTCATGCAAAATATCTTCGGCAGCAATTGTCTCACGACGAATTCTTGATTCAGCAAAGGCAACGTCTTCGACGATATTCGGATCAAGGTGGTGGCAGACCATCAACATATCCAAATGCTCATCAATAGTATTAACAGTGAAGGGACGTGTCGGATTTGTCGACGATGGCAAGACGTTGCTAAAACCACAGGCTTTGATAATATCTGGAGCATGGCCACCACCAGCACCCTCGGTATGGTAGGTATGAATCGTTCGATCCTTAAAAGCAGCCAAGGTATTCTCGACAAAGCCTGATTCATTTAACGTATCCGTATGGATGGCTACCTGTACATCGAATTCATCAGCCACACTCAAACAATTATCAATTGCGCCTGGCGTTGTTCCCCAATCTTCATGCAACTTAAGGCCAATCGCGCCGGCTTCAACCTGCTCAATCAGAGGCGCTGGCAAGGATGCATTGCCCTTTCCTAAAAAGCCAAGATTCATCGGCAACCCTTCAGCCGCTTCCAACATACGGTGCATATACCAGACACCCGAAGTACAGGTGGTTGCATTCGTCCCTGCGGCTGGCCCTGTCCCACCCCCTAACATAGTAGTGACACCAGACATTAATGCCTCTTCAACTTGTTGCGGACAGATAAAGTGAATATGGGAATCGATTCCACCGGCCGTTAAGATTTGACCTTCACCAGCAATCACTTCAGTGCCAGCTCCAACTTCAAAATCCACATTCGGTTGAATATCCGAATTTCCAGCCTTACCAATTGCTACAATCAACCCATCTTTAATACCGATATCGGCCTTTACAATCCCCCAAGTGTCTAGAATCAAGGCATTGGTAATCACTGTATCAACGACGTCATTTGCACAAAGCTGGCCTTGCCCCATACCGTCTCGAATGACTTTACCCCCACCGAACTTAACCTCTTCGCCATAGGTCGTAAAATCCTTTTCCACTTCAATCAACAAGTCCGTGTCACCTAATCGAACTTTATCTCCCACGGTGGGGCCATACATTTCTGCATAAGCTTTACGATCAATTTTATAACTCATCCTGCCCTCCCAATGACCCCATGACTTGCTGATTAAAACCGAAAATAACTTCTTTTCCTGCGACCTTGACCAGTTGTACCCGACGCTTTTGCCCAGGTTCAAAACGTACCGCCGTCCCCGCAGGAATATCTAATCGAAACCCTTTCGTAAGTTCTCGATCAAATATCAAGCCGGTATTGGTTTCAAAAAAATGGTAATGCGAACCGACTTGAATCGGACGATCACCCGAGTTTGCGACCACCACTTCGACGGTTTCCCGACCCACATTCAATTCGATTTCGCCGTCTTGAACAATCAACTCTCCAGGAATCATTTATATCGCCTCCTATACAATGGGTTGGTGGACTGTCACCAGTTTGGTGCCATCAGGAAAAGTGGCCTCTACCTGAACCTCGTGAATCATTTCTGGAATACCGTCCATGACATCCTCTTTGGTTAAAACTGTAGTGCCTAAATCCATTAGCTCTGCCACCGTTTTCCCATCGCGGGCACCCTCAAGAATCGCACAACTGATGTAGGCAACCGATTCTGGGTAATTTAATTTCACCCCTCGATTTAAACGTCTTTCGGCAACCAGTCCAGCAGTAAATAGTAATAATTTATCTTTTTCCCTCGGCAACAGTTCCATAGAGCCTCCATTAAATTTAAGTATTCCAAATCCTTGGTTTAACCACCGGGACATTTAAAATGGCAGGCCTGGCGATTTTCCATGCATCAAACAAAACCTGCTTTATTTCATCAAGTTCCGATGCCAGAACCCGCATCACCACCAAAGAATCCATTTGTGTCACACCCACAGGCAACGGCCAATCAATCGCCTGCAAATCTGCCAATAATTTTTTTTGTTCACCTAATTCATTTTGATAAAACAAGGCCGTAGCGAATAGTGAATTGCCGGCTAATGCACAGGCACTGGTTAACACGTTATTCTGCGGTGCGATTTTCAACCGATCCACAAAAATCAATTTGTCTTCAATCCAGAGTTCCAGTGACTGCTGCAATTCCCCCTGCTCAAACCCCTCGCCGCTAGCAGGACGCCCCAAACCAACGATGTCCCAAGCTATTAGCTTATTATTGGCCTTACTTAAAATAAATTTCAGTGAATTATTCACTCGGGATTGATTGAAAAACAAGGTTTCCTGGGGCAGCCATTCAACTTCTACATTTTCAGTCAACGTCACCGTCTGACGTTGAGTTGCCAAACGACCATCGCTTCGATAAAACTTAGTGGCTGCCGGCGTACCAATACTGCCTTTTGATTGAGGCTGAAAGGTCGCATTCAACTCAAGCGAATCGCCACCTACTACGCCACCAGGAGGATGCAATACCAATACGCTGGGGCGATCCTTTTCTTGATAATAGGGTCGTTGAAGCACTAAAGGGCCAAAGTGTTTTCTATCTTTTATGACGGATTTACCGTTAACCTCTACAAAAGAAAACGATAAAAAGCCTTGCCACCCTTTCTGCCCCCCCATATCAAGCTGCATATTTTTTTGGAATAAAAAAAGGGGCTTGCTCCCCCCTTCCTACTCCGACATGCTGTTTGCACACACAAGGCACATTGAACCGAGAGTTGGTAAGCACCCTTAAACATTGACCTTTTGTCTTCATCATAATTCTCTGTCCAAAATGCGACTCAAATGTATTTATCAAAAATACTGACCATCTCAATAGATGGGATTTTTACTGGATTATCCTAAAACTATAGAAAGGTAAATACCAAGATCTAATAGAACTTAATAATCAGTTACTTAATCAAGTTTTCAGCTATATTTATACAAGTTTCTTACGCAATGCTTGTTTCATTTTGACCCAAGCTATTCCACGTTGGTGCAAAGCTCTAGACTACCCTATTTTCAACAAAAACGATGACGCTATTTTAGAATGAACACAATTTAAACAACCAACTGACAGAGTAAACTGGCAACAGAAAACGTGTAACCAGCCAATATCCGGGCTGTTCAAAACTTGATTTAGCGTTACTTTAAAGAGGCAGGCAATCTTTCTTTGAGACGGTTTTGTGTGCCCAAAGTCTTGAGCACACTGAAGAGCATGATTCGCTTCTACTAAAAACGGTTTTAACTTTCTTTACGAAGGGTTTCAATGGTGAGATTATGATTGGTGTAGATACAAAGATCGGCCGCGATATTTAACGCTTTTTCGACCACGTCTTTCGCACTGAGTTCGGTATTTTCCATTAATGCCTGTGCAGCTGAGTGGGCATAACTACCGCCAGAACCAATCGAAATAAAATCATGTGCCGGTTCAATCACGTCGCCGGTACCGGAAATCAGTAGCATATTATCTTCATCGGCTACCAACATCATTGCTTCCAATTTGCGCAAAGCGCGGTCGGTACGCCAGTCTTTGGCCATTTCGACTGCTGCACGCATTAGCTGACCATTGTGCGATTGTAACTTACCTTCAAAGCGTTCAAACAAGGTAAAAGCATCGGCAGTTGCCCCCGCAAAACCGGCCAGAATTTTGCCGCTATAAAGCCGTCTAACCTTACGGGCATTGCCTTTCATCACCACGTGACCCAAGGTCACTTGACCGTCACCGCCGATGACCATTTCGCCGTTTCGTTTTGCACAAAGGATAGTGGTTCCGTGAAAGGTTGTTTCGCTCATAAAAAGTTCTCTTGTAAATTCGGTTAATGCTGTTCTTTGAATTGGGTTAGGGTTCGCGGCGTTTTTTAGCTCGGGGATGCGCCGAATCATAAACCTTGGCAAGGTGCTGCAAATCCAGTTTGGTATAAATTTGGGTGGTAGAGATATTCGCATGCCCAAGCATCTCTTGTACCGCCCTTAAATCTCCACTAGATTCTAACACATGGGTCGCGCAGGCGTGCCGTAATCTATGAGGAGACATTTTAGTGGGCAAGCCCGCTTTAAGCGTTCTTTGATCAAGGTGTTGCTGAATACTGCGAATGCCCAGTCGCCCACCGGATCGGTTAACAAATACCGCTGTTTCATCTGGCCGAGCATGGTCAGCACGAATCGCCAGCCAGTTTAGGATTGCTTGTTTCGCCTGGTTGCCCACTGGTGCCTGACGCATTTTTTGGCCTTTACCAATCACTCTAACCCAGCCAGACTGTAAAGAATCCAACCCCGGAGACAAATCAAGCGATGCCAATTCAGCAACCCGCAACCCGGCGGAATAAAGCAATTCAAAAATGGCTTGATCGCGAATGTCTTGCCAGCTGTTTAGCGGCTGTTCAAGCAGTTGCTGAGTTAAATCGACATCGAGGCTTTTGGGCAGTGGTTTGGGCTGTTTTGGCGCTTTGATATTTTTGGCAGGATTTTGCGACACCCGATTCTGCTGGATTAAAAAATCATAAAAACTGCGAAAGGTTGATAATTGTCGTGCGATGGTTCTTGCAGAAATACCCTGTTGCATTCGACTAGACACAAAGGCTTGTATAACCTCAAAATCAATGGCTTGCCATTGATCAAATTGAGTTAAATCTGCCCAGGCCTGTTGTGTCCTTCGGCTAGCGTCATTGTTATGAGCGTCATCATCCACATAGTTTTGATAAAAAACCACCAGCGCTGCCAAATCCCTTTGATAATTTTGCTGGGTGTGTGGCGACTTATTAGCACGCTGTAGATGCTGCATAAATTGAGTAAAAGCGTTCAATGGACTTCCTATCTCGTGGTAAACATGAAGCTGATTGTTAACGCCATTTTAAAGATTTTGAGTCGCATCTGCTGAGATTTTGCGCTATGCTTTAGCCCTTCTCATCTAATTGAAGGCAATGACAATGAACCCAGACATTTTGACACAAATCATCTTACCGCTTGCATTATTTTTAATCATGTTTGGTATGGGATTATCACTCAAACCCGCTGACTTCAAAAATGTTATTTTTGCCCCTAAAGCCGTTTGGATCGGGTTGATCGGACAAATGGTGTTATTACCGTTAGTCGCATTGGCCATTGCAGTGGCGTTAAATTTGCCTCCTGAAATTGCGGTCGGATTAATGATTATTGCCTTAGCACCTGGCGGCGCGACCTCAAACATGTATAGCTATTTAGCCAAAGGGGATGTATCGCTTTCCATCAGCTTAACGGCGGTCACCAGTTTAATCACCCCGTTTACCCTGCCGATTATCTTAGCTTGGAGCATGCATTTCTTTATGAGCGATGCCACTCAAATCAGCTTGCCCGTCTTAAAAACCATTGTTCAGCTATTGGCGATCACCCTCGTTCCAGTGACATTGGGGATGTGGGTCTTGTCTCGTTGGCCAGCCTTGTCTTCTCGATTAGAGACGGTGTTTAAGTGGTTTTCAGTTGGCTTCTTATTTTTAATCATCGCCTTAATCGTGCTGAAAAATAAAGACCATGTAGTGAACTACTTTATGCAGGCCGGTATTGCGACGCTGTTACTGAATATTTCGGTGTTTTATTTAGGTGTCAAGCTGGCACAAGTCACCCGCTTATCACGAGCTCAAGCCACGGCAATTGGTTTTGAAGTTGGCATTCAAAATGGGACTTTGGCCTTAGTGGTCGCAGGCACCCTATTGGCGAACACCACCATGATGATTCCAGCGGTGACCTATTCGCTGATTATGTTTGTCACTGGCTCAATCTATGCCGTTTGGCGAGTGCGTCAGCTCAAGCAGGCATAAGCGGAATTAAAATAGCCGCTCTAGGCGCGCGCTCATCATTTGACCCATCACTTTTAAAAAGTAGGTTCCTAGTTCTGGGTTAAAGCGATCGGTGGTTGCGCCAAGCGCCAACGCGCCCCAAACGGTTTTTTGACCCAATGGCAAAATACAAACCGACTGCATTGGCTGCTCGGTTTGAAATAACCCTTTTTGCCATTGATCTTCCAATAAACCACACCGCGGTTTATCAACTTCTAAAGTGCCTTTTAGACTATTTGACCAAGCAGAAGATAACCCCAATTGCGTCATGCCTTTCATCGGATCTTTGGGCAGCTCCCACGAAATCAATGCAATGGCTTCCACCTCAAATAGTGTCTGCATGGTGTGATAAATGGCATCGACAGCTGCTTGATTAGTGGTCGCTTCGAGTAGCGCATACGAGAACTGATAAACTTTATTCAGCAAGACACCATTTTCACCTGCAATATCTTTTAAGGTGTCCACTTCTACCTTGAGATGGTCACGTTGTTCACGAAGTTGATAAACTTGGCGTTCCAACAAAGACACTTCTTGACCCGATTTAGGGTGTGGGATACTCAAGTCATTCAGTAAGTTGGGGAAAACATGAAAAAACTCACGGTTCCGATTTAGAAACTCAGCGACATCTTCGGCATGAATATCATTCAATAAACTCGACATTAGTTCGGTACCCCACGCATAATTTCCCCATCAAACACCTGAACCGCCGGCCCAGTCATCCATACAGGGTGACTGGGATTGCCATCCCATTCAATCAATAAATCGCCACCGGGCAGGCTCACGGTCACCGCATCATCAACTTCTCCCAAACGTCTTAGCACCACCATGGCTGCACAAGCACCCGTGCCACAGGCCAACGTTTCAGCAACCCCCCGCTCATAAACCCTGAGCTTAATTTGATGACGATTCACGGGTTCGGCAAAGCCGACATTGACCCTTTCTGGGAACAATGAATGGGATTCAATCTGCTCTCCAAGTTGTGCCACGGGTGCCGTGCTGAGATCGGTCACGCGCATCACCGCATGCGGGTTGCCCATGGAAACGGCACCAATTTGATAATGTTCACCCGCCACTTCCAATTCATATTGATCAGATTCAACCGGCACATCGAAGGGCAAAGCCTGTGGCAAGAAATTTGGCGCGCCCATATTAACCTTAACCCAGCCTTGGTCGGTCAGCGTTAATACAATCACCCCCGAAGCGGTTTCTACCCGTATATCTCGCTTCGTTGTCAGCCCTTTATCAACCACGAACCGAGCAAAACAGCGCGCGCCATTGCCACATTGCTGCACTTCCGAACCATCGGCATTAAAAATGCGATAACGAAAATCAATATCCACCGAATCAGCCTGCGGCTTTTCGACCAATAATAATTGATCAAAACCAATCCCAAAATGGCGATCGGCCCAAAAACGAATTTCATCAGCGGTTAAAGAAAGATTAGCGGAGATGCCATCAACGACCATAAAGTCATTGCCAAGGCCTTGCATTTTGGAGAATTTTAAAACGTTTGTCATGTTGTTTTGCTTTGCCTGTATCATTCGATGATTTAATTCCTTTATAATAAACCATCTGTGAATAAATGGGCACCTTGAAAACCTTTGTGTTGAATTTTCTAATCGCTTTTGCGGTTACTCTCAAAATCGACATTAAGACCTTTTAGAATAACCAAGTTGCTGACCCCCGAAACAAACAGGATAGGACTAAGACATAATTATGATGACACCTAAGGAAATTGTGCACGCGCTTGACACTTATATTATCGGCCAATCTGAGGCGAAAAAGTCGGTAGCCATTGCGTTAAGAAACCGCTGGCGTCGTGCACAACTCCCAGAGGAACTCCGCCAGGAAATCACCCCCAAGAACATTTTAATGATTGGCCCCACAGGGGTTGGTAAAACAGAGATTGCGCGCCGCTTGGCCAAACTCGCCAATGCCCCTTTTATTAAAGTAGAAGCTACAAAGTACACCGAAGTCGGTTATGTCGGTCGCGAGGTAGATTCCATCATTAAAGACTTGGCCGAGAATGCGATTAAACTGCACCGAGACCAAGCGATGAAAGCGGTACAACGTCAAGCGGAAGATTTAGCAGAAGAGCGCATTTTGGATATTTTATTGCCACCTGCAAGGGGACGCGACGATGATGCTGGTGAACAAATGGCTGAAACTCGCCAAAAATTCCGTAAGCGCTTGCGTGAAGGGTCGATGGATGACAAAGAAATTGAAATTGACTTAAATGCCGCACCACCGCATGTGGAAATTATGGGTGCGCCTGGCATGGAAGAAATGACCAGCCAATTGCAGGAAATGTTTCAAGGCATGAGTCAGGGCAAAAAAAACAAACGGAAACTGCCCATTAAAAAAGCGATGAAATTGCTCACCGAGGAAGAAGCGCAACGCCTCATTGACCAGGAAGACCTTAAAACCAAAGCCATTGAAAATGTCGAACAAAATGGCATCGTCTTTATTGATGAAATTGACAAGGTCGCCAAACGTCAGGAAGGTTCCGGCGGGGATGTGTCGCGTGAAGGCGTACAGCGTGATTTGCTACCGTTAATTGAAGGGTCAACGGTGTCCACCAAATATGGCATGATTAAGACCGATCATATTTTGTTTATCGCCTCAGGGGCATTTCATTTAGCCAAGCCATCCGATTTGATTCCCGAACTTCAAGGGCGTTTGCCAATTCGAGTGGAATTGAAATCACTGAAAGTTGAAGACTTTGTACGTATCCTCACCGAACCCAAAGCCGCCTTAACTACCCAAGCCATTGCGCTCTTGCAGACAGAAGGCGTGTCAATTGAGTTCAGTGATGAAGGCATCCAGCGTTTGGCAGAAATTGCTTACCATGTGAACGAAAATACCGAAAACATTGGCGCACGTCGTTTGCATACGGTGATGGAACGACTACTGGAAGAGGTGTCATTTAATGCTTCGGAAAACCCAGGTCAAGTGATTCGAGTGGATGTTGAGTTTGTTAATGATCGCTTAGGCGATCTCTCACAAAACCAAGACTTGTCACAATACATCCTATAATTGAGTGAATGCGATGTCTCAGTCCCCCGTACCCACTGAACTGAAACTCCAGCAATCTGAGCGTCAACTGGTGGTGACCTTCGATACTGGCGAAACCTTCGTGCTGCCCTGTGAATATTTACGGGTCTATTCGCAATCCGCCGAAGTGACTGGACATGCGCCCGATCAAGCCGTATTGCAAGTCGGTAAGCAAGCCGTCAATATTGACGCCATTACCCCAGTGGGCAACTATGCCGTCAAATTGCATTTTGATGATGGCCACGATTCGGGCATCTACACTTGGGAATGGCTATACACGTTGGGCAAACATCAAACACGCTATTGGCAAGATTATTTAACCCGATTGGCGAGGGCAGGACATCGTCACCCGGATCAATCCCCCTCCCCCTTAAACGAAATTTTATAAAGGAAATCGTCTATGAGCTCGGACCAACCCCATAAAAAGACCATTGATTTTGGTTTTTCAGAAGTTCCGCTAGAGGAAAAAGTTAAAAAGGTCAAAGGGGTCTTTGATTCGGTCGCAGGCAAGTATGATGTGATGAATGATGTGATGTCCTTAGGCATCCACCGCTTATGGAAACGCCACGCCATTGAACTGAGTGGTATTCGCCCAGGCAATAAGGTGCTGGATTTAGCGGGTGGTACTGGGGATTTAACCAAAGCATTTGCCAAACGGGTTGGTAAGAATGGGCAAGTGGTGTTAGCAGACATCAATGAAAGTATGGTGCGCGTTGGTCGAGATCGTTTAATCAATGAAGGCGTGATTGGCAATGTGGATTACACCATTACCAATGCCGAAGCCCTCACCTACCCAGACAATACCTTTGATCTGGTTACCATTTCGTTTGGACTGCGCAATGTCACCAATAAGGATAAAGCGTTAGCCGAAATGGCGCGGGTATTAAAGCCAGGCGGACAATTAATGGTATTAGAATTTTCCAAAGTCACACAGCCGATGCTGGCAAAAGCCTATGATTTTTATTCCTTTAATATTTTGCCCAAAATGGGGAAATTAATTGCGAATGATGAAGATAGCTATCAATATTTAGCCGAGTCGATTCGCATGCATCCCGACCAAGAAACGCTCAAGCAAATGATGTTGGACGCTGGCTTTGATAAAGCTGAATATATCAATATGTCACAAGGCATTGTCGCACTGCACCGTGGTTGGAAATATTAATAAGGATCTTTTATGAAAACGCCCTCTGACACCACTGAAAATGCACCAGGCCTGGCCAGAAATCTACTGGCTAAAGGCATTGAAACCCTACTGAACCAAACCCTTAAATTGGATGAAGATGCCAGTGAAGCGTTTGCGCCTTGTGATGAAAAGGTCATTCAACTGACTTTCACTGACTTTGAAATCACCTTTTTTATCATTTACCAATTGACCTCATCTGATAGCGAATCGACTGAACCCGAGATACTTTCTCAAGGCAGCTTCACCGTTCAAAGTCATTTATTAGGCGCGCCTGATGCGCATTTACAGATGACCGTTGCCGATTTTTTGCAAGGTCCTGATGCCGTCAAGTCTTTTGGTGACAAAGCCTTAGCCACCGAGTTTCTGCAAGCCCTCAAAGGATTAGAAATCGACTGGGAAGAACAGCTTTCCAAACTAACTGGCGATCTGATTGCATTTAAAGTTGGCTCAACAGTGCGACGCGGTCAAAAACATCTCAATGCGGCGCAACAAAAAATTGCCGACACCTTGAAAGAATATCTGCAATTTGAAGTTGAACTCTTGCCGACACCTTCGCAAGTCAAGCGTTTCAACCAACAGGTAACCGAAACCACCGATGCCGTCGATGCCCTGGCCGAAAGAATCAAAGCCTTAACCGCTGACCAAACGCCTTCCGAGACTTCCCAAAAACCTTAAATAGACCGCCCCTATGACCTTTATTCGCCAACTTCCTCGCCAACTGCTGCGCTCGATTAAAATCAATCGAGTCTTGACCCATTATCAAATAGATAAAATGGTGTTATCCGAAACCAAATATGCATGGTTAATCCTCGTCAATTTGTTATTCCCTTGGAACTGGCGTCGCAAATCGAAAGGCGCGCGCGGCGAACGTATTCGTTTGGCACTCGAAGAACTGGGGCCGATTTTTATTAAACTGGGTCAAGCCTTATCCACTCGTAAAGACCTTTTGCCAGACGACATTGCTGTTGAACTGCGCAAGCTACAAGATGATTGCCCACCTTTTGATGAACAACACTCCATTCAGATTATCGAACATGGTTTAAAGCGCAGTATTGAAGACGCCTTTGCCTGCTTCAACCCCAAGCCAATGGCATCCGCATCCATTGCACAAGTGCATAGTGCCACGCTTTATGATGGCAGTGAGGTCGTGGTTAAGGTCGTTCGCCCCGACATTAAACCGGTCATTGAGCAAGATGTGTCCATTATGAAATCGCTGGCGCAACTTTTGGAATCAGCCATTAAAGAATCCAAGCGCCTTCACCCGACCGAAGTCGTGGAAGAGTTTGAAAAAACCATTCTCGATGAATTAGATATGATGCGCGAAGCGTCGAATGCCTCTCAATTGCGCCGTAATTTTGAAGGGTCTGATCTATTGTATGTGCCGGATATCTATTGGTCTCACACCAATGACAATGTCATGACCATGGAGCGCATTGAAGGGATTCGTATTTCAGAAATTGATCAACTGGATGCCGCTGGCATTGACCTTTCTGAGTTATCGGCCAAAGGTGTCACCATCTTCTTTACCCAAGTCTTTAAGCACAACTTTTTCCATGCAGATATGCACCCGGGCAATATCTTTGTGTTGCCAGATGGTCGCTATGCCGCGATAGATTTCGGCATTATGGGCACGCTCAATCCCGAAGATCAGCGTTATTTAGCCGAGAACTTCTTGGCTTTCTTTAACCGAGACTATTTAAAGGTCGCTGAGCTGCATATCGAATCCGGCTGGGTTCCAGAAGACACCCGAGTTAATGAACTGGAATCGGCGATTCGCTCAGTCTGTGAACCGATTTGGGATAGACCTCTTAAAGAAATTTCATTCGGGCTCTTTTTATTAAGACTGTTCCAAACTGCCAGACGGTTTGGCATGGAAGTGCAACCCCAATTGGTACTACTGCAAAAGACATTATTGAATATTGAGGGCTTAGGGCGTCAATTAGATGATGAACTGGATTTATGGGATACCGCCAAACCCTTCCTAGAAGGTTGGATGCAAGAACGAGTCGGCTTAAAAAGCTTAGTGAAAAGCAGCAAAGCTAATGCGCCCTTCTGGATCGAGCAAGCCCCTCAACTCCCCGGGCTCATTTTCCAAAGCTTAGACAAGTTGTCTAAAGCCGATTTTAGCCATCAGTCACACCAAA
Organism: Hydrogenovibrio sp. SC-1; assembly: GCF_002848135.1. Lineage (GTDB taxonomy): Bacteria > Pseudomonadota > Gammaproteobacteria > Thiomicrospirales > Thiomicrospiraceae > Hydrogenovibrio. The sequence continues at coordinate 12,742 of NZ_PKGB01000008.1, forward strand.
TTGCAAAGCTAGAAGCACAATTAAAACAACAAAACCAAGCGCAAAAAAATCGCTTCTTAGCGCTAACCTTTGTCGTACCGGCCATTTTCCCACAGCTATTAGGCCAATTTGGCGTACCGGAATCCATGTTACTGCAAGGCGCATTATTGCTAGCAGCGGGTTATTTCTTGCTCAAAAAACCTTAAACCCCGCCTTTTTCAAACCTATTTTATTTCGCTTAGATACAAGAAACTGCCCAGGCCTGGGCAGTTTTGCATATTCTATATTCTAGAATAAGATAGAAGCTCTAATCCAACCCACATCCACACCTTCAGTTCGCATAGAATAATACTTAACTTGATCGCATTCACACGCCAAACCCAATAACCGAGGTATATTCGCCACGCTATATGCCTCCTAATCAACTTTATGGAAACATTAGGTTGTTTTTAATTTATTTCAAGATTAAAACATAAAACCGCATTATTATAAGTAGTTGACATACTTAATATAACTAACTTAGGATGCCTAATATTGTTATGTGTTAAATGCGGGTAATGGATAAATTATGAAGCTATATGTCGTATTGATAATGTTATTGGTAACCGGATTAGCTGGCTGTGGCGGTAATGAGAGCAAAAATGTTTATAGCGAAATATATATTGACCACTATAAGTCAGAGTGCTTTGGTTTTACTTTGTCACTTTGTATGAGAAAAAGAACAAGTATAGAGAACGAATGGGAGCCTTTTTACAACACAATAGAAGGCTTCGATTATGAGTGGGGATATAATTATAAGCTTAAAGTTTTGATTGAGAGTATTGAGAATCCCCCCGAGGATGCGCCGTCCAAAAAATATACGCTCGTAGAGGTGCTTAGTAAGGAACAAGAATCGGTAACTACCACATTTGATATCTCGGTCAGTCGAGCGTCTAATTTAGTCACCAACGTAACTCCCGAGCAGATATCTTCAGGAACAGAAATATATGAAATTTATAGTGAGAAAGGATTCATCTGTTATGATGAAGATTGCTCATTTATAGACTCACTGCTTTCACAAGATATGGCGATTCTCTTCGAGTTTTCTCACAATGGCGAGCCTTCTCAACCTTTGTCTTTAAGTCAAATAAAATGTAGTTCCTCTAGGGAGTCATTTCGGAGTTCATGTCTATAAAACACATAACAATGCCAGCAAACCGACAAAGTAATCTTCCATCTTGCGACGTTAATTAACTGCACAAAAAAACCCCAGGCCTGGTTTTTTTGTGTGGCTAATGCTATTTAATGGCATTTAAGCTTGAACCGTAATCCGGGCGAATTTGCGTTTGCCGACTTGATAAACGGCCGCATCACAGGCTTCTACCAAGGCTCGGCTATCGGTAACTTTTTCACCGTTACATTTCACGGCATTTTGTTTGACCATGCGATGGCCATCTGAAGTCGACCCAACCAGTTCTGCTGCCTTTAACAAGTTGGCTAGTGGCATCACTTCGGTAAAAGTGAATTCCGGCATTTCATCTGGAATGGCATTTTTTGAGAAGCGGGTTTCAAAGTCTTTTAAAGCCGCTTCAGCAGAAGCTTTATCGTGGAAACGTTCAATCAGTTCTAATGCCAATTTGATTTTAATATTGCGAGGGTTTTCCCCTGCTTCAACCGCAGTTTGATAACCGGCAATGGTTTCTAGGCTTTCAAAGCTAAGCAGTTCGTAGTAACGCCACATCAGCTCATCTGAAATCGACATCACCTTACCAAACATATCATTTGGCGCATCTTGGATACCGATATAGTTGCCAAGGGATTTAGACATTTTCTGTACACCATCCAACCCTTCTAAGATCGGCATGGTTAACGTACATTGTGCAGGTTTGCCATAATGTTGTTGCAGGGTACGCCCCATCAACAAATTGAATTTTTGGTCGGTTCCACCTAATTCGATGTCCGCTTCAAGCTCAACCGAATCATAGCCTTGCACCAACGGATACAGAAATTCATGAATGGCAATCGGCGTATTGGATTGGTAACGATCCCCAAAATCATTACGCTCCAGCATCCGCGCAACCGTGGTGGTGCCCGCTAATTGAATCATGTCTGCAGCGGTGAGTTTTGACATCCATTCCGAGTTAAACACCACTTGGGTTTTTTCTGGATCTAAAATTTTAAAGACTTGCGTTTTATAGGTTTCGGCATTTTTTAAGACGTCTTCTCGAGATAACGGTGGACGCGTGGTGCTTTTACCGGTTGGATCACCAATCATCGCGGTGAAGTCTCCAATCAAAAACAGCACTTGATGCCCCAAATCTTGGAATTGACGCAATTTATTAATTAGCACGGTATGTCCAAGGTGCAAATCCGGAGCCGTAGGGTCAAAGCCCGCCTTTACTCTTAAAGGGGTGCCTTTTTCTAATTTTGCGATCAGTTCTTTTTCAACTAAAATTTCTTCAGCGCCACGCTGAATGACCGCTAATTGTTCTGCTACTGTTTTCATTGAGATTCTCGTTTCCTAATGTGTGTCTTTGGGGTTCTCAGTCTGCGGTTATCCGCACAGAACCGTATCGGTATTTAAAGTGAGTTTGCCAGTGATTTCGGAGACTGACTGATAGCCGTATCGTTGCATATAGCGGGCAATCCCTTTATTGATTTTCTTGACCAGTAACGGGTCTTTGGCTAAAGCCGTACCGACCGCGACCATGGAGGCGCCTGCCAATAAAAATTCAATGGCATCGTCGGCACAACTAATGCCGCCTAATCCAATAATGGGAATTTGATGTTGCTTCGCGACTTGATAAATTTGATGCACCTTGAGCAATGCCACGGGTTTAATGGCTGGACCCGACAAGCCCCCTTGGTTATTTCCTAAGGTTGGTTTGGCGGTATGAATATCAATTTGCATACCCATTAAGGTATTCACAGCGGATAACATATCGGCCCCGGCATCAATCACGCGCCTTGCCCCTTCGGCAATATCGGTTTGATTGGGGGATAACTTAACGATCAATGGCTTGGTGGTGCTTTTACGACAGGCTTCAACGACTTGTGCCGCCATATCCGGATCATTACCAAATGCCGCACCGCCCTTCTTTACATTCGGGCAAGAGATATTCACTTCAATGGCAGGTAGATCGGTCTGGTCAAATAAACGCACCACTTCGGCATATTCCTCTATCGAGGAGCCAGACACATTTATAATAAATTGTGATTGGCTTAAGTCGCACTTTGGTAGATAATCCTTTATCACAGCATGGGCACCAGGATTTTGTAACCCAATTGAATTCAACAATCCGCTAGGGGTTTCCATGACTCTTTCGGGTTTATTGCCCAATTTAGGCTCTAGGGTAGTGCCTTTTAAAAACACGGCGCCCACATCTCGATTAGAGAACCCGGAGACGGATTGATATTCAAACCCATAACCGGCATTACCCGAAGCCATAGCAACCGGGTTACGAAATGTTAAACTGCCGAGTTGAACCGATAAATCGACCAATTTTTTTCACCTTAAAAAGTTATTAACCATGATTCATATCATCTTATACGAACCTGAAATTCCACAAAATACTGGCGCGCTGATTCGTCTCAGTGCCAATATGGGCGCACATCTACACTTGATTCAGCCTTATGCCTTTGACCTAAGCGAAAAGAAAGTGCGTCGTGCTGGTTTAGATTACGCTGAATTGGCAAACTTGCATGAGCACGAAAGCTTAGAAGCCTGTCTTGCAACGGTACAACCCAATCGGGTGTTTGCATTGACCACCAAAACAACCCGCTATTATACCGAACCTGAATTTATCGATGGGGATGCTTTTTTGTTTGGCCCTGAAACGCGCGGATTACCGGCTTCGGTCATTGAAAGTTTGCCAGAAGCACAACGTTTAACCATTCCAATGATGCCGGGTGGCCGCAGTTTAAATTTGGCGAATGCGGTGTCGGTCGTCGCTTATGAAGCCTGGCGACAACTGAACTTTGATATGACACTTTAATCGCTAGAAAACATTTAACACGTTATTCTTGCTCCGCACGCCCTTCTCGATCCATTAAGGCTTTCACTGCGGCTTTTGCAGAGCATTCACCTGTCACGATTCGATAAACCTGCTCCATAATCGGTAGCTCTAACTGGTGTTCTTCCGCCAGTTTTTTAACCGATTTAACGGCTTTAACGCCTTCCACGACTTGACCAATCTCGGCCATAATCGCATCCGGTTTTTTCTGATCACTGGCCAATACCAAGCCAAACCGACGATTGCGCGACAAATTATCCGTGCAAGTCAGTACCAAATCGCCCAGGCCTGATAAGCCCATCAGGGTTTCTGGATTGGCACCCAAAGCAGCGCCTAAGCGCATCATTTCCGCCATCCCACGGCCAATCAGAGCTGCTCGGGCATTGGCGCCCAACTGTAACCCATCAGACAATCCAGTGGCAATCGCCATAATATTTTTATAGGCGCCGCCAATTTCTACGCCGACCATATCGGATTGGGTGTACATCCGAAAACGATCACTGCGAAAAGTTTCTGCCCAATATTCAGCTTCATCGGCATCTTCTGAGGCACTGACCATCGCGGTGGGGAGCCCCTTGGCGACTTCTGCCGCAAAAGTTGGCCCGGACAAGACAGCCATCGGTTGCGCCTCACCCCAAACCTGTTGTGCAATTTGATGCAACATCAAACTACTTTCTGGCTCAAACCCTTTGGTGGCCCAAGCTAAGTGAGGCAGCGGCTGTGATTGAAACTGCGCCTTAACTTGCATCAGGACCGACCGAAATGCTTGACTGGGCACAACCACCAATACGGCACTAGCTGATGCCATAGCTTGATTCAAATCGGCTGAGATCGCGAGACCTTCAGGAAATGGAATATCTTTTAGATACCGTGTATTTTCTCTGTCCGCAGCCAAGTGCTTAGCATGGTCAGGCTGATGCGTCCACAGCACCACCTGCAACCCTTTACGGGCTAGATGAATCGCTAATGCGGTTCCCCAGGCACCTGCCCCGACAACCACGATTTTTTGTATCGTTGGTTGGCGGTTCATTGGACGTTGTTCTGGCATTTCAATGGGGTTCGTGTCAACACTACTGTTTAGTGGCTTCTTGAGCTTGGGCCTGTTGCTGCTGCATATGCTCTGCATACATGGCATCAAAGTTCACTGGTTCAACCAGTAATGGCGGGAAGCCACCTTTTGTCACCAAGCTGGAAATCGCTTCACGAGCGAATGGGAATAAGGCACTTGGTGCCTGCACACCAATTAAATAATTGGTTTCACCTTCGTCAAATCCGGCAATGGTAAAGACACCCGCTTGCTCAACTTCACATAAAAATGCAGTTTTATCGTCTACTTTCGTCGTTGTTGTCACTCTCAAAACAACATGATAAACATTCTCTTCTAAAGTACGACTTTCAACATTTAAATCAATTTCCAACTGAGGCTGTGTTTGCTGAGTAAACACTTCAGGGGCATTTGGTGATTCAAATGACATATTACGGATATAAATTTTTTGAAGATTAAAAAGTTTTTGTGGCTCTGCAGCTTCTGACATGATTGGTTTCTCTTTAGTTAAATTGGATTATTATTCAGTTAAATATTGATCGAGTTGGCCCGAGGCATCGGCCGCGGAAAGGTCATCAAAACCGCCAACATGGTGAGACCCGACATACACTTGCGGCACGGTTTTGCGACCGGTTTTGTGTTCAAGCAATTCCCAATCGCCACCAATATCAATCACTTCATAACGCAAGCCCTTACCATCCAATAGGCGACGAGCCATATTACAAAATGGGCAGGTTTGCGTTAGGTAAATTAAAATTTCAGGTTGAACTTGACTCATTTTGCATCCCTTTTTTGTTTCTTTTTTGAGATGGGTTTATTCAAGGGTAGCCCAGCATTTTTCCACGCCATAACGCCACCGGATAAATTATTCACTTTCGTAAAGCCAGCTTTCACCAACTGTTTGGCAACCGAAGCCGAACGGGCACCCGACTGACAATAAACCAAAACATCATCTGACTGATGCGTTTTCAGTTGTTCGATCTGATTCGTTACTTCTGCAGCGGTCATATTTTTGGCTTCACCGATATAGCCTGTTTTGTATTCAGCTTCGGAACGAACGTCCAACACCCAAGCGCCATTATTATAGAGGCGCACCGCCTCTTCCGCGTTGACGCTTTGAAAGCCGGACAACTTATCCCCAAAATAACTCATTATCAGCATGGCGATAATGACGCCCAGCGCTACAAATAGTAAAATTTGCTCTTCCACAAATTCAATAAACATTCACATTTCCTTAATCAGCATCATTCAAAATTCAAAGCTAATGATTTTAACAGTGAAACTGGTTACAATAAATGACAATTTTAAAAAAATAGCCGTTATCACTCAAACATCGACTATTGAACAGACCATTTTTCTCAAAAGGAACCTATATGACTAAGGATGTGCAACTTACTAACCGACCGACTGGATTGATCATTTTAGACGGCTGGGGCTACCGTGAAGCAACCCAACACAATGCCATTGCACAAGCTCACACGCCAAACTGGGATCAACTCATTAACACCCATCACCACACATTGATTAATACTTCCGGTATGGCGGTCGGTTTGCCGGATGGTCAAATGGGGAATTCTGAAGTGGGTCACATGAACCTAGGTGCTGGTCGCGTGGTTTACCAAGAGCTCACCCGCATTCAAAAAGATATTGATGATGGCCGCTTCTTTCAAAACAATGCGCTGTTAAAAGCAATTGACTCGGCAATTGACCGAGATCGTAAAGTCCACATTCTTGGGCTACTGTCTGATGGTGGCGTCCACTCACATATTGATCACATTAAAGCCAGTGTCAAAATGGCACATGACCGTGGTGCTGAAGTGTTGGTTCATGCCTTTACGGATGGTCGTGATACAGCGCCTCAAAGCGCCATTCAATATATTGAAGAACTGGAAGCCTTTATGGCAGAACTCGGTGGCGGACGCATTGCATCAATTACGGGTCGTTATTATGCACTTGACCGCGATAATCGTTGGGAAAGGGTCAAGCAAGCTTATGATGTTATCACCTGTGGCATCAGCGACCTTGAAGCAGCTACGGCAAAAGAAGCCGTAGAGAAAGCTTACGAACGTGGTGAAAATGATGAATTTATTCAAGCGACGGCTATTCCACGTCCAGGTGGAAAGCGCCAACGTGTTAAGGATGGTGACTCGATCATCTTTATGAACTTCCGTTCAGATCGCTCTCGGCAATTGACCAAAGCCTTTATCTTTGATGACTTTGCCGACTTCCACCGTTGCAAAACGCCTGTTCTATCAGCTTTTGTCACGCTGACGGAATATAAAAAGAATTTTGAAAAGTTTGGTGCACTGATCGCTTATCGTCCAACCAAATTACGAAACACCTTTGGTGAATATGTCTCAAAACTGGGCTTAAAGCAGTTACGCATTGCCGAAACAGAAAAGTATGCCCATGTTACTTTTTTCTTTAACGGCGGGGTCGAAGAACCTAACGCGAATGAATACCGCGTATTGATTAATTCCCCTCAGGTGGCCACCTACGACTTACAGCCGGAAATGAGTCTCGCGGAATTAACTGAAAAACTGATTCATGCCATTCGCTCTGGTGAATATGACACCTTTATTTGTAATATCGCTAATCCTGACATGGTCGGCCATACCGGCGATTTTGAAGCTTGCGTAAAAGCAGCCGAAGCCGTTGACAAAGCACTTGGCGAAATCCTAGCGGCGTTAAAAGATGTGAACGGGGAAGCCATCGTTACCGCAGACCATGGCAATATGGAGATGCTGTTTAATGAAGAAACGGGAAAACCTTTGACATCTCATACCACCTTCCCTGTTCCGCTTGTCTATTTTGGTGAAAAGGATTACCCACTCAAAACAGACGGCGCCTTATGTGACGTCATTCCAACCTTATTAGATATGATGGGGATCGGCGTTCCAGAAGAAATGACTGGTAAATCACTGATTGATCGAAGCTAACCATCAACCCAGTGCAACCCGATAAAAACAACCAGGCCTGGTTGTTTTTATCCCCTTAAATCTGAGTAAAACCACCGTCAGGACCATTTTTGAACCAATGGTCATGGCTTGCTTTCGCTTGTTGAAAAAAGTATAATTTCGCACCATTTTAATTTTTGCGCACTCAGATACCTAAAATTACCCTCAACAGTGCCTTTATAGCCTCTCGTCAATCACGCTCGGTTATAAATGTTTACAGACAGGAAACTGAATTATGAATTCACTCAACAGCTTACAAGGTCTATATTCTCCAGAATTTGAAAAAGAGAACTGTGGCTTCGGCATGATTGCCCAAATGGATGACAAACCAAGCCATTGGGTCGTGCAAACAGCGATTGAATCCTTAGGTAATATGACACACCGAGGCGGTGTAGCAGCAGACGGCTGCACGGGCGATGGTTGTGGGCTGTTGATTAAAAAACCAGATGCCTTTTTACGCCTTGAAGCGAAAAATCTAGGCTTCTCTTTGGATGAGAATTATGCCGTCGGCATGGTCTTTTTAAACCAAGACCCTGACTTGGCTCAAACCGCAAAAGATACCCTGACTCGGATTTTGGCCAATAAAGGTTTGACTGTCGCGGGTTGGCGACAAGTCCCGGTTGATTCATCAGTGCTGGGCGCGCAAGCAGCGGGAATGGAACCCAAAATTGAACAGGTTTTCATTAATACCCCGGCAGAGCTCTCTGATGGTGACTTTAACCGTAAGCTTTTTGTCGCCCGTCGCAAAACCGAAATGCAACTTGAACCGCAAGATGCGACCTTCTATATCGCCTCTTTGCACAGCCAACTCATCTCTTATAAAGGCTTGGTCATGCCGAAAGAGTTGCCAGAGTATTATTTAGACCTGAAAGCAGATCACTTTGAATCTGCGTTGATTTCTTATCACCAACGTTTTTCAACCAATACGTTGCCTCAATGGCGTTTGGCACAGCCTTTCCGCTTCTTGGCACATAATGGTGAATTGAATACGATTAAAGGGAACCGCAACTGGGCCTTGGCGAGACAAGGTAAATTTGCAACCCCTTTAATTCCTGACTTAGCGGATCTTAAGCCATTAGTAGCACAAGAAGGGTCTGACTCTAACTCACTGGATAATATGTTAGAAGTGCTGATGATGGGTGACATGCCTGTCTTCCAAGCATTGCGTCTATTAATTCCACCTGCTTGGCAGAACATGCCGCACATGGATCCGGACTTAAAAGCATTCCTTGAATATAATTCGATGCATATGGAACCTTGGGATGGTCCAGCGGGTATGGTTATTAATACCGGGAAATATGCAATTTGTGGTGTAGACCGTAATGGATTGCGTCCAACACGCTATATGATTACCAAAGACCGTCATATCACATTTGCTTCTGAAATCGGTGTTTACCACTATGAGCCCGAAAATATTATCGAAAAAGGTCGTCTTAAGCCTGGACAAGTGATTGCCGTTGACTTGGAAAATGGCACCCTGCTCAAGCCAGAAACCATTGATGCCAACTTAAAAGCCGCCAAGCCCTATCGCGAATGGATGGATAAAGGCTATATGCGTTTGGAAGAAAAACTGAATGCAGACGCCAAATTACAAGGCTGGACGAGCAACCAAGCGGATCTGTATCAAAAATATTTCCAGATGAGCTTTGAAGAGCGGGATCAAGTGATTCGCGTTTTAGCCGAAGCGGGTCAAGAAGCCACCGGTTCCATGGGCGATGATGCACCGCTACCCGTGTTTTCACACAAACAAAGATCGGTTTTTGACTACTTCCGTCAAATGTTTGCCCAGGTGACGAACCCACCAATTGATCCTTTGCGCGAAAACATTGTCATGTCATTAAACACCTGTTTTGGCCGCGAACTGAATATGTTTGACGAAGGTGAAGCGCACGCACGTCGCCTTGAAACTCAGTCGCCGATTTTATCTCCTGACATGATGAATCAACTCACGGCACTGGATCATGAAGATTACCGCCATCAGCGTGTTTCTCTTCACTTTAACCCCAATGAACAAGATTTAAAGTCAGCTACGATTTCTGTTTGTAACCAGGTTGTTGATGCCGTCAAATCAGGCGTTACGTTAATTATATTGACTGACCTTAACCCAGAATCCGACAAAATCACCGTCCCAGCGGCAATGGCGACTGGTGCGGCGCATCACCGCTTAATTCAGGAAGGTTTGCGCCCAGAAGCCAATATTATTATCGAAACCGGTACAGCTCGTGATCCACATCACTTCGCTGTCTTATTTGGTTATGGTGCAACCGCTGTTTACCCTTATTTAGCCTATGAAAGTATTCAGGACATGCTCAATTCGAAAGAATTGGATAGCAAAATGACAATTTCGGAATACATCAAAAACTATCGTAAAGGGATTAATAAGGGGCTATTTAAAATCCTTTCAAAAATGGGGATTTCAACCATTACATCTTATCGTGGTTCTCAATTATTTGAAGCCGTGGGCTTACACCCTGAAGTGGTTGATTTATGCTTTAAAGGTACGCCAACGCGTATTGGCGGGACCGCCTTTGCTCACCTACAGGAAGATTTGGCAAAAACAGCAAAATATGCCTTTAACCCGCGTAAATTCTTACAACCTGGCGGCCTGCTCAAGTATGTACATGGTGGTGAGTACCATGCCTATAATCCAGATGTGGTCAATTATCTTCGTGAAGCCGTGCAAAAAGGCGATCAACAAGCTTATAACCAATTTGCGAAATTAGTCAATGAGCGCCCTGCCATGACCGTGCGCGATTTGATTACCTTTAAAGAGGGCATCAAGTCCATTTCATTGGATGAAGTTGAGTCGAAAGAATCGATTTTTAAACGATTTGATTCTGCAGGTATTTCATTGGGTGCCCTATCACCAGAAGCGCATGAAGCCTTAGCCATTGCCATGAACCGCATCGGTGCACGCTCTAACTCAGGTGAAGGGGCGGAAGATCCAGCACGTTACGGAACCGAAAAAGTTTCAAAAATCAAACAAATTGCTTCAGGACGTTTTGGCGTAACCGCTCATTATCTGCGCAATGCCGAAGTCATCCAAATTAAAGTCGCGCAAGGTGCGAAACCAGGTGAAGGCGGACAACTACCGGGTCACAAAGTCGATGCGACCATTGCCAAGCTTCGTCACTCAGTAGAAGGCGTTACCTTGATATCGCCACCACCCCATCATGATATCTACTCTATCGAAGACTTAGCGCAGCTGATTTTTGACTTAAAGCAAGTCAACCCAAATGCGTTAGTATCGGTTAAGTTAGTTGCCGAACCAGGCGTTGGAACCATTGCAGCGGGTGTTGCCAAAGCTTATGCCGACCTAATTACCATCTCAGGTTATGATGGTGGTACCGGTGCTAGCCCGTTAACATCCGTCAAGTATGCGGGAAATCCTTTTGAAATGGGCTTGGCTGAAACACACCAAGTCCTGCGTGCGAATGATCTACGGGGTCAAGTCATTTTACAAGCCGATGGCGGTTTAAAAACCGGTTTAGATGTGATTAAGGCAGCCATTCTTGGAGCGGAATCCTTTGGATTTGGAACCGCACCAATGATTGCACTCGGTTGTAAGTATTTACGAATTTGTCACTTGAACACTTGTGCCGTTGGCGTTGCAACACAAGATGAACGCCTAAGAAAAGAACACTTTGTTGGTATGCCAGAAATGGTTATTAACTACTTCACCTTTGTCGCGGAAGAAACGCGCCAGTGGATGGCAAAATTGGGCGTCTCTCGCCTTGAAGACCTTGTTGGCCGCGTTGATTTGTTGAAAGTCATTGATGAGCCCCTAACGGATAAGCAAAGAAACATTGATCTTTCTGGCTTTATTTCAGATGGAGGTGTTCCAAAAGACAAACCTCAAACGGTACAAGTTGCTCGTAACGAACCTTGGGATAAAGGCACGATGGCGGAAACCATCTTGGCAGAAGTGTTACCAGCGATTGAAAGTCAGTCAGGTGGCAGTTATGAATTTAATCTAGTCAATACCGGACGTTCTATTGGCGCACGCGTCGCAGGGGAAATTGCTCAACGCTACGGCAACAGAGGAATGAAGCAGACCCCAATTACCCTAAGATTAACGGGTGTTGCGGGCCAATCTTTTGGTGTCTTTAATGTGGATGGTCTGAACCTGCACCTAACGGGCGATGCCAATGACTATGTTGGTAAAGGCATGGCTGGCGGCGAAATTGTAATTCGCCCAGCAGACAATGCGGCATTTGATCCTCATTTGACACCAATTGTTGGGAATACCTGTTTATATGGTGCGACCGGCGGTAAGCTACTTGCAAATGGAACCGCTGGCGAGCGCTTTGGGGTTCGTAACTCAGGTGCGACGGCGGTTGTTGAAGGACTAGGCGATCACGGCTGTGAATATATGACTGGCGGTTGTGTGGTCAGTTTAGGTCCTGTAGGTGTCAACTTTGGTGCCGGCATGTCTGGGGGCATGGCGTTTATTCTCGATACAGAGAATACCTTAGCTGATCGTTTGAATACGGAAATGGTGGAAGCAATTCGCATTGATACCGAATCGACTGAGCCTTACCAAGTATACCTACGTGAACTGCTAATGGAATATGTTGCTAAAACCCAAAGCGCTTATGGACAAACCGTGCTAGATCAATTTAGCCGTTACCTCAATCAATTCTGGTTAGTGAAGTCGCGCGCAATTGGTGTGGATAAACTATTAGGCTTGTTTGCAAACTGTGCGGATGGAGAATAAGGAATCGAATCATGGGAAATGTTAGACAATTTTTAGAACTCGACCGTCAGTTGCCAGAAAAGAAACCGGCAATGGAGCGCAAGCAAAATTTTGGTGAGATTTACACAGCTTTTGATCCTCAAAAAGCCGTTGCACAGGCGGATCGCTGTTTGCATTGTGGTAATCCCTATTGTGAGTGGGCCTGCCCAGTTCATAATTACATTCCAAACTGGTTAAAACTGGTTGCTGAAGGCAATATTATTGAAGCTGCAGAGCTGTCGCACCAGACAAACTCTTTACCTGAAATGTGTGGCCGTATTTGCCCTCAAGATCGTTTGTGTGAGCAGGCTTGTACGTTGGAAGATACCAATTTTGGTGCGGTGACCATTGGTGCGGTTGAAAAATACATTACTGATACGGCCACTGATATGGGTTGGACGCCAAACCTAGACCAAGTCACTATGACGGATAAAACCGTTGCGATTATTGGGTCAGGCCCTGCAGGATTGGGTTGTGCGGATATTTTAATCCGTAATGGTGTGAAACCGATTGTTTATGAAAAAGAACAAGAAATTGGGGGATTACTGACATTTGGTATTCCACAATTTAAACTCGATAAAGAGATTGTTTTAAAACGTCGTCGGATATTAGAAGGCATGGGCGTTGAATTTCATTGCAATACCGAGATTGGAAAGGACATCAGCTTTGATACGTTGTTAGAGAACCATGATGCGGTGTTTTTAGGAATGGGCACCTATCAGCCGATGGCAGGTCGTTTTCCAGGTGAAGACCTACCTCAGGTCTATAAAGCCTTAGACTTTTTAATCGGCAATGTTAAGAACGAACTGGATCTTGAACAAACGCCTGAACCTTTTGTGTCTATGAAGGGTAAACGTGTAGTTGTTCTCGGTGGTGGTGATACCACTATGGACTGTACGCGTACTTCTATTCGTCAAGGCGCTTCAGAGGTTTTCTGCGTTTATCGTCGTGATGAAGCCAATATGCCTGGTTCACGCGCTGAAGTAAAAAATGCCAAAGAAGAAGGTGTCCAGTTCAAATTTAACCTGGCGCCGGTTGAAGTGATTTCTGACAACGGCCAAGTAGCTGGATTAAAAGTCATACAGACAAAGATGGGCGAGCCGGATGAAAATGGCCGTCGTCGTGCTGAAACCGTAGCAGGCTCAGAAACGGTTATTGATTGTGATGCCGTTATTGTCGCGTTTGGTTTCCAGCCAAACCCGCCAGCTTGGTTTAAAGACTTCAATATTAACTTAACCGACTGGAAAACCGTTGTTGCTCAGGAAACCACTGAGTTACCTTTCCAGACATCTAATCCGAATGTATTTGCCGGCGGTGACATGGTACGCGGTTCTAGTTTGGTAGTACACGCGATTGCGGAAGGTCGTAAGGCGGCTGAAGGTATTTTAGACTATCTAGACGTTTAAATTATCCTGCCGAACCATCCTAGGTACTAACCTAAAAAAAACCGTCAATTTGACGGTTTTTTAGTATTCAATCTCAGCAAACTTGACCAGGCCTGCCGTTCCCTTAGGCTAAATTCTGTCTTTGGGTACACAATATACCCTTTTGGACCTGGTTATTTTAAATCCTGTTTTTGCTCTGTATCTGCCGCATCTTCACTAGAATTCGATGACTTTTGTTTTAAGTCGAACTCATCATCCTCCATAAAAATACTATTAGCAGCGCCATCTAAGTCATCAAATTGACCGGATTTCGCCATCCAAATAAACACCAACACCACTAAAAACCCGACAAACAACACGATGGGGATTAACCAATAGACCACTTCCATTTATTTTTCTCCTTGTTGCATTGCTTTATGCGCGATTTTTCGGCGCTGTTCGATGGCTTTCGGACTAAAAAACGTTCGAAGTCTTGCTGCATTGCCAATAACCACCAGACTACTCAATGGCATGGTAATGGCCGCAATTAAAGGGGTCAATAAAGCTGCCATCGCTAGCGGAACCATGGTGATATTATAGATAATTGAACTGGCAATATTTTGTTTGATGGTTTTCAAGGTGCGCTCCGACAAGGCAACGGCCGTATCCACTGAGCGTAATTCATTATTTATCAATACCAGATCCGCACAATCCATTGATACATCTGTTCCAGACCCTAATGCAAAACTGACATCTGCTCTCGCCAAAGCGGGAGCGTCATTAATCCCGTCTCCAATCATCGCCACCTTTTCCCCAGTTTTTTGCAAGGCTTCAATGGTCGCATACTTTTGCTCAGGCAACACTTCAGCCATAACTTCCATCCCGCCTAAACGCTGAGCGACGGTTTCTGCAACTTCCTGACGGTCGCCACTTAGCAGAGTCACCCGCTTTCCTCTTTGTTTTAATCTAAATAGGGTCTCTGCCGCATCTTCTCGTATTTCATCTTCTAAGAACAGGATGGCAACGATCTGTTCGTCTTGCGCTACCCACACGCTGGTTTGTCCGAGTCGAGCCTGTTGTTCTTCTTGGGCCACTAATGCCTCAGGTAAATCAATCCCATAATTTTGTAACCAATGGGCGGTGCCGATTAAATAGTGCGATGCGCCTTGCTTTGCTTCAACCCCTTTCCCAGGATGTGCCTGAAACCAATGAGGTGCTTTATGGAGGTGTTTCAAATGATGATAACGCTGTTGAAGCCCTGTGACAATCGCTTTTGCGACAGAATGCTCCGATTGCTGCTCGATCGTTAAAATCGCTTCTATCAGTGTTTGATTCTCATCATTACCCATTAAATCTAATGACATCAGCTGCATCTGACCTTTGGTCAAAGTCCCCGTTTTATCAAACACAAAGTGGTCAATACTATTTAGTATTTCCAGTACTGCACCATTTTTAATCAAAATACCATTTTGAGCCGAAACCCCTGTGGCAACAGCCGTAGCCATAGGGGTCGCCAAACCAAATGCACAGGGACAGGTAATAATCAGTACGGCCGTTGCTGCAATCATAGCCGTCTCAAAATCCAATTTGATCATCCAAAAACTGAAAGTGATCACTGACAAAACAATGACCGTTGACACAAACCAAGGCATAATTTTTTCTGCCGTACATTGGATAGGTGCCTTCGACCCTTGTGCATCTTCAACCATGTGAATAATGCGACCTAATGCTGTATTCTGAAGGATATTCTTGACTTCGATGGAAAGCGCACCATCCAAGTTTAATGTTCCTGCTGACACTTTATTTCCAGGTTGCTTATAGATCTCACGAGACTCTCCACTTAGCATGGACTCATTAACATTACCCGCACCTTTGACAATGGTGCCATCAACAGGAAACTGATCACCTGGTTTTACAAATACGATCTGACCCAGTTGTAATTTACGAACCGGCACTATCTCAATTCCCTCAGCGGTTTCCAAACGAGCCACTTTTGGTTGAAGATCCATCAATCTTCGTGAAGAATCAATGGCCTTGTTCTTAGAAATCGTTTCGAGGTAACGCCCTATCAGAAGTAGGAACATGAAATCAATCATGGTGTCATAGTAAGCATTACCTGAATGGGTTGGATCAATCGTAACCCAGATACTATAGAAATAGGTGACCAATAATCCCAGTGATATGGAAACATCCATACCAACCGTTCGGGATTTTAAAGAGGTATAAGCCCCTTGTAAAAATGGCTTTCCTGAATAACCTAATGCCATTGTGGCAATAATAAATTCAATCCAATGAAAATATTGCCTAAAACTCGAATCTTGATCAGCACCTGTATAGAGTGCAATTGAGAACCACATGACATTCATCATGGCAAAACCGGCAAATCCTAACCGGTATAACAAATCACGATTGGCTTTTCGAAATGCTTCATCACTGACAGAAGCATCATAAGGAATCGCGTCATATCCAATGCGATTGAGGGATTTGATAATATCTGAGAGCTTAGTTTGATGGTTATCCCAACGGATCTTAATTTGTTTATTAGTGAAGTTCACTTTAGCCAGTTTAATGCCATCCACCTTCGCAAGTGTATGTTCAATCAACCAAATGCAAGCTGCACAATGAATGGCTTCGGAAACCAGTGTGATTTCACGCTGTTGGGTCAAACCCTCGACATACTGAGATTGCACTTCATCATAATCAAAGAACTCAATATCTTGAGTAGGCGGAGGTGGCGGAGAGAGTAACTCGCCTTCTGGCGTTCGCCGATAGAAACTTTCCATTCCCGCTTCATGGATGGCATCACAAACCCCTGCACATCCATGACAGCAAAAATTTCTAGACGTATTTTGTATGGCAATCTGAACGGTTTCACCCGAAGGAATTGGTTGTCCACAGTGGTAACACGACTCAGCCATATAAAAACTTAGGGAGCCTCTTTAACCATAATTGATCGGCCTAGATTATAGACTTCTTCACCTTTAGTGACTTCCATAACCAAGTCGTACTTACCTTTAATCGGTAAATTTAATACGCCCTGATAAATGCCCTTTTCTCCTATCGACTGTAATAGTAGCTCACCGTCATACTTAATGTTGGAAGGGCGATAGTAATACAGTACGGCTGTATCAACGTCAAAAAGTTGTCCGGACTCATCCATCATTTTTAAAGTCACGACCTGGTCTTTTCCAGCAACCGGAATCGGTAGATCAATCTGCATCTCCCATCCCAATGATTCCATGTGCTTACGTCGTTCAAGAATGGAACTCATATTCTTCCCTTTTTCATAAAAATCCGGGACGGTTAAGCCAGGGGCGGTGACAATAGCCATGCTAACCATAAAAAAATTAACGCTCAATACAATGATCATAATGGCGAACCAAAAGATAACAAATGGGTTTTTCCAAACCACACTCCAATCTTTCTTTTTCAAACTCGGTGACGCTTGCAAATTAGAATTGTCCAACGGTCTCTCTCCAAAAAAAAAGGCTCAACAGAGCCTAATATTATACCCGAAACATTTCGATAACTTTATTAGCCTTATCGAATTCTTGGGCCGATAAACATACTGTTATAGATTTCTTTTACTTCTGGGTTATTGATATCCTGAACATTGATTTGAACATCCGTATTTTGTTCTGTTAATGTTTTTTTAGGGATACGAACCAATAATGTCGCTGTTCCAACGTTACCAGGTTCAACATGCACGACCTTATCGACAATAAACACTAAGCCTTCAGGACCACTGACCTTGATTTCTGCATCAAGTTGTTTGTCTGATTTATTAACGACCTTAACATAGTATTTATTCTGAATCGATCCATCACTCATGGCGACAAACAATGGTGCTCTCTCATGAAGTACCTTCACATCTAGTGGCGACATGGTTGAGATACCATAGACAATTGCCGCTAATGCAAAAGCCATAATACTGGTATAGGTAATGACTCTGGGACGCTTATAAAATGGGACAAATGGCTTACCAGCGAATTCTGCAAGAGAGGCATATCGTATAAGTCCTTTTGGCTTTTTAACCTTTTCCATAATCGAATCACAAGCATCGATACAAAGCCCACAAGTAATACAACCAAACTGCTGACCTTTACGGATATCAACGCCAGTCGGACAAACTGCAACACATAAATTACAATCGATACAGTCACCAAGTTCAGGCGCTTCCTCTCCTTCCTTAACTCGTTTCATACGACCACGAGGTTCACCACGATCATAATCATAAGTTGGCACAACAGATTCCGTATCAATCATTGCCCCTTGAATCCGCGCGTAAGGGCAAAAACCAATACAGGTTTGTTCACGTAAGAAGCCAGCAAAGAAAACCGTAGCACCTGCTAGCGATAAAATAATGGTCGTCTCTGTAGACGTCCAATCCAAAGTAAATAATCTCGACCAAAGATCTAACGCTGGGTCAAAGTACGCAACAAAGGTGAAACCCGTTAAAAAGCCAATTAATCCCCATGCAATCCACTTTGGCAGTTTGATTCGGAATTTCTTAAAACTAATCGGTTCTTTATCCAGTTTCATGCGCTTATTGGGTAAGCCTTCAACCTTTTCTTCAATCCAAGTAAACACATCCATCCAAACTGTCTGAAAGCAACCATATCCACACCACATACGCCCGGCTATGGCGGTTGTTGCCGCTAAGAGAAGGGCATAAAACAGTAAGATCATCGCAAGTACCCATACATCCTGCGGAAGTACGGTAATACCAAAAATGTGGAATTGGCGACCTTCTAGATCAAACCAAATGGCTTGTCGACCATCCCATTGAATATATGGTCCAAAAAAGAAAAATAACCAAACCGATGCAGCCCACCACTTCAGGCTACGGAAGGTTCCAGGCATTCTTTTAGCATGCACTGTCCCTTCTGTATGAACGGTCAAATACTCTACACCAATATGTTGTAGGTTCTTATTTGAAGTATCAAGATCATCAAGCATCGATTTAACGGGACCAGTTGATGAGTTGGACTTTGGTTCTTCAGACATAATAACTTCCTTATGGAAACGTAACAATCGTGGGATTCTAACCAATATAAAGGGGATCAATCACAAATTTTATTTATCAGGCCTTATAAACAAAAAAACCCGGTATAAAAACCGGGTTTTTTTGATATGGCTAAGCAATTACTTATCGTCACCTTCTAGGCCATTCATTCCTTTAAAGGCCTTTAAACCGAAGCCAATAATTGTTACTACAGCGAAAACAACACAAAGCACAACACCGTAGAATACCCAATCATTATTTAATTCATTCATTTTTGAACTCCTTAACTTAAAAATTCAGTTAAGGCTGGCTATGCACCAGCCTAACAAAAATGTTATTGACCACCACCAAGAGAGTGAACATAAACGGCCAAGCGTTTAATGTTAACATCCGCATTTGGTAAACGACCTTTAAAGGATGGCATAACAGCTTCACGTGTATCCGCTGTCAATTCGCCATTTTTCTTAACATTAACACCATAAGTGATGGTTTTGATAACTTGATCACGTTCACCACTGAATCTCCAGATGCTATCTGTTAAGTTAGCAGCACCAGTCAATGCTAAAGGCTTACCTTTAGGACCATGACAAGCAACACACATACCTTTTGCAAAAACGCCTTTACCCGCCGCAACAGAAGTATCTTCTCCACGACCTTGACTTAATGCAATAACGTAATCAGCAACTTGCTCAATTTCTTGATCCGTTAGGTTACCCATCATACCACGAGCAGGCATATTACCTTGGCGCCCGTTGGTAATGGTGGTTTTGATGGTAGAAACTTTACCGCCATATAACCAATCATCATCCGCTAGCACTGGGAAGTTTGGATTACCTTGACCACCCGAACCATGACAAGCTGCACAGTAATCACCAAACAGTACTTTAGAAGTTTTAACCGCATACGTCTTTAGTTCATCGTTCTGAAGAATTTCTTCAACAGATAAAGCCGCTAACTGCTCTTCCTGACCAGCAAATTTCTTTTCACGCCAATCATTCAGGATCTTATAGTCTTCATGATACTCTTCCATTGCAGTCCAGCCGGCAACACCTTTTGTGTAAGAGCCAGGTAACGGAATCGTTGGATAATACAATGCATAAAAAACAATCATTATAAAACCTGCGTAGAAAGATAGCATCCACCAAAGCGGTGGTGGGTTATCTAGTTCACGTAGATCATCATCCCAGATATGCCCAGTATTTCCTTCATCAGGCCAAGGGTTGTTATGTGCCATAGGTTATTCTCCTCAGAATAAATTATCTTTCGTATTCATTCAATTCGTTATTAATGCCATTAAAATCGGAAACAAATCCGAATTCTTTTAGCAAATTAATTTCATCGAAATGAACAATTATTCATCATCTAGTATTTTGTATTTTTGTTTCTCAAGTTGCTTTTTCTGGCTTGGGCGCAAGGCCCAAACAAACGCAACCAGCATTCCAATAAATACAGCTACAGTAATCGTCAGACCAATCCAGTCTGACGAGGTCATTGCTGACCAGTCAGTTGTGAAATAGTTTTCTACCTTACTCACGATAAACTTTACTGTCGTCAAGCGTTACCATTGTGCCTAGCACTTGAAGATAAGCAACAATTGCATCCATTTCGGTATGACCCTCAATAGCCGCATCTGCATTTGCAATTTCTTCATCTGTGTAAGGAACACCTAGTTTTCTCATTACAGTCAAACGTTTTGCCATATCACGTTTGGTTCCGAAGAAACTTGCTGATACTTTATTATCAGCAAGCCACTTATAAGAAGGCATAACGGATTCTGGAACCACATTCTGCGGACGCATTAAATGCATAACGTGCCATACATCAGAGTATTTTCCGCCTACACGAGCTAGATCCGGACCAGTTCTTTTAGAACCCCACTGCATTGGATGATCATACATAGATTCTGTTGCTAGAGAGAAATGGCCATAACGCTCACGCTCGTCACGGAAAGGACGAATCATTTGCGAATGGCAAATATAACAACCTTCACGTAGATAAATATCGCGACCAGCTAATTCTAGCGGAGTATAAGGACGAACCCCATCACCTGCTTTCCAATCAGCAATCACCCAGTTACCATGTGAATCCTGCTTATAAAGAGCCTTATCAGAAACTAATTTACCATTAGCATCCTGCGTAAAGGTACGTTCCCAAACAAGTTCTGGGAATTTTTCATTTTTAACATTCCCGTACTCATCGGTTTTTTCAGTGTAGTCCATTGTTTCTTGAATATAAAACAACGGTACAATTTCAACTATCCCTGCAATGGATACCAACAGGGCCGTAAACAAAAACAAACCAAAGATGTTTTGTTCTAATCGATCTTCAAAATTTTTGGGTCTATTTGCCATGAGTCTATTACTCCTCAAACTCATAATTTCTATTTCTAGAGCGATTAGCTTGTAATCGCCCAAGTCTCAGCATAACGGGTTTAAGCGTTTGCAGTTGCACCTGCTTGCTGTCTTGCATTCGCTGTACGAATAGTCATAACAACGTTATAAAGCATGACGGCAGCACCAGAGAAGAATAAGAAACCACCAACAGCTCTCATTACATAATATGGGTGCATTGCAGCAACAGACTCAACGAATGAGTAAGCCAAAGTACCATACTCATCATATGCACGCCACATTAGACCTTGCATAATCCCTGATACCCACATCGCAACAACATAGAACACAGTACCGATGGTTGCCAACCAGAAATGGAAGTTGATGAGTTTCATAGAGTACATTTCAGTGTTCCATAACTTCATAACCATATGATAAAGCGCACCGATTGAAACCATTGCAACCCAACCTAACGCACCAGAGTGAACGTGTCCAACAGTCCAGTCAGTATAGTGAGAAAGCGCATTAACGGTTTTCGCAGCCATAACAGGCCCTTCGAAAGTTGACATCGCATAGAAAGCCAAAGAGATAATTAAGAAACGTAAGATATAGTCTGTACGCAGTCTATCCCAAGCACCTGATAAGGTTAACATCCCGTTTAACGCACCACCCCATGAAGGAATGATCATTGCTAAAGAGATAACCGCACCAAGTGAACCGGTCCAATCTGGAAGTGCTGTATATTGAAGATGGTGAGCACCCAACCAAACATAACCGAAAGTTAATGCCCAGAAGTGAATAACAGACAAACGATAAGAGTAGATAGGACGTTGAGATTGCTTAGGAACGAAATAATACATAATCCCCAAGAAACCAGCTGTCAGGAAGAAACCTACTGCGTTATGTCCCCACCACCATTGAATCATGGCATCTTGAACACCAGAGAACAATGAATATGAACGGAACAAAGATACTGGAATCGCTAAACCATTTACAACATAAAGGTAAGTGATCATGATCATCATACTTAGGAAGAACCAGTTCGCTACATAAACGTTTGGATGCGTTTCTTTATCACGAGAAGCGATCGTCATCACAAAGTTCAAGGTATAAAGGGTCCAAACAAAGGCAATTGCAATTGCTAAAGGCCATTCTTGCTCGTGATACTCTTTACCCGTTGTAATCCCTAAAGAGATAGTAACAACAGTAGCTAACAATCCAATTGTAAATAGGATCGCGGTTACCCAAGCCATCCCATTACTCCATAGACGTACACCATTTGTTCTTTGAACAATATAAAAAGCTGTCGCCATCAATGTCATACCACCAAAGGCAAAAATAACCGTATTGGTATGCATAACACGAAGTCTTGCAAAAGTAATTTCTGCAATATCTAAATTTAACGCTGGCCAAGCCAATTCCGCTGCTGCGTAAGTCCCTAAAAAGGTCCCTAACACCAGAAACGTAATCGCACCAACAGTTAAGTACTTCACCACACCATTATCATATTGTGGTTTTACTGTAGTATCCATTAGCTGGAATCCCCCTCTTATTTTCAAATTAATCAACTCTTACCCTTGAAGTTACCACTTAAGATTAAAAGCCGGTTCCTCAAGGCGCATTATAAAAGGCTCTTAATGCGCCAACCAGCCAATCCCTTGCTAAAACTTAATTCAAATCAATAAACAGATGCAAATCAGTTTCGTGATAACGCTTCAGATAAGACGAATATCAAAGTAATCGAGGGAATTATCGCAAAAAATCCACGATGTTTTCATTTTCCGCTACAAATTTTTTTTATAGCCATCATTAGGTATAACTAATCAGCCGGCTTCGAACCATGTTAAGACCCCATTTTTTAAAAAAAAAAGATATAATGTGCAGTCTTTAAATACTGCTATTTATCAAAGAGAGCGATTATGCGTCAAGCCAGCGTCGAGAGAAACACCCTTGAAACTCAAATTCAACTTACCGTTAATTTAGATGGAAGTGGTCAAGCAACGCTTTCAACAGGTGTTCCTTTCTTAGAGCACATGCTGGATCAAATTGCGCGCCATGGCCAGATTGACCTAACGATCAATGCACAAGGTGACAACCACATTGACGACCACCATACTGTCGAAGATATCGGTATTGCTCTAGGCATGGCGATCAAAGAAGCCGTAGGCGATAAAAAGGGCATCAACCGTTATGGACATGCTTATGTACCTTTGGATGAAGCCCTATCTCGAGTGGTTATTGACCTATCTGGACGACCTGGATTAGTTTTCGAGGCGGATTTCACGCGTGCCAGCATTGGCACTTTTGAAACTCAACTGGTCGCAGAGTTCTTTCAAGGGTTTGTCAATCATGCTCAAGCCACCCTTCATATTGATTGCCTAAGAGGGCAAAATGCACACCATCAAGCTGAAACCATTTATAAGGCCTTTGGTCGAGCGTTACGCATAGCACTCACACAGGATCCAAGAATGGCGAATCAACTACCTTCTACTAAGGGAGCTCTGTAATCCATGTCTGATCAAAAGCTGATCACCGTAGTGGATTATGGCATGGGGAATCTGCGCTCGGTTGCAAAGGCAGCGGAACAAGTCGCTCCAACAAACACCCGCATTCTGATAAGCCAAAAATCTGAAGATATCGAAGATGCCGATGCGGTTATCTTCCCAGGGCAAGGCGCGGCAAAAGCCTGCATGCAAGCACTTCAAACCAGCGGGATTGATCATGCCGTTGTCAAAGCGGCCTCCGAAAAGCCTTTTCTAGGCATTTGCATGGGATTACAGGTTCTCATGACGGACAGTTCTGAAAACCAAGGGGTTGACTGCCTCAACCTTTTTGAAGGACACGTCAAGGCCTTTGACCTCCATGATTATCCAGAATTAAAAATCCCACACATGGGCTGGAACCAAATTCATCAAACCCAAGCCCACCCGCTTTGGCACCAAATCCCTCAGGACAGTCGTTTTTACTTTGTGCACAGTTATTTTATTGAACCAGAAGACACTTCTATCATCAGTGGCACTACCACCCATGGAACGACATTTACCTCTGTAGTTGCACATAATCATTTATTTGCAATTCAAGCCCATCCTGAAAAAAGTGCACAGGTAGGCTTACAGCTATTCAAAAACTTTCTGAATTGGAACCCACAATAAAGGAACCTCATGTTACTAATTCCTGCAATAGACTTAAAAGACGGAAACTGCGTCCGATTACGCCAAGGCCTTATGGAAGATGCAACTGTATTTTCTGGTGACATTGTTGCCATGGCAAAACGCTGGGTTGACCAAGGAGCCAGACGACTCCACATGGTCGACTTGAACGGTGCTTTTGCGGGAAAACCAGTCAACGCACAAGCTGTTTACCAAGTCCGTGAAGCTTTTCCAGAACTACCGATTCAAATTGGTGGCGGTATTCGCGACCTAGAGACCATTGACGCCTATTTAAGTGCCGGAGTCAGCTATTGTATTATTGGTACCCAGGCAGTTCATCACCCTGAGTTTGTGGCTGAAGCCTGTAAAGCCTTTCCTGGACACATTATGGTCGGACTCGATGCAAAAGAAGGTATGGTCGCCATCAATGGCTGGGCAGAAGTGACTGACCATAAAGTCGCTGAACTGGGAAAACAGTTTGAAGACGATGGCGTTGAGGCCATTATTTATACTGACATTGGTCGTGATGGCATGATGCAAGGAGTCAATATTGAAGCAACCCAAGCTCTCGCGAAAGCGCTCACTATTCCAATTATTGCATCAGGGGGTATTACTAACCTTGAAGACATAAAAGCTCTCTCCAAGATTGAAGCCGATGGCGTCACTGCAGCCATTACCGGAAGAGCCATCTATGAAGGCACTTTGGATTTTAAAGTGGGTCAAACACTTTCCGACCAGCTTTCTCAACCTTAAAGGCACTGCGAATGAGTTTAGCCAAGCGCATTATCCCCTGTTTAGATGTCGACAATGGCCGCGTTGTCAAAGGCGTTCAATTTGTTGATATCCGAGATGCCGGCGATCCAGTTGAAGTAGCTAAGCGCTACGACCAACAGGGTGCGGATGAAATTACCTTTTTGGACATCACGGCAACAGCTCATGAACGGGACACGATTGTTCATGTGGTTGAAGAGGTTGCCAATCAAGTGTTTATTCCGTTAACCGTTGGCGGTGGTATCCGCTCACTTGACGATGTTAGAAAAATGTTGAACGCTGGCGCCGATAAAGTCGCAATCAATTCTGCCGCCATTTTCAATCCAGGCTTTGTCAAAGAAGCTTGCGATACCTTTGGCTCTCAATGCATTGTGATCGCGATTGATGCCAAGCAAGTTGAAACGCTGGGAGAAGTGCCTCGCTGGGAAATATTCACCCATGGCGGTCGCAAACCAACGGGCATTGATGCCATTGAGTGGGCTCAAAAAATGCAGGCATTGGGTGCTGGTGAGCTACTGGTCACCAGCATGGATAAAGATGGGACAAAAAGTGGATTTGACCTCGCTTTAACTCGAACTATTGCTGATAGCGTATCAATTCCAGTTATCGCTTCTGGTGGCGTTGGAACATTGGAAGACTTATGCGATGGCATTACTGAAGGCCATGCCGAGGCAGTCCTGGCTGCCAGCATTTTTCACTTTGGCGAACATACGGTTGGAGAAGCGAAACGCGTCATGCAACAACAAAATATTGAGGTACGACTATGAGCAACAACATTCTATCAGAACTGGATAAGGTTTTAGCCGAGCGAAAAACCCAGTCGCCTGATAGCTCTTATGTAGCCAGTCTTTACCACAAAGGGCTCGATCAGATTTTAAAAAAAATTGGCGAAGAAGCAACTGAAACGGTTATGGCAGCAAAGGACGTCGCCCAATCTGACAACAAACAACCCTTAGTCTATGAAGTCGCTGACTTATGGTTTCACACTTTAGTACTATTATCACAACAGGGCAGTTCGAGTGACGCTATACTGTCCGAATTACAAAAACGCTTTGGCTTATCCGGCCATGAAGAAAAAGCGAGTCGTTCAAAAAACAACTCATCCTCCTTGAAAAATTAACTGGGAAACAACCATGACCACTGAAAAGAGCATCTTTAGCAAAATAATTGATCGAGAAATTCCTTCTGATATAGTGTATGAAGATGAAAAATGCATCGTGATTAATGACCTTTACCCTAAGGCCAAAACACATCTGCTTATTATCCCCAAAAAACCGATCAGCTCACTGTTTGACCTAGCACCAGAAGATAAAGATCTTATGGGACATATGATGTTATTGCTTCCCCAACTGGCACTAGCACAAGGTCTACAGGGTTTTAAAACCAAAATCCATACAGGGGAATCGGGTGGACAAGAAATTTTTCACCTACACATTCACCTTTTAGGTGAATAAGCTCTGCTCTAGAAGCATCTGTTGAGTCATTAAGGCTGAAAAAATTGAATTTTTGAAGAGTATTTAATCGCTGCAAATCATTCAATTTATTTTAAATAAATCAAAAGTCTGATATTATTAGCATTTACTTATAAACAGACTCGTCAACCTGGAGAATTAAAATGGGCATTAGCATTTGGCAACTATTAATCATCTTAGCAATCGTATTGGTTCTATTTGGCGCCAAACGTCTTCGCAATGTCGGCTCGGATTTAGGCGGCGCCATTAAAGGCTTTAAAAAAGCCGTTGCGGAAGAAGATGGCAAAAAAGCCGATAGCACAACACAAACTTTAGATCAAAAAGAAGGCGATGTATTTGATGCGGAAGCAGAAACCAAGTCGACTTCAAAATCTGACACAGAAACCAAAGACAAAGTTTAATCTCTTTCTTAATTTCTCATAACCTGAAAAGGCATTTGCGACATGTTCGATATTGGTTTTTTAGAAATCATCGTCATTCTGGTCATTACCCTCTTGGTGATTGGCCCAGAACGCATGCCTGAAGTTGCTAGAAAAATTGGCCAGTTTGTGGGTAAAACACGACGGTTTATCAATTCGGTTAAAGATAATTCGGAAATCAGTGAAACCGTTCGTGAACTTCAAGACTCAATGAATTTTGAAGAAGAAAAGCGCTCTTTAGAGAATGTAACTGGCTCCTTACAAGAGGATCTTTCGCAGATTCAACAACAGTTTGAAGTGGATGAATCCATCTCTCGCCCCTTTGGACAAGACGATGCAATAGCCACTGCCGGGTCACAATTCAATAAAGCACCCACGCAACCCAAGCGCCCTGAACCCTCTGCTGTTACTGAGCAAGAGCCTCAGCCTGACCTAGCGACAGATCCTGACAATGAAACATCAGCACCAACTGCTACGGAAAAACCGGTTTCATGAAACCCAGTGCGCTACCCCCTAACGACAAAGAAATGACCCTCGTTCAACACCTGCTTGAACTGAGGAACACGGTCACCAAAATTTTGTTAGCTGTTATGGTGTTCTTCCTAGTGTTGTTTCCGTTTGCCAATGAAATCTACACCTATATTTCAGAACCCCTATCACGCTTTCTGCCGGAAGGCACTAGCATGATTGCGACAGGGGTAGCCTCACCTTTTCTAACCCCGTTTAAACTCAGCTTAATCTTGGCCATTTATCTAGCCATCCCCGTCATTTTTTACCAGATCTGGCGATTTATTGAACCGGCACTCTATCAGCATGAACGTAAGCTAATCGGACCCATGTTGTTTTTCAGTTCTTTCCTATTTTTTGCCGGCGGTGCTTTTGCTTATTATGTGGTTTTTCCGCTGGTGTTTGGCTTCCTATCAGGAACCGCACCTGAAGGCGTCACCATCGCCACTGACATCGCTCTCTACTTAGATTTTGTCATTAAAATGTTCTTTGCGTTTGGGATTGCCTTTGAAGTCCCCATTGCCGTTATCTTACTGATCTTATCTGGCATGGTTTCCGCTGAAAAAATGGCGCATGCCCGTCCTTATGTCGTCGTGGGAGCTTTTGTCATTGGGATGCTACTAACACCACCCGATATCATTTCACAAACCTTACTGGCTATCCCAATGTGGTTACTTTATGAAGCAGGCACCTTGATTGGAGCTCGAATGATTAAACGCCGCAAGGCTGACCCAACAGAAGAAGACAATAGCGAAACGGATGCCGAACCTGAATATGAATTTGATGACCGTTATGCTGATCAGCTCGATGATGACGACGATTGGGATAACGCTTTTGATGAGATTGAGGAAAGCTTTGATCGCTTAGAGCAAGAACAAAAGCAACGCAAAGCGGCACAAACCTCTTCAGAAACCGATTCATCAGGCAATGAGCAGACGCAAAATGAAGACTCATCTCCGTCTGACCCATCAAATAAAACCCCTTAAAAAATGGCCAGGCCTGGTCATTTTTATTACCCTTTTTATTGGGTTTAGTTCTACCAGCTGGTCAGATGCTGAGCCGCCAACATCAAGCAACAAACTGGCGGACACGACATCACCCTATCTCATTATGCATGCTCAAGACCCGGTTCATTGGCAAAGCTGGCAGCTGAAGATATTGGCAGAAGCCAAACGTCAACAAAAACCCATTCTGCTATCGAGTGGCTATTTTTCGTGCCATTGGTGCCATGTAATGCAACGTGAAAACTATCAAGACCTAGAGGTCGCACAATTTCTAAACCAACACTTTATCTCGGTCAAAATTGATCGTGAACTCTTGCCCGATACGGATCAAACACTCATTAACTTTTCGCGGCAAACTGCCGGACATGCAGGATGGCCACAACATGTCGTTCTCACTCCAGAAGGACTCCCCTTTTATGCGTTTGTCTATTTACCTAAAGCCCAATTGCTTGAACGTCTCGAACGCGTTATAGCTTTGTGGCAATCCAACCCAAAGCAGATTCGACAGATGGCAGAGAAGGTAAAGCCCAAACCAAAGAGCTTTTCCCCCGCCCCCTTAACACTTGACTATGATCGGTTTATCAAAACCTTTAACCGACACCTTCAACAACAAATGGATGATTTCAGTGGCGGTTTAAAAGCCAGTCAAAAATTTCCAAATCCCCACATTTTATTAACGCTTATCCAACAGACCAATCCGCCAAAGGATTTTCAGGCCTGGTTAAAATTAACCCTTGACCAAATGCAATCACAAGGGCTTTATGATGCGGTTCATGGTGGTTTCTTTCGCTATACCATTGATCCTAACTGGCAAAGCCCCCACTTTGAAAAGATGCTCTATACCCAGGCCTTACTGTCGAAACTCTATTTTATGGCATCGGTTTATTTTAAAGATTCCAGCTACCTGCAAACCGCACGACAAACCTTGCAATATGCTGAGCAGTACTTATGGAATCCATCGATTCAGTTATTTATGAGCAGTCATTCTGCCATTGATTTTAAACAGCGAGAAGGAGGCAGTTATTTATGGTCTCGTCAAGCGTTACAAAAGCAGCTTAACCCAATGGAATTTAAAGTCGTCACTGAGGCTTGGCATTTGTCTAAGACACCCCCATTTGAATTGGGCTGGTTACCCAAACGCACAGCGAATCATTGGCCGGAAATACAAGCCAAGTTACAGCGACCGCCAATGGCATTTCCAACCGATAACAAAAGCATTCTCGGCTGGAATTCCCTAATGCTGTCCAGCTACGCCACCGCATATCAATGGGATCGAGCTAACCGGGATCACTACTTACAACGCGCTGAAAAATTGCTTGCCGGCTTAAAAGCCGCCTTCGACCTAACGCCGAGTCCCCGCGCGCTAAACAGTAAAGGAAAATCCATGGGATCCGCAACGCTTGAAGAATATGCCCTGACTAACCAAGCTTTAGCAGATTGGCAAAATACCCTAATCAACGGTTCCCCCTCGAAACGGGAAAACCTAGACCTCCAATCGTGGCAAACACGTCTATTAACCCAAGCACAACAGCAGTTTTTAACGGCTAGCGGTTGGCAATTATCCTCGGCACCGATCTTGCCCGGCCAACGTAATTATTGGGCAATCATGGATTCTGACCTCCCCAGTGCCACGGCGTTACTGGATTGCACAAGGCCAAAACACCTGTCACAAGCACAAGCTGAACTGCTTGTAAATCCGCTAGACTATGCCAGCTATGCAACCACCTTAAAGTGCATCGAAGAGGTTACACACTAATGACTTGGTTAATCATGGGTTTTGTATTGCTGTTTATCATCACCTCTTTACCCAGCCTTTGGACGCGCTCCATTTTAAAAAAACACAGCAAACCACACCCTACCCTGCCTGGCACGGGACTTCAATTTGCCGAACACCTGATTAAAAAATATCAGCTGGCTGTAACCCTTGAAGAAACTGCACAAGGTGATCACTATGACCCGATTGGCAAGGTCGTCCGTATTTCCAGGGAAAACGCTCACAGCAACTCTCTCACCGCCATCACGACCGTGGCACATGAAATAGGCCATGCAATCCAGCACCAGCAAAATTATCAGCCGCTCCTGCAAAGAACTCTATTGGTTGAAAGGGCGCAACGCATGCAACAGTTCAGTGGTATCGCCTTAATGCTAACGCCTGTTCTCATTCCACTATTGCATACCCCGATTATTGGTCTAGTGACCTTTGGCGCTGGCTTTATTGCAATGGGGATTCCCGTTATTTTGCACCTCTCAACCTTACCGGTTGAGTGGGATGCCAGCTATAATCGCGCCTTGCCTCTATTGAAGGATGGCCAATACCTATCGCCTGCCGACCTAAAAACGGCTCGGAAAATTTTACGCGCCTGTGCTCTAACTTATGTCGCCGCATCCTTATCCAGCCTATTTAACTTGTGGAAATGGTTACGTGCCATTAAAGGGCGCTAATGTGATTTGGCTCTGGCTAAGGCCCAAGCTTGAATTTTGAGATGGGGAAATTTCGTTTTCAAAGTTAGCGCCACTTGATTGAGAGTGCTACCCGTGGTCATGACATCATCTAAAATGGCCACTTGTTGGCAAGCGGATAATACGCTTTCAGCTTTGGGATTGACCGCAAAAGCACCATCCAGATTATGTTGTCGTTGCTGAGCATTTAACAAGGCTTGCGCGACAGTCGGCTTGATGCGCTGAATCGCAAAAGGGAGAATCGGAACTTCGTCATCACCAACAAGGCCATTGGCTAGCTCCAGTGCCTGATTAAAGCCTCTTTCCAATAATCGATCCCGATGTAATGGCACCGGAAGGATTGCATCAATTCCAGTCATCACCAATTGTGGTCGCCAAAGCTGTGCCAACAGTCGACCTAAATGCAGCTGCTGCTCATACTTAAAGGAATGAATCAGATCCTGCACTACCGACGTATAATAGAATCCCGCTTGAGTCTGCTCAAAGACCGGAGGGGTTTGTAAACAACGCCCACAAATGCCATCCACCGCCAAAGGTTCTGCACAGACAAAGCAGCTTTTTTGGTTAGCATCGCTTGGCCGCGATAATTTCTGTAAATAAACATCCGCCAAATCCCAGTCTTGGGTTGGCTGACCACTTAACACACACTGAGGCGGAAACAGCCATTTTTCGAAGGATTCAAATTGCGTCATATTCATTGCCCCTCTAATTCGTTATAATAACCTATCCTTCGAACACTATGGAATGCAATAACAATGACTTTGGGCGACATTCGCAATGACTGGCAACTTGAAGAAATTCAAGAAATTATGAACCAACCGTTTAATGACCTGCTGTTTCAAGCACAAACGGTTCATCGCCGTTACTTCAACCCCAATGAAGTCCAAACCAGCACCTTGGTCAATATCAAATCGGGGGGCTGTGCTGAAGACTGCGCCTATTGTTCACAAAGTGCTCGCAACCAAACTGAAGTTGAGAAAGAACACCTAATGGCGGTTCAAGAAGTCATTGAACAAGCCTTAGCTGCTAAAGAAAAAGGCGCAACTCGATTGTGTATGGGCGCCGCCTGGCGCAACCCGACCAAGAAAGACTTTCCTAAAGTATTAGAAATGGTGCGTGTGGTGAAAGACCTTGGTTTAGAAACCTGCTTGACTTTGGGGATGCTGAATGATGATCAAGTTGCCCAGCTTAAGGAAGCGGGGCTTGATTACTACAATCACAACCTTGATACGTCTGAAGCGTTTTATCCCAAAATCATTACCACCCGCAATTACCAAGATCGATTAGATACCATCGACAAGGTTCAAAAAGCCGGCATTAATGTCTGTTCGGGTGGCATTATCGGCATGGGTGAAGAGCACAAAGATCGTGCCGAGCTCATTCGCACCTTTGCCACTATGCGTTACCACCCAAATTCCGTTCCCATTAATTTACTGGTGCCGATTGAAGGCACACCTTTAGCGCACATGAAGGGCAAAACCGATGTCTTTGAATTTATCCGCGTGATTGCCACCGCGCGCATTGTCATGCCGCAAACCTATGTTCGTCTATCGGCGGGTCGTATGGAGCTGAGCGACGAAGCCCAAGCCATGTGCTTTTTTGCAGGTGCCAATTCCATTTTTTATGGTGATAAGCTGTTAACCACGGATAATCCGGAAGCGGGCCATGACGAACAACTCTTTGCCAAACTGGGCATTCACGCCCAGCAAAATATCAAAGCGGAAATGGCTGCCCAAAAACTGGCGCAACAAGCCACCGACTTAACCGCTTAGTTCCCATGACGATAGAGTCATTACAGTCGCGCTTTGCGCCGCGTTTGGCGCAGCGCCAAGCCGAATCGTTGCTGCGTAAGCGCCCCTTGGTGTCTTCTGCGCAATCTCCTGCAATGAATATTAATGGACTAGAGATTCTCAATTTTTCTTCCAACGATTATCTTGGCTTAGCCAATGCTGCCGACATTCGTCAAACCCTTTGTGAGGATGTATCGCTCAGTTATGGGGCTGGCGCGGCACACCTCGTTACAGGCCACCACCTCCAACACCATCGATTAGAAGATGAACTGGCCGACTGGTTAGACACTGAACGAACCCTGTTATTTTCTACGGGCTATATGGCGAACCTAGCGGTCCAACAGACCCTAATGCAAAAAGGGGATGTGATCTTGGGGGATAAACTGAATCATGCATCATTGATTGATGGCGCCCTTCACTCCGAAGCGGATTTTAAACGTTATCCTCACAACGATATGGACATGCTAGAAAAAAGGCTACAACAAGCACATTCCAAAGGACAACAAGCCCTGATTGTCACTGATGGCGTTTTCAGTATGGATGGTGATCTTTGCCCGCTTGCCGATATTCAAACACTAGCCCAAACTTACCAGGCCTGGTTATTTGTCGATGATGCGCATGCGCTAGGCGTACTAGGCGACCAAGGAAGAGGGAGTTTTGAACACTTTGGCCTCACCCCTGACGACAATACTCTCATAATGGGCACCTTTGGTAAGGCATTCGGTACTTTTGGCGCTTTTGTCGCCGGCAGTAACACGGCGATTGAAGCCTTAATCCAATTTGCTCGTCCTTATATTTACACCACGGCCATGCCTCAATGGAATGCTTTGGCAACCCGAACCGCTTTAAAATTACTACAACAAGATAGCGAGCTCAGAGAGTCGCTCAAACAAAACATTAGCTATTTTAAGCAACAAGCACAAACCATGGGAATAGAACTCATGCCTTCTGACAGTGCCATTCAGCCGCTATTAATTGGCGACAGTGCTTTGGCCGTTAAATGGTCTGATGCTTTGAAGCAACAAGGCTTTTGGGTCACCGCTATCCGACCACCAACGGTTCCGGTGAATACGGCTCGCTTACGCATTACCCTGTCGGCTGCTCATACCCAGGATCACATTCATCAATTTTGTCAGGCTTTGGCGCATTGCCAAGCTGAATTTCCACTGACAACTCGGTAAAATAGCGCCATGATTAAGACCACTTGTCACAGTGACATTCTAGATTCCGACCAAGCTGAATCCCTTACCCTGATTCATGGTTGGGGTGCTGACAACCAAACCTGGTTGTCTTGGGCGAAAAATCAATTGCAGCCCCACTATCAATTACATCTGATTGAACTGCCAGGGTTTGGTCAAAGTCCTTCATTAGACTTGCCTAAAAACACCGATGACCAAAGCCTCAATGAAGCCTGGCTGATGGCTTTGGCAGAAGCCTTACCTGAACGTACCCATTTGTTAGGCTGGTCATTAGGCGGACTTCTAGCTCAACAATTGGCCGCACGCTACCCAGACAAAATACAAAGTTTGACCTGTCTGGCTTCGACCGCTCGCTTTACCCAAAATGATGGTTGGCAATGGGCGGTTAGTCCGCCATTGCTGGCAGATTTCATTCAAGCCTTGACCATCGAGGCGTCCACTGTGGTGAAAAAGTTTTGGCGGTTGCAATTACAGGGCAGTGACAATGCTCGCCCCTTAATGAAACAATTGACCGCACAAATGCAAGATCGCCACTTGCCATCATTAACCGGTTTAATGCAGGGACTTCGCCTACTCAAAGCCATTGACAATCGACAGTTACTTTCCCAGCTCAACTTGCCGACTTTGTGGCTACTCGGCGAAAAAGACCCGCTTATTCCCGCTGAGATACTGCAAGATATTCAAGCCCTGCAACCTCACAGTCAAATTCAAATTATTGAAGGCGCTAGCCATATGCCCTTTTTTTCTCACCCACAACCCACAGCGGAAGCACTGTTACAGTTTTTACACACCACTTCCCAGCATAAGGCACCTGCATAATGA
Source organism: Hydrogenovibrio sp. SC-1 (assembly GCF_002848135.1). Lineage (GTDB taxonomy): Bacteria > Pseudomonadota > Gammaproteobacteria > Thiomicrospirales > Thiomicrospiraceae > Hydrogenovibrio. The sequence continues at coordinate 47,742 of NZ_PKGB01000008.1, forward strand.
CCCAGAGCTTCAGTCAAGCCCATATCAAACATCATTTTGACCATGCTGCCGTCCAGTATGAAGAAGCTGCGGTGTTGCAAAAGCAGGTCGCCCAAGAGGTTGATGACCGCCTGGATCTCATCACCATTCAACCTAATACCATATTGGATGTGGGCTCTGGCACAGGCTTACTAACCCGCCATTTAGAGCAGCGCTATCCTAATGCTGACTGTATTGGCATCGACCTGTCCGATAAGATGGTGCAGATTGCGCAAAGTCGAGCCTTGCGCAAGCCGACAAACTGGCTCCAACGTATCGTAGGGCAAAAAGCCGCTCGCACCCATTTCATAAATGGCAATGCTTATCACTTACCGATAGTAGACCAATCAGTCGATTTAATTGTGACGAACTTAATGTTGCAATGGTGTGATGATCTGGATAAAGTCTTTAATGAATTTCGGCGAGTTCTCAAACCCGAAGGGTTATTTATGATGACCACCTTTGGTCCCGACACCCTTAAAGAGTTACGCCAGGCCTGGTCAAATGTTGACGATGCGCAACATGTTAATACCTTTATTGATATGCATGATATCGGGGATGCGTTGATTCGCAACGGCTTTGGTCAACCGGTTTTAGATGTTGAACACTTTACCTTAACCTATGACAAGCCACTTGGCGTTTTAAAAGATTTAAAGGCGATTGGCGCTACCCGTGTAGGGGCTTCCCAACCAAACCCAACTGGCTCAGGTTTAACGGGCAAACAGCGATTTACTCGGATGCTTGAAGCCTATGAATCGCAACGAATAGAAGGGCGTATCCCAGCGACCTTTGAAGTGGTACATGGCCATGCTTGGGCAAGCCAAGAAATTATCAAAGGGCCACACCGCAATCGGCAAGGGGTGGTTGAAATTTCGTTAGATGACATCCCGATTCAGCCTAGCCGTTAACCGGAAACACGCCATCGCTACCAAACTAAATTCACGCCTAGAAAATGGTTAATGCCGTGCTCTTCAATTTGACTCTTCGCTTTTTGGGCAACACGCTGCATCGCCAGATCCATAGCATTTTCTTCTTTCACCAAAGCCTGACCTTTAAACGTCCAAGTTTCACCGCCCAATTGTTGATCATCACTCATAACGCGGTTGCGTAAATTGACACGAATAATTTTAAAACCATAAGCTTCAGAAACGGCCACATCCGTATTTAAATATAGGATGGAATTCTGACCAGCCCCATTGTATCCTGTGGGTAAGGGACTTTTTTGCACCTTAAACCCGGCTTGGGATAACGCGTTTTCAACCAAAGGTACAAACTTCTCACTGCCGGCATCCGCTTGTACCTCAATGACCAATTGATGTTTCAATTGCATCGCTTTTTCAATAAACCCCTGCAGATAACGACTAGCAGACACGCCATCAAAATGTGCATCCAAGGCTTGTAAAACCTTTAATCGTTGTGCCAAATCATCCACCTGAGCCTGGTGTTGCCCATAAAACACATAGGTTGCTAACAGTCGTTCAATCACTTGTTGCTTTTGCTGTGACTTCAATAACGCCAAGTCTTGATCAAATTGCGTTTTAATATCCGAGAATAATTGCGCGCGGGAAGCCGTCACCAAGGCCACGGTCTTGTCATAAGCCAGTCGCTTAATGTGTTTCAATTGATAGTTTCGGATTTCCGTATTGGCCACACTGGCTTGAATACGTTTTTCTGACACCCTTTCAACACTTTCAAAGTCCTGCTTATGCACACTTAAACGGGTATCGAAACTGGCTGCTACCTCGATGCTGAGTTGTGATAATAAATCCACCAGTGCTGCTTGAATAGCTTCATCCCGAGTCTCCCCCTCACCAGCGCCAACCAATTGGCTCACATTGGCCGACTGGGGTTGGGTATACCAAGTCGGATAAGCGATTGATGTCGGCGCTAACGGCTTAACTTCTGAGCTGCCACAGCCTGCTAACAAAACCATTGTCAATAATCCTAGCCAAAAGGGAAGCTGTTTTGAAATGTTCATTTTATTGTTCAAGTTGAGATTGAGCCTGTTCATATTGACGAATCACTAAATCAATTCGGCTAACGGCTTTATTAATCGCTTCAACAGGCTTCGTTTGAAGTCGATCTGCTAGTTGATAGAGGCGTTTCGCTCTGGCATATTCACCTTGCGCTTCCTTTACCACCCCTAAGTTATACGCAGCAACATAAGATTGCTCTTGCGTAGACGAAAGCAAGCGACTCAATAAGGGATCGGCTTTGTCGTAACGCCCCGCTTCGATAAACTCTAGTGCCACTTCCAAGGTTTTTTCCTGAGCCGCCGTATAATCAATATCGACATCCTCCAACAATTCCACTTCCATGGTTCGATACTGTGGTGTCAACATCGCAACAAACTGACGAGCAACTTCATTCGCCAAACTGTCTAAACCAGCCGAAATAGCGGGTAAACGCTGCATTTGATCAACACACGTATTCCAACTACGATGCTTGGAAAAATTTTCCGCAACAATAATATCGCCGCGAGCAACATCCGTCATTTTCACGGTAGCGGCCAAAGTAATATTACGCCGGGTACAACGAACCTGATAGCTTTGCAATTGCTGACATTTTTTATCCAAACAGCGAAAACGCTCCTCATAAAAGGTTTCATCTTGACCAGAGGCGGCACTGACCTCGCCACTGACAAACGCTTGTACACCGAGCAGCTGACCAGCTTCAACCAGGCGGTCTTCTTTCAGAACACCACTATATTGCAGACTTTGCTCTTTAATTAAGCGATCCACTTCATTCCGGCTAACCGTGGTAAAAAAAGGCTTGCCTTCCACTACCTGCTTCGACAATACCGTTTCAATTTTTGAGGACAACCCCACTTGATCGCCTTTAAAAGGAGATACGGCTATCTGTTTGGTTTCTGCAGCACGGCCAATTTTAGCGGGTTCTAATACCCTAATTTGAATGCTTGTCGTACAGCCGGTCAATGTCACAATCATCACTGCCGACAAGAGAGCAAATATCACTTGGTTTCTCAAATTCAGTCCTCTTTTAATGAGAATTTCAAATCTTTGAAAGAATCACTTTAGGCCTTTTGCTTTTTTGAAGCACTTGGCAAGTGCTTGAGCAGAGGCTCCTTCAACACGGAAGAATCCAACTTGTTGTCGCATTTGAGCCGCTTCATCTTTAAGCGTATCTGCAGACGCCGCTGTTTCTTCGACCAAGGCTGCATTTTGCTGAGTCACTCTATCCAGACCTTCAATCGCATGGTTAATTTCTGAGACACTTTGCGCCTGCCCCGAACTGGCTTGGGCGATATCAGAGACCAACTGCTGCATTTTCAAGATCGCATCCAGTACCGAGGAAAATTCCTTCTCTGACTTCTGTACCAGGTGTTCACTATCCACCACCTGCTGACCACTGGTTTCAATTAGGTGACGAATTTCTTTAGCTGCTTCCGCCGACTTTCCAGCTAAGGTACGAACTTCTCCGGCCACGACAGCAAAGCCTCGGCCTTGTTCACCCGCACGAGCCGCTTCCACTGCCGCATTCAACGCTAATAAATTGGTTTGGAACGCAATGGAATCAATCAAGCCAATAATATCGGCAATCTTTTGGCTGGATTCAGACAAAGCTTGCATTGACTGAATGCTTTGCGCCATAACGGCCGCCCCATTATCTGCTTGTGACTTAGCTTCATCAGCCAAACTAGCGGCTTCTTTGGCACTTTGCGCGTTGTTCTGCACCATCTTCGTAATCGACTCCATCGATTGCACGGTCGATTGTAACGAAGCGGCCTGTTCTTGAATTCGATCCGAAAGATCTAAATTCCCTTGCGCGATTTGCTCGGAAGCGCCATTAACCGTATTAGAACTGGTCATCAACCCTAAAATAGCATGACTGACCTTATCCAAAGAACTGTTTAATGCCTTCTGCATCAATGCCAATTGGCCATCATATTGACCCGTCATGCGCTCGGTCAAGTCACCATTGGATTGCGCAACAATCACTGCGACTGCATCATTCACACCCGTTTCCAACGCATCTAGCGATTGGTTAATATTGTTCTTTAATCCTTGCAAATCGCCCATCAACTCAGCATTTAAACGGCTAGAAAAATCCCCTTCTGCAATAGATTTCATCGTAGCATTAATCCCCTGAACCGCTTCATCGGTTATCGACATGGCATTTTGCAGATCTCCCATCATAGTGGCAAAGGCACCTTTGAACTCTGCCGAAGAATCAAACTGATATTGAGCTGTTTTAAGATGATTAATGACCTTCTCTATTTCAGAAATCACTTGCTGTATGTTATCGACAGATTGATTTACATCCGTTTTCAGCAAGTTAAGGTCACCCTTAGCATCCTGCTCAATACGCTGTTCCAAGTCGCCCTTGGCTAGGGCTGAAATCATATCGGACACCCCAACCATTAATTGTTGTACCGAAGAAACATAATGGTTAAAGTTGCGCGCCATTTGCCCAATTTCATCTTCAACCAACACATCCGCTCTCACCGCCAGACTGCCCTCATCTGCCGCGCGCTTCAACTTCTGAGTCAGCCGTTTCATCGGTCCCAAAATAGAAGCCCGCATTCTCAAAAAGACCTGAATCAATAACAGAATAAAGCCGCCGGACATGGCACCTTGAGCAACATAAATCATAAAATAGGTATCACTTAACAACTTATTCAAGATCACCATTGGTTCAGAGATAAGATGGGCACCTTCAATGCCCTCAGAATCCTTAATCTGATCAAACACCAACAATTGATTATCAACCACCGCATATCCATCTGTAATCAGTTGTTGATGATTGGCCTGATTCAAAAGTGTTTTAACAGGCGATGTTTCAAACCCTTTGGCTAATGAAATGGCCTGCCCATCAAATGCCAAAGCCGCATAGGAATGATCTGAAGCCTTCTCTGCTGTTTCAATTTGGGTTAAGGGTAAATTCATCACCACCAGTCCTAACACCTTATCGCCATATGGAACCGGAACTAGGGCTTGAACAAAACCACCCTCTTTTTGAAAATGTACTCGGGTCACTGGTTCTGACGGCATTTTCGGCGGGGCTATCTCCACCCCACTATTGGCGATTTTTTTCATTTTTGCATCGAAAATCGCCACCCCGATATTTTTTAGATCCGCCCGGTCCACATATTGTTGATAATTGACCTCAACAATTTGCCACAAAGCCGTTTCTTGATTATCGTAAAGGCCATAAATAACTGCGGAATTACCTGCAATCCCCACCGCATTCGTTAAAGCGACTTTACCAAGAGCATCGACTTCTGATTGCAGGTTGCCACTGAGCACGCTTTGGCGTTCAACAACTGCATCGGCATAAAGGTTATCTGCAACATTTTGTAGATACAGTTGCAAAATAATACTCCACATTATCGACATCACGACTAATGGAATCATGGTTTTCGCTAGAATCGATTTTTGAGGTAATGGACTCCAATCAGCAATTTTTTGCATCCACGGCTTCATTACTGCGCCGCCTTTGATCAAAAGCTTACCCGAAGCAATCTGCTTATAAGCGGCTTCTGTTGCGGCTTTTTCAGCATCAGTAATGGGGTTACGAATCGATTTATAGCCTGTCACCTTTCCATTTTGAATAATCGGCGCCACATTGGCTTCGACCCAATAATAATCACCGTTTTTACAGCGATTTTTCACCAGTTGATGCCAAGGTTCCCCCTTTTGTAAAGTTGCCCATAAGTCAGCAAATACAATTTCAGGCACATCAGGATGACGAATCATATTATGTGGCTGACCTTCTAACTCTTCTCTAGAGTAGCCACAAATTTTGATAAAATCTTCATTTGCATAGGTAATATTGCCTTGAAGATCTGTTTCCGAGACGAGTATATACCCTTCTGGCACCACTTTTTCAGTCTGGGTGATGGGTAAATTTTTTCTCATAAGTCGCTTCCTCGATAAATCATGCTGTTTTTATTACAATCATTTTTTTTAAATTTCTGGGTAACCTAGGCGCTCATATTAAAACTTAAACAATTTTTTCATCTGATCGCCAACCGCTTTTTCAGCTTCTTGTTTAGCCTTTTGTTCTGCTGCCTTTTTCTTCGCGGCTAACTCTGCTTTCAGCTTGGCTTCTGCTGCTTGTTTAGCCTGCTCTAACTTCGCTTTTTCGGCAGCGATTTTTGCCTGTGCCTGTTGTTTTGCTTTCTTCACTTCCGCATCTAAACGTTGCTGCAAAGCTTTCTTGGCATTTGCCTGCCAATTGGAATCCAAAATCTGACCAATCCCTTTTTGTTGCAGAGCCAATTGAGAATCCTTGTCTAACCAGACCGACAGTTGCTTTTGAATCGGCTGAAGCTGTTTTGCCAATTCAGCATCCAATTGCGCCTTTAAATCCGTTTTTAGTTTTGCCAACTCTTGCGTTAATAGCTTATTAAATCCCGCGGATAGAATTTTATCTAAGTCTGAATTGGCTCCGATTTTAGGCGCATACCAATCCCCCACGACTTCGGATTGTACGGTAAAGGTCTGTATGTCTTTAAATAATGGCGCCACATAGCGCTTCACATCTTTTGAGGGTGAGTCCTCAATCTGCATATCGACTTGTTGATACTCTAAATTTAGCCAAGCGTCAATTTGATGTTTGGCTTTCAACAAAATATGCCCCGTCACATCAACCATCCCTTCATGCATGGACAGTGGTAAGTTTTGGTCTTTTAAAATTTTCCAATCTTTAACCGGACGTTGCGGCCAAGAGACCTTCGCTTCCGTAAAAGGCGCATCAGGGTTAATAAAATTGCTTTGTCCAATAAAGCTCAGCGGCTGTTCTGCTTGATCGGTTTTAGCGAACACTTTAAATAAAATAGGCAAGTGTGTTTTCGGGTGGTCAAATGTCACTTGGGTGGCTTCTGCTGTTAAACGACCCCAGTTGAGGTCTCCTTCCAACACGATTCGCTTTATTATCCAATCGGGCTGGGGATCCACCTCTTTAAAATGAATGTCCTGACCTTTAAAACGCTTTGATTCTATGACTGCAGCCTCGGCTTCCTGTTGGGCATTTTCGGCCTGCCAAGTTTTGAATTTCTCGATCAAGGGTTCCGCTTTTTCTGCCCATTTAATCCCTTCATTAATCCAGGTTTGTACTTGCGGACCGAACAGGAGATAACTGATATTCGATAGCCCTGATGCATCCAATGAATAGGTGTCCAGCAGGCGTTGATAATCTTGTTTCGGAGCTTGTTTTAAATCCTGAATCTGCTGTTGCAATTCTGGCAGATGATTTTTCAATGTTTTTTGCGCGGCGTTGAGTGATTGCTGTTTTGCTTCAAGGTCTTGCTTTAATGATTGAAACTGCGCTTTTTTAGCTTCAAACGCCTGCATAGAATCAATCTTGCCCTGTGTTAGTGTTTTGAATCGAGCTTGATAATCATTGATTTGTTGTTGAGAAGGGATTTCAGCCTCTAAATTTGACCAGGCCTGACGCACTTCGGCCAATTTCTGCTCAATCTCTTTGGCTAAAGTAACCGTTTGCAAGGTTTCTCTCGACAGTAGTTGTTCCGTCGTTGGCACGGCCACTTTCGGTAATGGAATCGCCAATGAATCTTGTTGGGTTGCCGCATTTTGCGTGCCTGTGTCCGCTTTTGTGGCAACGGCCTTTGGCGTTTTGGCGAGTGCCCCTGATGATTGTCGAGGCTGATGAAGTGTCAAATCGGTTAAAAAAACGGTTTCAATAACGGTTCGACCCACCACCCAATGATACAAGTTTACAGCGGCACTGATTCGCTCAATCTCAATCAGATTTTCCATCGGTTTTTTGGGATCGGTCACTTGAAGTTGCCTTAGACCGACTTCCAGCGGGAAAAGCCCTAGATCAATCGCACCAATTTCGACTTTGGCACCCCAGACATTCGACAAACCCTTTTCTATTTGCGCTTTTAAGGCAAGCGTAACCCCGAAATACCCAATCAGCAGAAACAGTCCACCCCCAGCTACAACTACGGTCAAACCCGACCACCGAATCCATCCTTTAGGTTTTGGCGATTTTGATTCTGAAGATTTTTCGTTAGCCGTTGTCGGTTTTATTTGACGATTCCAGAAAGCCATTCAGCTTCTTTTGCCCCTTTTAGGATTTGAATAATTTTAAACTGGTTCACCCATTTCAAAAACCGGTTGCGATAGGTTTTCACCAACAGCCAAAACAGGAAAAATGCTGGCAAACTCAATCCATAGGCGACCAACACACTGCCCATAACCAAGGTATTATTAAAATTCACCCAGCGCCAAAAAGCTTGGTTATATAGTTCGGTAAACAGTGGCTGTAACGTGTCCATTTGTAACAGCCACAACCCGACTTGGTGAAATAACGGATCTAATAAATATGAAATACCGCTAAAGAACAAGGTCGCCGCAATCAATGCAGACAGATTAATTCTCAATAACAAAATCAGTGCCAACGTAAATAAATTGTGCGCAAAAAATAAGGGCGTTAACCCTAATATCATGCCAAGCAGAAATGATAATGCGATTTGCCCAGGATGCTGGTTGGCATTGAGCGCTTTAAATAATCGAATGAGTAGTGACACCTTTTCCCTCAAATAAATTTCTGGGCAACTTAACCCATTTCTTGCGGATCCACATCAATTGACCATCTAACTTTTTTTGCAAGCGGCAATTGATACAGCAACCCTTCCACTTCGGCCAACCATTGGTGCAATTGACTTCGTTGCCGTCCCTGCAATAACAGTTGATATCGAAAGCGCCCTTGGCGTTTTAGCATCGGCGCACTCACCGGACCAAAAACCTCTAAACTGGCTAAGTCCACCTGTCCATAGGCATCTCTTTGGCTAGCGGCCTCATCTACTAAATCGCTGATTTGTTTGTTAATTGGCGGTAATAAAACTGACATTCTAGCAAAATTTAACGCCTGTTTTATTTCATTTAATAACAACCACCCCAATTGCCCATCGATGGCTTCCGCTCGCAATAATATTTGATACTGAAAAGGTGGCAACTCCGCCTGATGTCGTCCTTTTAACGCCTGCTGCGCAAAGGCCGGATAGCCCTTTTCCACCAAAACTTTTAATAAAGGATGCTCAGGGTGATGCGTTTGAATCACCACTTCCCCTGCGAACTGACCTCGTCCTGAACGCCCGGACACCTGGACAATTAATTGTGCCATACGCTCAGCGGCTCGGAAGTCACAACTAAACAAACCTTGATCGATATCAAGCATTCCCACCAAAGTAACCTTGGGGAAATGATGACCCTTAGCTAGCATCTGAGTGCCGATTAATATATCGGCCTCGCCGTTACTGGCTTGTTCAGTTAAGGCTTGCATCTGCCCTTTCAGGCGAGTGGTATCCCGATCAATGCGCAAGAAAGAGGCCTGTGGAAAATGCGTCTGCACCCATTTTTGGATTTGTTCTGTTCCCACGCCCACACTTGCAAAGTGATCAGCGCCACAGCTTGGGCAGGAATGCGGCGCAGGCGCTTGTGCGCCACAATGATGGCAACGCAATTCGTTCACCTGTTGATGATAGGTCATATTGGCATCACACTGCTCGCAAACCGCCTGCCACCCGCATTGATGGCAAATCAATACTGGCGCAAATCCTCGTCGATTTAAAAACAATAGAACCTGGTGCCCGTTGGCTAGATGTTCTGCCATTTTCTGCTGCAAAGAATCACTAATCCCCGCTACCATCGGCTCACCACGGACATCTAGCAACTTGATATCGGGCATTTGAGCAGCCCCAGCGCGCTGCAATAAGGTCAAATGGTGGTAACGCCCCAACTGAGCATTGTGCAAAGTTTCAATGGACGGCGTCGCCGACCCCAATACCACAGGCACCTGCTGTAATTGCGCTCGCCTCACCAAACAATCTCGCGCTGAATAGCGAAAGCCTTCCTGTTGCTTAAACGATAAATCATGCTCTTCATCTAAAATACATACCCCTAAATTCGCAAAGGGGGTAAACAAAGCTGAACGCGTGCCTAACAAAACCGAAACTTGATGCGATTTCACCGCATACCAGGCACAATGCCTTTCCTTGTCATTTAAACCCGAATGCATCACGGCAACAGGCGTCTGCAAAAAGGCCTCAAAACGGCGAACAGTTTGTGGCGTCAAACCAATTTCAGGCACTAATACCAAGGCTTGCTGACCTTTTGCAATCACCGATTGAATAATGTCTAAATAGACTTCGGTCTTACCACTACCGGTCACGCCTTCCAATAAAAAAGCATCAAAACCGGAACTGGCTAACACCGCATCCACCGCGGCTTGCTGTGGTGGATGCAAAATATGACCAGGCCTGGGTAATTTTTCGCGTGCGGAAAAGGCATTGATACAAGGCAACTCAATTTCCGATACCCAACCTTGTTGTTGAAACCGTTTAAGGGGCGTGCGCCAATTTCCCGGCACCGCCAATTTAAAGTCTTCCGCCGTTACCGCGCCCGATTGTTGCTTTAGAAACGTCCAAACTACTCTTTGCTGTGAGGCATTAGTCGGTATTTCCGATTCTGCCTTGTTACCTGAAACTGTTAATTGCCAGGCAGCGACACCCGCGACGGTTTGCGATTCTCCCGCTCGCAATCTTTTGGGGAGTGCCGTTTGCACAACCTGACCAATTGGCTCGTGATAATAATGGCTCGCCCAGCGTAAAAAATGCATTTCCGCTTCAGAAAAAAGTGCAGCCTCATCCACCACTGAATCTATCGCTTTAATCTTTTCAGCGGCCAATTCGGTGCTTTCCGTCAACGACATCACCAACCCGATCATTTTTTTATTCCGAAAAGGCACCCAGACGCGACCGCCCACGACGGGGAGTCCTGTCTCAGCCAATACTTCAGGAACCGCATAATCTAATGGGGACAAAAAAGGGCCTGGCACCGCAACTTTTACAAACATAACGCGCTTTATACTTTCAACTGATTGTGACAATGGGCATCATTGTATCCTGAAAACAGCTTAACGGAGACTTTTGAAAAAAGGCCGTTGAGTAATAAAATCTTTAAAATTTACTTTTATTTAATTTTTTTTTAAGATTTCTGCCTTAAACTTTGGGGTTAGAGTCTGCCCATACCGGTAAAGTTTGCGTTAGACAAATAACAAAGACTCCCTTTTAAAAACCAAATAGGAGATTTAAGATGGACAATACAGATAAAACGTTTTTCCCTCTCGTCCACCGCTTACTACACTGGGGCTTTGCGTTCGGAATGTTGTTAATATTATTAACCGTGCTCCTCCGGCTGGGCTGGATGGAAAAACACCACATGGCGCAAATGCTGATGGATGCCCCTCAGCTTGCCAACGCGCAATTAAGTGAATCCGATGCCGTGAAAATTGCCAAATCCATTCGCAACGTGATGTTTGACTGGCATTTATATGCCGGCTACTTTCTAACGGCATTACTGCTACTGCGCTTTGGTTACATGAAAGCCAACGGTCTGTACTTTAAAGGCCCCTTGGATCCAACCGCGACGGCTAAAGAAAAAATCAAAGCCATCTCTTATCTCGGCCTTTATGGTTTTGTTGCATTATCGCTTATCAGTGGTTTATTGATTGTCTATGGCCCAGCCGACTGGAAACACAGTATCGAGGAGTTTCATGAGCTGGCATTATGGTATTTAGTGCCATTTTTAGTCTTACACTTTGCGGCCATCATTAAAGCAGAAACCGGTGAAGAGCCCGGCATTATCACCCGTATGATCGGTGGCCGTAAGCCATAACCTCCCACCTCTATCAAAAAATGGCCAGGCCTGGTCATTTTTTGATTAAAATGACTTCTCAAATCGATCCTAAAATCGACTTTACGATTACTCAGCGCATCTCGATGGCGTCATTAATATCATTTTTGAATTTTCAAAAGGAACGGCTATGTCTTATTTAAAGAACTTTCCCAATGCCGAAGGGTATTTCGGAGATTTTGGTGGCGCTTTTTTACCGCCAGAGCTTGAACCCCATTTCGCAGAAATCAATCAAGCCTACTTAACCTTGGGACGGTCTGCCGACTTTTTGAATGAACTGAGCTATATTCGTAAACACTACCAAGGTCGCCCCACACCGATTTATTACGCCCACAACCTCAGCCGCGATGTCGGTGCACATATTTATTTAAAACGCGAAGACCTTAATCATTCCGGCGCACACAAACTCAATCACTGTATGGCCGAAGCACTGTTAGCCAAACACATGGGCAAGACCAAACTCATTGCTGAAACCGGTGCCGGCCAGCATGGTGTAGCCCTCGCTACCGCAGCGGCCTATTTTGGGATGGAATGTGAAATTCACATGGGTGAAATCGACATTGCTAAAGAAGCGCCCAATGTGACTCGTATGAAGCTGTTGGGTGCCACAGTGGTACCCGTTTCATTTGGCGGCCGTAGCTTAAAAGAGGCGGTCGATTCCGCGTTTCAATCTTATGTCCCACAAGCGGACACCGCTTTATTCGCCATTGGTTCGGTCGTTGGCCCACATCCCTTCCCGATGATGGTGCGTAACTTCCAATCGGTAGTCGGCCATGAATCACGCCAGCAATATTTAGAAATGGTTGGCGAATTGCCTGATCAGGTTGGCGCCTGTGTCGGCGGCGGATCCAATGCATTGGGCCTCTTTGCTGGCTTTATAGAGGATGAAACCGTCACTCTAAATGGAGTTGAACCACTTGGCAAAGGCACCAAACTCGGCGAGCATTCCGCCACCATGACTTACGGAAAGCCCGGCATGATACACGGATTTAAATGTTTACTGCTCTCCGATGACGAAGGCAATCCGGCACCGGTTCACTCCATTGCATCTGGCTTAGATTATCCCGGCGTCGGCCCAGAACACTCTCACCTAAAAACTGCTGGTAAAGTCCAATATCATGGCGTTACTGACGCTGAAACTTTAGATGCATTTTATAAACTGTCTCGCCGAGAAGGGATTATTCCCGCCTTAGAAAGTGCTCATGCCGTCGCTTGGGCAATGAAGTACGGCCAGGAAAACCCAGGCACGACGATGCTGATTAATTTATCTGGCCGTGGCGATAAAGACATTGACTATGTGACTGAAACCTTTGGCTTTGAAAAAGACCGTTAATCGCGCTGACCATGCATATTGCCATTGCCGAGACTGCCCTACCTGAACGCACTCACGCGCTAGCCACAAGGTTAGGGCTACCGCTGACTCGGGAATTGGACACCCCGCCACCGATGGAATTGGGTTGGTGGCAAGACCCCAAACAACCGTGCACCCCCGATGGTTCTCCCGACTATAAATTGGCACTGTTTCCCCCTCAGTCAGGCCCCGTTTTTATTGACTTTATTCAAGGCAAGAAAAACCATCGCCGTCAATTTGGCGGCGGCAAGGGGCAACCCTTAGCACGCGCGGTAATCGCACAACAACAACCGCACATTATTGACGCCACTGCCGGTATGGGCGGCGACGGCTTCGTATTTGCCAGCTTAGGCTGCCAGGTCACCTTGATTGAACGCTCTCCCATTATTGCCGCATTATTGGCCGATGCCATTGAGCGTACCCAACACCCCGACACACCAGATGACATTCGCGCTATTATGGAACGCATTACGCTCATTGAAGCTGATGCGGCAAGCTTTTTGTCGGCACCAGATATCCAGTGTGATGTGGTGTATTGCGACCCGATGTATCCCGAAAAAAAGAAAACCGCTGCCGCTCCCAAAGAAATGCAAGCACTACAACAATTGGTCGGCCCTGACCAAGACAGTGAAACCCTCCTCATCTCAGCATTACAAGCAGCGCAAAAACGGGTGGTGGTCAAACGCCCCAAAAAAGCCCCTCCCCTCACTGGGCCAAAACCAAATGCTCAGATTTCAAGCCCGAATACCCGCTATGACCTCTACACCACCAGGTTATCCACCACACCAAACGAACACAGAGGACATTTATAACAAACCCCAAAAAAAATTTGCGCTAAACTTGATGGGATAATTTCAAGCCAAATCCTGCCTATGATATGATCATCAAACCCTATACAAAATGTGGACAATTTTCATGACAATTTCTCGAAGACAATTTATCAGTCGTTCCATTGGGGCCGGTTTGTTGTCCAGTTTATCGGTCATGGGTCTCTATAGTTGCGGTAAACCAAATACCGTTCGCATCGGCTCGCACCCCTGGTTGGGTTTTGAATTTTTACACCTGGGACATCGTTTAGGTCAATTACCAGACCATATTCAATTTAGTGAATTCCGATCTGCCAGTGAAGTTCTGACCGGGCTTTCAAAAAAACAAATCGACGTTGCGACTCTCAGTTTGGATGAAGTCCTGATTGCCCGTGCTAGAGGCATTCCGATGACGGTCATAATGGTGTTTGATATCTCCGCAGGAGCCGATATGTTATTGGTTCCAGATCACATCAGACATTTGGCCGATATTAAAGGGTTACGAATTGGCTATGAAGTGTCTGCCCATGGGCAACTGATTTTGTCGAAATTACTGGAAGCCGCAAACCTATCACCAGGGGAGGTTTCAGCAATCGCCATCCCGCCCTACCAGCAATTTGAAGCATGGCAAAACAATCAAGTTGATATCGTGATTACCCATGAACCTTATGCGTTTCAATTTTTCGCAGAAGGATTTAATGCCATTTTTGACAGCCGCCAACTGCCAAATATGAACTATGATGTCTTAGCCGTCAGAACGGACATGCTCTCTCAACTCAGTCGTTCGTTAGATGATTTAACCGCAATCCACTTTAAGATGGTAAAATCGTTTCAATCGAATCCCAGTGATATGTTGTATGAAATGACCAACACCATCCACAATCGTGTACCGATTGACGTAATGAAGCGTGGACTGAGAGGCATTGCACTACCCACTTTGGAAAGAAATCATTCAATTTTATCAGATACCGAAACCTTAAAAACCATGGTGAAAGCATTAATGCCCTACACTGAGTTAACCCCAGAGCAACTTCCAGATGATATTCATCAGCTTTTCACCTCCGACTATTTACCCAAATATGTATCGAATGGCAGTCATTAACCGCATTTTTACATTTGCTCTCAATGCACTCGTTACCTTAGGCGTGTTGTGTGGTGGCATTGCACAGGCTGACCATGCTAAATCGACAATAAACCTCGCTGTATTTGCCCACTCCAACGCCGAAGCAACGATAAAACGTTACCAACCCCTTGCCGACTATTTATCGCAACAACTACCTCATCATACCGTCAAACTCTATGCGATGGATGATTCGGCACTGAGAACGGCTGTGCAACATAATCAAATTGACTTGGTACTGGCGAACCCGTCGCTCTACCAGATCATTCGCCATGAAAATGCATTAAACAATGCCATTGCTACCGTCCAAACCGCCTATAAAGGCAAGCACCTCAATACCTTCGGGGGGGTCATTTTTAGTTTGTCAGGCCGAGAAGATATTCAATCACTGAATGACTTAGCCAATAAAACCATTGCCATTCCTTCTTTCCGAAGCTCTGGCGCTTTTAGTATACCGATGGCTGAACTGGCCAAACATACAGGCCTGACCCAACAGGACTTAAACTTTATCACGACCCATGATAATGAAAGGGTCATTGAAGCCGTATTATCAAAAAAAGCCGATGTCGGTTTTGTCCGCAGCGGTATCCTTGAACAATCGATTAACGATGGTAATCTCTCCGGTTTAGATATTAAAGTCATTCACGCTCGGGATCTATTCAACTATCCCTTCAAGCTGTCGACCACCCTTTATCCGGAATGGCCCTTTGCCGTACTCAGTCACATTGATGAAACCACCACCAAACAAATCGCCTTGGCACTTTATAACTTAACGGCTGACCACCCCGCAGCCAAAGCCGCTCAAATTGCCGGGTTTATCCCGCCATCGGATTATTTACCTTACGAGAAAATCCTACGTGAGTTGCAACTAGAACCTTACCATATCCCTCCCCAATTCAGCCTAAAGCAATTTTGGCAGCAATATACGTTTGATATTATTTTAGTCGGCATTCTGATCATTATTTTGGCGATTAGCTTATTACGCGCTCTCTACCTCCACCAGCGTTTATTAAGCTCGATGCAACTGGTTCAGCTACATGAAAAAGTGCTCAGTGATAAAGCTGCACTGGACGAAATATTGCTGGCGTTACCTTCTCAAATCACCAAATTATCAGAGTCTGACTTTATTCATCAAGCACTTGATGAGATTGAAGGTCATATCGGAAGCGAAGTCGGTTTTGTTCATCTGTACAATAACCAGAACCAAACCTTTGAACTCATCACCCACTCTAGCCAAACCACTCGAAAACAGTTTCATGAGATTATTGTTTCTTCTTATGCGATTGAGGAAGCCGGGATTGAAGCACAAATATTACAAACGCAAAAACCGCTTATTTTGAATGACATCTCTGCAGGAACAGAATCGATTGGTCAGCTCAATGATCTCAGCCCTTTAACTCGGTTACTCATTGTTCCCGTAACCTACCAAGATCGGGTTGAAATGCTATTTGCACTTGCCAATAAATCATCGGATTATACCCATGAAGATGTCAATGCACTTCAACTACTCGCGAATGAAATTTGGCGACTGATTGAACAAAAAAGAACCCACCGACAAATCATTAAACAACAACATCAATACGAACGTTTGGTCGATGAGATTGGCGAAAACTATTGTCTTTATAGCTTGAATGCTCAAGGCATCATTACCTATATCAGTGACAGCGCAGCGGTGATTTTTGAAACCCAAACCGAACAAATCTTAAATCAATATTGGCACCAAGTGATTCAATGCTTGCCCGAAGACCAAGCCATTGTTGATGACAGCATCCAAAACCTACTTAATAAGCATCAAGCTAAGAATGAGTTTAGTTTTCGCTTTGATGCCCGCTCGGGACAGCGTAAAACCCTTAAACTCATTCAACATGCGACCCTCGACAAGGACGGAAAACTCATTTCCATTGACGGCTTGATTGAAAATATTACCGAGCAAACTGAAACCGAAAATGAACTTCGGCAAGCGGCCAGCGTCTTTACCCATGCACAAGAAGCCATCTTAATTACCGATCCAAGTGGCGTCATCCTTAATGTCAACCAAGCTTTTGAAAAGATTACTGGCTACAAAAAAGCCGAAGCACTTGGCAATACACCCAAACTTTTGAACTCGGGTAAGCAAGACAAAGACTTTTACGAAGAAATGTGGCGTCAACTGATTGAAGACGGTAAATGGTCAGGCGAAATTTGGAACAAACGTAAAGATGGTCGAATTTATCCTGAAAAACTAACGATTAGTGCCATCTACAATAAAGATGACACCATCAAAAATTATATTGCCTTATTCTCGGATATTACCGTCGAAAAAGAACAGCGTAGTCAACTTGAACTGATCGCCCACTACGATATGCTGACCGGTTTACCTAACCGAATGCTATTTGCAGATCGGCTAAACCAGGCTATTGCCAGTGCCAAAAGACACGCAACCTCCATTGCCGTATTATTTATTGATCTGGATGGTTTTAAAGCCGTTAACGACCAACATGGTCATCAAGCGGGTGACTATTTATTAAGAACTATTGCCAAACGTTTCAAGAGCGCCATTCGGGAAGAAGATAGCATCTCACGTTATGGTGGGGATGAGTTTGTGGCCGTCATTTTAAATGCTGACCACCTAAAAACTCTTACGCCATTACTGAAACGGTTTCTGGATCATGCCAATGAACCGATTTTATATCAAGATATGACATTTAGTGTCTCCGCCAGTATTGGGGTTACCTTTTTCCACCATCACCAGGACTTGGATGCAGAACAAGTGATTCGCCAAGCGGACCAGGCCATGTACCAAGCTAAAATGCGCGGTAAAAACCAAACTTATGTATTTGATATCCATGGTGCTGACCAGATCACCAGTAGCGAAGTCATTGCTTTAAAAGATGCTATTAAAAATAATGAGTTAGTTCTTTATTATCAGCCTAAGGTCAATTTAAAAACAGGAAAACTTTATGGCTTAGAAGCCCTAATTCGCTGGCAACATCCCGACAAAGGTTTACTCCAACCGAGTGATTTTGTTCATTTAATTCAATCACCTGAACTGGCCTTCGAAGCGGGCTTCTGGGTCATCGAGGCAGCCTTTAAGCAGATGCGTGCTTGGCAAGTAGAAGGAAAACTGTTGCCGGTCAGTGTCAATATAGATGGTGTGCTATTACTTGATCACAGGTTTTCAAATCATTTACCAACTCTATTGGAAAAATATCATCAAATACCGCCGAGCTTCCTCACTTTTGAAATTCTGGAAACCTCGGCCATAGAAGACATTGTTAGCACCACTAATGTCATGAAACGTTGTACAGCGATGGGCATTCAATTTTCGATTGATGATTTCGGCACGGGTTATGCCTCTCTCACTTATCTGAAAACATTGCCGGTTCATGAATTAAAAGCTGATTTGAGCTTTGTTAAAGATTTACAAACCGATCCACAAAGTCTTTCTATTATGGAAAGTATTATCGGCATGGGGAACGCCTTTAACCTAAATGTGGTTGCAGAGGGGGTCGAAACGGAATATGTCGCCAACCTGTTACTTAAACTCGGTTACGAATTAATTCAAGGCTATGAAATCAGTCGTCCCATGCCTGCAGATCATGTTCTTGAGTGGCTCCAGCACTGGCATACCAAACCTCAATGGCAAAGTATGACACATGCGACGGAAGATGAATTGGTGTTTATCACTGCGGCCATTGAACATCGCGCTTGGATTAATCAAATCGAATTCTTTTTAACCGACCGCGCCGACTGGCCACCTGAAATGGATGGGACAAGATGCCGTTTTGCCCATTGGTTAGAGCAAAAAGAAGCGAAGGATAGGTTGCCCGAATTACAATACCAACATGTTCAAACCATTCATGCACAAATTCATGAACTGGGTCAAAAACTGATTACTGAAAAACTCAATGGCAACCATCACAATGCTAAGAATGGCCTCGAAAAGCTCCATGAGCTTAAAACAGAGTTGCTAAAAAATATCGATTACTCAAGATTAACGCATGACTAAATTCTTGTGCCTAGTTTTCCCAATTTTATGACGGTTTTCTTAGGGCGCTAACCGTTTCTTTAACCAACGATTCTCAGAGTCCAGCCATTCGTAACAAATTCGGTCGTGCAAACGATTATCACCACCCTGCCAAAATTCGATTTGGTGCGGCACCACTCGATAGCCGCCCCAAAAATCCGGAAACGGCACCTCTCCAGATTGAAACTTTTGTTTCATTTTTTCAAACTGACTTAACAGCACTTGTTTAGAGGAGACCACCTGGCTTTGCTGACTGACCCAAGCCCCTATCTGA
This sequence comes from Hydrogenovibrio sp. SC-1, assembly GCF_002848135.1. Lineage (GTDB taxonomy): Bacteria > Pseudomonadota > Gammaproteobacteria > Thiomicrospirales > Thiomicrospiraceae > Hydrogenovibrio. The sequence goes on from NZ_PKGB01000008.1 coordinate 67,001, forward strand.
CTGCCTTTTGGGCGACTGGCAAAATACTTCATCGATTGTGCCAATGAAATCTTCTCCGCTTTCCCCAGTACCTTCACTTGGCGTTCTAACGCCAACCAAGGAAACAACAGAGCCACGTTTGGATTCTGTGCAATCTGCTTGGATTTTTCACTTTGATAGTTGGTAAAAAACACAAAACCATCTGTATCAAACTGTTTTAACAAGACTGTTCGTAAACTTGGCTGACCCTGTGCATCCACAGTCGATAAACTCATCGCATTCGGCTCTAATAAATCGGCCTCTTGCGCCTGTTTGAACCAAATTTCAAATTGTCTAAAAGGGTTGTCGGCACTATTCTCTTCATCCAATCCGCCTTTTAAATAGCGTTGCCGAAGTTCGGCTAAATCTAAAAATGTTGAATCACTCACGCCTATTCTCCTGTCTCACGCGACGTTGCTGCGCGTTGCAAAAAACGATCTAACTGATTAGCAAATGCCTGGCGATCTCGCTGGTTTAAAGGTGGCGGCCCGCCGGTATTCACGCCACTGGAACGAACGGCATCCATAAAGTTACGCACCGTAAGTCTCGCTTGGATATTATCTAGGGTATAGAGTTCCCCCCTTGGATTTAAAGCCGTTGCACCCTTGCCAATCGCTTCCGAGGCCAAAGGGATGTCTGCGGTAATCAATAAATCACCTGGTGCTATCCGCTTCACAATCGCATTATCCGCCACATCAAACCCTTGACCCACCTGCAGAAAATCAATCCAATGTTGTTTCGGCAATCGCATGGCATGATTCGCCACCAAGGTCATCGGAATCCGTGTGCGTTGAGATGCTTTAAATAATATCTCTTTAATCACCACCGGACAGGCATCGGCATCCACCCATATTTTCATTGTATCGTCATCTCTTTAATTAAGAACGGCTTCTAAAACAATTCTACCCAGGCCTGGTCAAAACGCTCGCTACTCAGACATTCTCTAGGCTGCGAAGTTGGGTTAAAAACTCAAATCCATACCGGGCGAGCTTCCGTTCCCCCACCCCGTTAATGGCTAAAAGATCGCCATCCGTTTGGGGGCGTTTCTTCACCATTTCAAACAGCACCGCATCACCAAACACTTGATAGGCCGGCCTTTCTTCACTGTCGGCGATCTCCTTACGGAGTTGCCTTAATTCTTCAAAAGCTTGACGCTCGGATGCCGTTAACTCAGCCTTATCCTGTTTTGCGCCGGATCGCTTAAGCGATATCAAAGAATCCCGTGGTGAAGCCAATTGCAAACTCACTTGGCCTCTTAACACTTCTCCTGCCTTCGCCGTGAGCCTTAACACAGAATAGTGTTGAATATCTTGACGCAAATACCCCAAATGAATTAGCTGGCGAAAAATAGACTCCCACTGGATTGCCGACAAATGCTTACCAATGCCATAGGTACTCAATTGCTGATGGTTCGATAATCGGATTCGCTCATGCTCCAAACCACGCAACACATCAATCACATAGCGCATGCCATAGGATTCCTGCAACCGATAGACACACGATAGCGCTTTTTGCGCTTCGGTGGTACCGTCATAAAACTTCGGTGGATTCAGGCAAACATCACAATTGCCACAATTCTGCTCCAACGATTCCCCGAAGTAATGCAACAACACCTTACGTCGGCAAGTCATCGCCTCAGCAAACTGCACCATCGCTTCTAATTTGTGCGCTTCAATACGCTGTTGTGCTTCATTCGGGTTCTGATTGACAAAATACCGTGCCGTATTCACATCTTGCGCGCCATACAATAACAGCGCCTCAGAAGGCAAACCATCTCGCCCCGCCCGCCCGGTTTCTTGATAATAGCCTTCAATATTTTTTGGCAAATCATAATGCACCACAAAACGGACATTGGGCTTATCAATACCCATCCCAAATGCAACCGTGGCAACGACAATCGTGACTTCATCTCGCATAAACTGCTGATGAACACTGTGACGTATATCCGAAGGCAAACCTGCATGATAAGCTTTGGCACTGTAGCCAGATTGCTGCAGCTTTTGCGCCACTTCTTCAACCCGCTTACGACTCAAGCAATAAACAATACCACTTTGATCCACAACGGCTTGATCGGCTAAAAACGTCAACAATTGTTGCATTGGCTGATGTTTTTCAGCCACACGATAGCGAATATTTGGACGATCAAAGCCACTGATATGCACTTGTGGCTGTTGCAATTGTAGCCGGTCTAAAATATCCTGACGAGTGACCTCATCCGCTGTAGCGGTCAGCGCCAAAAAGGGCACTTGTGCAAACGCTTGGCGTAAACTACCGATCTGACTATATTCGGGACGGAAATCATGCCCCCATTGCGACACACAATGCGCTTCATCAATCGCAAATAATGCAATGGGCAACTGTTGTAATTGTTTTAAAAAACTCTCATTCAGCAATCGTTCTGGCGATACATATAGCAAATCTAATTGGCCGGTATGCAATTGCATTAGCACTTGATCGGCGGTCTCAAAGTCCAAAGTGGAATTATAGTAAGCGGCTTTGACACCGTAGGCTTTAAGCGCACTGACCTGATCTTGCATGAGTGCGATAAGCGGTGAAATCACGATGGCCGTGCCTGGCAAGATTAGGGCCGGAATTTGATAACAGAGCGACTTACCGCCACCGGTGGGCATTAGCACAAAACAATCCTGCCCAGCCAGCAAATTTTCAATCACCGCTTGCTGATGCGCACGAAATGACTGGTAGCCAAATACCGTTTGTAAAACCGTCAAAGCATCCACCGGAGGTTTGGGTGGATTGGCCATCAAAGCAGCATTGTCCATCTATTTATTCAGTCCCTAAAATATTGGCGCTAACATAATCGATTCGGTCTGAAATAACAAGAGGGCGACTCAATTAGCGGTTTTTCCGCTGACAAACATACACACTCTCTGTCACCTCAACACCTTTGCGCTCAGCAGTGGCGGATGCGATTTTTTGTAATTCAAAACTCTCCGAAAACAACTGTTCCACTTCAGCATCAGAGACCGAAAATGGCGGTCCACTCATCGCCGCCTGATCGTAATCCATCACAACCAATAACCCTGTTACATTCTCGGCGCAAATATCGGCTAAGTGTACCGCATAGCGTTGTCGCATATCAGAAGGCAAAGCCACTAAAGCGGCTCGATCATAAAATGCCTTAACATCACGACAGTCTTCCTCCGACAGCTTAAAGAAGTCACCACAGAATAAACGCATCTCTGCCGTTTGATGCCCATCAAACACCGCATGCTCTAGCGGTTCGGAGACGAGTTGATGTTCTGAGACAAACGCATCCAATGCTTTTTGACTCAATTCAACCCCTAATACCGAATGCCCCTGTTGCACTAACCAATTCATGTCCACGCTTTTACCACACAAAGGTACCAGTACGGTTTCATTTCCGTTTAAGTTCAAACTTGGCCAATAGCGCGTTAAAAAGTCATTCGGTTGAGGTTGATGAAATCCCTGCTGAGGTCGTTCCCACATTTGGTGCCAAAATTCTGCGTCCATCTATTTCCTTTGTTATCATAAAGCTTTCACAAATAGGTCATCGACCCCGTTATCACTGGACGGGATTCAAGGCCGAAAATATCTTATATTCTACATTGGACAAGCCTAAATGACAGAGCCGCAACACAAAATTCCCCTGTTAAAACGTAATTGGGTTCAAAACCTGTTAACGCTTTTGCTGATTTTGGCCATTTACCTAGCCATTCGCCCCTTTATGCAAGGCGATGTGATTGAAGGCGAAGCCCCTAACCTGAACACCACCAGCATTACTGGCCAACCAATTCAATTAGCCAATTACCAGGGGCAACCTGTTTTAATTCACTTTTGGGCAACCTGGTGTCCGATTTGTGACTTTGCCAAAGACGGTATCGAGCAGGTTGCCAAAGACTATCAGGTCATTAACATTGCTACTCAATCAAATGACGATGCGACATTACAAGCTTATGCAAAAGCCAATCAAATGAATGCCGATATCATTGTTAATGATCAAGATGGACAACTTATGAAACGCTTCGGCGCACGTGCAGTTCCCGCCAGTTTTCTGGTTGATAAGGACGGCAATATTGCGTTTGTTGAAGTGGGATATAGCACCAGCATTGGCCTAAAATTACGGCTATGGTGGTTAAGTCTTTAACGACGAAGTTGTAACCATGGCCAGACACCCGCACGGAAAAGTCATTCACAGCGTTCGAGATGCATTTGGGCTCATTCAAGTGGTAGAAACGGCTGATACTCGCAGCCTGTACTTTGATAGTTTGGTTGAACAAAGCCGTGCTTTTTTGCACGCCCCCTGCACGCTGGCATTTGAATATCAAGCCAGCTTATTAGAGGCCATTTTGGCCTTTTCCAATCAACGCCCAATTGACCGGGTATTAATGTTGGGACTCGGCGGTGGCTGTTTAGCAACGCAATTACACCTATTAATGCCCAATTGCCTTCAGGTTTTGGTTGAACAACGTGCGGCAGTGATTGACATTGCCCATCAATATTTTCAACTTCCGAAAACGGATACCCTCTTACCAATTGAAGCGGATGCCAGTGTTTTTGTCAAAGAATGGCCACTGGAACCTGACACCCGTTTTGATATTATCGTTATTGATCTCTATGACGGTGATAGTATGCCCTATGAATTTTCACAGGGTCAATTTTTAAGCCAATTAGCGCGTTTAGTTGCATTGCAAGGATGCTTGCTCTTTAATCTTTGGATCAGCAGTTCAGGCACCACCAGACGAGTTATTGAGTTTTGGAAAAACCTGCCCGGTGTTAAACTCGACTTTCAAACCATGAAGCACACCGGAAACTTAATACTTAACGTGCAATTTGAACAGGGGCGACATAGAATAGCGCCCACGATTGATTCCAACTAATAATTTTTAGAGACCCCTATATGGCTTTGCTATTTTTACGCGACCTTCACCTCAGCTTCGGCACCCAAATTCTGCTTGATAATGTTTCTTTTAAAGTCGAAGCCAATGAACGCGTCTGTATTGTCGGCCGCAATGGCGAAGGAAAATCCACGCTGCTCAAGGTCATTGAAAACACCCTACAGGCAGACGCGGGTACGCGGATTGTGCAAGATGGCGTTCACATTGCCAAACTGCAACAAGAAGTACCCCATGATGTGAGTGGTAGCGTATTTCATATTATTGCCTTAGGCTTAGGCGATATAGGCGAACAACTTGAACGCTTTCATCAACTCAGTCATGCGATGGCCGAAGACTATTCTGAAGCACTCATGAATCAATTGACCAAAGTGCAGCAGGCGATTGATGCACAAGATGGTTGGGCACTCAATCAGCGCGTCGATGCCATTATTTCCAAATTGTCACTACCAGCGGATGCCGAATTTTCATCGCTGTCTGGTGGCATGAAACGACGCGTGTTATTGGCGCAAGCCCTGGTACAAGAACCGGATATTTTGCTGTTGGATGAACCGACCAACCACTTAGATATCCCCTCCATCCAATGGTTAGAAAGCTTCTTAAAAAATCTGAATTGTAGTCTGGTGTTTATTACCCATGACCGCTCCTTCCTACAAGCTTTGGCAACCCGTATTGTTGAGCTAGACCGTGGACACCTGCATAACTGGGAATGCGATTACGCCACCTATTTAGAGCGTAAACAGGCGCAATTAGAATCCGAAGCCAAAACCAATGCTGAGTTTGACAAGAAATTAGTGCAAGAAGAAAAGTGGATTCGCCAAGGCATTAAAGCGCGTCGCACCCGAAATGAAGGACGTGTTAGAGCCTTGGAAAAACTGCGCGAAGAACATAAGGCGCGTCGCAGTCAACAAGGTAAGGCTAATCTACAATTTAACCAAGGCGGCAATTCAGGCAAACAGGTCATTGAAGTCAATGATCTCTGTTTTGCTTGGCCGAATAAGCCAGTGGTTCAAGATTTCTCAACACTGATTTTACGAGGCGATAAGGTCGGCATTATTGGCGCCAATGGCTGTGGTAAATCAACATTACTCAAACTGCTGCTGGGCAAATTGGAACCCCAATCTGGCAGTGTCAAAATCGGCACCAATATTCAAATTGCCTACTTTGACCAACACCGTGACCAACTCGATGAGAACAAAGTGGTCGTGGAAAGCGTTTTAGAAGAATCGGACTATATTGAAATCAATGGTCAACGCAAGCACATTATGGGCTATTTGGCAGATTTCCTATTCACGCCCGAAAGAGCACGCCAACCGGTTAAAGCCTTGTCTGGTGGAGAAAGAAATCGTTTACTGTTAGCCAGAGTGTTTTCAAAACCCTCCAACTTACTAATTCTCGATGAACCGACTAATGACTTAGACATCGAAACACTCGAATTGCTTGAAGAGTTGTTACTAAATTACCCAGGCACGGTGCTCATTGTCAGTCATGACCGCGCCTTTTTAAACAGTGTCGCCACTAGCTCCATCGTGTTTGACGCACCCGGTGAAGTCAATGAATATATCGGTGGGTATGACGACTGGTTACGTCAAAGACCGGCACACTTTCAGCAGCCGATTGCCGAGACATCTACCAAAGACAAATCCGACGCCAAGAGCACCATAGCCGAAGGGCACAACGGATCTGGACAAAAATCAGCACCGGTTAAAAAAACCAAAAAGCTTAGCTTTAATGAACAACGTCAATATGATGCCTTGCCGCAACAAATTGAAACCTTGGAGCAACAACTGGAAAGCCTGCAACAACAAATGAGCGATCCGGTCTTTTATCAGCGAGACGATGCCCAGCAACAGATTGACCTTCTGAATGAATATGAAACCGCTTTGGAAGCCGCTTTCGAGCAATGGGAGCAGCTTGAAGCCAAGCTAAATGAGTAGAAGGCGAGCCTTAAATAGGCTACAATTTCTCATCAACTTTTTTAAACCCCTTTTGCATGAGTTTCAAACTTAACGCCGAAGGTTATTTATGATCTCTTTTTAGGATTTATCCGCTATGAGCTGTAACGAAAAACATTCTTATTCTACCTTCTGCCGTTCATCCAACAATGCCTTAAAAGAGCCGATGTTTTTTGGTCAAAATGTCAATGTTGCTCGCTATGACCAACAAAAACATGCCATTTTTGAAAAGCTCATTGAAAAACAACTGAGTTTTTTCTGGCGTCCTGAAGAAGTGGATTTATCGTCAGATCGAGGCGAATATGCCAACCTCCCGCCGCACGAACAACATGTTTTTATCAGCAATTTAAAATATCAAACCTTGCTAGATTCAGTGCAAGGTCGTTCACCAAACGTCGCTTTATTGCCGTTGGTCTCTATTCCCGAACTCGAAACCTGGATTGAAACTTGGTCTTTTTCGGAAACCATTCACAGTCGTTCCTATACCCACATTATTCGCAATATTGTGTCAGACCCCTCGCTGGTTTTTGATGATATTGTCGCCAATGAACAAATTGTTAAACGCGCCGTCAGTGTGACGGTTTATTATGACCGCCTCATCGCGCTCACGAATAAAATGTATGCGGAAGAAATTGATTTAGCCAAAGACGATGCCTTCCGCAAACAAATTAAAACCGCGCTTTATCTGACCATTGTCTCGGTCAATGTACTGGAAGCCATTCGTTTTTATGTGTCTTTCGCCTGTAGCTTCTCATTTGCCGAACGTTCATTGATGGAAGGCAATGCCAAAATTATTAAACTGATTGCTCGGGATGAAGCCCTTCACCTATCTGGCACCCAAAACATCATCAATATCATGGCCGAAGGCAAAGACGATCCTGAAATGATGGCGATTGCCAAAGAAAATGAAGAAACGGTTTACGAGATTTTCCGCGAAGCCGCCGAACAAGAAAAGCAATGGGCTGATTATCTGTTTAAAGATGGTTCCATGATCGGCTTAAATGCCAGCATCTTAAAAGACTATGTGGAATACATTACCAACACTCGCATCAAAGCGATTAAACTCAATCCGATTTTTGAAAACAAAAGCAACCCTTTGCCTTGGATGAACAACTGGTTGGTCTCCGACAATGTACAAGTTGCCCCACAGGAATCTGAAATCAGTTCTTATTTGGTCGGCCAAGTTGATTCAGCAGTCGACACCAGCGACTTTGATGATTTTGCACTCTAGTCAACTCTCTTTTTCTCTGACTTGCCCCTCTTCAGTAAGCAAGTCAGGAATTTGCGGTTACGCTTTTCACTCGACAATCACCTCCTGATACCAACGAGCTTAATGACCATGAGCGACACCCGTATTTGTTTTATTGGCGACTCTTTTGTAAACGGTACTGGCGACCCACAAATGCTGGGTTGGGCAGGGCGATTATGCGCGCAGGCACAACAGCCAGAACATGAGATAACCTATTACAATCTCGGCATTCGTCGCAATACCTCAACCGATATTCTGCAACGGTGGTCAGAAATTTCGCAACGCCAGCAAGCGGATTGCGACAATCGAATTGTACTCAGCTGCGGTGTCAACGACACGGTATTTGAAGATGGGAAACTCCGAGTTGATTTCGAAACCTCAATCCAAAATATTCAAAAGATGCTGGTTTTGATGCAAGATTCACCAGACCCAGAAGGTACAAAGGGTCTGGTCATTGGTCCTCCGCCTGTCAACGATGACACGCAAAACCAACGCATCCAAACCCTATCGAAGTCGATGCAGTTTGAAGCCGAACAAGCAGGGATCCCCTTTATCGTCTTGTTTGATGCCTTAGTTCAAGACTCAGCATATCTGGCTGAGATTGCTCAAAACGACGGTGCTCATCCTAAAGCCAATGGCTATGACAAGATGGCCCAGTTGATCTTGCAATCCGGCCAGTGGTGGTTTTAAGAAAGTAGTCAAAATGAAACAACCAGACCTTACGATTGTACCAATCATAACTCAACAACAGATTGAAGCCGTCGCCCATTTAGCAGCTCAAATTTGGCGCCAACATTTCACGCCAATTATTGGCGAAGCACAAGTGCGCTATATGCTAAAACACTTTCAAAGTACCGAGGCCATTCAACAACAAATCAACTTTGAAAGTGTCGAGTATTTTTCAGTGCAAGTGACGGATCAGATGATTGGCTATATGGCATTGATTGCCAACCCAGTTCAAAACAAAATGATGCTCAGTAAACTTTATGTTTCTGCTGGAGTAAGAGGGACAGGCGTTGGCAAAGCACTGCTAGATCATGCTGAACAGGTCAGCCATCATCAGAGGCTCAAGGCGTTATGGCTAACGGTTAATCGACATAACCAACATCCGATTGGCTGGTATCAGCGACAAGGATTTTGCATTGTTGATGAACAACAAAAAGACATCGGAAATGGTTTTGTGATGGATGATTTTATTATGGAAAAGCCGCTATTCTGATCAAAAACGAATCTAAGGAAATGGAAAGCCTAGGATTACCCTCTAATCCACTTCAAACTCAAACCCGTCTTCAGAAAATACTTTCAAACAAGCATCAACAGCATCCGTGGCGTACAAGCTACCTCTATTTTGTTTAATCTCATCCAACGCCACTTCAATACCCAGAGCTGTCTTGTATGGCCTATGGGATGCCATGGCTTCTACCACATCCGCCACTGCAACAATGCGCGCTTCTAAACATATCTCATCGCCTTTTAAGCCTTGAGGATACCCTGACCCATCAATACGTTCATGGTGCTGATAAGCAATAGCGGCCACTGGCCAAGGGAAGTGAATATCTTTAAGAATGTCATAGCCAACCTGAGCGTGGTTCTGAATCATCATATACTCAATTGCAGTCAACTTTGTCGGCTTAACCAATAATTCAGCCGGAACCTGAATCTTGCCGATATCATGAATTGTCGCCCCCATGTGAATACCTTCAATCTGGTCATCATCCAGTCCCATTCGTTTCGCAATCGCACAAGAAAGGCTCGCCACCCGGCGCTGATGACCGGCTGTATACGGATCTCTCGCCTCGACCGCTCGAGCAATTGCGTCAACCGTTCCAACAAGACTGTCATGCATTTGTTTAAAATGCTGTGCATTTTGCTCCATGGCTTTATCTCGCTCCGATCGGACTCGTAGGGTTTTAACACCAAAGGCCAAATCATCTGCCATTTCTTCTAAAAGGTTGACCTCATCCTGTGTAAAAGCATTCACCTCTTCTGCATAAACGTGCAAAATGCCAAACACCTGCTGATTGATGTTCAATGGCAGTGCAACACTTGAATTACAGCCATTTTGGATCAATTCAGCTTTCCAGCTAGGGTAGCGTGTTTCTTGCGCGATATCATTTACAATCTGTGTTTTCCCGCTCCGCACCGCTTGACCACTCGGCCCTTCTCCATTCTTATCTTCAGACCAACTAGGGCGTATATTATCGAGAATACCATCTTGATCACCGGCACTGGCCATCTTTCTAATCGACTTTCCACGATCATACTGTGCATACCCTACCCATGCCATACGATAGCCCCTCTGTTTAACTATAGCTAAACAGATTGCCTGCAGCAAAGCCTCTTCCTCAGTCACATGCACCAGTTCCCGATTAACCGTACTTAATGCTTGCAATGCTCGATTCGCATGTTCAAGACGAATTTCAGCCAGTTTGAGATCGGTAATATCTTGTGTTGTACCTGATGAGTAGAATGGTTTGCCACTAGCGTCACACTTTATTTCAACGCGTTCAAGGATATACTTGATGCGGCCGTCTGCCATTAATAAACGGTGCTCGATTTGGTATGGTTGATGGTCGATGAGCGCATTAGCAAAAGCCTCTTCGACCCTCTCTCTGTCTTCTGGATGTATTGCATCCAAAAAGGCTTCATAAGAACCACCGAACTGATTAGGCTCCATTTCAAAGATTCGATAAATCTCATTTGACCAAGAAAGTTTATTAGAAATCAAATCCAGATTCCAGCTCCCAATATGCGCCATACGTTGTGCTTCAGCGAGGTCTTGTTGACTTTGGCTAAGCTGTTGCTCGGCCAGTTTACGCTCGGTGATATCCATGGAAATACCCAGTAAATGGGTCGGATTGTTCTGTTCGTCATAAAGCCCTACTTTTAGAGTATGTAACCATTTCTGTTGTCCATCGACTGTCGCTATGGGTTCTTCTGGTATTTCCAACACTTTATGACCATCAATCACAGACCGATCCTTCTGCGTGAAGAATTCGGCCTGCTCTTTCGAGAAAAAATCAAAGTCATTCTTACCGATCAATTGCTCTTGAGAGTAGCCTAGCAACTTTTCACCCGCTTGGTTAAATCGCTCAAAACGCAAATCCTTAGCATCTTTTAAGAACAGCATCGCAGGAATATACTCCACAATGGTATCTAGCAGTTTTTGCGACTGCCTGAGTTCTTCATGAGTATGCTTCTGTTCAGTGATATCCATAAAGGTAGTCACTGCGCCAATCGTCTTGCTATCATGCTTTATCGGGTAAGACCAATAGGCCGCAGGAAAACTGGTGCCGTCTTTTCGCCAAAGCACCTCCTCATCAATATGAAAGGCTTTCCCTTCTTGGACACTTCTATGAGTTGGACATTCTGATTCTGGGTAGGGCGAGCCGTCTGGGCGCCGATAATGGATTAGAGCATGCATATCCTGACCCAATAACTCGGATTCATGCTCATATCCCAAAAGACTGACACAAGCCGCATTCGCAAAAGTACATTGCCCTTTTAGATTCTGACCATAAATCGCATGGGCAATTGAATCCGTCAGCAACCTAACTTCCGCTTCGCTTTTCTTAACAGATATTAATGTCTGCAGCTGACGACGTCCGCCAAAAAATATTCCGGCAATCCCTAATAGCCAAATTCCACCATGCCCAATCAATAAGGTTTTAATTTTCGCATTTTCAATGGTTAGTAAATCATCGACAGGAATTGAAACACTGATACCGCCACGAATATCGCCGACTTGGTATCCCTGATGCGCATGACACTTCAAACAAGACGTTTCGACAAGCATCGGCTGCATAAAACGGTAATAGCGTGTGCCATCCGCCTTTTCTTCAATGCCGGTTACTTCTTGTTTACCGTCTTCAAAGGCTTGAAGCGCTGTTATCTCCCATGAATCGGCTTTGTTGGTGGGATTAATTGGGTTGAGGCTGGTAATGTGACCGCGCAACTGCTCACTGTTTTGATCCATGAGTTCATTCACTTGGCGCATCACATAGGAGGAATTTAGGAGCGTCAACTGTTTGCCCGACTCAGTGCTGATATCCCTACCTGGAACATTCTTCAAATACTGGCTGGGCGGGGTTTTTTCATCAATTGGCACATAAACTCCGCCATGACTGATGACCCAGTTTCGGAAACCCATTTCCATCATATGAATGGTTTTGGCTTGGGTATGCATCTCAGCATAAAAAGACTGCTTATCGTGTTCTAAGTTTAAATAAACTGAAGTAGCAATGGCCAGTGTCCAGGCAAATATCAGCCCAGCCATATAAAAGCTAATGCGATTAATCTTATTATTTTTAGGGATTTTATTTTTCATACTCAAATCATACTCCTAAAAAATCAGCGATAACACGCATCATCATTTGCTAATACACATTAGCTACATAATTAATCGATTTTTTGGGTATAGAAAAGCACAATATAAGAACATTTAACCAGGCCTGGGCAGTATTGTGCATTTGTGAAAAGTGCATTTTTATCCTACAATTGAAGTTCATTTCTTTTAACTGGAGATTGGTCCAATGCGCCATTAATGCTGCGGCTTAGCCCGCCCTATTCTGACTTTTTTCTGAATCAGGCATTAATTGGAGGCTTTATGACCACCCTAATCCACTTTGAACACCTTGGCTTTCAACACCCAAACGGCCAAGTTCTTTTTGATAATCTCAATGGCAAAATCGGTCACGAAACGCTCGGTTTAGTGGGAGATAATGGCGTAGGAAAAACCACGCTTTCCTGTATTCTCGCTGGCGAATTGAGTCCGAGTAACGGTCACATCCAGCGACAAGGTTCCATCTATTACTTGCCCCAACAAATCCGACCCCAAAAAGGGGATACGCTTGCCGATTTAATGGCCATTGCCCCTATCCTTTCGGCTTTGGATCGTATTGAACAGGGCTCGATTGCAGAATCGGATTTTGAAATCGTGGGGGCTCATTGGGATATTCACCGCCAAATACAGATTCAGCTCCAGCAATATGATTTAGCACATTTAGAATTGTCCACACCTTGCGAACATCTCAGTGGGGGAGAGATGACCCGTGTTGCACTCATTGGCGCATTTTTAAGCGACGCTGATCTACTAATTTTAGACGAACCGACGAATCACTTAGATATACAGCAACGTCAAATACTGTTCCAACAAATCCGTGATTGGAAAGGAGGCATCTTAGTTGTCAGTCACGATGTGCAATTATTGCAGGAGATGGATGGTATTTTGGAATTAAGCGCGTTAGGGCTTAACCGATATGGCGGCAATTACGATTTTTATCAACAACAAAAATTGTCAGAACAACAAGCATTGCAGGCGAATCTTGACCATGCCAAGCAACAGCGCAAAGTGGAATTGAAAGCCTTACAAAGACAACAAGAACGCCAACAAAAAAAACAGGCCAGCGGTCAGCGTGAAAACAAATTTGCCAATCAAGCGAAAAGCCTGCTTGATTGCCAAAAAGAACGCAGCCAACACACTTCAGCCAAACTGAATCGACACATTAGCGACACTCGCCAACAACTGAACCAAAATGTACAGCAAGCGGCACAAGCTCTCCCCAAAGAAACTCCGCGATATTTGTTTGCACCCCAAACACAAGTAACCGACAACAAAATGATGGTCACGCTTCACAAGCTGGTGATGCCTTTTGGATTAATGAATGGAGAGCCTTTTAACCTTGAGATAATCGGCCCGAAACGACTGGCTTTAATCGGCCCTAATGGCTGTGGAAAATCAACACTGTTAAAACTTATCGCTGGTCAAATCGCCGCTGACTCAGGTGATCGACACTGCTTTGTATCTTGTGCATATATCGATCAACATGCCAACCCGTTACAACCAGAGAAAGACGTCTTGGAACAGCTTCGTCAAAGCAGTGGTTTCTCTGAATCCGATGCCAGACAACGACTGGCCTTAATCGGTTTAAGTGCCGACAAAGTCACCTTGCCCAGTTGCCAGTTAAGTGGTGGAGAGCGTATGAAAGCCGCCTTATTGTGTGTTCTTTATCGCCGCACCCCCGTGCAACTGTTGTTATTGGACGAACCCAATAACCACATCGACCTATCAAGTAGCCAAGCATTGGTTGAGATGCTCAACCAATACCAAGGCGCATTAATCATTGTCTCGCACGACATCGCATTTCTCAGCCAACTTCAGCTCACGCATTCCTTGAAATGGCAAACCAAACAGCAAGTTCCGACCTGGCAGGCCTGGTGACATTTAACGCTCAAAACGGCGTTTTCGCGGTGAAAAACGCCCAGGCCTGGTTTGATATAGACGGGTTATAACGCCTTTTTAAAACTAAAAGCACCGCGAATCTGGCCGACGGTATAGCCAGTGGCTTTGTCGTTTGGATAGAGTTCTTGCAACTTCTGCTTAACACCGTCATTCAAATTGGTGCCATGACAATGCAAACAAGGCTGGCCTTTACCAATCCCAATCGCTTTCATATAGCGAAAGGTCTTCTGGCCATTCTCCTGCACCACTTCACTATATTCAATATTCTTAGGTTTCATACCTTCGGCTTGCTGTTGTTCAAACTGGTTTAACACCTTAGTTTCCCACGCATCGGGTTCTGCAATCGGAGAACGATTTTTTAAACTGACCCGTTTTATATCCCAGCCGGAACTTTTGCTTATGTCTTGTGCAATCTTAGGAGCCTTATCTTTACACACACTAATAGCATGCACAGGCCCACCCGCTTTCATCGCTGCGCCCAATGCGGGTTTTAATTTCCCCATAAACTGCTTTGCTAACGCTCGTGCTTCAACCACCTCTGCGGAATTGGCAAAACTGACACTGCTCAAACTCACGCCCAGCCCCAAAACTAACACCTTGCTTAATTTCATAATGGCACCCTTTCTGTTATTAACTGAAATAGAAACTTTCAAATAAAACATATTATCACAAGATGATATGACTAAATAGCACGGCGCACATTCAACCATAACAATCCCGTCATTGAAAACAATAAAGCCTGGGCAATCGCCATCCACTGTAAGCTGTCCTCAACAACTGGTACTACAAAAGCAGCAACCAATCCGGCAGTGCCCATTTGAAATAAACTTTGTAACGAACTGGCCATCCCCCTCCGACTTGGCAAACAATCAAGCGCGGCAATGGTTAAACCAGGATTTGCCATCGCAAACCCAACGGCATAGAGCACCAAAGGCGCAATCACCATCCAGGGTGCTGCATCAAACTGGCTTTCTAAAATCACATTGGTCGCCACGCTTAACCCACCGAGTAGTAGCGCAAACGTCACCACGCGCAGACTGTTAAATCGATGACTTAATCGGTGCACCAATACCGACCCAAACAGAATCCCTGCCACCACAGGCACGAAAAACAACCAGAACTGTTGTTCAGATAAATGCAAGTGGTCATAAATCAGACTGGCCGCCCCCGCGACGTAAACAAAAAAACCGCCAATCAGAAACCCTTGCGCTAAAATAATTTTTACAAAATAAGGGTGCCATAAGCTATGCCAATACCCGCGTGCAATATGGCTTGGGTGAATCGACTGCACATGCGCCGGATTCTGCGTTTCAACCACTCGGAAATAAAACAACAGCACGATTGACAATGCATACAGTGCCAAGAAATAAAACACCGAGCGCCAACCGAAGGTGACTTCCAACCAACCGCCAATAATCGGTGCCAATGCCGGTGCAGCGGCAAACAACATCATCATAATGGCCATCGCCCGTTGCGCATCCTGACCTTTAAAATAATCGCGAATCATCGCTCGGCTCGCCACCATACTGCCCGCTGCCATCACCCCCTGCAAAGCACGGCCCAGTAATAACACCTCATAACTGGTTGCCAACGCGCATAAAATCGATGCAGCCAAATAGCCCAGCAAACTGCCTAAGATAATCGGCCTGCGCCCCCACTTATCCGCCATTGGCCCCCAAAACAAGGTCGCAATGGCAAAGCATCCTAAATACACCGCCAACGTTTGCGTTAGCATCGCACGCGTGGCATGCAACTCGGCTTCAATAAAGGGAAAACACGGCAAGTAAGTATCAATTGAAAAAGGGGCCAGCATTCCAATTAAGGCCACCACCACAATTAATACAAAAGGCGACAAAGCTGTCTTCATAAGGTTTCTCAGTTATTCCAGTCGGCAAGCCTGCATTCTACGAAATTTCTCGTCTCAAAAATGCTTTTTGGCTAAGTCATTCATCATTTAAAGGATAGTTAATACAGAGGTAAGGCGCGTTAAAGTTTTTTTAAAAACCCTGTTTGAGGAGATTACGGATTCTTGCTTTTACAGAGGGCGCTTCATCTCGCATCGCCATTTCGAAAAACTGCTCGGTTTCTGTCTGATACTCAGGATACTGCTTGGCCAATACATAAAAGCCGTTATAAGCCCAAGCACGAACAAACTTATTGTGATCACATAAAGTCGCTCTTAAAAATTGCTCAACCGGAAGTTTTTGTGGTGCATCAATCGTCAAAAATGGCAGACATTGCAACGCATGCAGCTTCGATTCCCAATCCGTTAACAAATGTAATTGATCCAAAATCCCCGCTGTTTGTTTTGCAGAAACTGTCTGCCCCTGCTCAAACGCGGCTTTAAGCAACCAACTCGCGCCCTTTTGACAAGTCTCACGACCCACCAGCTCGATCAAGAAATCCATAAAATCTGCATCATGCAGATGGGCATCCAATATGCCAGCTAACTCAGCAACCGATTTGCCGTCCCAGTTCAATATTGCTTGCTCAAGCGCCTTGGACATAGTTTCACCCCATTAATAAGGCGAGCCATCTTTGTGTAAAAACTGCCATTGGTCATCCACGCGAATCGCTTGCAGATCATCATCGGGATAAGTCACCTCATCCCCCGGTGTTCTATCGCCAATCTCCAGATAAACAACCGCGTCTTCCGTGTCATTAGACAAACTATAAGCCTGCCCTGTTCCCGCCTTCATGCCTGAACACATACCCGGCGCAAGCGCAATCGGACCTTGATCCGTATGTAAAGTTGGGTGACCCTGCAAAATATAAAGAAATTCATCCTGCTTAGAATGCGCATGACGAATCGCCGACACCGCATGGGGCGCTAAGGTGGTTAGATTCACCCCAAAGTTTGTCAGCCCGAAAAAGTCACCCAGTTGTCGCTTTGCACGACCCGCCATTTGCGAAGCAAACGGCTCAGGGTAACTCGATACCATCTCTCGCAATGGCACTTCATCCACTTGAATGGCTAAATGATCTTGTTTATCCTGCATAAACGCCCCCAGAAATCACACACTCTTAAATGAACAAAACCCAACCAAATTTGACCAGGCCTGGTCAAAACCAATCGAGTCTGACCCTATTGATAGAGAAAAGTGATTAGCGATCCCAATGCTACCGACCAAATGGCTATTGGAATAGTTTTCATAGCTTCAATCAATATGGTGCTTTTAATGTAAAAGGCTTAACGCCTACAGCAGAGGAAAACCGCGGCACAGCGTAGGTTTTTCCTACTGCCAGTACTTGTTAGCGATTTCATAGTTTGTCTTGTTGTGCCAATTCTTGTGCCATATCCGTAATAAACCTCAAATTTGATAGCTCCCAAGGAATCATTGTAAGCTCATCCTCGCGGTTTATTGACGCATCGATGATAAATTTTGGAGCTTTATGGCCACTGACCACAAAAACCCATGCAATACCACCAAAGACGAAACGATATGCATAATGGTTTTCAAGGCGTGTCCATGTTGGCGCGACTATAAGCGCCTCTTGAACCTTATTTTCATGGATAATTGGTGACAAAATAAAAGGGTACTGATACTCAGTACCTGGGTTGTCATTTAGCACCATTACCCGAAGCTTCTCTTCGTGCGGCCCCAATTTTACTTGGCTAAAAACGCTTAAATTAGAGACACCAGCCCGCCAAAGTACCGAAAGTGCAAATAGTTTAAATTGTTGATAGTCAATATTACCAAGATGAACCAATCTTCCTTCATTACGTACAGATAGGCTAAAACCTCCATTAAGGACGAGGCTTGCGTACCTTTCATATTTCGAAAGGTGTTGTTCACATTCTGAGCAAAGAAGTTTTTCTCTTATGCCTTTTTGAGACATTTTATTTTTCTTCTTTACATCATCAGATATTTCATGAAAACGATGTTTTTCATCATACAGTGATGAGTAAATGAACTCCGGTATGATATGGGAGTTTTTCAACTCCCTTTCCTTTTGGCATAACTTGCACGTCACTTGCTTCACTCGCTAACAGTGAGATATACAGGACGCCGTCCTATATATCAATATTTGGCATGATATTCCTGAATGTGCTTTTGGACTTCATGATCGAGTTTATCGAAAAAATCTATCAATATTTCAATGAAATACCCAATAAATTCAGAATTAACATTTATTCCTCTTCCTTTATTACCAGACAGATGCTTGGCCCCGAAAACAAATATATTCACTTTTGCTTTAGCGTCACTCGGAAGTGTTCCGCCATTATGGACAATGATATTCCTCACCAGATTGACACCTTTTATTATTGGAAGCTCTGAACCAAAGGATGAAAAATCAACATTCACCACTTTTTTTTAAGAACAATAGTGCCCTTTCAACTCCCTGGCCATGAATGTCTTTCAGTTTAATATCGCTGTCAATGCTCTCATAAAATATGTGACACAAAGAATTTAGCTGATGCTCGAGGAAGTTAAAAACTGTGATAACCAATGACTCCCTATGCAAACTGGGATATTTATACTGATTAAGGTGAAGATCCCAAGAATAACTATCTACAATATCTTCATGATTTTTTTCAGGATATTTTTTTAATAATTCGGATAGTTCTTCCTGTAAAGAGTCATCTTTCTCTTTCCATGAAGCCTCAGACAATTGATTGAAACCTGCAAGATCCCTAAGCTCATTTTTTGCTAAATGGCAGTGAATGCATAGTCCATTTCCAAAGAAATCTACCATATGAGACCCTTCTCCTTTATTGCCTAACGTTTAAGCTAACCAGCCACGCATTAGCGCGGTCGGGTTGAGTGTATTGTTAGCACTAAGGATTTGGCTGTGGCCAAAAGTTGTTTGCATAAGTAGTACCTATGGATGTGAACAGTAAAATCACTCCAAAGAGAAAAGCAATACAGGCAAGCCAAAACAAAAACCATGTAATACGGCCGTATCCCTCAGAACTAATCCAGAAGATTGTTAGTGGTTTCGTGTAGTCCGAGTTGCTATTTTTTCTTACCATTCTGGCTGTAAGTCGAAAGTCTAGTAGCCTTGATACAACAGACAAAACACTAGCTATAGCTGCAAGTAGAAGTAATGGAAATGACCAAACGAACATGTCCTTGAATAACCCTAAAGGTGTGAAAGTTGTGTCTTGAAGAAGGGAGAACCCAACGGCTATGCTAGAAATTGACAGGCCTGTAATAAGTGCAATAGCGACTGATAGTTGTGCTATTGCTTGCCCCTGCCATCTTGTGAATCGTTCATCCGCCAATTGAACCTCCTTTGAGTGCTAACATTTAGTACAAGGCAATATTGCCAACTTATTGGGTATTGGCGTTATTCTCACAACTATTTGCCTGCATATTGGTAAGACCGGTCAATTTGACAAGGTATCGGTTATTAGCAGGATTTTCGGCCATTCTAAAAAACAAACCTTTTGCATATTAACACGTTATAAATCATCACACTAATTAAATATGCTAATTCAGTTTTAGCAATTATCGTTAACTCTTCATCGTATTTGGTTTTGTTATAAAACCGTCATTTTGTCATCATCTGCTGGTCAAATTGCGACGTTATACTGCGCAGCATGATTCATTCTTATCCACAATATTTGGCGTTTGTTCGTCATGGCGAGTACTATCAACGCGCCGATACGCCCAGTGCGTGTCAGGCGGGTGCGCTGACGCCACAAGGTGAGCAACAAGCGCAAGCAGCGGCTTTGGCCATTGCGGAATTTGCGCACGCCCAGCAGCTGACCCTAGAAAACACAGTATTCACCTCTCAACTATTGCGCGCTTGGCAAACAGGCGATGTGCTGTCGCAGCACCTTCAGCAACAGGTTCCGCAAGATTTCGACTGCAAGGCACTGGACGATTTGCATGAGCGGTGTGTCGGCGCGTTTGCCAACCTGACCCGTGCTGAAATTGAACAAGCCGTTAAAGCCGATCCGCGCAATGCGCCTATGCCGGACAATTGGAAATCGAACAGTCATTATTGTTTGCCTGCGCTGGGCGCGGAATCTTTATTGGATGCCGGCTATCGAGTTCTGCAAAGACTACAAGCGTTACTGGCCTATCCGTCCACCCGATTAACAACAGTGGTTGGTCATGGCGCGGCTTTTCGACATGCCGCCTATTGGATGGGCGTTTTACCCTTTGATGATATTCAACGTTATTCAATGCACCACGGTCGTCCATTGTTTTTTAAATACCACCCAGATGAAGGCTGGCAAAAAATCGGCGGCGATTGGAAAATACGGGAAACACAACCATGATTTATGCACAATCTGTTGAGCCTTGGCAGGCGCAGGCCACTTCGCCAATACAGGTGCCTTTAGAAAATTGGCTAGCACCCACTAAAGACACTTATTTTTTTACCGATTTACACGCGGATGCTGAAGCCTTTTTACGTTCACTGAAATTAAGTCATTTAGTGACTTTGGATAGCACTGTGTCGGCTATCCAATTAACGACTAAGGCGATGAGCGGTCAAATTATTATTGGCGGCGATTGTTTTGATAAAGGGCCAAGCAATTTACAATTATTGAAACTGATTGCACAGCTGAGATCGACGGATTTGGTGATACTGGCAGGGAATCATGATATTCGCCTGTATGCCGGATTGCGTGCAATTGATTTTATGGAGGATGCTTGTCAGGCACATTTCTTTGTACGCATGGGTCGCAAAGTGATTAATTTATTTGCTGAAGTTTATCGTGCCTATTGCCAAGACTTACCCGAAGTAACCCTAACCGATGCTGAAATTCGCGCCAAACTGTTTCCCAATAAGGATTGGTTTAATGACTTCCCAGTTCATGCCAAACCTTTTTTATCGGCTAAAAAAATCAATAAAGAATGCCAGCAAATCGCCCGTAAAAAGCATGATTTTACCCAGGCCTGGTCAGAATTAGGCTTTAACCTCAAGCAACTGTACCAAGCGGCGGAACAGACTCGCCGGTTATTTGTGCAACCCGAAGGGGAATTTGCGTGGTTTTTCAGCTCGCTCAATCTATTACATATTTCCGGCAGCTATTGCTTTAGTCATGCGGGAATGGATGACCAAATTGCGGAAAAACTAAGTCATCAAAGTGTCGATGAGCTTAATGATCAGTTGCACCAACACCTACAAGCGGGCCATATTTTCCAGTTGTATTACAGCGCATATGGCAATGTGTTTCGCACCAAATACCGCGAAAACGATTGGCCACTAACCGAACAAGGCGCGGCGCACTTAAAACAACAGCACCTGTTTGCTTTGGTAAACGGCCATCGCAGTCACTTACAAGGTCAGCAACTCTTTATTCGCCAAGGGCTGCTGCATTTCGAGTGTGATACGTTGCTCAATGCCAACTGTCGGTTAAAATCAAACCGTCAATCTTTGGGAGAAGCTGTTACAATTTTCTATGCTGATGGTATGGTATCGGCTCTAAGTGGTGACTATCCCGCCACCAAACAATTTCATCCGAAAGACTTAGATAGGTGACCTTATGGCAAAGAAGACTCCTTATTTTGAACATGAATCCTTACAAGATAAGGATGCGATTGTCAGTTATTTAAAAGCCATTACCCAGGGGTTCAAAAAAGGGGCCATTAAGTTAAGCGATGAGGATGAAGACTTTGTGCTCACGCCTCAGGCATTTGCTAATTTGAAAATTAAGGCGACCCAAAGCAAAAAGGGGCAAACGCTCAATATTAAAATCAATTGGTCTTCGGATCAGGATGAAGATGCCGATGACGCCCCCTTATTTATTGCCCCCAAAACCCCTAAAAAATCGAAAAATAATAAAAAGTCTTCTTAACGCCGATTTGCTTCCATTATGCAATTAATCCCCCCACTCTATGACCCGCTTCGATTTTTAATTATCGAATTGCAAAAGCAATTGGAGTTGGTCACACTCTTTTTTGAAACGGGAGAAGCCGATGTTGCCGAACGCAGTTTGGCGCGTGTCGATTATATTGATAATTATCACCTGAATTTATTGAACCGCGCTGCGGCTTTTTTAACTGAACACCCAGAACCCGAAAGCCGCGTTGCCGTACAAAGCTACGAACATTTAAATCAAAGTTTAAAAACCCTTTCTCGCCAATGCCAAGCAATCGTGTTCCAAGCGCAGGCCTGTCGCAGCACCTTGAAAATCCTGCGTCGCAAAGCGGTTTTTAAAGCGTTGCAAGATTTAACCGCCGGGCTAGAAATGATTGAACCCGCCGTTGAATCGGAAGGTTCGAGTTTGGCAATTGATATTTGTCGGTTAAAAGTCCACATAGATAAACGTTGTGACCAACAGCTTGATCGCTTAAAAAAACGGCTAAAAAAAGGCCAGCAAACCGACGTTTTGCTGAATGCCAGCTTTGTGTTACGCGATATCAGCGCCATGGGTGAAGCGCTGCTCCGCATTGGCGAAGGGATTATTTCTGCCAACCTTGGGCAGATGATCCAGATTGAACGCTATCACTCGTTGGAAGCCACCTTAACTGCTTTGGAATTGAATCCGCAACAAAACGAATTATCAATCCGCGCCTTGGGTGAAACTAAATCCGGTTGCAGTTTGTCGGGTGTGATGGGTGCAGACTCTGAAGGCGAAATGCTGGCGGTGTTTAAAGAAGGTGACCAAGCCAAATTGCAAGAAGAAAAAACCGGCATCGAAAGTTGGCATCAGGTGTACCCAGGCATCGCCCCCAAAGTCTATTCTTATCATAAGAATGGCAGTAAAGCGGCCTTGCTGTTTGAATATCTCACCGGAGATACCTTTGAACGGCTGTTGTTAGATAAAGATCGGAAGCTGTTAAAAAGGGGGTTAAATACCTTATTCGGCACTTTAAAAAATATTTGGCAAGAAACCCAAGCTGAAGAGGCCCAAGCCGCACACTATATGCAACAGCTAAAAAAACGACTACCTGCGATTTTTGCCGTGCACCCCGAATTTGAACACAAAATGATCAATATCAATGGTGTTAAATCCCATTCGATTGACAATTTAATCGAGGCCTGTGCCACCATTGAAGACGGCTTAACCGTGCCGAATGCGGTCTATATTCATGGCGATTTTAATCTGGACAATATTATTTACGATTCGGTGGAAGATGAAGTGAATTTTATTGATTTGCACCGCTCGGACTATCAAGACTATGTTCAAGATTTATCGGTGTTAATGGTGTCCTGTTATCGCATTGCCAATTTCGACCCCAAAGTCCGTAAGTTGATTGCGCAAACCATGCAAGCAATTTATGACTTTGGGGCCGATTATGCCAATCAAATCAACGACCACAGCTATACCTTGCGTATGGCATTGGGCTTAAGTCGATCCTTTTTAACCTCGACCCGGTTTGTATTGGATAAACAACATGCCAAAGCCATGCATTTTCGAGCGCGCTATTTATTAGAGCAAATCGTGCGATTATCCCCTCAACAACTGAATCATTACCAAATACCAAAAGAGATTTTCCATGACTAATCAATCCCCTTTTAAAATTGGCGTGGTCGGTATTCCCGGCAAATGGTCAACCGAAATCTTAGCCGATGAAATTGAAGCGCTCACTGGGTTCCGTTTGGTCATTGATATTGAACAGGTGGTTGCTGACTTGACAAAACCCTCGGTTAAATTCCAAAACCATTGTTTGTGTGATTTGGATGCCATCGTCATTAAAAAGGTCTCTCAAACTTATAGTCCAGCAGTGATTGATCGGCTTGAGATTTTGCGGTTTGTGGAAAAATGTGGTGTGCAGATTTTTTCTAAGCCGCATGAAATCATTCGCCTAGTGGATCGACTCAGTTGTACCGTGTCGCTGACAAAGGCGCAAATACCGATGCCACCGACCGTCATTACCGAAAGTTTAGAGGCAGCGCTTGATACAGTGCAACAATTTGGTGATACCATTTTAAAGCCGTTGTTTTCCACCAAAGCACGCGGCATGGAATGGCTTAGCTCTAAAAGCAGTAAAAAAACGTTAACCTCGCAACTGAAAAGCTATTATGAAAAACAGGGGTTTTTCTATTTACAAAAAAAATTGGCCCTGCCGGGAAAAGATTTGGGCTTGGTGTTTTTAGGTGGCGAATACCAAGGCGCTTATGCGCGGGTGGGCAATGGTAACAGTTGGAACACCACCATTCACTCCGGCGGCAAATATGCCGAAGCCTTTCCGTCGGATGAGATTATCGACATGGCACACCGAGCCCAATCAGTTTTTGACTTGAGCTATACCACTGTCGATATTGCTGAAACCGAAGAAGGTCCTGTGTGTTTTGAGGTCTCTGCTTTTGGCGGCTTTAAAGGCGCACAAGAAGGCTTAAATATTAATATGGCGGCACGTTATGCGGCCTATGTAGTCAACCAACTCCACGCAACTCAAATCGTAAAAACCGCATGAAGAACGCTCAGCTCCTCACACAACAGTTCAACCAAACCTTGCAAGATCAACCCTGCTTACCCGAAGGGCTATTGTTGCCTTTGACCGATTATGCCATTGCCATTCGCTCAAATTCACGCGAATTGCTAACGATACTCGCCGACTATTTTCACGTCGAAATGACCTTAGAGTTGCAGTCAGCAGACCTAGCCGTTCAAGCGATTGAAACCGATGACTATTTAGACCTAGGCGAACACTGGGCAGACTGGGCACGTGAAGCGGGGAAAAGCGGTCGCAAAGAAACCTTTTTGGATGCTGACGATGGCCGGTTTATTTATAAAATCAAAACCGGTATGGTGTTTTGGCAAAACGCCACCCAGCCTTATGCCTTCGGCCCTGTTGAGCAATATCCTAATCAGGTCGTGAACTTTGTTTTAAGCCAATATCTTAATCACCATTTGCGTCAAGGCTGGCTATTAGGCCATGCTGCCGGTTTACAAATCGAGGGTAAAGGAGTTGCTATTGCTGGCTTGTCTGGCGGCGGCAAATCAACGCTGATGCTGCACCTATTAGAGCAAGGGCAACACTTTATTAGTAATGACCGCTTACTGATTCAAGCTTGCGAACCAACTTCTATCCCGTCTAAAACGACCAGGCCTGTCGAATCCCTTGGGAATGGGACGTTTTGGATGCGAGGCATTCCCAAGCAACCGCGCATTAACCCAGGCACTATTGTGCATAATGCAAGATTACATTCGTTGATTCCAGCAGAAAGACGCCACCAGTTATTAGAACTGTCTTCGTCGAAGTTGCGCCATTTAGAAGAAAAATACGATGCGGATGTCGATCAGCTTTTTCATGCAGATTGCACGCAATCGGAAGCGCCACTGCATTTATTAGTGATACTGAATTGGTCTGCTAAAGCAGATCAGCCTACCCAAGCACACCGAACCACCTTAGCGCAAAGCCCTGAACTATTGCCGGCTTTAATGAAAAGCGCGGGGCCTTTTTTTGCAGATGCTCAGGGACAGTTTTTACCAAATCAAACACCTGCCGATGCCGAAAGCTACCTAACCCAATTAGCAAATCTGCCTTGCCTCGAAATCTCGGGACATCTGGATTTTTTACAGGCTCGGGATGCGGTTTTAGAACAGCTTCAATCGCTTTGACTGGGCGGCTTAACGACCACTAAATCGATCTGTCGCACCACCGAGGCATTAAAAATAATCACCAACCACAGTAAATACAACCATAACAAAAATAACGGAATGACGGCAAAGGCACCGTAAATCAAATCATAGGTTGGAAACCATTTCACATAGACGCCAAAGCCAAATTTAAGCAGTTCCAACTCCAGGGTGGTCAATAAAGCGCCCACCCAAGCTGCTCGACTCGAAACTTTGACGGCAGGCACGAATCGGTATAAAAACCAAAACCCGACCACATTGATAAAGAAAGGTAATTGCTTTAAGGCATCCGCCATCCAAAAGAGATCGGGCAAAATTGGTGCGGCTAATAACAACGAACTCAACACCAGTCCCGCCCCTAATATTAAAGGGCCTAATAAACTAACGCCTAAATAATGCAACAAACTCACCCACCAGCGTCGTTGATAATGGCGGTGCCACATTAAGTTAATTTTTTTATCAATGGTCCACAGTAAAATCAGTGCAATGGCAAACATGGAAATAATGCCGACCCCTTGCAGTTGCCCCGCTTTTTGCGCAAACTTGAGTAAGTAGGCTTCCACCTGCGGTGTGGCTTCTGGCAATAAGAAATGTAGCACCTTATCAATCACTTCCGCCTGAAAAACTGCAAAGCTATCGGATAAGGCAAATACCCCAAACAGAATCGCTAAAAAAGGCACCAACCCCACCAAAGAGGCATAGGCCAAAATGGTTACCGCATCCAAGCCTTGCTTATCAATAAAATTCACTGCCGCTTGTTGCCAGAATTGACTTCTATAAACACGCGGTTCAATCGGTTTTTTATTCATAAGCCAAAGTATATCCCTGTATAATTATTGGACGGGTTCATGATTTAGTTCAAGTTATTGGTGTGTTTTTTTCTTGTTAACCCGACTATTATCCTTGAAAATCAAACAAAATAAATAAAATACCCTAACTTCCATGATTCAGCACTCTGCCAGATTTACACGTTACCTGCTACTCAGCTATTCATTCGTCCTGATTTTAGTCTCGGCTGGCGCAGGGGTTTTTATCCATTATGAGAGATCTCTGGCAAAATCCTTTACCACCTATTCTCAAAATGCCGAATTGAAGTCTCATGTTGACAGTATTTTATTTTCGGCAAATCAACGCAGTATTTTATTGGTTCGAATGATCAATGCCACTGATTTTTTCAAAGTCGATGCGCTCAATTTGGAAATGCTAAAGCATGAGCAAAACGTCGTTGACAATCTGCAAAGCCTGATTCAGCGTGTGGAAATGAAAAGCCAGGAAGAATATCTACGTCAGGCTGGCATTGTCATGTCTTACAACCGCAAAATTCAGACTGAGATTTATCAGTTTCTGATGGATGACAAGCGTGAACAGGCTCTAGATCAATTGCTACGGGTCGCGATTCCCGTTCAAGACAAGGTTCAGGTGCTATTCAACCAGTTAAAAGACAGTTATGAAAGCCGAGTTCAACTCTCTAAAGAACAGTTTTCAAATGCCATAGATGACATGCTCAAAATGATCATTTTGGTTTCTGTTCCGATTATATTAAGCCTGTTAATCATTGCAACCATCACTACTCGACGTTTAAATGCCTTTGCCAAAAGTCAGAAGTCGATCCTAGACTCTTTGGAAGAACGAGTTAAGGAAAGAACACAAGCATTATTACTCGATCATAACTTGATGCAAAACTTAAACGAGGCGATTGGTATTTTCGACACCCAGGATAAGATTCACTTATCTAATAAGAAACTAGATGATTTAACGGAAGCCTGCAAGCTGCCTGAAAATGTCACTATTTGGCAGTTGTTAATGTGCTTGTTTAAGGATGTGGATGTCGGCCATATTAAATATCATTTAAAGCATAAGGAAGCTTGGCGTGGCGAAGCGACTTTAAGCCGAGACTCAAATCAATTCTGTATTATTGATATTGCTAGGATCAGCGATACCAGTCTGCCAAATGACTTTTTCTCCATTGTGGTGACCGATATTTCAGATTTAAAGGCAACCCAGCACAAACTGGAGCATACTTCCAACTACGATTCCGTCACGCAATTGCCCAACCGCTATTATTTTAATGTCACCTTAGATCGCTTCCTGAACGATCACCCAGACCAACCCTTGCATTTGATGTACATTGATTTGAATGATTTTAAATGGGTCAATGACCATCTTGGCCATGCAGCGGGGGATGCATTTTTATTCAATGCAGGGGTTCAGTTTAAGAAGGTTTTACCTAAGAAAGCCTTTATTGCGCGTTTGGGAGGCGATGAATTTGCGATCTTACTCCCTGGTAATTATGAAATCAGTGATTTGACCGACCTCTGCGAAAGCGTTTTAAAAGCGCTAGAAGAAGTGAATGAGCACCAATCAACGCATCAGGTAGGCTGTAGCATGGGCGTGGCAACCTATCCGCAGCACGCAAAGTCTGCAGAGGATTTACTCCATAAAGCGGATTACGCCATGTACTCGGCTAAGGACAGTGAAAATGGTCATTATTGTATTTTCACCGATCAGATGAATAAAACGCTATTGGATCTTAGAGAGATTGAAGTAAATTTACACCGCGCCGTTCAGAACGCCGAATTTGAGGTTTATTATCAACCTCAATATCGTTTGCACAACCTGCAACTGGTCGGGGCAGAAGCCTTGGTGCGCTGGCCAACACCTGAGCGGATGATTTCACCATTAGAATTTATCCCCTTAGCGGAACGGTTTGGTTTAATCAATGACATCGGTGTCTTGGTTATGCAGCAAGCCATGCATCAAACACAACGTTGGCAAACCACTTCCAAGCCGCTACCTAGAATTGCGATTAACGTATCGGCATCTCAATTATTAATGGGCGATTTTGGCGATAAAATTAGCGCTATTTTAGCGGACAATCAACTAGAGTCCCATCAAGTCGATATTGAAATTACCGAATCCGTGATGATGAAAAACCTAGAGTTGAATGGCGAAACGCGAGTCAGTTGCGTGAGTCGCCTCCAAAAAAGCGGGCTTGAAATCTCAATTGATGACTTTGGAACCGGCTATTCTTCTTTGGCCTATATCAAACACCTCAATGTTGACCGTATTAAAATTGATAAGAGTTTTATCGACGATATTGATACGCAAAGTGAAGCCAGATCGATTGTCAGTGCCATTATTGAAATGGGACACAGTTTAGGGCTAAAAGTGCTGGCCGAAGGGATTGAAACGCCGAATCAACTGGATATTCTGAAAAAACTCGGCTGTGATGAAGGACAAGGCTATTTATTCAGTCGGCCGCTGCCAGCCAAAGAGTTTGAACAGAAGTGTTTATCATAAGCGCGAGTATAGTGTATTAAACTGGCTTTTATGGCAAGGGATGTGGAATGAGCACTTGTTGTTGTAACAAGCCATCCAATGCTGGCAATGCCAGTGTGGCTAAGCTGGCTGCAGGCTGTTGCATCGTTTCAGCCATGTCCGCCATCACTTCCTCTAATGGATCTGGATTGTTCCCTTCCAGCCGCACCAATAATTCATAGAGCAAAGGCGTCAATGCCATAAACTGCACCTGATCGTTTACATCCCGATAAGCCAATATGGTGGTTGGCGTTTCGGGTTGCTCTAGGTTGGCATTGTCTGCACTAATTTGATCGACCGGCCACTGATAAGCCAAGGGGATGGCCAGAGGTGATAAGCGATAGCGACTTTGCAGATTGGCCTGTGGCGGCGAGTCTAAATAAATGCCTTCTTGCTCATCCACCAATAACGCCAATTCAATCCATTCATAATGCGCCAACTCCAATAAATAAGGCGGGTCATCATCGCGCGGTTGATAGTCCGCTTGCAAAAATAACAAAAACTCTTGTCCCAATTCATGGAATAACGGAGTTCGAGCCTGATGCTTTTGCATATACTCTCGAATCAATTCCAACCAACGATCTTCGCCCAACACCGAGCAGCTAACCGGAAATAGATTCCTAAAAAAGCTATTGATATTATTAAAAAATAACTGTTCATAAGCAGCCAACCGTCTGGGCTCGATTTCGAGTGCCATTTCGCCCAGGCCTGGGTGTTTTTGCGGTTGATATGGCTGGTTTTGCGGGTCGCGAATGTGGCTGGCAAATAAAGTTTGTAATTGCTGAAAGCGCGGTAAATCCGTGAAGACAGTCCTAGACATTGTCAGCCCCCTGAGCCTGTTGGCTTTTGCGAATCTGATTGATTTCCAGTTGCAGGTCGGCCAGCGGAGGAATATTGAAATCGCGCTCTAACAAAGTCGGTTGCACACCATGCACCGCGTAGGTTTGATCTAGCAGATCCCAAACCACTGGCTTAACAGCTTCGCCATGGGTATCAATTTTTAAGTCGTCCGCTTCATCAAAGTGCCCTGCCATGTGCAAATACATTAATCGTTCAGTGGGCATGGCTTCAATAAATGCTATGGGATCATATTGCTGGTGATTAATACTATTGACATAGGTATTGTTCACATCCAATAACAGTCCACAATCGGCTTCTGTCGCCACCGCATTGATAAATTCTACCTCCGACAATTCATTGGTAGGCAAAGCATAAAAGGAAACGTTTTCAATGCCAAGCGGTTGTTCCAGCACATCTTGAACATGCCGAATACGCTTGGCAACATAATCAACCGCGTCTTCAGTGAAGGGAATCGGCATAAGGTCATATAGATGGCCTGAATCGCCGCAGTAACTTAAATGTTCAGTATAAAGTGGCACTTGATGAGTTTTAAAAAAGGCTTTTAATTCGAGTAGAAAATCCTCATCCAATGGATGCGGGCCGCCAATATCGAGTGAAAGACCATGACAAACCAAAGGGTAGCGCTCGGAAAGTTGTCTGAGCGCACGCCCTTGTCGGCCACCAAACCGAACCCAGTTTTCCGGCGCAACCTCCAAAAAGTCCACGGGAAAATCAGGGGTGGCGAGTATTTCATCAAAAAAATCACGCCGAAGCCCTAAGCCGACACCGGTCACTCTGGGCGATGCAAAGCTGGAAGATGAAGTCGCTGTCATGATTTTCCTGATCTCTCCATTGTGTTTGGCCTTTTTAGCACAAGCTGTAAGGCGAGACGATGAATTAAGGATTGACAAGACCTTGCCAAAGGCCGTTACCATTCACTTTTAAATGCCCCATTGCAGCATATAACTGGAAAGCATTCAACCAAATATCAGCCATTAACAATGGGATGTCCCGTTCAATACGATACAAGTGGCGCTGCGAATTCAGTAAATCGAGAATGTTACGACTCCCCGTTTGCAAAGCCTGCCCATTGGCTCTGACTGCCTGCTGACTGGAATTTCGTGCGGCCTTCAAGGCTTCCAATCTTTGCGAACCAGTTTCTAATGCCAGCCAGGCATTTTCCGCTTGCGCCTGAACGGCTAATGAAAATTGTGTTTTTTGCGCCAACTTCTGCTGTGACAGCTGTCGCTGTTGAGAGACTTTAGACTGGGTCTGCCCCCCTAGATAGAGTGGCATCGACAATTGAACCCCGCCTTTAGCACCCCGCATATCATCATAAAAGTGGCCATCCGATTCATTCAGCACTAAAGCGCCAAACGCTTTAAGCTGGATATGGTCCTGTTGCCTCAGAGCTGTGGCTCGATTTTCAGAGGCTTGCCATTGCTGGTCAAGCGCTTGAATTTTTGGGTGTTGCTGCGTCAAAAATGCCCAGGCCTGGTCATTTTTTTGTAGTAACTGCTGACGCACGCTGTGTTCGATTTGGGCTAAATTGGCAGGCAACTGCTTCGGAAATTGCAATTGCTTTAAGGTGTTTGCCGTCAGTTGACCGCCTAGCAACGCATTTAATCCAGCATAACTTTGATTTAATTGCTGACGCGCTTTGAGGGTTTCAGCGCGATTAAAATCTAAACGCGACTGAATATCCGACACATCGGTTAAATCTTGATAGCCAACCTGAAATCGTTGCTGAACCTGCTGTAAAATTCCGGCAATAGCCGTTTGCTCTTTTTGCAAAAAATAGAGCGTTTCTTTTTGCTGCCAAATTTTGAAATACCAGTGTGCAACCTGCATGAGTACCGATTGACTATCAGCTTCCTGTTGCCAAATTGTCGCTTGATGCTGCTTTTGTGCAACCGTGGTAAAAGCTTGCTTCTGTGGTTGATAAAGGGGGTAGCTGGCAACTAACTGTGTGGCTGAACGCGGAAATTGTGCTTCCGCCATCCATGCATAACTCAATTCACTGTTTAAGTGAACCTCTGTCCCTTGCTGCGCAGATTGCGTTGCTACCACCTGCTTGGCTGCAGCGGTTGTGGCTACCGCCGCTGTCAGCGTGGGATTGTGTTCAAGAGCCAATTTAAAGATCTGTGTTAACGAGTTAGGGGTATCACTGGCGTGAACCCAACTGGTTATGACGGTTAAAACCCCAAGACAAGCCAATCGATTTAAAAACGTCATTTCACACCTCCTTGCTGCTGAATTACAGGCGCTGGAAAGCCTTTTCGTAATTCGAGCCAATATACCAGTAGCGGAATTAACACCATTGACACCACCGGTGCCGAAATCATCCCGCCAATCATCGGCGCAGCAATGCGTTGCATGACTTCAGACCCAGTGCCATCTGAAAATAAAATGGGCAATAGCCCTACGACAATCACACTGACCGTCATGGCTTTCGGGCGAACCCGATTAACTGCACCTTTCATAATGGCCGCTTTCAAATCCTCTGTATGGTTGTATTGATGACTTTGTTTGGCATCGGCAATAGCCGATTTTAAATAGATCAACATCACCACCCCAAACTCGGTGGCCACTCCGGCTAAGGCAATCATGCCAACCGCAACGGCGATAGAAAAGTCAAAGCCCAACGCCCAAACAAACCACACTGAACCAAGTAGTGCAAATGGAATGACGGCCAAAATCATAATGGCATCCGTGACGGTTTTAAAAATAAAATACAACAAAATAAAAATAATCACTAAGGTTAGTGGGACGATTTCCATTAACGTTTGTTGTGCTTTTAATAAATAAGCATACTGACCTGACCACTCCAAGCTAACATTTTTCGGCAAGGCGATTTGCTTTGAAAGGTGTTGTTGCGCGGTTTCGATGTAGTTTTTAAGATCCGTTCCCGGTTTTAAATCAATAAAGGTCCATCCGTTTAACCGTGCGTTTTCCGATTTAATGACAGCAGGCCCTTTACGTAACTGAATATCGGCCACCATTCCCAATTGAATATGCGCGCCTGATGACGTGACGATGGGAAGTTGTTGCAAGGCTTCAACCGAGTTACGCCAAGACTGAGGATAGCGTAAATTCATGCGATACCGTTCACGTCCTTCTAACGTGGTCTGCAAAGATTTTCCACCCACGGCCACACTGATCATATTGGTCAACTGTGCCATTGACAGTTCATAGCGCGCGGCGGCCGTTCGATTTGGCAGAATATCGATATATCGACCGCCCTCAGAACGGTCAGAGAAAACCGATAGCGTGCCGGGCAAAGATTGTAGTGCGCCTTCTAATAAGCCGCCTACCGTTTGAATATCTTGCAAGTTGTCCGCCGAAATCTTAATGCCAATCGGGGTTTTAATGCCAGTCGAAAGCATATCAATCCGAGTTTTGATGGGTTGCACCCAAGCATTGGTTAACCCGGGGATTTGCACCGCTTGATCCAGTTCGGAAATCAGCTTCTGCAGAGTCATTCCCGGACGCCATTCAGATTTATCCTTCAATTGAATAGTGGATTCCAACATCGTTAAGGGGGCCGGATCGGTTGCGGTATCCGCACGTCCAATTTTGCCAAAAACGGTTTTCACTTCTGGAAAGGTTTTAATAATCCGGTCGGTTTCTTGTAACAAGGATTGAGCGACACCAATTGAAACCCCCGGCAGTGTGGTAGGCATATACAACAAATCCCCCTCATCCAATTGCGGCATAAATTCTGAGCCCATATTTTGCCAAGGATA
Source organism: Hydrogenovibrio sp. SC-1 (assembly GCF_002848135.1). Classification (GTDB taxonomy): domain Bacteria; phylum Pseudomonadota; class Gammaproteobacteria; order Thiomicrospirales; family Thiomicrospiraceae; genus Hydrogenovibrio. The sequence continues at coordinate 100,730 of NZ_PKGB01000008.1, forward strand.
GAACAGCGTTGTTAATGCCAAGATAGCAATGGCCAGAATCGATTTTGGAAAGGCTAAGGTCGCTTTAATGACGGGTTGATAGAGCCAAATCAAGGTTCGATTCAATGGATTCTTGGTTTCACTGGGGAGTTTTCCACGAATAAAATATCCCATTAATACGGGTACTAGGGTAATGGCAAATCCAGCAGCAACGGCCATTGCCAGTGTTTTGGTTAAGGCCAAAGGGGTAAACAGTCGACCCGCTTGTTCTTGCAATGCAAAAATCGGCATAAAACTGAGCGCAATAATTAATAGCGATAGAAACAGTGGCTTTCCGACTTCTTGGCAGGCTTGTAGAATCAATTGCCAATGGGCATGACCGGTTACGGTTTCGCCCATTTGGCGTCGATAGTGTTCTAGTTTTTTATGCACATTTTCAATCATGACAATAGCGGCGTCCACCATGGTACCAATCGCAATCGCAATGCCCCCCAAACTCATAATGTTTGCGGTCACGCCCATTTGTTCCATAATTAAAAAGGCTCCTAGAACGCCAAGCGGTAGCGAAATCATGGCGACCCATGCTGACCGCAAATGCCATAGAAATAGGATAGACACCAGTATGACCACCAGCATTTCTTCGAGCAATTTATCCGATAAGGTTTGTACCGATTTTTCGATGAGTTCAGAACGATTATAGACTTCAACCAATTCCACGCCCTGTGGCAGGCCTGGTTGAATTTGAGCTATTTTTTGCTTAACGGCGTCTATCACCTTTTGAGCATTTTCGCCAGAGCGCATCACCACAATGCCGCCGACCACTTCGCCCTGACCATTCAGCTCAGCCAGTCCTCGCCTAGGTTCGGATCCCAATTGTACCCGTGCAATCTCTTTTAATAACACTGGCGTATTGCTTTGAGAATGGCGACCGACAGGTGTGTTTTCTAGGTCTTCAATTTGGGTGACATAGCCTTTGACACCAACCATATATTCGGCTTCGCCCATTTCGATCACGGAAGCGCCCATCTCGACTGAGCTTTGTTGAATGGCTTGCTGAACCGACGATAATGTAAGCCCATATCCTCTGAGTAGGTTTGGATTGACCACCACTTGATATTGCTTAATCATGCCGCCAATTGCTGCAACCTCAGACACCCCTGGGACGGCCTGTAATTCATACTTTAAAAACCAATCCTGTAAACTGCGAAGTTGTGCCAAATCCAATTGATGTGATCGATCAATGAGTGCATATTGGTAAACCCAACCAACGCCCGACGCATCCGGTCCCAAACTGGGCTGAACCGTATCGGGCAATTGTGCTTTCACTTGATTGAGATATTCCAGCACTCGAGATCTGGCCCAGTAAGGGTCGGTTCCTTCGTCGAATAAAACATAAACGTAGGAATCTCCAAAAAAGGAATAGCCCCTTACCGTCTTGGCTTTCGGCACCGACATCATTAAGCTTGAAATGGGATAAGTGACCTGATCTTCGACCAGCTGTGGACTCTGCCCCGCAAAAGGGGTTTTAACAATCACCTGCACATCAGACAAGTCGGGAATGGCATCAAGCGGCGTATTTTGAACCGCCCGCCAACCCCATAGGGCAATCATCAAACTGATTAACAACACCAGAACCCGATTGTCGATGGAGGCTTTAATAATTGAATTAATCATCTACCACCTCCTTTAATGGTGTGCATGGCGCGACATAGGAGCAGCTTGTCCTTTAAACCGATTCAGATTTGCCTGTATTTGGCTTTCAGAATCAATAAGGAACTGTCCAGAAATTACGATGGAGTCGCCTTCTTCTATCCCGGATAAGATTTCAACCAATCCTTGAGTTTGCATCCCGGTTGTGACGGTCTTGACCTCAAACTGTCCAGGCGCAGACTGCACCACTAAACGCCGGGTTTCACCATCATCAATAATCGCTTCCATAGGAAGCGCAAGCGCATTATGTTTAGGGCCGCCATAGATAATCACATCCGCCAGCATATTGGGTTTGAATGCCAGTGCTTTATTTGGCAGCGTCATTCTAACCTTCAAGGCCTTGGTCGTCGCATCAGTGACCGGTTCAATATAATCAATCTGACTTTCCCAATATTGCCCAGGGTAAGCTTGAAAACGGATTTCGGTGGTGAGGTTGGGTTTAACCCACTGTTGTTGCAAGGGTAAAACCTCTGCTTCAATCCAAACCGTTGATAAATCGGTTAAGCTCATTAACTCGGTTTTCGGTTGAACGAACATACCCGATTGAATACTCAATTGACTCACGACGCCCGTTTGCGAAGCATACACTGGCACCTTGTAGATCAACTTTTGGGTTTTTGATAGCTGTTCTAGTGTTTTTGGGGCAACCCCCAGCAGCTGTAGACGAGTTTGCGCGGAATGGAGCAATGTTTGCCCTTTTTCACCATGGCGTTTGCGGTTTTGCAATATTTGTAAATAATCTTGCTGAGCCGCCACAATTTCAGGGGAATAGAGTCGATAAAGTAGTTCGCCCTTTTGGATTGCATCGCCATTCGTACGAACCGTTAAATCACTAATCCAACCCGATGCTCTCGGGTGAACATGAATGACCTTGGTTTCATCTGCAGTGACTTTGCCAAAGGTTGGCATATACTTCCATAAAGTCACTTTCTGTGCCTTGGCTGTTCGAATAGCAAATCCTTGTTGCAACCCCTTAGCCATATTTGGCATCGCATGTTCGGGTATTTTGATCGTTTGACTGGATTCTGAGCCTGATTCAAAAGCCTGTTGAACCAGTTTCATACCGCAAATCGGGCAGGTACCTTCGTGATCGCGAATGATCTGAGGGTGCATTGGACAAACAAATTGAAATGACGATTTATCACCTATAGATACCGGTGAGGACGCTTCGATGTCAGGACCGGAAGAATGATGCATCCTGTGCTCATCGGCATTCATCTGCAAGGTTTTTTCAGCAGATACACTGACGGGAAACACTAAGCAACTCACCCACAAGACCAACAATCCAATATGAGGGTTGTTCATAACTAAACTCCAAATTTTATTTAAAAAGCGACAAAATAAATTTGTCTACAACATTTCTGAAATAAAATTAGGCGAACCTAGGTGGGCGTTTTTCAAGGGAACCATCAACCGAAAACAATGGTGAGTCTGTCAGTTGAATAAGTCTTTCAGGCTGGAAGGGGTGATGTTGAATGTTAGTGCCAATCAGAACGATACTGGCGCTCGAAACATGACAATCATTCAGGCATTGACAGTCATCTCCACAAAACTGGCAAATATGAACGGCCATATTTTCAGTGGATTCATCACAGCAATCATGCTTTGAATGATGCTGATGAGACATGGTCTCTTTATGCATTTCTGGTGACGGCGACTCAACTGGTAGGTTCATAGAAACACCTGCTTGCGCAAAGCTACTATGCAAAAAGCTGAGTAAGAAAAGCAATAAAAATAGTCGTTGTGAAAATTTCATGATTCGAGTTTAATAGATCGTTATCAAAAACTCAATGCATTTTAGCGTCCCCACTTTGCCAGACTTGGCAAAAATACATTGGAAGAAGTGATGACAGACCCGAACTCGACAGATCCAAATCAACAAAAGGAAGCGCTGATTAAGTTATTAGAAAGCTTATCAAATCAATCAAGAACTAAAAATACTGACGTTCAGTTATCGGAAGCACAAGCCAAACAGCTTGCTGACAAACTGAAGCAAATTCTGAAACAACATCTTAATTAAGGAATCTGTAAACTGGATTCAACTTGCTGCTTGACTGCTTTCCCCATCAACAACTCAATCAAAGACAGAGCCAAAGTCATCGCCGTTCCAGGCCCCCTGGACGTGATAATTTGACCATCAATCACAACAGCATCGTTAAGATAGGTCATATTAGGCGCTGGGTGCTGGTCAATAAAGCCTGGAAAGCTGGTTGCCTGCTTACCATCCAGCAGACCTGCCGACACAAGGACTTTGGGTGCCGCACAGATGGCAGCGACATATTGACCTGAAGCAAGCGTCCTGTGAAGTAGGGTATGCAATAGGGATGATTGATTCAAATGATCAGCACCAGGCATACCACCAGGTAGCGCTATTAAGTCAAAATGAAGATCTTTAACATCTGCCAAGGTCGTTTGTGCAACTAGCTGCACACCCCGGCTGGCAGTAATGGTTTGCTCTTCATCTAAACTGGCTGTGACCACTTCAATGCCGGCACGCACCATTAGGTCAATTAACGTGACCGCTTCAATTTCTTCACAGCCTTGTGCGAGAGGAATTAAAACACGCTTACGACTCATTTTTTCGCCTGTAATTTTTGGCTAAAATACATACCCTTTAAGACATTGAGCGCTTCATTTAATTCATAATCCTTGGCCAAAATCGCATCAAGCTCTTCATCGATAATCCGTTTCTTCGCTTTTTGCTGTTCAACATCATCCTTACCGTCTAAATGGCCGGTCAGATCTTTTTCTTTTATACGCTCAAACTCTTCAATTTTAAGCTTTTCAATTTTAACTTGGTCTATTTTGATATCAGGGATAATACCTTCCGCCTGAATAGATCGACCCGACGGCGTGTAATATCGTGCCGTTGTAACCTTAATAGCACCACCATTATTGAGGGGTAATAGCGTCTGAACGGATCCTTTACCAAAACTATTCCGACCTAGAATTAACGCACGTTGCTGATCTTGCAAGGCACCTGACACGATTTCAGAAGCAGAAGCAGAACCCTCGTTGATTAAGACAACTATTGGTTTGCCATCTAAAACGTCGCCTGCTTCAGCTTCAAAACGCATTTCCGCATTCTTAACACGTCCTTTAGTGTAAACAATCATACCTTCATTTAAAAATGCATCTGTGACCTGAACAGCAGCCCTTAGAACGCCACCTGGATTGTTTCGTAAATCCAATACCAAACCATTTAAAGGTCCCTTGTTTTCGGTCTCAATTTTTTCAATGGTCGAGACTAAATCTTCACCTGTCCGTAATTGAAACTGACTGATTCGAACATAGCCCATTCCTTCTTTTAATAGTTTCCCTTTTACACTATTAACTTTGATAATGGCTCTTACTAGAGTCTTAACCAATGGTTTTTCTTCGCCTTCACGTATCAGGGTCAACTTAATTTCAGTGCCAGGCTTCCCTCGCATTAGTTTAACGGCATCAGATAGGCTTTTTCCTTTGACCGGATGATCATCCAATTTAATAATCAAATCACCTGCCTGAATACCTGCTTTCATGGCCGGCGTATCATCAATTGGCGATATGACTTTTACAAATCCATCTTCCATACCCACTTCCATACCCAATCCACCAAACTCACCCGTGGTATGCTCTTCCATTTTCTTATAGTTCTTGGGTGGCAAATAAGCAGAATGCGGATCCAGGCTAGATAACATGCCGCTAATGGCACCCTCAAGTAAATCTTTGTCTTCAACTTCTTCTACATAATCAGTTGAAATTCGGTTAAACACCTCAACAAATGCTTGAAGCTCTTCAAGTGGAAGCGATATTTGCTTCTGGAGCGCTGGCACCTTCTCTGTTTCTTCAGCTAATACATTCGTTCCTACAACGATCATCGCGCCAAATAAAGCGCCAAATGTCATCCAAATACTTTTCTTTGCCCAAGTTAACTTCACAGACCACTCCATGGCTAATTTTTCATTTTAAACTGAATAACGCACATTATAATTTAACTTTAAGTGACATTAGGGAAGTATTTAATTAGAATTAGCATTAGTATTTAAACAATTGATAATATATTTATTTTACTTGGTGAATTCACAATGAATGAAGTTAACCCGCTAACGATTAAAGAAGAAAATATTGAGAAAGCATCCAAAGCTCTTAAGGCAATGGGGCACCCTCTTAGACTAAAGATTTTGTGTGTACTAGGCGATAATGAACTGCCAGTGATGGACATCGTCTCACGTGTCGGAACAACTCAAAGTAATATTTCACAGCACATTGATATTTTGAGAGAAAAAGAAATTATCGTCTCAAGAAGGGATGGAAGTAGGATTTTGTGTAAAGTGAGAGATCCGCAAATTCTAAATTTACTTGAAGCTATGCAAAATACATTTTGCCCAGTTTAATTCGTTTAGGTCTAACCAGCTAACATACGCACTTCAAATTGAGTACGGTCTGCATTTAGCAAATTAATATCGGAATTATTGGAAGTAATTTGATTAACCGAATTTGGATTAGACTGTTGCTGACCAGATTCAGTTGATTGACTGGTTTTTTCATCAGAACTTTGGTTACCAGCCATTTTCGTAGAGGATAGTTCGGATCTTGCTTGCGCTGCCATACTGGCTGCGGCCTGAGCGACTTTATAGTCTTGGGAAGAGGGCTCTGATGGTGCCAATGCAGCTGCTTGAACTTGTTGTGCTTTCACTAACGTTGCTTCAGGATCACCTGAAACAGGGCTGGTATCAATACTAACTTCACCGCCAACTGCATAACGACGCCCATCTGGCCCCACCTGATACACATAGCTTGCCCCTCCAGACACATATTGCCCACCAGCAGCTAAATGCGCTTGTTCATGGATTTTAACTTCTATATCTCTGGCTTTTAATTGACGAATAACCGTTTCAAAATCACGCTGAGGATCAGTGGTAGAACTAGAAGGTTGGGTAGAATTTGACTGGCCATCAACTCGATCAGCATTCTCAGATTTCCCGGTAGTATTAACGGGTGCGATCCTATTTCCGCCCACACTCGCAGGGACATCTATATATCGAGACTGACTCGTAGACAACTCATTACTTTTCTGCGCAAGTGTAGAAAGCTGACTGCCATAACCATATGTAGAAGAAACACTGATTGAATTTATCATAATAATCAACCACCTATAAATATCTAATAGTAGTTTAGCAGTAATAGCTCATAAAAAAAAGG
>NZ_PKGB01000009.1 GCF_002848135.1 Hydrogenovibrio sp. SC-1
GCATTGGGTAACTGGTATTACCCAAATTCCGTATTGATTCCGGCATTGTCTCAGGTAGAAGTGGTGATTTTGTTTTTGGTTGCCTATACCACTGTTTGGCCGGCAGTATTTGAGTGGTACACCTTATTGCATACTTTCCCAAAACTGGCTGTTAAATATTCGGCGGGCCCTAAAATCATATTACCAGGATACCCGTTATTGGCCATTGGCTTGGCGCTGATGGTCATTATGGTCTTTTATCCTTATCCATTCTTTTGGGCGCTTTGGATTGGCACAATGATGGTTTTCGCTGGGGTGTTGGTTGTTATGAAGATTCCTTCTCCGTTGAGTGAGCTGGCAAAAGGCAATTGGAGCCCGATGATATTGATTGCCTTGTCGTCTTTATTCAATGGCTTCTTCTGGGAAATGTGGAATTTTGGTAGCGCACACCCAACAGACCCGATTGCTAATCCAAACTATTGGGTGTATGACGTGCCCTATGTTAACGTCATACACCTTTTCTCTGAAATGCCATTAGAAGGCTATTTTGGCTATTTAGCATTTGGTTTGATGGTGTGGCTCATGTTTATTTGGGCGGGCAAAGTATTTGGTTTTGAGACGTATTTGCTGAAAGAGAACGACCGCAAATACAATAGTGACGTCTAAAGCTGTCAGACCTGGTGGTTTTGAACGATTTTTATGCTAATATTTTCCGAAATTACAATTTTATAGATAATGACTTTAAGAGGTTCAAATGCAACACAAGGCTGCCATCCAAGAAATGCTGACCCTGCAAAATGGTTTAAATGAAATGACCAATGGCGCAGATTGGCGATCAGGGATGACCCATTTAGGCAAAGAGATTGACTGGCGTCGTTGCATTGTTATGGAAGCGGCGGAGTTGGTTGATAGCTACCCGTGGAAACACTGGAAAAGCGTGGATGCGCAAGTTGATATCGAAAATGCTCGTGTTGAGTTGGTGGATATTTGGCACTTTCTATTGAGCTTAGCATTAGAGTATTTCGAACTGGATAAGGCAGTTGAATTGCTCAATAAAGCCTTAGCTGATAGCACCGATACGGATGAGTATGACTTGGATCATTTATCGATTCAGGGTCAAGTTCGCATTCATGAGATGATGATGGCGATCGCCTTGCAAAATGAGGATGTGACCGAAGAATATCTAGCGACTTTGGCGGAGGCATTTTTCCATAGCTGTCAGGTTGTTGACCTGGGCTTTGAACAGCTGTATCAGATTTATATGGCAAAGAATGTGTTAAATAAATTTCGGCAGGATCACGGCTATAAAGAGGGTACCTATCTTAAGGTCTGGAATGGCAAAGAAGATAATATGGTGATGTTTGAAATTATTGACACCCTCACGGAATTTTCTGCAGAGCAGTTGTATATTCGGCTGGTTGAAACCTACAAAACGGTTTCTTAAACGAATGTTCTAAATGGCCAGTCCTGGCCGTTTTTCAATTTAAATGAGATGTATTGTATGAATTTAGAGACTATTTTAAAGCGTCGTTATGCCACCAAAAAGTTTGATGCAAATCAACGTTTAACGGATGAACAATTTAAACAGGTTAAATCGCTGTTGAGATTAAGTCCGTCGTCCATTAACTCTCAACCTTGGCATTTTGTGATTGCCGATTCTGAAGCCGGTAAAGCACGCATTGCAAAAGGTGCGGAAGGTGCTTACGCATCTAACCAGCCTAAAATCCTGGATGCTTCACATGTGGTTTTATTTTGCGCTAAGACCGATATTTCGGATGCCTATTTGCAAAAGGTAACGGATCAGGAGGACCAGGATGGTCGTTTCCCTCAATCAGAAGCCAAAGCGATGGCGTTGAAAATCCGCGGTTTTTATACAGATTTACACCGAAAAGAATGGGATGATGTCGCTTGTTGGACGCAAAAGCAAGTGTATCTGAATATCGGTAATTTGTTGCTGGGCGCTGGATTGATTGGTGTTGATGCGGTACCGATCGAGGGCGTTGATTTGGAAGTTCTGAATCAGGAGTTTGACTTATCTGAACAAGGGTTAGCCGCTGTGGCAGTGGTGGCACTCGGCTTTCATGCCGAGGACGATTTTAATGCACAATTGCCAAAGTCTCGTTTTGATGAACAAGAGCTTTTTACCCTTTTATAGTGAACTTTAATCAAGGGCTATCATTGCGCAAACGGCAATAGGCTTTTCCAAAATGGCGGCTGTACGGGTAGGCGTTGCATTGTTAAGATGGCTTCACTTGTTTGTTATCTCTTCAACCCATATCAATAGAGCGAAATTATGAAAAATTCATACCCCCATTTATTTACCCCAATTCAATTAGGTGCTTTAGCGCTTCCAAACCGTATTGTCATGGCGCCGTTAACGCGTGCTCGGACAGAAGTTGACCATATTCCTACGGAGTTAATGGCGGAACACTATGCTCAACGTGCTAGTGGTGGCTTATTAATCGCAGAAGCAACTATGGCAATGGCTGGATGTAGTGCTTTTTGGAAGGAGCCGGGCATTTATTCCGAAGCGCAAATTGCGGGTTGGAAAGCGGTAACCGATGCCGTTCATGCTAAGGGTGGACGCATCGTGTTACAGATCTGGCATGGTGGACGAGCCTGTCACCCCGCTTTAAACAATGGCAAGGTACCGGTTTCAGCCAGTGCATTGGCGATTGAAGATGAAGTGCATACCCCAGAAGGTAAGTTACCCTACACCGTGCCACGGGCGCTCGGTTTAGAGGAAATTCCAGAGATTATTAAAGGCTTTAAGCAGGCTGCAATCAATGCTCAATTAGCGGGGTTTGATGGTGTTGAAGTCCATGGCGCGAACGGTTATTTATTAGATCAGTTTTTACGTGATGGCAGCAATCATCGCACCGATCAATATGGTGGTTCTATCGAAAATCGCGCGCGTTTGCTACTAGAAGTATTGGACGCCGTTTGTGAGGTATGGGGATCAGATCGTGTCGGCTTGCGGCTTTCTCCGTTGAACAGTTATAACAGTATGGTTGATAGCGATCCGGTCGCGCTAACCCAGTGGTTATGTCAGAGATTGAATGATTACAATTTGGCATATTTGCATGTGATGCGAGGGGATTTCTTTGGCGTCCAAAAAGCGGATGTGCTTGGGGTGGCACAACAGGTTTATCAAGGTAATTTGATGGGGAATATGGGCTATGACGCTGCAGAAGCGGAAGCAGAAATTGCAAAAGGTGCTTTAGCAACGGTCGCATTCGGTGTTAGCTACTTGGCCAACCCAGATTTACCTGAACGTTTGGCAGCAGGTGCAGAATTGAACCGGCCTGACCCTGATACTTTTTATAGTGGTGGTGCAAAAGGCTATACCGATTATCCGTTTATGGGGGATGAATAACCGTATGTGGGATCAACGTTATAGTGAGCCAGAATTTGCTTATGGCCAGAAACCAAATGATTTTTTGGTGGCATGTTTAGATGCCATTCCGGCAAAGAGCAAAATACTGTGCCTGGCGGAAGGGCAAGGGCGTAATGCGGTTTATCTCGCTCAACAAGGGCACGAGGTGACTGCGGTTGATCAGTCTAAAGTTGGGTTGCAAAGAGCTGAACAATTAGCTACTGAAAAAGGAGTGACCATTCATACAGTGGTGGCGGATTTAGCAGAATTTGATTTAGGTCAGCATCAATGGGATGCCATTGTCAGTATTGCTGCCCATTTGCCGCCAGCAATCAGGGAAAAAGTTCACCATCAAGTACAGGCGGCACTCAAGCCATCAGGCGAGTTTATTCTAGAAGCCTATTCACCGCAACACTTGAATTTACCTGGCATTGGTGGACCACCGCCCCATCAGGCAGAATTGTTAATGTCATTGGAACTTTTACAACAAGAATTAACTGGACTCAATTTCGAAATTGCTCATGAAATTGAGCGTCAGGTTGAAGAAGGACAATATCACTCTGGTCTGAGTGGTGTGGTGCAAGTGCTTGCCCGAAATCCTTGAAAACAGCAAAATTCAACCAGGCCTGGTTGAATTTTAGCCGTTCTAGGCTTAAGCGGACAAGTTGAAAACGACTAGCGCTTAATGTTGACGGTGGACTTAACTTGTTTCCAGTCTATCAAATATTGTTCGTCATCAAAGTTAAGAACCAGGTGTTTAATCGCATTTGGCTGAAATTCTGGATCGGTGGTATAGAACACATATTCCCAGTGATTTTTATTGAAGGGGTCTTGTCCAAGCGGAGGCCCAAGTAGTTCAACTACTTGGTCAGCCATTAACCCGGGTTGCAGCGCTTGAAGTACGTCAGGCTTGACCACTGTGCCTTGCGTTAGTGTGGGTTTATAGGGTTTGAAAAAGGTGCAAGCTGATAGGGTTGAAACTAAAAAGATCGATAGAGTTAAGAAGGCTGTTTTCATAGGGTTTGTCATAGAATCTTTATATTTTAAATCAATTTTTCGTTTATTATACAGACTCAAAAAATTTAAATAAGGAATCTTAAATTCGATGAGTAGTGCAGAGTTAAAGAAAGTGGGTTTAAAGGTTACCTTGCCTCGTTTAAAAATATTAGAAATTTTAGAGCAAAAGGGTGACGACCACCATTTAACAGCGGAAGATGTTTATAAAATTTTGATTGAACAAGGTGAAGATGTTGGCTTAGCCACCGTTTATCGGGTATTAACCCAGTTTGAGCAAGCCGGAATTGTACGCCGTTTAAACTTTGAAAATAACATTTCCGTTTTTGAATTGGACACGGGCGATAATCACGATCATTTAGTTTGCATTAAGACCGGTCGAGTCAAAGAATTTGTGGATCCAGTGATTGAACAACGCATAATCGAAATCGCCAAGGAGAAAGGGTATGACCTGTCAGCCCATTCGTTGGTGATTTACGGAACTTTTCAGGACAAAGAGGGTCTTGTCGACTAGCTTGAGCAACTGAGTTGAAACCCTTTTTGATTTGCTAGTGGAGGTTGTTGGTACTCACTCAGTGCAGAATGCGCATCAAAGGGGGATTGCAGCGCCTTAAGCCAAGTATGTAATGGTTGAGTGTCGCCTTGTTCCGCGGCGTTAATAATGTCTTGTGCAATATAGTTTCTTAACATCACGCTGGGATTACGCTGTTCCATTCGTTCACGCCAAACCGAATCTGTGATTTGTTCTTGTTTTATCCGTTTTTCTAAGTTAGTTAGCCAGTCAGAGAAAGCGTCGGGTTCCGGTAACAATTCTAAAAAAGTTGATTCTGAATCCGTTTGCCAAAGCGCCAACCGTCTAAAAAATAATGAATAGTCGATCGCATAGCGATTGAGTCTTTCCAATAATTCGATAATCAATGTCATATCTGCTGGTTGGGTGCTGTCCAGCCCCAATCTATGGAGCATCTGTTGTTGATAGTGTTGATGATACTGGTCAACAAACGCTTGTAATGACTGTTCTAATTGGCTGTTATCTACCCAATTGGCAAAGGCCGAGGCTAATATTTTGCAATTCCATAGTCCAATATTGGCTTGCTGGTTATAACCGTATCGGCCTTCATAGTCAGAGTGGTTGCAGATGAAATCGGCTTGATAATCATCCAAAAATGCATAAGGGCCAAAATCAAATGTTTCTCCCAGTATCGACATATTGTCGGTATTCATGACACCATGATTAAAACCAAAAGCTTTCCATTGCGCTAACAGCTTGGCGGTATTTTGGCAGGCCTGGTCAAAAATTAACCAGGCCTGCTGCTGAAATGGGTGCGTTTACCATTGTGGAAAGTGTTTTTGAATTACGAATGTAACCAGCGCTTGAAAATGATTCTTCCCTTGATTTACAGCCCATTGAAAGTGACCAAAACGAATATGACTGGGGGTCACCCGAATTAAGCTGGCACGCGGTTCTCGCGTTTCTCGTTTAACGCTTTCTGGGCTGGTAGCGATGGATAGGGCGCGTGTTGTCGGAATTCCTAATCCATAGAGGGCTTCGGAAGCTAAAAATTCGCGTATGCATGAACGCAATACCGCGCGCCCGTCTCCTTGTCTGGAGTAGGGGGTGCGCCCCGCACCTTTTAGGTGAAAGTCCCAGGCCTGGTTCTTTTGATCAATCCATTGCCCTAATAATAGTCCTCGGCCATCACCTAAGTCGGGATTATAGTAGCCAAATTGATGTCCCACATATTTTTGAGCAAGCGGTTGGCAGTCGACCTGCTGGAGCTGGCCCGAGGTTAAATCTAAGAGTTCGGTGGCATTCAGTGTGCAATTCAGTTGAGAAAGCAGTGCCTCATTTTGAATAACCAGTTGTGCATTGGTTTGAGGCTCTGGCTGTTGGTTGCTGTAAAAATCCGCTGGAAGCTGGGTGTAATCTTGTATCAGGTGTTTTTTTGACATAAAGCCGCGTCCGTTAAAAAATATCCTACCAATTTACTAGGTTTTTGTTTAAAATGCATCTTTGTTTTGCGCGTGATCAGCTCATAAAGGAAAAACAATCATGGATATTGGATCAACAGAACACCAATCTTTGTTGTACCGAACGATTTGGAGAATGGTGTTTAAAACCAGTTCGTTGGCTTTAATTTTAGGCGTTGTTTTGATGTTGCCGTCATTATTGCGGGAAAACGCTTTTTCATCGACGATGCTGGTATTAGGCTACGTCGTTATTGTGGGCGGAATCTTTTACGCTCTGTGGGTGGGGTGGAAAAAACACCGTGCCATTCAAAAAGCGTTCAAATCAATTTAAACACAGTAACCGCTTTTGCGGTTACATGATTTTGGTTCTTTCACGGGTGCCGTCAAGTGATTTGATGGCTTTATTAGCGCGTTTGAGAAGGGTTTGACTGTCTTCAGTTTCAGCGCGAATTTCTGTTACGCCTGCATGACTGGTTAAGCAAGTGGTTTCGCCCGCTTCTAGGTGAATGGTTTGGGCGGCAATGGTTTCTTGCGCCAATTTTGTAATTCGAAATGCATCAACTGCCTTAATTTCAGGTAACACCAGCATAAATTGATCACAACTCATTCGACCAATATAGCCTAAGTCTTTGACCACTTTGCTAATGGCATTAGCCGCAGTCAGGATGGCCTTGTCACCCATTTCATGGCCGTAAGCATCGGTAATTCGTTTAAAGCAATCTAAATTGATTTTAGCTAATGAAAGCGGTCTTTTATTCAGTCTTGCCTTATTAACCTCTTCATCAACAATACCCATAAAATAGTCGCGATTATAGAGGTCGGTTAAAGGGTCATGCGCGGAGAGCTTTTCAATTTGCTCTTCCATGTGCTTACGACTGGTAATGTTAATCGCTAGCCAAATTGCAGCAGGTTGATCATAGGCGTCTTCATTCAGGGTGTACACTCGGGCTTCGTACCATTGTCCTTCGGTAGTTGACAATGGCTCTATTCCTTGGACTTCGGTATCCGCTAATTGGTACTCAATTTCTTGAAGATGTTGTGATTGGATGGCTTTTCTCACCACTTTTAAGAAGCGTTCTGCCATCTTTTCGGGTAATACATCAAAATAATTTTTTCCGATCAGTGCGTGTCCGTCGGCATAAAGCGTTCGTTCCTGTCCACCAATGACATCCAAATAGGTTCCATCCTGACCCATGACAAAAATGGGATCGGGCATTGCATTGGCAATGGCTTCGATATGGGAGTGCATTTTGTCATATTGTGCTGCCATGCGATTTTTCCTTTTGCTAGTTAGGGTTAGAACAAAAATTAGTGTTTCATTACGGGTTTATATTTAATGCGGTGAGGCTGTGCGGCATCAGCCCCTTTACGGCGTTTAAGGTCTTCTTCGTAGTCAGAAAAATTGCCTTCGAACCATTCAACATGCGAATCCCCTTCAAAGGCGAGCATGTGGGTGGCGATACGGTCTAGGAACCAGCGGTCATGGGAAATAACCACTGCGCAGCCGGCAAAATCCAAGAGGGCTTCTTCTAAAGCTCGTAAGGTTTCGACATCCAAGTCGTTGGTTGGTTCATCAAGTAATAGTAGGTTGCCGCCACTACGTAGCGTTTTGGCTAGGTGAACACGATTGCGCTCACCACCTGATAATTGACTGATGTATTTCTGTTGGTCATTGCCTTTAAAGTTGAAGCGACCACAATAAGCTCGTGCATTGATTTCAATATTGCCGACCATAAAAATATCATCGCCGCCAGAAATTTCCTCATAAACGGTTTTATTGTCATCAAGTGCGTCTCGAGATTGATCGACATACGACAGCTGTACTGTTTCACCAAATTCAATGTTGCCGGAATCCGGTTGTTCATGGCCCGTCAGCATTTTAAACAGCGTGGATTTACCCGCACCATTCGGGCCGATAATGCCCACAATGCCGCCTGGTGGAAGGCTAAAGTTTAGATCGTCAATGAGTAGCCGGTCATCAAAGCTCTTATTGAGATGAGACACTTCCACCACTTTATCGCCGAGGCGTTCTGCAACTGGGATAAAGATTTCTTTGGTTTCATTACGTTTTTGAGATTCTTGGCTGCTCAGCTCTTCAAAACGCGCTAAACGTGCTTTAGATTTGGCATGACGGCCTTTGGCATTAGAGCGCACCCATTCTAATTCGTGTTGAATGGTTTTCATGCGAGCGTCTTCTTGCTTGGCCTCCATTTCTAGACGTTTTTCTTTTTGTTCTAGCCAAGAAGAATAGTTGCCTTCATACGGAATTCCTTGGCCACGATCTAACTCAAGAATCCATTGGGCGGCATTGTCTAAGAAGTAACGGTCATGAGTGATTGCCACAACGGTACCACTGAATTCGAGTAAGAAACGCTCTAACCAAGCGATGGATTCTGCATCCAAGTGGTTGGTTGGCTCATCGAGTAACAGCATATCGGGTTTTTCAAGGAGTAATTTGCACAGCGCAACACGACGACGCTCCCCGCCAGAAAGTTTGGTGACATCCGCATCCCAAGCTGGGAGTCTTAGTGCATCAGCGGCGATTTCAAGAGTTCTTTCTAAGTTGTGGCCATCTTTGGCTTGGATTAGGTCTTCGATTTCAGCTTGCTTTTTAGCCAGGGCATCAAAGTCAGCGTCGGGTTCTGCATAGGCAGCATAAACGGCATCCAAATCCGCTAGTGCATCTTTAATTTCTTTAACCGCCAGCTCGATATTGCCTTTGACATCCAATTCTGGATCAAGCTGGGGTTCTTGCGGTAGGTATCCTACTTTGATACCTGGTTGTGGACGTGCTTCACCAATAATGTCTTGATCGATACCCGCCATAATTTTTAAAAGGGTCGATTTCCCTGCACCATTCAACCCGAGGACGCCGATCTTAGCGCCAGGAAAAAAGGACAATGAAATATCTTTTAAAATGTATTTATTGGGGGGAACCACTTTTCCAACACGGTTCATGGTGTAAACAAATTGTGCCACGCGCTCACCTCTAATCGAATAATTGTTTGCTTGGTTTGTTTGTAGAATGCTATGACGACACAAACGTCGTTCAGTAAAAAACATAACTTTACCGAAAAAGTGTCGTTTAATAAAGTTTTATCCTTAGAGAATCAGTTTAAATTCAGCTTTGCTTGATAAGCTAGGCGGTTTGTCTGGCGTTCATTTTGACCAGTCCTGGATTAGCTAGTAATTAATTAGACGATATAACTGGCTTTACAGTGGTGAAAGTTGCTGATAATTGGTAAAATTCGCTTTTCATAATTTTTTTGTTTGGAGACTTAAAAGCATGTTTGACAAGAATATGACCATCGCTGGCTATGATGACGTTTTGGCAGAAGCCATGAATGCAGAGGCACAACGTCAGGAAGACCATATTGAATTGATTGCTTCCGAAAATTACACCAGTCCTAGAGTGATGGAAGCCCAGGGATCGGTATTGACGAATAAATATGCGGAAGGGTATCCAGGCAAGCGTTATTACGGTGGCTGTGAACATGTTGATGTGGTTGAACAGCTTGCCATTGACCGCGCTAAAGCGTTATTTGGAGCGGATTATGCCAATGTACAACCGCATTCAGGTTCTCAAGCCAATGCACCTGTTTATATGGCGTTATTACAACCTGGCGATACGGTATTAGGCATGAGCTTAGCACATGGTGGTCATTTAACCCACGGCTCGCATGTCAGTTTTTCTGGAAAAATATATCATGCGGTACAGTATGGGTTAAATGCCGAAACCGGTGAAATTGATTATGAAGAAGTGGCCAGATTGGCTGAAGAACATAAGCCTAAGATGATTATCGCTGGCTTTTCGGCCTACTCTCAAGTCGTAGACTGGCAAAGATTTCGTGAAATTGCCGACGCGGTTGGTGCTTATTTAATGGTCGATATGGCGCATGTGGCCGGTCTGGTTGCCGCAGGAATTTATCCTAATCCAGTTCCAATTGCTGATGTGGTGACTACTACCACTCATAAAACGCTAAGAGGTCCAAGAAGCGGCTTGATTCTAGCGAAATCCAATCCTGAAATTGAAAAGAAACTGAATTCGGCTATTTTCCCTGGCGCTCAGGGTGGTCCGTTGATGCACGTTATTGCAGCGAAAGCCGTTGCATTTAAAGAAGCGATGGAACCAGCCTTTAAAGACTATGCTAAACAAGTGGTTGTTAATGCGCAGGCGATGGCTAAAGTGTTTATGGAGCGCGGGTTTGATGTCGTTTCCAAAGGCACCAAAAATCATCTGTTCTTGGTGAGCTTTATTGAGCAAGGGCTAACCGGTAAATTAGTGGATGCGGCTTTGGGTGCAGCGCACATTACTATTAATAAAAACTCGGTACCAAATGACCCTATGTCACCTTTTGTTACCAGTGGTATCCGTGTCGGTACAGCAGCCTCAACAACACGTGGTTTTACTGAAGCGGATTCGATTGAGTTAGCGAACTGGATGTGCGATGTGATCGACAGTTGTGATCAGTCATCTGAGTCTTGGGATGAAACGGTCGTGTCGGAAGTCAGTGAAAAAGTGAAAACCTTGTGCGCCCAGCGTCCAGTGTACGGTTAAGCTAAAGCTAAGGTTTCATCAATAACTTAAGGCAGTTCAATGCATTGTCCTTTTTGTAGTACACCGGATACCCGTGTGATTGACTCTCGCTTGTCAACGGAAGGCATGCAGGTCCGCCGACGTCGGGAGTGTATGAGTTGCGGTGAGCGCTTTACCACCTACGAAGCGGTGGAGTTAAGCTTGCCAAGAGTCATTAAATCGGATGGCAATCGCGAAAGGTTTGATGAATCCAAAATCCGACGGGGTTTGGTTAAAGCTTTAGAAAAGCGCCCAGTAGAAAGTGATGCCATCGAGCAGGTGGTGAACCGCATTGAAAAGCAACTGACCTCAGAAGGGGTTCGAGAAGTCCCCTCTTCACGAATTGGCGAGTTACTGATGGAAGCCTTGCGAGAACTTGATCAAGTGGCATATGTCCGTTTTGCATCGGTTTATCGGTCATTTCAAGATGTAAACGCCTTTCGGGAAGAAATTGAAAAGCTGGTTACCGCGACTAAATCGCATTAAAGCAGGACACTCGCTTAAGGAGGCCTATGGGCTTTTCGGAATGGGATGAAAAAATGATGCGTCGGGCATTAAGCCTGGCTAAGCAGGGACAATTTTCAGCAAGACCCAATCCAGCTGTTGGTTGTGTGATCACTCAGCAAGATCGTGTGATTGCCGAAGGTTGGCATCAAAAAGCCGGTGAACCTCATGCGGAAAGAGTCGCTTTGGCGTCTGCTTCCGAACCCGTCAAGGGTGCGACCATTTATGTCACGTTGGAGCCTTGCAGTCATTTTGGTCGGACGCCGCCTTGTGCTGATGCACTGATTGACGCTTCGGTGGCAAGAGTGGTGGTGGCCATGCAGGACCCAAATCCACAGGTAGCTGGCTCGGGAATTCAACGATTACGGGATGCGGGCATTCAGGTAGACGTTGGGTTGTTGGTTTTTGAAGCTGAAGTGCTGAATAAAGGCTTTAACTTTGCCATGCGCCATCTACGGCCATTGGTGCAACTGAAGATGGCAAGCAGTTTAGATGGGCGCACGGCGATGGCCAGTGGGGAGAGTCAGTGGATTACGGGAGCTGCATCTCGTCAAAAAGTGCAATGGCTTAGAGCAGAGCAGGATGCGATGTTAACGGGTATTGGTACGGTATTGCACGATGATCCCAGTTTGACGGTTCGCTTGGATCAGACCAGTATGGATGTGCAACAATTACACAGGGATGCAGCCTTTCAGCCGATTCGAGTCGTTTTGGATCCCCGTTTAAAGCTTCCTCTGACGGCAAAATTAATTGATTTACCGGGTCAAGTGGTGGTCATGGCGGCCGAATCGACTTTGACATCACAGCCACAAAAACTGGAACAGTTGCAGCAAAAGGGGGTAGCCGTACATGGCGTTGTTGAGCAGCAAACAGGTCAGTTAGATTTAAAGGCAGTTTTAACCCTTTTGTGGCAAACTTATCAGGTACAACGGTTAATGGTGGAAGCCGGCGCAAGACTTGCTGGTGCGTTGATTCAAGCAAAGTTGGTGGATGAGTTTCATTTGTTTAGCGCGCCAGTTCTCTTGGGTGATGCAGCAAGGCCTTTGTGTTTTTTACCCGGGCTGGACAAAATGGCTGATAAAATTCAATGGGATTTACAGTCGGTCGAGATGTTAGGCGCGGATATTTATCTACAGTTGACGCCCAAAAAATAAACCGCAACGAGGAAGCTATGTTTACAGGAATTATCGAGTCGGAAGGTAAACTCAAAAAAATCGAACCGGTTAAGGGCGATTATCGCATGACCATTCAGGTAGGAAAAATGTCGCTTGAGGATGTCAAAATTGGTGACAGTATTGCCTGTAATGGCGTTTGCTTAACGGCGATTGCGTTGGAATCGGATGCTTATGTGGCCGATGTTTCGGCAGAAACCTTAAAAGTCACCACGCTTGGAAATTTGCAATTAGGTGCCCCCGTGAATTTGGAAAAAGCCTTACGGTTACAAGATCGTTTAGGGGGGCACTTGGTGAGTGGTCATGTCGATGGGGTCGGTGAAGTGGTGGCAATTGAGCAAGATGCGCGCTCTTGGCGTTATCAAATTCGTGCACCTAAAGCGTTAAGCCGCTATATTGCTGCGAAAGGGTCGATTTGCATTAATGGAATCAGCTTGACGGTCAATCATGTCGATTGGGAGCTGTTTGACGTCAATATTGTGCCGCACACTCGTCAAGAAACCACGATTCGAACTTTTGAAGTGGGTACTCAGGTGAATTTAGAAGTGGATTTATTAGCGCGGTATATTGAGCGGATGTTGACTCAAGAGTCGGATGAGTCGGAAAAAGAGACGCTTACTCGTGAAAAACTGGCAGAGCATGGTTTTGGCTAGCGAATGAATTAAAGTATCCAGGCGACAGCTGTCGTAAAATGCACTTAACATAGAATTGAAAACGAGAATACATTATGGAACTAAATACGACCGAAGAGCTGATTGAAGATTATCGTCGAGGTAAGATGATTATCTTAATGGATGATGAAGATCGTGAGAACGAAGGGGATTTGATGATACCTGCTAGTGCGATTACACCAGAGCATATTAACTTTATGGCGCGTTATGGTCGTGGTTTAATTTGTTTGACCTTGACCAAGGAGCGTTGTCAGCAATTGCACCTGCCATTGATGACTCGGCATAATGAAGATTCTTTGGGAACCAGCTTTACCGTTTCTATTGAAGCCGCAGAGGGCGTCACCACCGGGATTTCGGCGGCAGATAGAGCGATGACAATTTTGGCCGCGATTGGGTCGGATGCCAAACCGTCTGATATTGTGACACCGGGCCATGTGTTTCCGATTATGGCAAAGCCTGGTGGAGTGCTTGAACGCGCAGGGCATACCGAATCCGGTTGCGACCTTTCTCGTTTAGCGGGGTTGGAGCCTGCATCTGTCATTGTTGAGATTATGAATGAAGATGGCACCATGGCAAGGCGTGATGACTTGGAAATTTTTGCCAAGGAACACGACCTAAAACTGGGTACGGTGGCTGATTTAATTCAGTATCGTTTGAAAAATGAAAAGACCATTGAGCGGGTTTCTGAGTGTCAATTGCCGACTGAATACGGACAGTTCCGCTTGATGGGGTATGAAGATATTCTAGAGCATCGTGCGCACATGGCATTAGTGCATGGCAAACTGGATCCTGAAAAACCGACTTTGGTGCGGGTGCATATGCTCGATACCTTGTGTGATTTGTTTGATTCGAAACGGAGCGAATGCGGTTGGTCGCTCCGCGCGGCGATGAAGCAAATAGCGCAAGCCGAATCTGGTGTGATTGTTATCTTGCGTAAGCACGAAGAAGGTGCAGAATTACTGGATAAAATTCAACAGTACCAGCTTAAGGATAGGGGTATTCATTCTCCAGAAAGCCATAGTGAAGATGATACTAAAACCTATGGTTTGGGCGCACAGATTTTATCCGATCTAGGTTTAACCAAGCTCAAAGTTATTGGTTCCGCTTGGCCAATGAATGCGCTGAGTGGTTTTGGATTAGAAATTGTTGAAAATGTTGATAAACAAATAAGTAAAGAAGAGGCATAAACATGAACATTATTGAAGGTCACCTAACGGCAGAAGGCATGAAAATTGGATTGGTTGTTGGACGTTTCAACAGCTTTATTGTTGATAGCTTGGTGAAAGGCGCGATCGATACTATCGTGCGTCATGGCGGTAGTATGGACAATATCGACCAAGTAATGGTGCCAGGTGCTTTTGAAATTCCAGTAGTGGTTCAAAAAATGGCAGCCTCTGGGAAATATGACACTGTTGTTGCTTTAGGGGCAGTTATCCGTGGCGGAACGCCGCATTTTGATTATGTTGCTGGAGAATGTGTTAAAGGTATTGGCCAAGTAGCATTAAGCTCAGGCGTCCCAGTTTCTTTTGGTGTTTTGACCGTGGATTCGATTGAACAAGCCATTGAACGAGCAGGCACTAAAGCTGGAAACAAGGGTGAAGAATGTACTCTAGCCGCAATTGAAACGGTTAATGTTTTAAAACAACTATAAGGCTATTAAGCTCAATGAAATTACCAGATATTAAGCCTGGCGAAGGTGAAGAAGTTGTCGAAGAAGAAGTGTCGGTCAGTATTAGAACGCGGACACGACGCGTTGCTTTGCAGGCGCTTTACCAATGGCAGGTCAATCGTTCTGACGTATTGGACCTTATTAAACAGTTCTCAGAGTCTGGACGATTGGATGCAATTGATGCGGCTTTATTTCAAGAAATTGTCAATGATGTTATTCAGCAAGCTGACAGCCTAGATGCCCTGTATCAGCCGTACTTAGATCGGGCTGTGACCATGATTGATCCGATTGAAAAGAACATTTTGCGCATGGCGGTTCAGGAGTTGCAGCATAAAATTGAAATTCCGTATCGAGTAGTCATTAATGAAGCCGTGGAATTAGCAAAACGGTTTGGTGCGGAAGACAGTCACAAATATGTGAATGGCATTTTGGATAAGGTTTCTCAGGATCTGAGAGTGCTTGAAAAAGGCCAACCTCAGTCATAGTCGCGAATCAATCGCAATGTTTGATTTATTTGAGCCAGAGTTTACTCTGGCTTTTTTGTGAGTTGTGTCTTGTGTTAGATCGTTGGCTCAATTCAAGAAAGGATGGAAAATCATGGCACATGAATTTGATGTGATTGATCAGTTTTTTAAACCGCTGTCTAAGTCAAAACAGATGCAGTCCCCTCTAGATATCGGCATTGGCGATGATGGCGCGGTGCTGTCTTGTCAGCCGGGTTCCCAGTTGGTGGTGGTGACGGATACGTTGATTGAAGGGGTGCATTTTCTTCGAGAAACAGAAGCTTACGATATCGCTTGGAAAGCCTTGGCAGTCAATCTTAGTGACTTGGCGGCAATGGGAGCTGTACCGGCCTTTTTTTCTTTGGCATTGACCTTGCCAAGGTCACTATTGGGCTCACAAAATAGCCAGGCCTGGTTAAAATCCTTTAGCCGGGGGTTATCTGACCTTGCTTCGCAATACGATATTGCTTTGGTTGGGGGTGATACCACCCATGCGGATCAACTTTCGATTACCATTACTGCGCAGGGTTGGGTTGAAACAGGTCAAGCGATTACCCGAGGGGGGGCACAACCCGGAGATGATATCTATGTTTCTGGGACTATCGGTGATGGGGGGCTGGGGTTGAAAATGCTGCAATCCTCAACGCACTCCAGCAACGTCTTGGCTGAAAATTCAGCGGTTATCAAACTCAACCGTCCTCAGCCGAGACTGGATTTGGGTCGGGCACTCCAGGGCGTTGCCACCAGTGCCATTGATATTTCAGATGGCTTATTGGCGGATTTAAATCATATTCTGCAAGTTTCTGCCGTCGGGGCAGTGGTGGAAACCACTGATATTCCGATTTCAGAAGGGATGCAGCAATACTTAGCAGAAATAAAAGATTGGGCCTTTCCGTTCCGCTGCGGTGATGACTATGAACTGTGCTTTACCGTTCCGCGCAGTAAGGTTGATTTGGTTGTACAGATTTCAGATGAGTTGGCCTTGCCTTTAACCCGAATTGGTCAAATTAGTAAGGATCAAGGACGTTTGTTACTCGAGAAGGGGGGGCAGCTAGTTACGCTTGACAAGGGTTTGGGCTTCGAGCATTTTTAGCGACTGATTTTAATTTCTCGACAGAGAATCGCCTCTGTCGATTTGATAACCTAAGCGCGCAGCGATTAAGTCTTTTTTTCGCGGCGTGCTTGCACACCTTCTGCTAGGGTTTGTAGAACATCAATGCTGTCTTCCCAATTGATGCAGGCATCGGTGATGCTTTGACCATAAACCAATGGTTGATTGGGTTGAGGGTCTTGTCTACCACCGACTAAGTGACTTTCAACCATAACCCCCATAATGTGATCAGACCCTTTTGCCAATTGCGCCTTAACCGATGCTGATACTTCAATCTGCTTCTGGTGTTGTTTATTACTATTGGCATGACTGCAATCAATCATTAGTCTTGACTGAACTTGGGCTTTTTCAAGCTGTGATACCGCATCTTGAACACTGTCTTCATCATAGTTAGGGCCATCGTTGCCACCACGTAAGATAACGTGACAGTCAGGGTTGCCGCTGGTTGAGAAGATAGCCGAATGTCCCATTTTTGTCAGTGACATAAAAATATGAGGATTGTTGGCCGCGCGAATAGCATCTACGGCTATTTTAAATCCACCGTCTGTACCGTTTTTAAAACCAACGGGGCAGGACAGGCCTGAAGCCAGTTCACGGTGCCCTTGGCTTTCGGTTGTGCGGGCACCAATGGCACCCCAGGAGATCAAATCGGCAATGTACTGAGGGGAAATTAAATCCAAGAATTCGGTGGCACAGGGTACCCCCATGTCGTTGATATTGACTAACAGTTCACGGGCGACTTCTAACCCTTTGTTAATCTCAAAAGATTCATTGAGATTCGGGTCGTTAATCAATCCTTTCCAGCCAACAGTGGTACGAGGCTTTTCAAAATAAACTCGCATCACAATCAGTAGATCTTGTTGATGCTGTGCAATTTGTTGTTTTAAACGTTGCGCATATTCTTTGGCAGCATCGGGATCATGGATAGAGCAAGGGCCGATGACCACTAAAATCCGGTCATCTTCCCCGTTAAGAATATTGTGGATCTGTTGACGAGTGTTATAAACGGTTTCAGTGGCCTGTTCAGACATTGGGAATTGTTCGTGAAGTGCTTGAGGCGCGCGCACTTCGGTAATGCTTTTAATTCTTAAGTCATCCGTTTGATAGGTCGTCATGTTACATCTCTATACTGTTGTTTGGGGCTGGCAGATTAAAAAGCGATATTATGCCATTTTTTCAGTTATCTAGGCGGTAAAATTGCCTGACAAATAGCCTCGATTATAAAAACTTAAAATATAACCATTGTAAAGGTGGTTTATAAGGCGAGTTATGCTAGAATTTGCCGCTAGATAAATATTCAATCGAATAGAACCTTATTTGGAAGATTATTCAGTGGAACATTGCAGATACATTATTGAAAGTTATACAGAAGATGGAAGAAAATTCCGACCAAGCGATTGGATTGATCGAATTGCGTCTCTTGACGCCTCTTATGGCACTTTTCAGCGGTTGGTTTATTCAGATTTGTTGTACCCCGAGCTGTATCAAGGGCAAAAAACATTGATTATTGATACGGCCTTGGAAGAAGCCAATCCCGTTTTATTTGCGTATGTGATGAATTTTGCCGAAAGCAATCATCTCAAGATGAGTAAAGTTTGTGAAGCCATTGAGCAACAGCTGGGAAGCTAAGCCTCTTTATAGTTGCTGAATAATCTCTGTGCCAAACAATAAACTAACCCCACCTCCTAATGCTAAATAAGGCCCGAACGGCATGGGGTCGTTTAGGTTTCTCAATTTCAATAGACTCAATCCCACGCCAACGATTAAACTGCTGACCGATGCCACCAGAATAATCTGTGGTAAAGCCGTTGCGCCAAACCAAGCACCCAAAGCGGCCAATAGTTTGAAATCCCCATACCCCATGCCTTCTTTGCCCGTCAATACTTTAAAGCTCTGAAATAGAACCCATAGCAATAAATAGCCGATTGCCGCTCCGAGAATCGCTTGATTGGGTGTGGTGATGTCAGAACTGAGGCTAAAGACTAACCCCATCCACAACAATGGCAAGCTGAGGTTGTCTAAGATCAATTGATGCTCAATATCAATGATGGTGATGGTCAATAATAGCCAAGCAAAGCCCCAAAAAGCAATGGCGTTTAAGCTTTGACCAAATTGCCAAGCAATAATGACGGTGACAAGGGTACTGGTTATTTCAATTAATGGGTAACGAATGGAAATTGGGGCACCACATTGTTGGCACTTACCGCGACTGAATAACCAACTGAAGACTGGAATAAGTTGATAGGCTTTTAAGGGTTTTTGGCAGCTAGGGCATTCAGAGCGACTAAACGACAGGGATTTGAGTTGTTGCTGTGGAGACCATTGTTGAAAAAACATGTTGGGCAGTCGCCAAGAGAGCATGGAGATAAAACTGCCGATGAGCAGTCCAAGCAGACCGCTGATAACTAACCACTCCATAGTCGAAAAACTGATCATTTAGCCTCGCATTGCAGCGAATAGAGGTCGTTATTCGCTATAGATAACACAGTTTCGATCATTTTCCCAAACGGTTAACCTATGCATTTTCAGTTGGTTGGAACCGATACGATTTTGTATCTCGCGATAAATATACTGGGCAATGTGTTCTGCTGTTGGATTGAGCTCTTTGAAGTGAGGGTGGTCGTTCAAGAAGCTGTGATCCAATTCATCAATGACGGCTTTGGCATGACGTTTAATTTCTTTAAAGTCAATCAACATACCAATTTCATTGAGTTTATGACCAATCACTTCGATTTCGATTTTCCAGTTGTGGCCATGTAATTTGGCACAATCGCCTGGATAGCCTCTTAAGCTATGAGCCGATGCAAAATCAAGCAAAGTTTTAAGGATAAATTGTTGTGCCATGATGAATACTGTCTAAACGAAATAAAGCGATATTGTATCAAATTCGTTCGAGAGAAAGGGGATAAACAGAATGGATTTTATCGCATAGACAAGATTGAATTAATAACGACGGGTTGTTAAGTATTGAATTAGGTCGCGTAAAAAAGAACTGTCTACATTTAAAGCATCCAGAGCTTCCTTAATTAATTGATCTCGATATGCTTTGGCATCTTCTAGCCCCAGCTGTTTTGGATAGGTTAAACCATTGGCAGCCTCATCACTGCCTTGCGGTTTGCCCAGCACTTCGGTTGGCTGTTCAATGTCTAAAATATCATCGTGTACTTGAAAAGCTAGGCCAATTTTTTCACCTAAAACGGCCAGGCCTGGTTGTTTTTCGACATACTTTGGAGATTGAACAGCACCCATTAATAGGGCACATTGAATGAGTGCACCCGTTTTGAGTCGGTGCATCGTCTCCAATGTAGCCAAGGTATTTGACTGGTCTTTCGCATGAATGTCGAGCATTTGCCCCGCAATCATGCCCGACATGCCGCTGGCTTGAGTGAGCAGTTGCATTAGTGTGACTTTATGCTGCTCTAAAATGAGCGGGTCTTGTAAGAGAATTTGATAAGCGAGGGTTTGTTGTGCATCACCGACTAAAATTGCCGTGGCTTCATCATATTGAATATGACACGTCGGTTGTCCCCGCCGTAAATCATCATCGTCCATCGCTGGCAAGTCATCATGTACCAGTGAATAGCTATGAATAAGTTCTAGAGCACAGGCTGCTGCATCCAGTTTATCTAGTGGAATTTGTAATGCTTCTCCCACGCCATAGAGCAAAGCGGGTCTTAATCGTTTGCCATTGTTTAGTGTTGCGTAACGCATGGCTTCAAGTAACTTGGCTGGAACGTTGGGATAAGCAGTTAAATATTCAGAAAGTTTTTGATGGATACGGTGTTGGTATCGGGATAGCTGTGATTTCAAGGGCAACCCTAATGCGATAGGCTGGAAAAAAGACGGGGAAATGAAGTTTCCCCGTCGATTAAAGCGTTGGTACGATTTTGTTACAGTTCGTTACCATGTTTTGAAAGGTAGTCAGCAACTCCTTCAGGAGTGTCTTTCATGCCTTCATCGCCTTTATTCCAGCCGGCAGGACAAACTTCACCATTTTCTTCGTGGAACTGTAGGGCTTCTACCATACGAATCATTTCGTCAACGTTACGGCCTAGCGGTAGGTCATTAACAACTTGATGGCGAACAACACCGTTTTGATCAATTAAGAAAGCCGCACGTAAAGCCACATTGTCAGGGTGAGCAATACCATAGGCATCCATAATTGAACCGCCAATATCGGCAACCAATGGAAAGTTGACAGGCCCTAAACCACCTTCGTTTACTGGGGTGTTGCGCCATGCATTATGAGTGAATTGAGAATCAACGGAAACCCCAATCACTTCCACACCCATTTCCTTGAAACGGTCAACACGGTGGTCAAAGGCTAGGATTTCTGACGGACAAACAAAGGTGAAGTCTAATGGGTAGAAGAAGACAACGCTGTATTTCCCCTGGATATGGCTTTTTAAGTTAAAGTTGTCAACAATGGTGCCATCAGCAAGAACAGCCGCTGCTGTAAAATCTGGTGCATTTTGGGTAACTAATACCGACATAGTGCTATCCTTTTAAAATTAATTGAAATCAATAAAATTGATAAAAGTAGATCATGAAAGCCATTATTTTAACGAAAATATGAAGTCGATGTACAGACACTTTAGTGAAAGATTTTTAGAGATCGTAAAAAATGCCGATATAATCGATATAACTCTCGCAAAGCGCTTGATAAAACGTTAAGGTTTTTTGAGTTAAGGAGGTGGAAAAGTGTTTATAGTGTATTCTCCAGAGGGGCGTAATCGGGTGACGGCGGCTCAGAGCTTTCCTGAGCTAAAGGTTGACCGTACCAAGGAAACCTTGGCTTTAGGTGAGTCTGAAATGGACCAAATGCCTTTGCGCGCAGTTCAACAACGGCAGGGCCACTCACGGTCAGCTTTAAAGCAATATGATGCGGTTCAACACCCTCCCAGAACGCCAGTCGTGAAAATAGCTGAGATTATGGTTGCGCCGGTAATTACCATAGAGCTAACCCAGTCGATTGATGAAGCTTGGGCATTATTTGAAAACGCAAAAATTCATCACCTACCTGTAATGGATGATCTCGGTGTGTTAGTAGGGATTTTGACCACCTTTGATTTGCTAACGATCCTTTTTGAAAGAGGGGCGGGCGTTGCGACAGACCAAATCACGGTTGCGGATTGGATGAAAAAAGAGGTCGTCACGACTAAGGTTGATACCGATATTCGGCGAGTGGCTTATGTGATGAGCGAATATCATTTAAGCTGTATGCCAATTATGTCAGAGGTTGATGAGGTGGTTGGGATTGTGACCCAGTCTGATATCGTTCGTCGATTGGGACAGGCTCCACCACTTGAAGTCTATGCTTGAAGTGGTGGTAGTGTTATCGAAGCTTAGCCATCAGTCGTGATGGTTGAAATCAATTCTTGTAGCACCGTATTCGCTTTGTCATTGTCAATTTGGCAAGTTCCCGCCGCTTGGTGACCGCCGCCGCCATATTTTAAACATAAAGTGCCGACATTGGTGTTTGACGTGCGATTTAAGATGGATTTTCCTATTGCAAAAACCGTATTTTGTTTTTGGAATCCCCATAAAGTATGAATGGAAATATTACATTCTGGAAACAAGGCATAAATCATAAAACGATTGGTGGGGTGAATGATGTCTTCATTTCGAAGGTCCAACACCACTAAGTTTTGATGCACTTGTGCACAACGTTTTAACTGTTCTTTGGCCGCTTGTTCATGTTCAAAGTAGAGATCGACACGTTCTTTGACATCTGGCAAGTTTAAAATTTGATCAATCGTATGATCACGACAATAATCAATGAGTTCCATCATCAAATTGTAGTTGGAAATGCGAAACTCTCTAAAACGGCCCAGCCCAGTGCGAGCATCCATTAAAAAGTTGAGCAGTGGCCAGCCTTCTGGATTGAGCACTTCATCTTGGTTGAAGTCGGCAGCATCGCCTTTATCAACCGCGGCCATTAAATCGCTGTCGACTTTTGGAAAGGCCTTAGCCCCCCCATAGTAATCATAGACGACCCTAGCCGCTGAGGGTGCGCTCGGATCAATGACATAATTATCTGCCGCTTCATTGCGCAAGCTTTCACTATGGTGGTGGTCGAATGCTAAGTGACATTCTGGAACATAGGGTAAATTGGTGGTGATATCGTTTGAGGTAATCTCAACTTTTTGATCTTGCATGTCTTTGGGGTGAACAAACAAGATGTCATCGATTAGGTCTAGTTCTTTAAGGAGTACTGCACACACTAAACCGTCAAAATCACTGCGGGTGACCAATCTAAATTTTTCTGCTGACATGTTAATTCCTCTGTTATGACTAAAAAATGGCGTTAAAAGTGCTTTGTTTTATGGTTTGGTCGACCTTTGCTCAGATTCTATTTGGGCCTGCGCAAAGTCTTGATGGACTTTATGCATATCGAGTCCTTTGAGTTTATCAATATATTGCTCTAGTTCTGGGGCCGTTATCGTACCCACCTTGGCGAAAATAATCATTTGTTCTCGAATAAAAACCAAAGTCGGAATTGAGCGGACCTGAAGCATTTCTGCCACTTCAGGTTGTTCTTCAATATTGATCTTGGTAAATACGATCTCTGGGTGCTTACGAGCAGCGGCATCGATAAGGGGCATTAATGTTTTGCAGGGACCGCACCAAGGTGCCCAAAAATCGATAATAACCATTTCGTTTTCCGTTATCTTACTGTCAAACGTTTCGATTGTTAAGTCGATGACCGCCATTTAGTATCCTTCAAACTAGGGATTGCCGCCTTCTGTTAATAAAGCCGGGTTGAGGTGTTTCTTTAAGGTTGTTTCATCCAGATCTGTCATGGCCAGTGCGACTTCTAATACCGGTTGTCCAGTTTCATAGGCTTTTTTGGCAATGGCCGCTCCCATTTCATAACCGACAATGCGATTGAGAGCGGTCACTAGGATTGGATTGGTTGCCAGGGTTTCTTCAATTTTAGCTTGATTGACTTTAAAGTCTTGAATGGCTTTTTGCGCCAATACTTCTGATGCATTGCTGGCAATTTCAAGGCTTTGTAGTAAGTTAAGCGCAATCATGGGTAACATAACATTTAATTGAAAATTACCTGATTGTCCGCCAATGGTAATAGCGGTATGGTTACCCATAATTTGTGCAGCAACCATACAAACCGCTTCTGGGATGACGGGGTTAACCTTCCCAGGCATAATCGAACTGCCCGGTTGTAATGCGGGGAGTTGAATTTCGGCTAGGCCGGCTAACGGGCCTGAATTCATCCAACGCAAGTCATTGGCGATTTTCATTAAACTGGTGGCTAATACATTCAATTGGCCACTGAGTTCAACGGCGCTATCCTGAGAACTGAGTCCAACAAATAAATTCGGCATGGGTTCAAATTCGATGGCAGTGATGGTGCTCAAATTGGCACAGACTAGATTGCTGAATTGAGGATCCGCATTAATGCCGGTTCCAACCGCTGTTCCACCTTGAGGGAGCCGTTGGATTCGCTTTTGGGTCTCTTGCAACCGTTCGATATTGTCTTCAATCAATTGACGCCAAGCTGAAATTTCCTGATCCAGTCGAATCGGGGTGGCATCCATTAGGTGAGTACGACCCGTTTTAACAATCCCTTTTACTTCGTCTTCTTTGCGGGATAGAGTGTTGACCAAATGACGTAAAGCGGGTAGTAATTGTTCCTCTAATGCAATAGCAGCAGCTAAATGAATGGCTGTTGGGATGACATCATTAGAACTTTGGCTCATATTTACATCATCATTGGGGTGTATCTCAACATCGGTTTTTTGGTGGGCTAGACGGGCAATCACTTCATTGGCATTCATATTGGTGCTGGTGCCCGATCCAGTTTGAAAAACATCAATTGGGAATTGCTCTAAATGGTTACCCTCAATTAATTCTTGTGCAGCGGCTTGAATGGCAGCGGCCTTTTGGGGTGACAACAACCCTAATTCTAAGTTGCTTTCTGAACAGGCAAATTTGATTAGCCCCAACGCCTTAATAAACAAGGGTGGCAACGGCGTGTTACTGATGGGGAAATTATCGATAGCTCTTTGGGTTTGTGCGCCATAGAGGGCATTTATAGGGACTTCCAAGCTTCCCATGCTGTCTTTTTCAATGCGGGTGTGTTGTGTCATATCCATTAATCTCAAAATAAAAGTTGTTAGCAGAGTGTTCTATTCCCATTAGATGGGCGGCTCTCACGACCACTAGCTTACCGTTAGGGTTCTAGTAGATAATGCTAAAAATTGTTGTTATTCTATCTCATTCATTCACAAAAATGAGAGCTTTAGCGGGCTCAATCGATGGAATCCTTTGGTGATATGATTCAGTACTGAGTTAAACGGGCAGGTTGTATTGGCTCGGGCGTGTATTTTACGCATATGGAGCCAATGACTACTATTCACAAATTTAAAAAGACAGTGATCACACTATGCAAGAAACCCCTTCACTTCAACAGTTTTTGTATGAACACAGTTTATGGTGGCGATTGTTGCTGTCGTCAGAAAGTGGTACGTTTGAACTGTCTACACGGTTTCAAAAACGACTTGGTCAGGCCATCAACAATGGTACCGATTTTATATCGAGTCTGACTTCGGAAAGTCAAACGCGATTGAAGGCACAGATACAAGCCTTTCAAAAGGGGGAAGTGACAAGCGCCAAACTTGTAGTGCAAGTGGTTCGGCCGCATCATACGATTGACTTATTGACTGAATTGCATCGTGTTGAACAAGATGATGGAAAGTGGTTGGTTGCTTTCTGTAGTGAGGTGACAGATGTAGATGCTATAGTTTTGTCGGCAAAAACGGTTCAAACAGAATCAGGTATCTCAGAAAACCAGATTGAATCAAGCGCATTACAGCAGCAATTTCATGACCAAACTCAGTTTTTAGCGATGTTGAGTCATGAGCTCAGGTCGCCGTTAATGGGTTTGAACAGTTTGTTGGATATTGTGCGGCAAAAACTGACCGAGCGACAGCATCAAAAAGTGGCGGAAGAATTGAAAGTCATGAAAATGACGATTAACCAGCTTAATTTTTTGATCAATGATATTTTGACCTATGCGCAAACTGAGTTTAACCAGATTCACCTCAATCCAACGGTTTTTGACTTGCATGAGATGGCTGATTATATCTGTCATTTGACCAAGTCGATTGCATCGGAAAAAGGTATTGATGTGCGTTTTTCCGTAGCCACACAAAATGACTGTTTTTATGGCGATCTAGTTCGGTTGTCACAGGTGCTGGTCAATTTAATTGTCAACGCCATTAAATTTACCCAGCAGGGTGGTGTTGAGGTGGTGATTCAGGAAGAAGATGAGTTTGTTGAATTTCATGTCAAAGACTCTGGAGAAGGCATTGATGAAGCCGAATTGGCATCGATTTTTACCCCTTTCAAACAATTAGACTCTCGCGGCGGAGAGCAATATGTGGGTTCGGGACTGGGTCTGTCCATCGTTAAAACCTTAGTGGATTTAATGGGAGGGGTGTTGGAAGTGAAATCCGAGCGGGGACAGGGTACCGATTTTTCATTTGTGATTCCGATGCGTTCTGGCGGGTGTCCTGACCCAACCTTTGTGACACCCGAGTCAGCACCGGTAGCGCCCCCCGTGACTTATTGCGACTATCAAATATTGGTCGCTGATGATTCGGCGATCAATCGTAAGGTGATGCAAACTTTCCTCAAAGAAATGGGGTGTCAGGTTGATGAAGCGGAAGATGGGGTGCAGGCTTGGCAAAAATTTCAACAGCATGACTATGATTATGTGTTTTTGGATATTCAGATGCCCGGTCTGAATGGGATGGAGGTTTGTCAAAAAATGCGAGCCTTTCAGCAACAAAAAGATCATCCAGTCAAAGGTATTTTTGCATTGACCGCAGCGCATACTGCAGCCGAAGTGGCGGGCTCTGGAACAGAAATTGATAAAAGCTTATTTGATGCTTGGTTAGAAAAACCCGCCTCTCAAGATAAGATTATTCATTTATTGCATTGCCAAACTTATTCCTCAATAGGTTACCCGAAACTATCTGAAGACTCACCAGGCAAAATCGAAAACCATTCTAGCGACTCGCAAGCTTTGCCAGCGATT
This sequence comes from Hydrogenovibrio sp. SC-1, assembly GCF_002848135.1. Taxonomy (GTDB): domain Bacteria; phylum Pseudomonadota; class Gammaproteobacteria; order Thiomicrospirales; family Thiomicrospiraceae; genus Hydrogenovibrio. The sequence goes on from NZ_PKGB01000009.1 coordinate 26,610, forward strand.
CCAGAAGAATTGGTATCGCTGGTGCCACAATTAAAAGATAATGTGGCGCAAGATATTCAGGCTTTTCAAAAAGCATTGGATTATCAGACATGGGCAGAGGCAAAGGCGATTTTGCACCGCATCAAGGGTAATTTGATGCTATTTGAACTGACCGAAGCCGTCAATCTGGTACGGAGTCTCGAAGCGTTAGACCAAGGACTCAATCGAGAAGAAATTAAAATTATTTTAAAAAGGCTTGAAAAAAACTTATACGACACCTATAAAACATATCTATAAAGGCTTATAATCACTAACTAAATGACATTTAAATTAAAAAAGGATTTTCGCATGGCAAAGGCAAAACCTAAAGTGCTATTAGCAGAAGACCATGATTTGGTTCGTGCTGGATTTAAGTCCATCCTGGATGCGGATGGTGCTGTAAAAGTCGTTGCCGAAGCGCAAGATGGTGAAGCCACGCTTGAATTGGTTGCTTCGGATACGCCTGATATTCTTATTATTGATTTGTCGATGCCCAAGTTAAGTGGTATGGCAGTCATTACCCAACTCAAAAAACAAAAGAACCCAATTAAGATCATCGTGCTGACGGCAGCAGAAGCCCCAAATGTTTGGAAAGAGGTCGTTGATCTTGGCGTTGAAGGAATTGCACTGAAGTCCATCTCCAAAAAAGAATTGGTTTCTGGGATCAAGGCGGTTGTTGCAGGCAAGACCTTTATTCATTCAGAGATTCAACCAGGCCTGGACACTTATAATGCTGAAAAAGCGGCAAAACCTGCTTCAACGGAAAATGAAGAAGAGATGCCAAAGCGTCGCAGAAAGATTTCTATCCGAGAAAAGCAGGTGATTAAGCTGGTTGCAGAAGGCTATAAAACTAAGGATATCGCTGAAATTTTAGGGATAAGTGATCGTACGGTTTCAAAGCATCGTGAAAACATTATGACCAAGCTGGATATGACCGCCTCGGCAGAGTTAGTGAATTACGCCAGTCATATCGGATTATTAAAAGTCGGAATTGACGAAATTCGCTAGGATACGAATGACTTTTTGATCTAGGTGAAAGGGTGACATAAGTCACCCTTTTTTTTGGCTATTCGACAGGATCATGAAATTAAGAGATTTTAAATATGGATGGAATTCAAACATCGAAAATTGAAGAAATGAATGCAGAGCAAAGACTGGCCTTTCTGCAAAAATTGGTTGCCGACCAAAACCAAGCGGACATTATGGGGTTCTTTGCGTCCTTGACGAGCTTTGAAATTGCGAATTTAATTGAATCTTTCCCCTATGACTCTCGCCCCATACTATGGGTCTCTGTCGCTGATTCAGTTAAAGGTGAAGTGCTATCAGCACTCAGTGAAAGTGCTCGAGCCTATTTGGTTAAAGATTTAAACGCAACAGAAATATGTGAAGTCACGCACCACTTAGATGCTCAAGATACAGCAGATATTTTAGCATCCTTGCAGGACTCTCGAGGAGAGGACGTGATCGAGCTAATGGCGTTGGCCAGGCGAGATGAAGTGAATGAAGTCCTCGCTTATGACCCTGACGCTGTTGGGCGTTATATGCATACGGATGTGGTGCGAATTAGAGAAAATGTCAAGCTGGAAGTGGTTCAACGCTACCTTCGTATCAAAGGTGAAATTCAAAAAAGTACCCAGCAGTTAATGGTGGTTGATGAAAAAAACTACTTGCTGGGATCATTACATGTGGTGGACTTATTAAGACATGAACCGTCACTAATGGTTACTGATGTTATGGAAGCACCTGAAAAGGTTTTGGCGACCATGGCGGCGATTGAAGCGGCTAAATGGCTACGCCTTAAAAATCAAAACTTTGCAGCTGTGGTTGATGATTCCGGAGTGCTGGTCGGGCAATTAACGGCTGCGGATGTATTGGCTTTAACCGTTGAAGAAGGGGATCAAACGGTGCGACATTTAGCAGGTGTCGAAGAGGAAACCGATTTGTTTGCGCCAGTTCGAAAAAGTGTCAATGCGCGTACGATTTGGTTAGGCATTAATTTGGCGACGGCTTTTCTTGCCGCTGCAGTCATTGGCCAGTTTGAGGCGGTGATTGCTCAAGTGGTTGCATTGGCTGTGTTGATGCCGGTCGTTGCGAGCATGGGCGGTATTGCAGGAAGCCAAACTCTGACGCTGACTATTCGCGGTTTAGCAATGGAAAAAATTATCGGCTCTAATCAAAAGGTGTTGTTTAATAAAGAGTTTGTCATCGGTTTAATAAATGGCGTGATTTGGGCGTTGGTGGTGGCAATGATTTCGCAAATTTGGTTTGACGATGTCATGATTAGTTTGGTGATTGGTATGGCGATTTTGATTAATATGAGTGCCGCGGGCATTGCCGGTGTTTTAATTCCACTGTTTTTAAAGAGGCTGGGGCAAGATCCCGCTTTATCTGGTGCGGTGATCTTAACAACCGTGACGGATGTGGTGGGGTTTTTATCGTTTCTAGGCCTAGCAACCCTACTGATACTGAATTAAAGGGGTAAAAATATGACAAGGCAAGTAGGTTGGAAAGAGTGGGTTACCTTGCCAAACTTGGGTATTAAACGACTTAAGTGTAAAGTGGACACAGGGGCAAAGAATTCAGCACTTCACGCTTTTGAATTATCGAGTTTTGAAAAGAACGGTCAGTTATGGGTTCAGTTTAGTATTCACACCGATGACCATGACCTCTCTAAAATTAAGCAATGCAGAGCCAGAGTGGAAGATACTAGAGATGTGACGGATTCGAGTGGAAACGTCTCAACTCGGTATTTTATTGAAACGACGGTTGAAATTGGCGAACATAAAGTTTTGGTGCCTGTCTCCTTAACGAGTCGAGATACCATGGCTTATAAAATGTTATTAGGTAGAACCGCGTTGCGTAAAGCAAAGCTATTAGTCAATCCAGCCAAATCTTTTCTACAAGGAGGAAAATCATGAAAATAGCGATACTGTCAAGAGGGCCCAAACTCTACTCCACGCGTCGATTAGTCGAGGCTGCCGAAGAAAAGGGGCATGAGGTCAGGGTTATCGATGCTTTGCGTTGCTATATGAATATTAATTCAGTACATCCAGAAGTGCATTATAAAGGTGAAGTGTTAGAGGGGTTTGATGCGATTATTCCACGTATTGGCGCATCGGTGACTTTTTATGGCACGGCAGTTTTGCGTCAGTTTGAAATGATGAATGTCTTTCCATTAAATGAGTCGGTTGCGATTTCTCGGTCGCGAGACAAGCTCAGAAGTTTGCAATTGCTTTCTCGGAAAGGTGTTGGATTGCCTGTAAGTGGGATTGCCCACTCTCCAGATGATGTGGATGACTTATTAAAAATAGTCGGCGGTGCCCCAGTGGTGATTAAGCTACTAGAAGGAACACAAGGGGTGGGGGTCGTGTTAGCTGAAACTAAGTCGGCGGCTACCAGTGTTATTCAAGCCTTTCATGGCTTAAAGGCGAATATCCTGGTTCAGGAGTTTATTAAGGAAGCCGGTGGCGCTGACATTCGGTGTTTTGTAGTGGGTGGGAAAGTGATCGCTGCAATGAAACGTCAAGGGAAAGAAGGCGAGTTTCGTTCTAACTTGCATCAGGGGGGATCTGCGAACCTGATTAAAATTACCGCAGCCGAACGTGCGACCGCGGTCAATGCCGCTAAAATTATGGGCTTAAATGTTTGTGGTGTTGATTTGCTTCGATCGAATCATGGCCCTGTGGTGATGGAGGTCAATTCGTCTCCAGGTTTGGAAGGAATTGAGTCTGCAACGGGTAAGGATATTGCCGGTATGATTATCAGCTTTATTGAAAATAATGCCAATAAAAAGCCAACCAACCGAACCAAAACTGTAGGAAAAGGCTAAATGGCAACGCGCAAAATAATCCCCAATCAACCGATACTGATCGGGGGGGTGACGGTTTGCCCTGGAGAAAAAAAGACCATTGATTTAAAAGTGGGGGAGCTTTATACCCACAGTGAATTATCGATGCCGGTTCAGGTCTGGTGTGGTCGCCAGGCCGGACCGGTGTTATTTGTGAGTGCCGCTATTCATGGTGATGAATTAAATGGCGTTGAAATTATTCGGCGCTTATTAAAGATTAAGTCATTGAAGCGTCTTAAGGGCACTTTGATTGCGGTGCCGATTGTCAATTTGCATGGTTTTATTAATCACAGTCGTTACTTACCAGACAGGCGCGACCTAAACCGCAGTTTTCCTGGATCTCAAACCGGCTCAATTGCAGCGAGGTTAGCTCATATTTTTTTAACGGAAGTGGTGAATAAATCGACCCATGGTATTGATTTGCATACGGGTGCCATTAATCGATCTAACTTACCCCAAATTCGAGCCAATTTAGATGATGAGCAGACACTAGCGATGGCGGAAGCTTTTCAAGCGCCCTTAATGTTAAATGCAAACCTACGTGATGGTTCTTTAAGAGCCGCAGCCGTTAAAAAACAGATCCCAATCTTACTGTATGAAGCAGGCGAAGCCTTAAGATTTGATGAGGTTTCTATTCGCGCGGGGGTGAGAGGGATTGTCAATGTCATGCGGCATCTCGCCATGTTACCCAAGACGCGCAGTCAACGAACAGTATATAAGCGCAAGCCCGCGATTGCACGTTCTAGTTATTGGGTCAGAGCACCTCAAAGTGGTATTTTCCGTTCATTGGTCGCCGATGGCGATCGAATCAAAGCGCAAGAAACCTTATTAGGGGTCATTGCCGACCCGTTTGGGGAAACTGAGCAAGAGGTCTATGCGACCAGTAGCGGGATCGTGATTGGACAAATGCGGATGCCTTTAGTGAATGAAGGAGAGGCACTTTATCATTTAGCGAAATTTGCCAGGACTGATTTGGCTGAAGATTATGTTGAAGAGTTTCATGAAGAGATGCAAGATGATTCGTCTTTGCTTTATCCTACAGATGATATTCCCACTTTGGGCTAGACAAAGTGGGCTCTAACCTTAAAACGAATTACTTATATTGCCGCAGATATAAAAATTCAAAAAACCGTTTTGCATAGTGCATTAACCGACACTTAGGCAGCATTACGGTTCCCTTTTCTGTACGGCGAATTAGAATGCCATGGGATAGTGTGTCAATAATGCACAACAGTTCATGTTTAAACGTTTTAAAATCATCTCGTTGCTCAATTTCAGCAACCAAATTATGGCAGGCTGCTTTGGCTTGTAAATCAGCCATGTGTCCTTGTTTTGCTTGCCAATCAGGACCAGGAAAACTTCCTGAATCACCCGCAACGTAGGTTTTTGACAAGCCTTGTACCTGACAATATTCATTTGCTTTGATGAGACCGCCTTCGGACTTGGCAATGTCGCTTTTAGCCGACCAAGCGGGGCCCGTCATACCGGGCATAAATAAGATCAAGTCTGAGGGGATTTCACCGCCTTCCGTAATGACTTTGTTCGCTTCAAAAGCGACCAGTTTGTGACCCAAGTGAGTGTCAATGTTCAGTTTTTTCATCAATTTTAAAACTTGATCCGGTACTTTGTCACCTAAGCGTTTGCCTGGCTTCGGAGCAGGGTTGAAAAAGACCAACTTAAAATCTTGGCGACGTTTTTGTTTTCTTAACAGCGTATCGATACCGAATAAAAATTCAAACATAGGTCCGCCACGCATTGCAGACGGTTCTTTTGGGTTGCCGCCAAAGCCAATGGCAATGGTTCCTCCATCCATTTCTTGAAGTTTGTGCTTAATCGCCTCAGCTGCATCAATGCCTTCACAAGGGGTAATGGCATGTTCAATACCGGGCAGCTTTCTAATAAAGCGTCCGCCACTGGCAATGATTAAGCCGTCGTTGTGATAATCGCCCGCATCGGTTTTCACTGTGCGGCCATCGTCAAGGATATCGATGACATTGGCTTCAATATGTTCAACAGTCTGACGATTATAGAAGTTAGTTAAGTCAATTTTGAGGGCATCTGCATCACGCAAACCCGCAGGAATCCAAATTAAACTGGGCAAATAGACAAACTGGTTGTTTGGTGAGATAACGGTGATTCTGGCTGATGGGAGTTGCTTTCGCAAGCTTTTAATGGCGGTAAGCGCTGCAAATCCGCTTCCGATAATCATTAGGTTCATATTTTTGCATCCCTCAAAATTAAGTTGAATTTGCATTGTATAAGAAATTGATTATTTTCTAAACTGCTATTGTTCATTGTGATTGAAAAATTTGGTTCTTGTCGGTAAAAATCGATTTGCCAGTCAGCCTTAGTTTTTAATCCAGCGAATAAAGTGTAAAATAGCGTCTTTTAAGTCAGTTGTGATTTTGATGGTGTTTATCTTTTGCATTCAATACGGCTCTGCCTAGGTATCACTAAAGGAAAATTATGAAGAAAAGTATATTGGCCTTAACCCTTATGACGGTGTTTCTAGCAACAGGCTGTGAGAAACTGTCCAATTCAGCGAAAAATATTCAATCCGATTGGGTGGGGCTTGATCGCAAAATTGAAATCTATAGTTGCCATACTGGCCAGTTGCTGAAATCTTATCAGGGTAGTGTTCGCTTAAATCCGGATGATAAAGTCACGGGCGCAACGTCATTTCTAGTGGACGGCAAAAAGTTGCATACCAATTTATGTTATGTCGTGTCTGAAATTGGCTTAAAAGAAGAATTAAAATAAACCGATAAAAGCGTTTTTTGAATGCTCTGTGAATCAATTCAGCTTGCTTGAGATTGATTAAGAAAATTTGAAGCGTTAATTTGTTTAAACCTTAAATTGAGAAGTTATGAAATCTATATTATTTTCTGTGTTGACGTCAGGCCTGGTTGTTTTTTTATCAGGCTGTAGTGGGTTTAAAGACGTTAAAGCAACCAAGCAATCAACGTCTGATCTAGAGATTTATGTGTTACAAGCAGACTATAATGCGCCCGTGAGCTTCTCGAGTAATGCCATGATGGATAAGGCGAACAAGGTCTGCCCAACTGGGTATGAAATACTGACAAAACAAGCGCTGAAATCCGCGCCCTTTGCTGAGGAAGATGCCAGTTGCGCAGCGGGAAAAAATTGTCATTACTTATTAGAATGGCAGATTCAATGTGTGGAAAAACCCAAAGAAGAAGAATCGATATTTGGTAAAACCTAACGATTTAATGACGCTGGAGTTGTGTGTGCCGTTAAAGCAGTCACTTGCCGATCTGTTTTGCTTTAGGGTCGGCAAGCTATGTTCCTAAAACATTTTATTTGGTTATTGGTTCTGAGCTCAACTGCGGTTGTGTTGATGGATCAGGCTGTTAGCCAAACCCCACTACTTGAACTGTTACGGTTTCTTCCTTTTCTGATTGGTAGTGGTGCCATTTTTATCAGTATTTTTCTCAATCGTTTTCAGCCTATTTTGATACTGGCAACACTCATGTTGTTAAATCTAGCCGTGATTTATTACCGGCCAACGGGTGCTGATTTAACGACGTTGACGTTATTTCCTCTGGTTTCTTTGTTGTTCCCATTAAATTTATTGTTATGGAGCTGGTTACCAGAAAATGGCTTGCATAAAAAAGGCTATGTGGTTTTTCAATTGGGACTGCTGTTGGCAGAAGTCTTTGCGATTTATGGCATGATGGCCTATCTCCCTCTGGCATGGTGGCAATGGGTTTCAATGCCTTTTGAGGGGAATACACATCAAATTACGTTACCCGCATTAGTGACGTTTATAGTGGTCGGTGGTGTCTTATTATTTCGAGCTGCTTTGGTTCGACAGGCAAAGGTACTGGACTTAGCTTTGCTATTTGTATTGGTCGTGATGGCAATTGCGCTTGATCATGTACACCAGCCCGCAATTATTTATTGGTTATCATCTTTTGCGGCATTGATGATTCTGTTTGCATTGGTGTTTGATGCGCATCATTTGGCTTATACCGATCAATTAACAGGGTTAAGTGGTCGTCGCGCATTAATGGAAAGCTTTATGGGCTTAGGGCGGCGTTATTCTATTGCAATGATGGATATTGATCATTTTAAGTCTTTTAATGATCGTTATGGACATGAGGTTGGTGACCAGGTGTTGCGGGAGGTGGCCGACGCGTTGCGGCAAATAACGGTTGGTCGAGTGTATCGTTATGGCGGGGAAGAGTTTACCGTGGTGTTTAAAAACAAAACGCCAGAGGACGTGATTGGGGCAATCGAGGCTGTTCGGCAGAAAATTGCTGACCTGACCTTACAGGTGAAACAAAAAAAGCGCGTAACCAAAACGCAAGTAACTGTGAGTTTTGGGGTGGCGCAAAAAACGCCGGATTTGAAGCAGCCAGAAGCCGTTATGAAAGCTGCGGATGAGGCTTTGTATCAAGCTAAAAAAGCAGGGCGAAACCAAACAGTGGTCTACCATCATGCAACAAAAAAGCACCAAAAACGTTAAAAAACTAGATAATATGACCTTATTAACTTCAGAAGGAAACCTATGACGGAGCAAACGGTTTTAACGGTACAAGAGCAAAGTGACATTGAGATTCGATTTAAGCTCACTTTAGTCGATGGTACTTTGGTGGATCAAACAGAAGAAGATGAAGTCTTTGCGTTCCAAATTGGCGATGGTCAGTTATTAAACCGGCTAGATGAGTTGTTAATCGGTTTAGAAGTTGGCACGACCGCAAAATTTACCTTGATGCCGGAGCAAGCTTTTGGGTTGCCGGATCCGAGCAATTTTCAAACGCTTCCTAAAACGGAATTCCCCGAAACGATGGTACTCAAAGAAGGGTTAGTTATCGGATTCAACACGCCGTCCGGCAATGAGATACCAGCGACCATTTATGAAATACAAGATGATGTGGTGGTGATGGATTTTAACCATCCATTAGCGGGACAGGTATTAATTTTTGAAGCGACGATTGAAGCGATTCATTCCTGATGATAAGCCACTAGAGAAATCAACACGTCGTATCGCTGATGAAAGCTTTTGCTGGCCGTTAGGACGGCTTTTTCGCTAAATCTTGATGCGATTTTGAGCAATAATATCGCTCTGCGACTTGAGGATCCTTGAGAGCGTCCTCTTCTGGTAGGTGAACACCACAATAGTGACAAGCGACCATGGGTTTTGGGTCCGAGGCGGTTTGAACGGGTTTTGTGGGTTTCTTTTTGATGAGTCGGTGTACCAACAAAAAAACAATAAAGATGAGTATAAAAAATAATAGCGCGCGCATGAGGGGTTTCCATCGTTTGAATGGTGTTGTTCGTCTAGTGGAGAACTTGTGCACCAAGGTTAATCGTAATGGTTGTTTGTAAGGGGGGACTTGTCATAAAAAACAAAAAGAATGGATTCCCCCCGGTCATAAACGCACAAAAACCGCTATAATTTCCGATTGCTTTGATCAATAAGTGGTTAATGCATAAAAAGCGTTCATTTTATGTTTATTGTGAAAATTTGAAAAAGCATTTTACCATGTTTTTGTGATGCGCCGGATTCCTCAAAAATAACTAAACTAATTGCAATGGGACATGAATGTGCCCGCTTTATAGAAAGGATTGTAATGAATTTACACGAATATCAAGCCAAAGCCCTTTTTCAACATTATCAGATTCCGGTCCCAAAAGGGCAGGTGATCGATAGCCTCAATGATTTGGATGAGGCTTTAAAGGCAATTGGATCGGATGCTTGGGTCGTTAAGGCACAAATTCATGCCGGCGCACGTGGTAAAGCGGGTGGTGTTCAGTTGGTTTCCAGCGTGGAACAAGCACATGAGGTTGCCAAGACCTTGTTGGGCAGTTCGCTCGAAACGCTCCAAACGGCAGGTAAGGCTTTGCCGATTAATTGCTTGTTAATTGAAGAAACCCTCGCCATCTATCAGGAATTTTATCTCAGTTTATTAGTGGATCGGGCGACCAAAAAATATACCTTTATTATTTCCGCTGCGGGCGGGATGGATATTGAACTGGTGGCGGAGGCTTCACCTGAAAAAATCTTGACGGTATCCATTGATCCAGTGGTAGGACTCATGGCTTATCAATGTCGTGAGGTTGCTTTTGCGCTGGGTTTAACTGGAGAGGCCTTTAAGCAATTGGCGACCATTATGCAAGGTTTGTATCGATTAGCCTTGGCAAAAGATGTGGCACTTTTGGAAATTAACCCCTTGGTGCTAACCGAGCAGAACGAATTGATTGCATTGGATGCAAAAATAAATATCGATTCAAATGCCCTTTATCGTCAACCGGATTTAGTGGCGATGAGAGATATTAGCCAAGAGGATGAACGTGAAGCTAAAGCAGCGGATCACCAACTGAATTATATTGCCTTGGATGGCAATATTGGCTGTATGGTCAACGGTGCAGGTTTGGCAATGGCAACCATGGACCTGATTAAACTCAATGGCGGTGAGCCTGCCAACTTTCTCGATGTAGGTGGTGGTGCGACACCAGAGCGAGTTGCAGAAGCCTTTAAATTAATTCTATCGTCGAAAGAGGTTAAGTCCATCTTGGTCAATATCTTTGGTGGGATTGTTCGTTGTGACTTGATTGCTGAAGGCATTATTCAAGCCGTGCAGGATGTTGGCTTAACCATTCCGGTAGTGGTACGATTAGAAGGCACCAATGTTGAATTGGGTCGGCAAGCATTGGCCAATAGTGGTTTGAGTATTATCACTGCGGATGGTTTGGCGCAAGCCGCTGAAAAAGTGGTGGCGGTAGCAAGGGAGAATCAGGCATGAGTATTTTAATTGACCAGAACACAAAAGTGATTTGTCAGGGCTTGACGGGCAAACAAGGCAGTTTTCATTCTGAACAGGCAATGGCTTACGGTACTCAAATGGTAGGGGGGGTCACACCTGGTAAAGGGGGCACGGAGCACTTAGGCTTGCCCGTCTTTAATACCGTTAAACAAGCGGTTAAGGCTACAGGTGCTACAGCATCAATGATATATGTCCCCCCTGCATTTGCCGCTGATTCGATTATTGAAGCCATAGATGCAGGGATTAAAGTGATTACCTGCATTACTGAAGGCATTCCTGTGGCGGATATGTTAAAAGTCAAAGCGGTATTGTCTCATTCTGATGCTTATTTGATCGGTCCTAACTGCCCTGGTTTGATAACACCAGGTGACAAAAGGACTGGCTGTAAAATTGGTATTATGCCAGGCCATATTCACCTTGCTGGCCGGGTTGGGATTGTCTCTCGATCAGGTACTTTAACCTATGAAGCCGTTCATCAAACAACTCAAAACGGCTTAGGACAATCAACCTGTATTGGTATTGGAGGAGATCCGATTCAAGGAATGGACTTTATCGATTGTTTGCGGTTATTTGAAAAAGACCCGTTAACAGAAGGCATTATTTTAGTTGGTGAAATTGGTGGTCAGGCTGAAGAAGATGCCGCTGAATTTATTCAACAACAGGTTACTAAGCCTGTCGTCGCTTATATTGCGGGCGTGACCGCGCCAGCAGGAAAAAGAATGGGGCATGCCGGAGCCATTGTGAGTGGTGGTAAGGGCACAGCGGAAGCGAAGTTTGCTGCGTTGGAAGCTGCTGGAGTCACAGTGGTTGCCTCTCCTGCGGATATGGGATCGGCGATGTTTGAACGGTTAAATGCCCAATAATGGAGACTCTGAAGGTGAATCATTATGTCTGAGCAGCTCAATATTATTATGGCGCAAATTAACCCTGTTGTTGGTGATATAGAGGGTAATGTTGCGTTAATTGTGGAAACCGCTCAGCAGGCAAAGCAACAATATCAAGCCGATATTATCGTCTTTCCTGAAATGACGATAACGGGCTACCCGCCAGAAGATTTATTATTTCGCCACGCCTTGTATGAGCAAGTTGAAAAGGCGCTTTCTCAGTTGTGTGAACAAGTAAAAGATGTGGTGCTGGTTGTGGGTTATCCGATGATGGATGAACTAGGCGAGCGCTTTAATATGGCTGCTTGGATCGAGGATGGCATAATTCAAGCCAGTTATATCAAGCAGAATTTGCCAAATTATAGTGTATTTGATGAAAAACGCTATTTTGCTTCCGGTGCTTTACCTTGTGTTGTTGAATACAAAGGCATTAAATTTGGACTCTTGATTTGTGAAGACATTTGGAAGCTAGCACCGGCAGATCAAGCCGTTAAAGCTGGCGCTGAAGTTTTATTAAGTTTGAATGCTTCACCGTTTTCTCAAGAAAAGCACCAAGACCGTATTAAGGTAGTTAAGCGTCGTGTAGAAGAAGTGAAGTGCCCAGTCATTTATGTTAATCAAGTGGGCGGGCAAGATGAACTGCTGTTTGATGGAGGCTCTTTTGCAACCTGTGCGGAAGGTGAAGTACAGGTCCAGGGGCCTGAATTTCAAACAGGCCTGGTTCCAGTTTCGCTTTTGAAACAAGCGGGTGCGGTTGCCATTCAGCCAGGTATTCAAGATCCATTGTATGAAAATGAAGCACGGATCTACCAAGCGTTGGTGATGGGGGTCAGGGACTATGTTTACAAAAATGGGTTTAAGGGCGTTTTATTAGGGTTGTCTGGGGGGATTGATTCCGCCTTAACCTTAGCCGTGGCAGTGGATGCTTTAGGCGCGGAACAGGTCGAAGCCGTGATGATGCCATTTCGCTATACTGCTGCCATTAGTGAAGAGGACGCTGCCCAGCAAGCCCATACGATGGGGGTCAGTTATCGCTCTATACCGATTGAGCCAATTTATAAGGCTTCAGAAGACGCTCTGTCCGATGCTTTTGCCGGTTTGGATGAAGATGTGACTGAAGAAAATATGCAGGCCCGTATTCGAGGGTTATTGCTTATGTCTTTATCCAATAAAACTGGAAAATTGGTGTTGGCAACCAGTAATAAATCGGAAGTTGCGGTCGGTTACTCAACGCTTTATGGGGATATGGTAGGCGGCTTTTCTCCGCTGAAAGATGTCCCCAAAACCTGGGTGTATCGATTGGCAAGTTACCGAAACAGTTTAGGAGTGGTGATTCCAGAAAGAGTCATTGAGCGAGCCCCTTCTGCAGAATTGCGTCCGGATCAAACGGATCAAGATTCCTTGCCAGATTATGCGGTGTTGGACGTGATTATTCAGGCATTTGTTCATGAAGATAAAAGTCCAGCAGAAATTGTATCTACTTTTGGCTTTGATTTGACAGAGGTGCAGCGGGTGACGACGATGATCACTCGTAATGAATATAAACGACGTCAAGCGGCACCAGGTATTCGTATCTCTCCAAGAGCCTTTGGTCGAGATCGGCGATACCCGATTACGAGTCGATATCGTGAGTTAGCAGAAGTCTAAAGTTTAGCGTGAAGCTGGTCAAGTAACCGTAGGTAATGTCACTTTTAAATTATGGGGTCGCGGTTTTAGCCCCAGAATTCAGCTGATAGACTTTATCCGCATTTTTCGCATTCTCAACCATCCCAAGTTTTTCATAGGATTGCTTTAATAAGGCCAGTGATTCAATGTTGACCGTTGCTTTGGGAAACCTTTCCAGAACGGCTTTCGCTCTGTTTGCTGCCGCCAAATAAGCTTGGCGTTTGTAGTAATATTGCGCTACCTTGAGTTCGTTGCGTGCTAACCGGTTGTTTAAGACCATTAAACGCTTGCGTGCTTCGGGTGCAAACTGACTATTTGGAAATTCATTGAGTAGAATTAAGTAAGCATTGTAGGCTTCCTGAGTTGATTTCATATCACGGCTTGCCGCGTCAGTTATCCACTCGTCTGTCCAGCTTTTATTAATTGAATCGACCGCTAACGCACGTAGGTATAGGGCGTAAGGTATCTCTTTATGCTTTGGATAGAGTCTTAAAAAGTCTTCTAGTTCTCGAGTCGTAGACTCAGGCTCATCATAACGATAATAAACATAAGCCAAATCTAAATAAGCTTGTTCAGCATATTTGCCATAGGGATAATAGGCTTTTAACTCTTCATAGAGTCGAATAGCGAGGCCCCAGTTTTGATTTTCTTTTGCATCAGATGCATGCTCATAATAATCTTTAGCGTCCCATTCTCCCTTAGGTTTATCAACTAGTGAACAACCTTGCAAGCTAAACAACAGTATAAGAAGGAGTGGTGTAATCAGTTTTTTCATAAATGAATGCATATCAACAAGTAAATTCAGAGAAGCTGTTTGATAACCTTGACTATTCAATAGACAGTTGCTTTCGAGCTGATTAAATCCGACAGATTCTGAGCGTTAAAAATAAAAAATGTATAATACCATAGGTCAAAATGAGAAATAGATAAATGGGTTTCAGAATTCTTTGACAATCAAAATTGTTATGGGGTTTATCCCTTTGGAGTATGGATTGAGTCGCCTTGAGTTAGAAACACGAATTACCCCCGATAAAGCGGGAAAAAGATTGGATGCTGTTTTGGCAGATGCCTTTAGTGATTATTCTCGCACCCGTATTCAGGACTGGGTAAAGGCGGGCAATGTCACTTTGGATGCCAAGGTTCAAACTAAACCTAATTTTAAAGTGTTTGGTGATGAAAAGGTTATCTGTATCGCTGAGCTGGAAGATGAGGTTGATTTTGTCGCTCAAGACATTCCTTTGGATGTTGTTTATGAAGATGATGATATCTTAGTCATCAATAAACCTGCGGGGTTGGTGGTTCACCCAGGAGCGGGTAACCCCGATGGAACTTTGTTGAATGCGTTGTTATATCATTATGAGACGATTCGAGAAGTGCCCAGAGCAGGAATTGTTCACCGGCTGGATAAAGAAACGTCAGGATTGATGGTGGTTGCCAAGACCGTGCCTGCACAGACACATTTGGTGGAACAATTGCAGCGTCATGCTGTGGAGCGAGTTTATGATGCCATCGTCGTTGGTAAAATGATTTCCGGTGGAACGATTGCTAAAGCGATTGGTCGTCATCCAACGGATCGAAAACGCATGGCCGTGTTAAAGATTGGTGGTAAATCAGCGACTTCTCATTATCGAGTTCTGGAGCGATTTCGAGAGCATACACATGTGCGAGTGAAATTAGAAACCGGTCGAACCCACCAAATTCGTGTCCATATGGCCTATTTAGGGTTCCCGTTAGTTGGAGACCCCGTTTATGGCGGACGATTGCGTATTCCGCAAAAAATGATGCCGGAGTTTGTCGAGTATTTACGAGGCTTCAAACGCCAAGCTTTGCATGCAGGACAACTTTCTTTGACGCACCCCATCACTGAAAAAACAATGAAATGGAAAGTGCCTATGCCGGACGATATGCTGGCTTTAATTGATATCCTACGAGATGATGTGGAAGATTTTAAAGCATCGAGGCTTTCTGACATGGGATATGACGATTATGATTATGATGAGGATCATGGTGTTGAAGTAGAATGGGTGACAGATGCCGATATTCCATCAGAATGAATTAGGGTTTATTCAGCCTGAATGGACAACTACTGGTTCCATTAAAGCATTCACCACAACCCGGCTGGGAGGTGCGAGTCAGCCGCCTTATGACGGATTCAATCTGGCGACTCATGTCGGTGATTCGTACCCTGATGTGGCTGTAAATCGTCAGCAGTTAATCTCGAGTCTTTCTTTGCCCAGTTCCCCTTGTTGGCTAGATCAAGTGCACAGTGACCGTGTTATTCAATGCACGAAAAACACTGACTCAACTTTTCTACCCCAAGCGGATGCCAGTTGGACAGACCAACACAATAGGGTGCTAGCCGTGATGACAGCAGATTGTTTGCCATTATTAGTCAGAGATGTGTCTGGAACCGTAGTGGCGGCAATCCATGCGGGTTGGAAAGGGCTTTTGAATCAGATTATTATTAAAACAGTGTCGCAATTGCCTGTCGCCAGTGACCAGTTAGAAGTTTGGATTGGTCCAGCCATTAGCCAGCCCTATTTTGAAGTGGGTCAGGAAGTCCATCAACAATTTGTAGACGTGGATGAGCGCTATCGTTCATTCTTTGCCCAGTCATCAGCAACAGGAAAATGGTTGCTAAATCTACCAGGCCTGGCAGAATTTCAGTTAAACCAATGTGGTGTGACAAGCGTTCTTCAGAGTCAATTATGTAGTTACCATCAAGCCGAGTGGTTCTATTCCTATCGCCGAGAGGGGCAAACAGGGCGCATGGCTTCGTTAATCTGGATTGAGCAGTCTGATTAATGCCAAATGGTTCGCGTTAGCCTCGGTTAATGCTGTATTCCAATTTACTAATATTTTCGGGTAATCCTTGCACAATCAAAACATCTTCAAAGCGTAAACGCGTCCCTGGATCTGGATCATCCCCGCGAACTGATCCGCGTTTAATGGACTTAATGGTGATTTTTAAGTCGACAGCCGGTAGTTCTGAAAGACGTTTCCCAATCGCATTCGCATCTTCGTGAATATGAATGGGTTGAATGACTTCGCCCAGTTGAGCATGTTCAAAAGGAATATGATCAGATTCTCCAGGGTAAAATCCATTGAGCAGGTGATAACGACCTTCTCGTGCCATGCGAGTCTGTTTCAAAACCTGGCTGGGGGGCTTGCCCACCATTAATAGCAGGTGGGATGCTAACATGATGCTCGATTCAAAGGTGTCCGGAACTACCTCAGTCGCACCTGCCTGGGTTAGTTCATTTATATGAGTATCATCAAGCGATCTGACCAACACGGGAATATTGAGGGCGATATCATGCAAGCTGCGTAGTGTTTTAATTGATGCATGATAGTCATGAAAGGTAATCATTGCGACTTTGGCTTGTTCAATATTGGTGGCCTTAATAATACTGTGCTTGGCTGAATCTCCGAAATAGACCGGTTCACCACTTTGTTGGGCTTCTCTAACCCGTTTAATATCCATATCCAGTGCCACAAAGGGAACATGTGCTTGTTCCAAAAATTTCGCTGTTGTCTGCCCTACACGACCAAACCCAAATAGCACGACATGGTTCGACAGGTGTTTGCTATCTTCCTGAATGACATTTTCCATTTCGGAAAAATTATTTTGGTAACTTTTACTACACAGACGACTGGCAATCCGGCCATTGAATTTGATGAGTACAGGGGTAAACATCATGCTGATAACGGCTGCCGTTAACAGAATTTGACCTAATTGTTCTTCTAGCACCTTGTAAGACAGCGCTAGAGTGAGGAGTACTAACCCAAATTCCCCAACCTGTGACAGTGAGATGGCAGTTCGAAGACTGATTCCTTCCGCCTTCTTAAAAGCGCGCATGACGAAAAAAATGACCAAAGCTTTGAGGAGCATAATGCCGATTGCGATCGCAATAATCATGACAAAGTGCTGACCGATCAGTTCAGGAGAAATCATCATACCAACGGTAATAAAGAATAACCCCAGTAAGATATCTTGGAAGGGGCGAATGTCGGCTTCAATTTGGTGGCGGTATTCGGTTTCACCTAGCATCATACCGGCTAAAAAAGCGCCGAGCGTCATGGATATGCCCATTTCTTCGGTAAAGGCAGCAGCACTCAGTACCACGGTTAGCACGGTTAAGGTAAATAATTCCTGTGATTTGGAGGTTGCCACTTCATTAAAAAGTGGACGTAATAAGTAACGCCCAGCAAATAGCATAACCACAACCACGATGGCACCTTTGAAAAAGGCAAGACCCAATTCCGAAGCGAGCGAATTGCCCGTTGCGCTTCCCAGTGCGGGGATTAAAATCAATAACGGAATAGCCATAATATCTTGGAAAATCAAGATGCCAACGGTCGATCGACCATGTCGTGTTTGAATTTCAGATTGTTCAGTGAGTTGCTTTATGACGATGGCGGTGGATGAGAGTGCAAAAGCACTGGCAATAACGATGCCGGATTCAATTGAGAGTCCAAATAAGTAGGCTACCAGAAAGACCAACAAGCCAGTGACGAAAACCTGAAAGCTGCCAAAACCAAATACAATTCTACGCATGGCAATCATTTGGGTGAGTGAGAACTCAAGCCCAATGGCAAAGAGCAAAAAGACTACACCAAATTCAGCGAGAAAGCTGATGCTTTGTTCGCTTTGAATGATAGCAAAACCAAAGGGGCCGACAATAATACCAACCAAGATATAGTTTAAAATTGGTGGCAGGTGAATCCGTCTTGAGATGGATACCAGTCCAACCGTAATGAGTAGTAAGAAAACAATGTTCAGGAGTATGTGGTCAAACATGACGGTCGTCTAATTCCTATTCAAGGTGAAATCGCATTGAAAAATCAATGGCATGAAGGTGTTTTGTAATGGCGCCAGTCGAAATATAATCAACACCCGTTTGTGTCAATTCGGCTAAGTCGTTCAGCTCAACATTGCCTGATACTTCTAATTTACAGCGGTGATTGACCCATTCTACAGCTTGTTCAATCATTTCTAGTGAGAAATTGTCTAGCATAATAATATCCGCTTTGGCTTTAACGGCTTGTTCAACTTCCGCTAGACTTTCCGTTTCAACTTCTATGAGTTTATTTGGGTGATGGCTTTTGGCAAGGCTAACGGCTTGTTCGATGCCGCCAGCAGCCATAATATGATTTTCTTTGATGAGAATGGCATCGTATAGGCCAATACGATGGTTTGTGCCTCCACCACAGTGGACCGCATATTTTTGAGCCAGTCTTAATCCTGGAAGCGTCTTCCGAGTGTCTAGTAATTGAGTATAACCATTTTTTAATGCTTTCACATAGCGGTTCGTTGCAGTGGCCGTGCCGGATAGAGTTTGTAAAAAGTTTAGTGCGCTGCGTTCTGCGGTGAGAATCGATTGAGCTGACCCTTTAAGGTGACAAATGACACTGCCGGCATGCACCGCTTCCCCTTCAGACACCTGCCAATCAAGCTCAATGTTAGCGTCAACTGCGCGAATAACTCCATCAAACCATGGGCGGCCACAAATAATGGCGGGTTCATTGGTGATAACCGTTGCTGACGATTGTTGGGTTGGGGGAATTAGATCTGCGGTTAAATCGCCTGTCCCAATATCTTCTTGCAAAGCGGCTTGAATATTGACGGTTAGATCCTGGAAATAATTTATCTGTGTCATTTTTTGGTTTCTTAATAGTTAAAGTGTCATCAGTCGTTTGGTGTCACAATTGCATTTCGGCCTGAATTTTTGGCTTGATACAGCAGCTTGTCCGCTCGCTGGATGGCTTCTTTCAGGGGGGTATTTTGCATGACTTCAACGAGCCCAGCACTAAATTGGATAGGCTTATCTAGTGACTGTTGTGAATTTAAATAATCATTTAACTCATTGAGTTGGGCGTATGCAAGTTTCAAAGTGCTCGGGAATAAGACTAAAAACTCTTCACCGCCGTGTCGTGATACCATTTGCCCTTTATCGGCGGTGATTTTTGAGAGGCCTTGAGCATAGTCTCTTAAAATTTGGTCCCCCATTTCATGTCCATACTGATCATTGTAGGTTTTAAAATGGTCAATGTCTAAAATGGCTAAACACAGCTGCGGATGACGGTGTTGCGCTAAAGTGTATATTTTGGAAAAGGCTTGTCGATTATAGAGCTGTGTTAAAGAATCTCTTTCAGCTAACACCTTGAGCTGTTGCGCATATTCTTCCGCTTTTTGTTTTTCAAGTTGGTAGCGCTTGCTCATCATATTCATAATTAAAATACAGACCCAGATCGATAATACATAGGTAAACAAGTTATCTTGCAGTCTTGCGGTATCGTCAGGGTATTGATAAATCCACTGTTGGGTTATAGGCTCAATGAGAAGCAGAATCATCGGTATAATCGTTAATAGACTAAAAAAGACCATTTTTACGCGTGGTTTTTCATGGAAAAGCGTTTGAATATAGGTTATGGCGATAAAGGAAAGAATCAAGCTTGGTCCGAGAGACCCTGCATTAAAATACCAGTTAAGTGGGATAATTAACACTACCGAAATAAGAATAAAGACCATTGCCATGCTATCAAACTGATTGTAAAAACGAGAGCGATACCAAATGAATAAATGGATGGGGGTGACGATGCCGATTAGAAAGTAACTAAAATTGCGATCACCTGTTTCAAACTGCAAATTGAATAGTCCGGCTGATAGGTACAAAATGACACCGCCCAGTAGAATCCCATGATGGGTATAGTGGAAAGGGTTGTCTTTATTGCCGAGTAGCCAGTGAAACATGAGCAGGAGGTTGCCTCTTAGGTACGAATCAGTGATGAAATAACCAAAATAATAGAAACTTTCGTTATTATAGAAGATTCATAAAAATGATTTTGAGATGAATTGGTTAAACCCTTTTGTTTTTAACGAAAGTGCGCCCTCATTGAATCATTTTGGCTAATTAAATTGTTCTGAAATTAAAAAGTAGAGTTGATGAATTCATTCCAACCGCAACTATTTACTGTCGATCTTAACCATCATCTTTTTCAAGGGGTTCGGTATGTACCGAGTCCCAATCAGGATGAGCGCCCTAATGAACAGGACTTATCTCTCATTGTGATTCATGGCATTAGTTTGCCCCCCGGTCAATTTGGTGGCAAAGGGGTAGAGCAACTTTTTACCAATCAACTCGATGAAACGGAAGATTTTTATTATGCTGAGATCGCGCACTTAAAAGTATCGTCTCATCTTTATATTCAGCGATCGGGTGCATTGACGCAATTTGTGCCTTTTAATCAACGGGCTTGGCATGCCGGCGTGTCCTGTTTTGAAGGACGAGAAAGATGTAATGACTTTTCAATTGGCATCGAATTGGAAGGAACCGATACGACCCCTTATACTGCCAGCCAATATCAAACATTAAAGCAAGTCATTGAGGGATTGTTAAACGCTTATCCGAGTTTATCAAAGCGGCCGATTGTTGGGCATTGTGATATCGCGCCTCAACGTAAGACCGATCCAGGGCCTTACTTTGTATGGCAGGCTATTGATTCGACTTTTCAAAAAACGTAAAGCGATAACGAAACAGCGAGGGACGGGGTTCTCTTTAAGCAATCCAGCCTACCTTTTTTGAGGAGGATTTTCCTTGGTTGGGTTTAGGTGTGAACTTTAAACAGGGTTGGCCCGAGCTCTCTAAAACCACAGCACTCGGCATCTGCTTGGTTTTAAAACCAAATGCTTTACATCCTCTTGGCTGTCTTTCATCCCAAGTGATGAAAAAATATCGGCACTTGAAGCAGTCAATGGGTTGAGGGGAATTAGTTTTACTCATTAGGCTCGATAAAATTTTTTATGGATTAAATATAATTAAATCATGATATGATTCGCACAAAATCAATACAGATTGCAACTGGAGATTACCAGCGGTTTTTCGTATACTTTGTAACCGAGTTTATTTTACAAGAAAACATCACATACTATAAAGGGTAAAGCATGAGTCAAGTTGGATTATTCTACGGCACTGACACGGGCAACACTGAACGCGTAGCAGATATGATTAAAGATAAGATCGGCAGTGATCTGGTTGATGTTTATGATATTGCCACCGCAAGCCCAGATGATTTTGCAAAGTATGACAAGATCATTTTAGGTCAACCGACTTGGTATTATGGCGAGTTACAGAGTAGTTGGGATGACTTTTGGGATGAGTTTAAAGAAATCGATTTTACTGGAAAAACCTTCGCCTGTTTTGGGTTAGGGGATCAAGCTGATTACGCCGAGTATTTCCTAGATGCAATGGGCATGATGCATGATATTGCATTGGAAAATGGTGGGATTCCAGCGGGTTATTGGCCAACGGATGGCTTTGAATTTGATGAATCTAAAGCCATTACCGAAGATAGCGAATTTTTTGTTGGGCTTGCTATTGATGAAGACCAACAGCCTGAAATGACCGCCGAGCGTGTTGATACTTGGGTTGATCAGATCAAAGAAGAAATGGAATTATAAGAACTTTAGAGTATATAAATCCAAACAAACACTCTTAAAACCACCCAGGCCTGGGTGGTTTTTTTATTGCTGGCTATCCTTGATTGATGCTTGATTGATGTTTTTGGCAAAACTGCTGAAAGGAATGAGCAATATCATAATTTTCGATATGAGGCCGACTGTTAGATTGCCATAGCCGCAAAATATTTTGATCGGTTAAGACATTATATAAAGTCTGCTGCCAGACGTTTTGCTCATTCGCTTTTAAAATACAGCCCGTTTCGTTGTGTTTGATTAGGCTCTGAGGGCCACCAATATCTGATACTATGCAGCCCAGTCCGCTGGCCTGTGCTTCCATAATGACTTGTCCTAAAGTATCCGTTATCGACGGAAACACAAAAATATCGGATGATGCATAGAGCTTTGATAAAGCTTGACCTTGTATCGGTCCTAGAAAATGCACATGGTGATCTTGAGACTGATTTGCGAGTTTTCGAAATCTTCCCTCACCAACTAAAATCAAATCTGCTTCCAGCATAGGGTGAGCTTGCATTAGTGCTTGCCAGGTTTTGAGTAAGAAGGGGATGTTTTTTTCAACATTTATACGCCCGACATATAACACCTTAAGACGTTTTTCAGACAAATTAAATTGGTTCCAAATGGCATTGGATTGATGTTTTGGGTTGAAACGCTCTAAGTTAGTTCCTGGTCGCAGGGTTGAAATTTGATTTGTTTTCAGTTGAATGTCAGTTTCCATGATGGGTAAGTAGGCATCAGAACGCGAAAAAACATGCTCAAATGGTCTGTAAAATTTCGCCATTATTTTGTCGGTTTGTTTTTTTAACCAGTTCGAATGGGTGAGATCCAGTATATAGGCTGGGAAGTCGGTATGATAAGTGCCAACCACTGGGATTTTAAGTTTCTCTGCCTCTTTCTTGGCTATCCATCCCAAGGGGCCAGGGGTTGAAATGTGCACTTTATCAGGTTGATGCTGCAGTAAAAGTTGGGTAATCGCCTTGCGGCTGGGCCAGACGATATCCAATTCTTGATAAAAGGGCATCGCCACTCTAAATCTCAGTGGTAAGTTATGAATATAAGACTTATCGGGAATGGGTTTTTGGGTGGCAGTGATGATTTGTAAATCAAAATGCTCTGACGCCTGACTGTTATAATGAGCCTGTTCGCCCATATCTTGAATAAATCTAGAAACACCATTTAAATCGCCGAGCGTATCAGTAAATAAGCAAACTTTCATGATCGTTATCATCCATCGATTATTGTTGAAAAGATACAGGGCGAATGATGGGTTGCCTATGGAGACTTTTTGACGGAAAAAAGACCAGGCCTGGTCATTCATTAATCCTGTTTAAAATATGTTGGGTCAATTACGGCAAGGTGACTTAAAAATTGTTTGGTTGCACCTTGCCAAGTATAGGTTGGAATGGATTCAGCAATCTTTTTGGGGTGTGTTTTCAGTTCAAGCGCTTGCTGAATGGCGATGGCTAAATCTTCATTTAAATAGCCATTCACACCCGGGGTAACGATATCTTTGGGTCCCGTCACCGGAAAGGCTGCGACGGGGGTGCCACATGCAATGGCCTCTAAATTTACAACGCCAAAAGTATCTGTTAGCGATGGAAAAACAAATACATCTGCACTAGCGTAATAACTTGCCAACTCTGCACCTGACTTGGGTCCAACAAAATCAACATCGGGATAAGCTTTTTCTAGCGTTGCCAGATCTGGTCCTCTTCCAACCACCACTTTTTGTCCAACGAGGTTTAAGTCCAAAAAACTGAGGAGATTTTTTTCCGGCGCAATGCGACCCACATATAAGTAGATGGGTGTTTTATAGCCTAAGTCCGTTCTTGCTTGCGGATTGAAAATATTGGTGTCTACACCTCGGCTCATCAAAACCATTTTTGGAAATCCTTGCGATTTTAATTCATTCAGCACACTGGGTGCAGGCACCAGTGTCCGTTCCGAATGACCGTGAAATCGTCGCAAAATGGCATAAATCCAACTCTTAGGAATGGGAAAACGCGCATGAATGTATTCTGGATATTTAGTGTGGTAAGCCGAGGTAAAAGGCAAATGGTGTTTTATTGCAACGCGCCTTGCTTTCCAGCCTAAAGCGCCTTCAGTCGCAATATGAATGGCATGGGGTTGAAATTGTAATATTCGTTTTTCTAATCCCTTGCTTCGCCATACGAAAGGGATTTCAGGATAGGTCGGTAGAGGCAGGTGCTGATAATTATTCGGCTCAATCACATCCACTTCAATTTGTTGGCTTTGTAAGTGATTAACCAATTGTGACAGGGTCGTGACAACCCCATTGACCTGTGGTTTCCAAGCATCGGTCACCAAGGTAATCCGTTGAATGGGTAGCTGACGGTCCTGCATTTGAGCTTCCTTAAATTCGAATTTGTAACTTCAACCTTAAATGTTATTTATGAAAATAATATGAATGTCTTATTAATATTCTTTTTAGAATCAGTCATTTAATTGTCAATAAAGCGTCATTTAGTCGGCGTTTCTGATCGCTAAACTGGGTCAAATTTTTGATAAATGACTGGATGATCCGGATGAAAGACACCCCTTTAGCCTTGATGCCTGACTGGATGGAAAACATTGAAGCAGATGACTTGATTGTTGCCGAGAACAACCACCAATTTAGTGATTACCGCAGTATTTTTATATCCGATGTGCATCTGGGTTCAAAAGGGGCTAAGGCTGACTTTCTCTCCGAATTCTTGAAATATAACCGATGTGAAAAATTGTATTTAGTAGGCGATATTATTGATGGATGGCGTTTACGAAAACGTATCTTTTGGCCGCAAGCCCATACCAATGTGATTCGACGTATTCTGACAAAAGCGAAGCGTGGCACAGATGTCATCTTTGTTACCGGCAATCATGATGATTTTCTTAGGCGCTATTCTGGCGTGGATTTTGGCAATATTAAACTCACGGACGAAGCGGTTCATACCTGCACCAACGGTGAAAAATTATTAGTGGTCCACGGCGATAAGTATGACGGTGTGATTCAAACTCAAAAATGGTTGGCAGTGCTGGGCGATTGGGGATATGAGTCACTGGTAGTGGCCAACCGATACTTCAATCGCATTCGTCATAAGTTCGGGATGGGCTACTGGTCATTATCTGCTTATATCAAACAAAAGGTCAAATCAGCAGTTTCGTTTATTTCAGCTTATGAAGAGGCCGTGGTGGGTGATTGTCATAAAAAAGGCTACAAAGGGGTGGTCTGTGGTCATATTCACCATCCTGAGATTCGCGAAATTAACGGCATAGATTATTTTAATTGTGGTGACTGGGTAGAGTCTTGTACCGCCATTGTTGAAACACAATCGGGAGAAATGAAGTTGCTGCGTTGGGTGGAAATCAATCATGACAATCAATAAACGATTTTTGTTTTGAAGCAAGCCGTTGAGGTGGGGAGAATAGAGTGAAAATCAGTGTTTTTGGTACAGGATATGTTGGCTTAGTCACTGGCGCCTGCCTATCAGAGGTTGGTCATGACGTAATTTGTGTTGATCATAATTCCGATATTATTGCGCAATTGACACAGGGAAAAATTCCGATTTGGGAACCTGGGTTAGAGTCTATCGTGCAGCGAAATCATCAAGTTGGGAATTTAACTTTTACCACTGATGCTCGACAAGCCGTTGAGCAAACCGATGTGATTTTTATTGCAGTTGGTACGCCCCCGGGTGAAGATGGTTCTGCCGACTTACAGCAGGTATTGGCGGTATCAAAAGAAATAGCACTGGCAATGAATGGTCCTAAACTGTTAATTAACAAGTCGACGGTTCCGGTTGGTACAGCCCCAAAAGTGCAAGAGACGGTGACGGCTCATCTGGAGATGTCTTACTCGTTCAGCGTGGTTTCAAATCCAGAGTTTTTGAAAGAAGGATCGGCGGTGACTGATTTTATGAAACCGGATCGGATTATTGTCGGGGTTGATAATGACGCTGCGAGAGAAACACTAAAGCAGCTTTATGCGCCCTTTAATCGTAATCATGATCGAATGGTGTTTATGGATGTTCCTTCGGCGGAATTGACAAAGTATGCCGCTAATACGTTACTGGCAACCAAAATATCGTTTATGAATGAGCTGGCAAACCTAGCTGAAGATTTAGGTGCAGATATTGAATCGGTTCGTCAAGGCATTGGTTCTGACCCTAGAATTGGTTACCACTTTATTTATCCCGGCTGTGGTTATGGCGGTTCTTGTTTTCCAAAAGATGTTAAGGCTTTAATTCATATCGGCCAATCTCAAGGCCATGCCATGGATATTTTAAACTCGGTTGAAGCGGTCAATAAACAACAGAAGGATCGATTATTCAATAAGTTAGCGAGGCACTATGGTAGCGAATCCAATTTAAAAGGCCTTAAATTCGCCGTTTGGGGGCTTACTTTTAAGCCTAATACCGATGACCTGCGAGAAGCGCCCAGTTTGAATTTAATACAGGACTTACTGAGGGTTGGTGCTCGAGTTCAAGTTTTTGATCCAGTTGCAATGGATGAAGCTAAGCAGTTATTTAACGGGATTAACGGTATTGATTTTTGTCAAGATAAGTACGCTGCGTTGAATGATGCGGATGCTTTAATCTTGGTTACGGAGTGGCGGAGTTTTCAAGCTCCAGACTTTGTTGAAATGGAAGAGCGGTTGACAAAAAAAACGTTGTTTGATGGACGTAATCAGTATGATCCTCATTGGATGAAAGAACAGGGCTGGCATTATGAAGGCATCGGTCGTGGAGTTATTGGAAAATGAAACCAGGGCATCGTGGATTTGTCAGAATTTTTAAAGCTGCTGGCTACTCATGGAAGGGGATAAAAGCCTGTTATCAAAATGAGTCCGCATTTCGTCAAGAACTGGGGTTGTTACTAGTTCTCAGTCCATTAGCGATGTGGTTGTCCAATAATGCGGTGGAGTTTATTTTACTAATTGGTTCGGTCGTGATGCTATTGGTGGTCGAGTTGCTCAATACTGCCATAGAAATGGTAGTGGATAGACAAGGCGAGGAGTGGCACGAACTATCTGGATTGGCGAAGGATCTGGGATCGGCAGCGGTGTTTGTGATGTTGGGATTATGTGTGTTGGTGTGGGGGGCTTTAATTATTTCCTATTTAGATTTAAGCCCATTTTGAACTACGTGTATTTGATTTGAAGCGTAAAAATCAACCAGGCCTGGGGGATTTTTATATAAAATTTAATCTGAAAGCGGCAAAATTGTTACGTGTTTTTCTAAGCAGTTGTTTTTATTTGATTCTGATTAAGAAATCGTTATAATACCTGCCTTTCAGTCTTAACAATTCTGAATTTCCTTGCTTCACTGACTTAACCCGCACATCGGATTAGGCAGGAAGCTTACTTTAAATCCATAAGGAGATTAATGAATGCGTCATTATGAAGTCGTATTTTTAGTGCACCCTGATCAAAGCGAACAGGTTCCTGCCATGCTAGAGCGTTACCGCGGTCTTATCGAAGAAAATGGTGGAGCGATTCACCGTCTAGAAGATTGGGGTCGTCGTCAACTTGCTTACTTAATCAATAAAGTCCACAAAGCCCATTATATTTTGATGAATATCGAATGTGATCAGGCGACTTTAAGCGAGCTTGAAAACTTGTTTTATTACAACGATGCGGTTTTACGTAATATGTTTATTAAGCGTAAAGAAGCAATTACAGAGCCTTCAGTAATGGCTTCTCAGAAAGAAGATAAGCGTAGAGGAGATAAGTAATGGCTAGAGGTTTCGGAAGAAAAAAATTCTGTCGTTTCACAGTTGAAGGCGTTAAAGAGATTGATTATAAAGATCTTGATACCTTAAGAAGCTACATCACAGAAACAGGTAAAATCGTTCCAAGTCGTATTACTGGAACCTGTGCAAAATATCAGCGTCAGTTGTCTACAGCGATTAAACGCGCTCGTTATTTGGCATTATTGCCTTATACAGATCAACATAAATAAGTTTGATTGTGGAATGAACAAAGGATAAATACATGTTAAGTGTTGCAAATTTTATTATGCGGGGTCCCAAACAGGCCTTCATAGCGACACTGATTTTATCCATTTTAACTGTTTGGATTGCCCCGTTAGGGGTGTTAGTGGGCGCGATCATTGCCTTGGTAACATTAAGAATCGGTGTACAAGAAGGCTTTAAAGTTCTCCTTGTTGCTATGGTCTCAGTACTGGCTGTTACCAGCTATTATGCTGGCTCCATGCTCCCAGGCTGGGTTGCTGTTTTTGAATATATGTTACCGATTTGGCTGTTGAGCTGGGTATTGCGACAAACCAATTCATTAGCATTAAGTCTCAGCTTAAATATGTTGATGGTTGGGGTGGCTGTTATCGGCTTTCACTGGTTAGTTGGTGACCCCGTTAGCTGGTGGCAACAAGTTTTTAAAGACTACTTGTTGCCAGTGTTTGAGCAAAGCGGTACCGCTTACCCACAGCAGATGCTAGAGAGCATGACAGAGGTTGCAACACTGCTATTGGCCATGTTCGTGGTGGTGTTATGGTTTAGTATCATTTTGTTAGGAAGATGGTGGCAGAGTAAGCTCTATGCCCCAGGTCAATTCCAAGCAGATTTTTATGATATTCGGCTACCTAAAAACATTGCTTTTTTAGCTGTGGTGGTTGCGTTGCTGGGCTTGTTTACCCAAGCTGTGCTAGTTCAAGATTTATCAAGTGTGCTGATGGCCGGTTTGATGTTTCAAGGATTGGCCGTTGCACACCACTCGGCCAATAAGCGCCAACTGAATGGTTTTTGGTTAGGGGGTTTATATGTTTTATTATTTTTGTTCCCACAAACAATATTGATTTTAGCGACTATCGGTTTAATAGACACTTGGGTGGATATTCGAAACCGTTGGTCTCAGTCCTAAAATGGCTCAAGGGTCAGTTTAGGGTGAGCATTTAATTTTAGAGGTTTTAGCCATGAATGTTATTTTACTTGAAAAAGTAGCCAACCTAGGAACACTGGGTGATCAGGTGACGGTTAAGTCTGGATTTGCACGTAATTTCTTAATCCCTCAGGGGAAAGCAAAGCCAGCAACTAAAGACAATATTGCCGAGTTTGAAGCACGTCGTGCAGACTTAGAGAAGCAAGCTGCTGAAGCTTTAGCTGCTGCTCAGGCGCTTTATGAACAAATGAACGGCACTGTTGTGACCATTGAATCGGTTGCCGGTGATGAAGGGAAGTTGTTCGGTTCAATCGGTACAGCGGATATCGCAGATGCATTAGCAACCGCTGGTTTCGAAGTTGAACGTAAAAACATCCGTATGCCAGAAGGCGCTTTGCGCTTTGTGGGAACTTTCGAGTTCGATGTTGAATTACACTCAGATGTCATTGCATCAATTACGGTTGAAGTGAAAGCTGCTGAATAAGCTTTTAACCTATCGGTTAGCAATGTAAAAAGCGAGGCGAGTCCTCGCTTTTTTTATATGGGTGCCCAGTCAATTTGTGGCAATTTTTTTGAAAGCGATTTAACAATTCATTTAATCTTGCTCGTTATTGGCCGTATAATATTCGATTCATTTATAAGCCGAAGGTTACGTTTGATAGCTGATGTGGTGACCGTTAATATGGGAATCTATGAGTCAAGAAGCCTTATTTAAAACCCCTCCTCATTCAATTGAATCTGAGCAATCTGTCATCGGTGGTTTGTTATTGGATAACGAAAAGTTATCTGACGTTTCAGTTGTCTTAAGAGAATTCGATTTTTATACCCAAGCGCATCAATTGATTTATGGTGCGATTTTAACGCTTAGTGAGCGTGGTCGTCCGTTTGATGTCGTCACAGTGATCGAGCATCTAGACTCAATCGGTAAACTGGTTGATGCGGGAGACAAGACCTATTTAGTGGACTTGGTTTCCAATACGCCGGGTTCGGTCAATATTGAATTCTATGCGGAAATTGTGCGGGAAAAATCCATATTACGGGCATTAATCACCGCTTCGAATGAAATCTCAGAAGCCAGTTATTTTCCGCAAGGCCGTGAAATTCGGGAAGTGCTTGATTACGCCGAATCAAAGGTCATGCAGATCGCAGAGCATGGTTCCAGTCAACAGCGTGATTACCAAACCATGCGTGACCTGTTGAATCAGGCTTTGTCCACCATTGATGAGCGCTTTAATTCTGATGGCACCATTACGGGTGCGGCAACCAAGTTCAGCGATTTTGATGAGGTCACATCAGGTTTGCAAAAGGGTGACCTAATTATTGTTGCGGGACGGCCATCAATGGGGAAAACCACCTTCTCGATGAATATGGCAGAGAATATTGCTTTGCAAGGTGTCCCTGTTGCGGTTTTTAGTATGGAAATGCCAGGTTCTCAATTGGTGTTGAGGATGATTAGTTCATTAGGACGCATTGAAGCTGATCGTATTCGGACCGGTAAATTGCAAGATCAGGACTGGCATAATTTAAATCTCGCCGTGGGCCAGTTGAGCACAGCCAATCTCTATATTGATGATACACCAGCATTGATGATTACCGATCTGCGTGCTCGAGCCAGGCGGATTGATAAAGATATTCGCGATGAACAATTTAAAGAAGCCGAAGCAAAAGGGGTCGAAGACCCAGCAGCGCATGTGACTGGATTAGGATTAATTGTGATCGATTACTTGCAATTAATGCGAGGCTCAACCAATACCGATAACCGTGTGAATGAAATCTCTGAAATTTCTCGTGGTTTGAAGGCGATTGCCAAAGAATTGGATGTTCCCGTGGTGGCGTTGTCTCAGTTAAGTCGTAACCTAGAACAACGTCCAGATAAGCGCCCCAAAATGGCAGATTTGCGTGAATCTGGGGCGATTGAGCAGGATGCGGATTTGATTATTTTTATTTATAGAGATGAAGTTTATCACCCTGACTCGGATGATAAAGGCACGGCCGAAATTATTTTAGGCAAACATCGTAATGGTGCCTTGGATACGGTTCGCTTGACCTTTATCGGGCAATATACCAAATTTGAAAATCATGCAGGCTTTGATGTACCCGATGATCCTTATTAACCATCTCAATATTGTAAAAGGCGGTCATTAAACGATGGGTGCTTATCGTCCTGTTCGAGCGGTCATTGACTTATCCGCCTTGCCAAAAAATCTGCAAGTGGTTCGTCATTATGCGCCTAAGTCTAAAATTTTAGCCATTATTAAATCCAATGGTTATGGTCATGGTATTGGACGGGTGGCCGCGCAATTGAGTAAAGCGGATGGGTTTGGTGTTGCATGTATTGAAGAAGCCATATTACTTCGGCAAAAGGGTTTTCTGCATCGGATTGTTTTGTTAGAAGGCTTGTTTTCAGAAGCTGAATTAGCACTCGCCATTCAGCATCGATTTGATTTTGTGGTTCATTCGGACCTGCAATTATCGTGGTTATTGGCCGCACAAACATCTACGCCACTTAATATTTGGCTTAAAGTGGATACCGGTATGCATCGGTTAGGGTTTTTGCCAGAGGCATTACCCGATGTTTTCGAAAAATTGAATCAATTAAAAATGCCATTTCAACTGTATTGCCTTTCGCACTTCTCTTCTGCGGATGAATCTGAGGCAGTGACTCAGCAACAATTCAGTGTTTTTCAAGAGGTGACAGCACCCGTTTCTTGTGCCAAAAGTCTGGCAAATTCTGCAGCGGTTCAGCGTTTTCCAGAGAGTCACTTAGATTGGGTTCGTCCAGGCATTATGCTCTATGGTGCGAGTGCAACACATGAGCGGGTGGCCGGGCTGCACCCAGTAATGACACTGATGTCTAAAGTCATTGCATTAAAGTGGTTGGATGTCGATGAAGCCGTTGGATACGGTCAAACTTGGCAAGCAACTCAGAGAACCTTAATCGCAGTGGTGGCAATTGGCTATGGTGATGGATATCCGCGTCATGCACCAAACGGCACGCCGGTATTGATTCATGGACAGCAGGTGCCGTTAGTGGGGCGAGTGTCGATGGACATGATTACCGTGGATGTCACCACATTATCGGATCAAATGGCTATTGGTGATGACGTGATTTTGTGGGGGAAGGGGTTGAGTGTGGATGTCATTGCCCAGGCTAGTGGAACCATTGGTTATGAATTATTATGCGGCGTCACCCAGCGGGTGCCAAGAGTAGAGGAAACCTAAACGATGCAAACCGAGTCGATCAAGCAGTTTGAGATTTCTAAAATTGAAAAAGTCTATGATGGTTTTTTCAAAATGCATCAAATCACTTTTCGGCATGGTTTATATCAAGGGGGCTGGTCTGAGCCTTTGATTCGAGAGTTATTTGGCCGAGGCCAGGCAGTCGTGGTTTTGTTGTATGATTCGAAAGCACAACAAGTGATTCTGATTGAGCAAATTCGTGCGGGAACTTTACAGCATGCGACTGGTAATAATGCCCAGGCCTGGTTGATTGAACCGGTTGCAGGCATGATTGAAGCCGGTGAATCGAAGCTGTCGGCTTGCCAGAGGGAAACCCGAGAGGAAGCCGGTGTTGAAGTCAGCACATTTGAGCCGATTTGTCACTTTTACCCCAGTCCTGGTGGCAGTGATGAAGTACTGTATTTATATGGCGCAGAAGTGAATGTTGATGATTTGCCTGATTACGCGGGTGAAGCCAGCGAGATGGAGGACATTCGGTTAATTAAAATGCCATTTCATGATGCCAAAGCCAAACTGTTGAAGGCCGAATTTAATGTTGCCAGTACCATCATCGGGTTGCAATGGCTGTTTTACCAAAAACTGGCCGATTAGGGACAAGTATTTTTAAAAGGAAGAGGAGGCGTCAAATTGTTTGATTTGTTTAAAAATAGTCGTTTGTCGTATCCGCTAAATTGGATTGTCTGGGGTATCAGTGTTTCTGGGGTGCTGTATTGGTTGTTTTTTGCCTTTATTGAAAAGGCATTTTTAGATAGAGTGTTCGGCGGTACCGCACTCTTTGTCGATTTATTGCTGGGCTTACCCGTGGTGTTGATCTTTGCACTGGTAGTGTATGCACTGATATATTGGGGGCTAAAAGTCCTTGTGATTTTATTGTTGCCTAATTGGTTTGAACGGATCGAGTCGACCGACACCCTGCTAAGTGATACCTTAGAAGAGGGTGACTGGGTAGAGCCAGCTTCGCCTGAAACCGATAAAGAAACGCCCACCAATCCGACGGCTTCTTCAAGCTCTAAAACCCATTCAAAAACGGATGATTAATCGATTACAACCGATTCAATGGCAGCCTTATCGCCGTGAGTTGAGTTATCTATTTCGATTGTCGTTGCCGATTCTATTGGCACAACTGGCGTTAACCGGCTTGGGGGTTGTCGATACCATTATGTCCGGGCGCGTTGGCACGGAAGACCTGGCGGCAATTGGGCTGGGAAGCAGTTTGTTATTGCCAATCTTTATGATTGCCACAGGGATATTGTTGGCCTTGACGCCGTTGGTAGCTAAGCAAAAAGGTAAAGAAAACTGGGATGGCGTTAGCGCGCTGTTGCATCAAGCGATTTGGGTGGCGCTACCCTTAGGGATCCTGTCTGGGGTTTTGTTAATGCATTTGCAGTGGGTGTTAACTGAATTATCCCTTTCGGATAAGGTGTTTCAGCTCACTGACGATTATCTGTTTTATTGTGCATTTGGCTTGCCGGGCATCGCGCTATACCAAGCATTCCGTTTTTTTTGGGAAGGGTTAGGTATGACGTTACCCACCTTATCGATTAGCTTTTTTGCACTTTTACTCAATATTCCATTGAATGCGCTCTTTGTTTACGGCTGGGGTCCTGTCGAGGCTTATGGGGCGGCAGGGTGTGGCATTGCCACCGCAATTGTGATGTGGACCATGTTGGGGTTAGCGATTGCTTATGTCAAAAAATCTCAGCATACGTGTCACCTGGTTAAACTGACATCGAAACAATTTCAGTCACCCAGTTGGGCGAATGGCATAGCAGACCTACTCAATCTAGGGGTTCCTAATACCTTAGCTTTACTCTTTGAGATCAGTTTGTTTAGTTTTATTGCATTGTTTATTGCACACTTGGGTGCGGTGGTTATCGCTGCTCACCAAGTCACGATTAGCTACACAGGGCTAGCCTTTATGGTGCCACTCAGCTTTGCCATGGCGGTTACGGTTCGTAGCGGACTGGCTTATGGTCAAGCCAGTTTAAGTGCGCTGAGAATCAGTTTACGAACTGGCATGGGGGTGGCCGTGGTGGTCAGTAGTGGCATTGCGTTGGTGACGTTTCTGATGATGGATGATATCGCCCAAATTTACACTCAAGATGCACAAGTGATTGCTTTGGCCTCAACCTTATTATTTTTAGCGGCAACCTACCAAGTGTTTGATGCGATTCAAGTGGTTTCAGCAGGCGCATTAAGAGGGCTGCACAGTACGAAAGTGACCATGATTGTGACCTTTATCAGTTATTGGTTGATTGGTATGGGGTTAGGGGCTGTCTTCGCATTTACCGATTGGATTGTCCCCGCCATGGGCGTCGCTGGGTTCTGGCTGGGCATCGTGTTGGGGTTGGTGTTGGCCGCAATATTATTGCAGCTTAAACTGCGATTTTTAATTCAACGTCTGATTCGGACTGGCGAAATACGGTAAGGAAGCGAAGATGTCGAAATTATGTCCGTGTGGATCGAAAAAGACCTATTCAAATTGTTGTGAGCCTTTCCATTTAGGACAAGCCACAGCGCAAACGGCAGAAGCCTTGATGCGTTCACGTTACAGTGCCTATGTACTTGAAAATGAAACGTATTTGCTAAAAACCTGGGCAAAAACCACCAGGCCTGGTCAAATTCCCTTTGAAAAAGGGCTGGTGTGGACGAAGTTACGGGTGATAAAAACCCAAAAAGGCCAAGCCACAGACACCGAAGGAAAAGTTTGGTTTAAAGCCTATTATCAACAGGCAGATCAAAAAGGGGTCATGAGTGAAAAAAGTTTCTTTATTCGAGATGAACAATCGCAATGGGTCTATGTCAACGGTGAGGTACGATAGAGCACCATTATCGATAGTGCCTATTTCTGCAAAGGGGTGTCGTCAGAATTCGATTCTGTGGTTTCACTTGAATTTTTAAAAAAACGATACAGCCACCACATAGACAATCCAACCACCAAGGCGCTGGCGATTAAGAGTGCCAGTGTAATGAGTAGCGCACTACCAACATCATCCAAACCAATACTGTGCATATCCTTCCTTTTAATCGATGACCGGATTAATCGGTCTTTAATGTTGAAAACAATCACTTTGCAAAATGGGTTTTACATTCTACAATACAAACACCTTAACAGTTTAAAATTTCCAGAGAAGTGTTCATCGAATGGCGCAAACCATCTCAGAATTAGAAAAAGAACGGGCCGAATTGCTGAAAGTGATTGAAAGCAAAGCCCAAAACATGTCCTCTTCACGCCCAGAAGCACCTGATGGGAAGACGGAACATACTTTAAACGACTGGTTAAATGCAGCAGAGGAAGTTATGCCAACACGTTCATCTCGCAATTCATCAAAGACTCAGTCAGCCTCAACACCTCCCCGAGCTAAGCCAAACAAAGCCTCATTTTTTGGGGTGATCATTATGTTGTCGCTGTTTTTAACGATTTTGGGCGTGATGTTTATTGCCTATACCAATATCAACAGTGAACTGCAAAATGCGCTGGCTATTAATGAAGAAACGAATAAAGAATTGACTGAAGTCAAGCAAGCGCTTACTGAGCTTCAAGCCGCTAATGCAGCTTCGGGGCAGGGCGATCTTTTTGTTGAGTTGCAGCAAAGAGTCACTTCACTTGAAGGACAGCTCAAGGCTTTAAAAATGCAGCAAGCAGAAGTGGTTAGTTTGCCAGGGGCTGTGTCAGAAACAAAAGATGTCGTAGCGCCCTTGGCTATTGAGCAATTGCCTTCTAATGTGGTGACGACTGAAGTATTGGAGCAAAAACTACAAGAATATACTAAAGGGATTGACCAAAAGCTGGAAACAATTCTGGCCTATCTTAATAATGAAAAACAGTCTCCGGTGCAATTAAAGGCGCAAAAACAGCCAGTCAAACAGGCCGAAGTCAAAATTGCTGAGCCGCAGATAAAACAGCCCGAAACACCCACTGTCAAACCGATGAATCAACCCGTGGTTCGTTTGGTACAAAAAGTTACAACCCCAAAGGTGGTTGAACCCAAGGCTCCCCTTAAAAACTATACTGCGGATGTCAAATGGCTAGTTGAGGAACCCGCCTTTAACTACACCTTGCAATTAGCCAGTATGTCAGAACGTAACTCGGTCGAAAAAATGATCGAACAGAAAAACCTACAAGGCGCACACATCATTCCCTTAAAACGCAACGGGGAACCCTATTATGTTTTGTTATCGGGAAGCTATGAATCTCGATCCGAAGCCGATAAAGCCGCCCAGAGTTATAAAAGCAACTTTGGTATCTCACCTTGGGTGCGAAAAATCAAAGACTTAAGCAATAAGCTAAACTAACCGCTAAATTCCGCATGAAAGAGGTTGACTTACGCAGAGTCAATCTCTATAATTCGCGCATTCTTTACGAATGCCAGTGTGATGAAATTGGTAGACATGACGGATTCAAAATCCGTTGCTAGTAATAGCGTGGCGGTTCGAGTCCGCCCACTGGTACCATCCTCGTATATCTCTATATACGACCGTAGCTCAGTTGGTTAGAGCACCACCTTGACATGGTGGGGGTCGGTGGTTCGAATCCACTCGGTCGTACCAATTTTTCTATAAATTCATTATGTTCATCGATTTTTTTGATGATATGATTCTTCGTGATTTTTATTTGATCGGCGACACTTTCTGTTTCGAAATCTTTGTTTTGTGACCTCTAATATTATTTGTTATGCGACGTACTGAATCTTAAATATGCCCAAAACCGGTAACGTCATTGAAAATTTAACTGTACAAGAGAATTAAGTTTGAAAATTATTAAAGCACTGTTAATGGTGATCGTTTTTATCATTATTAAGCTATTCAGCTGGCTGTTTATCAGCACCCGAAAAACCGTAGATGTTGGTGTGGACGCATTTCATTCTGTTAAAAACAGTGGCAGTTTTGATGAAGCCTATCGCAACTTTGCTTCTAATAAATACGCCAAAGCCCGGTTAAGTATCCCCGAAGAAATTATTGCCTTAATGGCCAAGATCGCCTCCAGTGATGGCAAAGTTAGCGCCCTGGAAGTTGATTATATGAGTGATACCATTGTTTCAATCGCTAAAGCGATGATTGCAGCAGGGCTCAATGAAAGATTAGTGGAACAGATTAAGAAGAAATTGTTCCGCCTCGCTAATCAAGCAAAGCGCGATGACAAGCCCGTTTCTTACTACTGTCATTTACTGTCCAAATCAGGCGCAGAAGTGAGGACGGGGGCGATGCTGCAAATTATATCGTTTGCGAATTTGGACGGCTTGTCAGATAAAACCCAAGCCACGTTATTTGAAATTGGTGCTTGCCTGCACTTTTCGAAGTCGCAGATTGAACGGTTTTTTGAAGATGTCAATGGAGCCGTTCAGTCCCGTTATGATTTGCAAAAGGACCCTTATGAAATCCTAGGCTGTGACGAATCAGATGATTTTTCAAAAATTAAAAAAGCTTATCGTCAACAGGTCAAACAAAATCACCCAGACTATATGCATGGTAAAGGGTTAGATGATCTAGAAATCAAAAAAGCAACCGAAAAAATGCAAGAAATTAACGCCGCGTATGAAGAGATTAAGCGACGAAACAACCTGTAAAACCTTGTCAAAAATTACCAGGCCTGGTGGAAATACGGTGAGTTATAGTCGTTTTATCTAAGTTGCGAAAGGGCGTGTTGCACATTCAGCAGGGGGTGTTTTTGATGTTTGAATTATTATTCTGTCAGTGATAATCCTGTCTTTCCCATCCCAATTAATAACTCGTTTAAAATCAAAAACCAATTCACCTATACGGGGTTATAATGCAAGTGATGTCATTTATTCTTGGGGGCTTTTTACATGAGCTTGTGCATTTTGTGGCTAAATCGGTTAGCAAGAAGGGCTTTGACTTGGTTGCCATTGTTGGCGGTGAGCGTGGTTTTAAACGGCTGTACAAGCGGCACTTCAGTATCGGATGAGGATGCACGTGCGGTGAATGATTTTATCGCCTCAACGAAGGTGGCAAAAAACATCCAGCCCATTACTGATTCAGATTTATTGCTTTCCATTTTGCGGGAGGGCATGTCACGACAAAGCCGTGTGATGCAGATTGAGTTTCAGGAAGCGGTAATGGCAACAGATAGCGCTACGGCAAATTCTACAGCGTCATCGTCAACTTCTAGAACCAATGTTCAAGTCGCAGGAGTTGATGAGGCGGATCGAATGAAGAGTGATGGGCAGCGACTTTATGCCATTCGCACGGATCGGTCGTACCAGAAGCAAAATCAGCTTCGAGTTTTTAATCTAAAGTCAGGACCGACTTCGGAACACCTAGCGGATGTGTCAGTGGGCCAAATCGATGACCCAACGTTGAGTGGTCTCTATTTACTGGATAATCAAAGAGTGGTGTTACTCTATGGTGGTAATCAATTCCAATATTTTGAATTCTGGTGGGACAGTTGGTCATGGCAACAGCGAACCAATGTGGTTGAAGTTGTTGATTTGAGTGATCCGACGAACCCCGTCACGGAAGCACGCTTAGTTATTGATGGCAGTCAGGTAACAACCCGTAAGATTGGTAATCACCTATATTTACTCAATCGCTATACGCCAAATATCGATCAATTTGAACCGCATCCTTATTCTGATCAGAAGAAAGCTGAAAATCAACAATTACTGGCATCCATCGATTTAGCCGACCTCTTGCCCAAAATAAATACGGGCGATACGGATGAACCCTTGGTGACGGCTTCCAGTTGTTATCTACCTCCAATTGAAGATGCCGATAAACTGTCTGCTGATGTTATTGCTCTGGTTGACATCAACTTGGACCAAATCAGCGGATGGCAAAGTCGTTGCATCGTAGGCGCGACTGAAACTATGTTTGTGACAGCCAATGCGGCTTATTTGGCAACGTCTCGCTATGACTATGACGCGGGTACTGGTGATGTCGTTTATGATGCCAATATGGTGACGGATATTCATAAATTTTCCCTAACAGAGGCTGGTCCTGAGTATCGTGGCAGTGGCCAAGTGATTGGTCAACTGGGTTGGGACAATAAAAAGAAACCCTTTCGTTTTGGTGAGTATAACGGCATGTTAGCGGTCATTACCTCCGAAGGCTCGACTTGGGATGC
Organism: Hydrogenovibrio sp. SC-1; assembly: GCF_002848135.1. Classification (GTDB taxonomy): domain Bacteria; phylum Pseudomonadota; class Gammaproteobacteria; order Thiomicrospirales; family Thiomicrospiraceae; genus Hydrogenovibrio. The sequence goes on from NZ_PKGB01000009.1 coordinate 65,510, forward strand.
GAGTTCATCAACGCGGTTAACTATATTAAAAGAGGGGGTGGGCAATGAACTCGAACAGCTTGCTACTTTGCCGGGGTTAGGCAAACCTGGTGAAAGCCTCTATGCAGCGCGTTTTTTAGATCGGTATGCTTATTTAGTGACCTTTAAAAATACCGATCCGCTTTATGTGATTGATATCAGTGATCCAAATAATTTAGTGGTGGGTGAGTTAGACGTGCCCGGTTATTCTGAATATCTTCACCCGTTATCCGGCGGATATTTGTTAGGTGTGGGTAAGGATGCTGTGGATGCCACCGATAATCGAGATGGACTTTTTGCTTGGTATCAAGGGGTTAAAATTGCGCTTTATGATGTTAGAGACGCGGCAAACCCTGTCGAGTTAGTTAACAAAGTAATTGGTAAGCGAGGAACCGTTTCCACGGCAAACGTTGATCACCATGGTGTTGTGTGGTTGCCGGCTGATGCGACAAAAGGTCGATTGGCACGTTTGGCATTGCCTGTTCAATTGCACAATGAACCTGTCACAACCAGTTATGACTGGGATAGTGCAGATTGGACGCAAACGGGATTAAAAATGTTTGAAATTGATGATGGCTCTGTTTCGGGAAAGGTGGCGATAGCTGAGAAAGCAGAACTGGTGGTTGAAAGAAATAGCGGAGGGCAAAGTTATCCGGTGACAGGTGTTTATCAGGATCGCGGGGTGATTGTTGGCGACCTTGTCTATTACTTACATGGTGACCAACTCTGGTCTGGCAACTGGGCAAGCTCGAATATTGCTGATGGGCCGATACCCGCGCAATAATACTTTGTACGAGAATAGGTTTGTGCTGAGGCAAGTTGAATCAGGGAGCAAAAACGATGAGAGACATTGAGCAAGTGGTAATTTTAGGTGGAACTGGATTCATTGGATCGCATTTAAAATCGCATTTTGAAGCATTAGGGCTCTCGGTAAAGGTTTTTGGTCGTGATGCGTTTCAGTCGCGTTCGCATTTACAGTCGTTGGTGAATGGTTGTGATCTGTTGATTATGCTGGCGGGAGCGAATGTGGGTGAATGATGGACTCGGGCGCATAAGCAAGCATTGTGGGATAGTCGTCTAAAAACCAATCAACTGTTACAAGCTGCTTTACAAAAGTGTGACCAGTCACCTAAACGCATTATTTCAGCTTCTGCTATCGGCATTTATCCTGAAAGGGATTGTGAGCACCCCGTTGATGAGCAATGTACCGAGATTGGCTTAAATGTATTGGGTCAATTGGGCGCGGATTGGGAGGCTGCAAGCAAACTATTGCAGCCTGAACCTTTAATTTTCCGCTTTGGTGTGGTGCTCGGCGCAGGTGGCGGTGCTCTGGCAAAAATGTTACCCGCATTTAAGCTTGGATTAGGTGGGCCTGTCGCAGGCGGAAAACAATGCTTTTCTTGGGTGCATATACAAGATTTGGTTCATGCGTTTGAATTTGCATGGCGTCATCCCGAAATGCAGGGAGCGTATAATGTGACCTCTCCGGTGCCTGTAACAAACCGCGTTTTCGGAAGGGCGTTGGCAAAGGTGTTGCATCGTCCTTTTTGGTTGCCATTACCTTATTGGCAGTTAAAGTTGATGTTTGGTGAGGGGGCGCAAGTCTTAACGCTTTCTTCCTCAGTGCTACCCACTCGACTACAACAGAGTGGCTTTTGTTTTCAATTTCCGGAAATCGAACAGGCATTGCAAAATCTGTTATCAAAGTCGGGCAAATAAAGTGCTGTATTATCAAAACGTAACCAAGATTGTGGTTTATGGCTGGAATTCGGGGTAAATTGCGCGAATATGAGCATAAAAGCAAAGCTTTGTTTGACAAGCTTGGGCTGCTTATTTATAATTCGGGCAGTTTTTTAAATCTCTATTAAGAGAGGGTTTTTTTAAGCCTTCTGCTTAAATTTTAAAAACCCCGTTTTTACGGGGTTTTTTATTTTTTGAATTAAGGAAAATTTGGTGACGCTAGAAGAAAAAATTGCCCAGCTGGTTCGTCCAACGGTTGAAAGTTTAGGGTTTGAACTTTGGGGATGTGAATATATCCCCGCTGGTAAGCATTCCACTTTGAGATTGTTTATTGAAAGTGAAACGGGTGTCACTGTGGATGATTGTGGACGCGTCAGTCGCCAAATTAGTGCTTTAATGGATGTTGAAGACCCGATTGCCAGCGCTTATATGTTGGAAGTGTCTTCACCGGGTATGGATCGGTTGTTATTTACCCCTGAACAATTTAAGACTTATGAGGGCGAAATTGTACAAGTCAGAACCTCAAGTCCTGTGATGGGGCGCAAGCGTTTTAAAGGCGTGATGTTGCAAGTCAGCGATCAAGATATTGTTGTTGAAGTGGATGGCGAAGCCTATGAGCTCGCATACGATTTAATTGATAAGGCCAATTTGGTGCCACAGTTTTAAAAACTCCCATAGTTTTGAGGAAAGAACAATGAGTAAAGAAGTTTTAGCAGTTGTTGAAATCATGTCAAATGAAAAAGGCGTGGATAAAGAAATTATCTTTGAAGCGATTGAAGCAGCTTTGGCGACCGCAACCCGTAAAAATCACAATGATGAAATTGATGTGCGTGTTTCCATTGACAGAACAACTGGTGACTATGAAACCTTTAGACGTTGGGAAGTGATTGAAGATGATCTAGAAATCGAAGGTAATGTTGGCTGGTATATTCGTCAAATGGATGCCGTTGATGAAGATCCGCACGCAGTTCCTGGTGATTTTATTGAAGAGCAAATTGAGTCTATTGAATTTGGTCGTATCGGTGCACAAACGGCAAAACAAGTTATTATTCAGAAAGTGCGTGAAGCGGAACGCAAGAAAGTCGTTGAAGAGTATTCTAAGCGCATTGGCGAAATTATCACCGGTCAAGTCAAGCGCGTTGATCGTGGCGATGTCATTTTAGATTTAGGTGATAATGTTGATGCGGTGATTCCACGTTCAGAATTAATCAACCGTGAAAACTTTAGAATGGGTGATCGGGTTAGAGGGTATGTTCAGGAAGTCTCTTTCCGTCCTCGTGGTGCTCAAATCATTATGTCCCGTGCTTGTAAAGAAATGCTGATTGAGCTGTTTAAAATTGAAGTACCTGAAATCGGCGATGATTTGATTGACATTATGAGCGCGGCCAGAGATGTGGGCTTGCGTGCGAAAGTGGCGGTGAGAGCCAATGATCCACGCCTTGATCCGATTGGTGCTTGTGTGGGCATGAGAGGTGGACGTGTTCAGGCAGTGACCAATGAATTGAATGGCGAGCGCATTGATATCGTGTTGTGGGATCCAAATGATGCCCAGTTTGTTATTAATGCCATGGCACCTGCTGAAGTGACTTCAATTATGGTAGATGAAGATAAACATACCATGGATTTAGCAGTCGATGACGAGCAGCTATCTCAAGCCATTGGTAAAAATGGCCAAAACATCCGTTTGGCTTCTGAACTAACTGGATGGATATTGAATGTTATGTCAGAAACCGATATGGCAGCTAAACACGAAACAGAGTCAAAAACACAAATAGATCTATTTGTGAACGGGCTGGATGTTGATGAAGAACTGGCTGAAGTACTCGTGGCCGAAGGCTTTACGACTTTGGAAGAAGTCGCTTATGTCCCTTCTGCTGAAATGCTAGAAATTGAAGGGTTTGATGAAGAGATTGTTTCGGTATTGAAAGAGCGTGCGAAGGATGCCCTTTTAACACAAGCCATTGCCAATGAAGAAAAAACCGCCATGGCCGAACCCGCACAAGATTTATTAGATTTAGATGGAATGAATGAAGAGATGGCGAAAAAGCTGGCCTCCAATGGGATTGTGACCCAAGAGGATCTTGCCGATTTGGCCACAGATGAGTTATTAGAAATAGTCGAACTGGATGCGGAATCAGCCAGTGAGTTGATTTTGAAAGCCCGCGCACCATGGTTTGAATAATTTAGGAGGGCACGAGAATATGTCTCAAGTATCAATAAAACAGTTTGCTGAAACGCTGACAATGTCTGTGGAGAAGCTTCTTACGCAATTAAATGAAGCAGGCGTAAAAGGTAAGAAAGAATCCGACACTTTGTCAGAAGATGAGAAATTAACCCTACTAAATTACTTAAAAGGGTTGCACGGTGATAAGTCTAATGCGCCTAACAAAGTAACTCTAAAGCGGAAGCAGGTTCAAAAATTAAATCTGTCCTCTGGTTCTGGTAAGCGTACCGTTAATGTTGAAGTCCGCAAGAAAAGAACCTATGTGAAAAAACCAGAGACGGTTGAAGAGCCTGAAGTTGAAGTGCCAGTGGTTGAGTCGACTCCGGTGGAGACTCCAACAGAAACGCCAGCTTCAGTGGAAACAACGGCACCTTCTGAAACGGTTGAAAAAGCAGAAGCCGAAACTACTTCTGAGACGAAAGCCAAACCAGAAGAGAACACTAATGTCGAACCACCAGTGGTTGATATAGCGGCTGTTGAACCCGTGGTAGAAGTCGAAAAACGACACCATAAGCATGACAAGAAAAAGCAGGCTGTACCAGTTAAAGATGAGCCTAAAGCAAAAGGCAAACCTAAACCAAAAGAAAAGCAGTCTAAGAAAACCTTGGCTATGACGGGTGAGCAAACCTTTGGTCGTCGTCGTCATAATAAAGGTCATAAGAAGAATCATCATAATGCGGATAATGAACATGGTTTCCAAAAGCCAGTTGAAAAGCAGGTTCGCGAAGTGGCATTGGGTGAAACCATTAAAGTCTCTGACTTAGCCGATAAAATGGCAGTTAAAGCCACAGAGGTCATTAAAACCATGATGTCCTTTGGCACGATGGTAACCATTAACCAAGTGCTGGATCAAGAAACAGCGCAATTGGTAGTTGAAGAAATGGGGCACAAGGTCGTCTTGGTGAATGAAAACCAAATTGAAGACGATGTTGTTAACCAGAACTATGATGGTGAAACCGTTCAACGCTCGCCAGTCGTTACCATTATGGGTCACGTTGACCATGGTAAAACGTCATTGTTGGATTATATTCGAAGCGCTAAAGTGGCGCATGGTGAGTCGGGTGGGATTACCCAGCATATTGGTGCTTATCATGTCGAAACGGATCATGGAGGGGTTACCTTTATCGATACTCCGGGCCATGAAGCCTTTACCGCAATGCGTGCGCGTGGTGCGAAAGTGACCGATGTGGTTGTTATTGTGGTGGCTGCCGATGATGGCGTGATGCCTCAGACCAAAGAAGCGATTGCGCATGCAAAAGCGGCTGATTTAGGTATGGTTATCGCGATTAACAAGATGGATAAAGAAGGTGCCAACCCTGACAGAGTTATGCAAGAATTGGTGACTGAAGAAGTTGTGCCTGAAGAATGGGGTGGCGATGTTCAATTTGTTCGCGTTTCCGCCAAGACGGGTGAGGGAGTGGACGATTTATTGAATGCCATTTTGTTACAGTCTGAAATTCTTGAACTGGAAGCGCCTGTTGAAGGTCCAGCGAAAGGGGTTGTGGTTGAATCTCGTTTGGATAAAGGGCGAGGCCCTGTCGCTACCGTGTTGGTTCAGTCCGGTACTTTGCGTAAGGGTGATATTGCCTTATGTGGTATGGAATATGGTCGTGTACGTGCTTTAGTCAATGAATTGGGTGAAAATGTCCAGCAAGCAGGTCCTTCGATGCCAGTAGAAGTACTGGGGATGTCGGGTGTACCCGTTGCTGGTGATGATATGATTACCGTTGAATCTGAGCGTAAGGCACGTGAAGTAGCGATGTTCCGCCAGAGCAAGCATAAAGAGAAGAAGATTGCGCGTCAGCAGAAGTCGAAATTGGATAATATGTTCAATAAGATGGAAGAAGGCGATATTCAGACCGTTAATATCATTCTGAAAGCGGATGTACAAGGGTCGATTGAAGCGATTGTTGATGCGTTAGTTAAACTGTCGAATGATGAGGTGAAAGTTGCGGTGATTTCATCAGGCGTTGGTGGAATTACTGAAACGGATGCTAACTTAGCCCTGGCTTCAGATGCGTTATTGTTCGGGTTCAATGTCCGTGCGGATGTTAAAGCCAAGCGTTTGATTGATTCGGAAGGTATTTTCCTTAAATACTATAGCGTTATTTATGAAATCGTTGATGAAGTGAAACGCGCGATTGAAGGGAAGCTGTCACCTGACTTTAAAGAAGAAATTATTGGGATCGCAGATGTCCGTGATGTCTTTAAAGCACCTAAAATTGGCTTGATTGCCGGTTGTATGGTGACGGATGGTATTGTGAAACGAAACAATCCTATCCGGGTGTTGCGTGACAATATCGTGATTTATGAAGGCGCTTTAGAATCGTTACGTCGCTTTAAAGATGATGTGAATGAAGTTCGCCAAGCGATGGAGTGTGGGATCGGTGTTAAAGATTACAACGATGTCAGAGTTGGCGATCAAATTGAGGTCTTTGAGCGAGTTGAAGTGAAACGGACTTTAGATTGAGTCGTTTCTTTCAATTTAATATCGCTTAACCCTTTCAATTAAGTTCGTTCTTTTTTCAATGCCCCTTATGATGGGGCATTGTTGTTTTAGCTAAGTGAGCAAACAAAATTATGAGTGAAGAAATTAGTAGACCGAATCGAGTCGCGCTAGAGATACGTAAGACTTTGATGGAGATTTTACAGCGTGAAACCAAAGATCCACGTTTGGCAAGTGTGAATATTACCGAGTGCAAAGTCAGTAAAGATTTAAGTATCGCAACGGTCTATTTCACCTTAATCGGTGTGAATGAACAAGACCCTGCCGCGCAAGATGCCATTACAGCCTTGAAGAAAGCAAAAGGGTTTTTCCGTAGCGAGATCGGTAAGCGCATGAAATTACGTTTAACGCCTGAAATTCGATTTTTTTATGACACGGTCGCAGAAAATGCCAGTCATATTGAAGATTTGATTTTTAAAGCCCTTCACCAACCAAAATAAGGGCTTGAGGTGATCCGTGGCTAAGAAACAATGGCAGTCCGTCAATGGTTTGGTGTTATTAAACAAGCCAGAGGGCGTTACTTCTAACGGTGTTTTGCAACAGGTTCGTCGGCTGTACAATGCTAAAAAAGCGGGGCATACAGGTGCTTTAGATCCTTTTGCGACCGGGCTCCTGCCAATTTGTTTTGGCGAGGCGACAAAAGTATCTGGGTTATTATTGGATTCAGATAAACGGTACTTAGCCACTCTGCAGTTGGGGTCGGCCACGGATTCAGGGGATAAGGATGGTGCTGTCATTGCTCAAGCAGTTGTCCCTGAATTATCAGAGGTCGATATTGAGTCGGTCTTGCAGCGCTTTATGGGGGATCAAACTCAAATCCCGCCGATGTATTCAGCACTCAAGCATCAAGGCAAGCCGCTCTATGAATACGCCCGTGCTGGCATTGAAATTGAGCGTCCAGCTCGACCTATCCGTATTGATTTGTTAACGTTAAAATCCTATTCCAAAAACGTACTCCAGTTTGATGTATTGTGTTCCAAAGGCACTTATGTGCGCACTTTGGCAGAAGACATTGCCAAGGCACTGGGTACTTTGGGTCATTTGACGGCATTACATCGTATACAAACCGGTAGTTTAAATGCCGATCAAATGGTGACCCTTGAGCAGATTGAAGCTGATTTGGCTGGGTGCTTACTACCTTTTGACTTACCATTAAAACACCTTCAAGCACTGTGTTTATCTGAGCAGGATACGGATACTATTCAACATGGTGGCAAATTGGCGATCGACCGACCTGAAACTGATTGGGTTCGATTGTATGATCCCAATAATCGATTTATAGGCATAGGGGAATGGCAATTGGAAAAGCAGCTGTTAAAACCCAAAAGACTGTTTAATTTGGACAGTTAAGCATGATTGACGCCCATCTGCCTTTAATTGATTTGCGTGCTGAGGATGCTTATCAATCTGGGCATTATCTTGAGGCAACCCACTTGCCGTGGCCAGATTTACAAACTCGTCTCAATGAACTACCCGAGCGCCCAGCAAGCTTGCAATTGCTGGGCGATGATCTGACACTCGCTACTGCCAGCGCCTTTTTAATCGATAAGGGCTATTCCATTTCGAATCAGATGACTCTTTATGCGTTTGAACAATACTGCCAAAAACACCCAGGCCTGGTCGTTTTAGGTTCAGATTCTCGTGCATTATGGCAACCCACACCGCTATTATTAGAGTTTATTAAGCACCTTGAAAATAACGATTTACCCTCAATGGTTTTATCAAATCGTCGCTTGGCATTGGATATCGGGTGTGGCGGTGGTCGTGATAGTGTTTATTTGGCGTTGCGTGGTTGGCAGGTGATTGCTATCGATCGAGAGCAACGGGTATTGCAGCGCGCTGAACAACTCGCGCAGTCAACGGGTCAAACAGTGCCGATTGATTGGCGGGCTTGCGCTGTTGAAGCGGATGGATGTTTGCCTGAGCAGCAATTGGACTTGATTGTGATGATGCGTTTTCTCAATCGATCTGTCGTTGCCCAAATGGCACAAATGCTCAAGCCAGGAGGGTATGTGGTGATACAAACGTTTGTTGAAGGTGTGGAGCAGATGGGATCGCCTAAAAACCCAAATTATATTTTAAAAAAAGGGGAACTGGCAAAAACCTTTGGTGCTTTTGACGTAATTGTTGATAGAATAGATGCCTTAAAAGATGGACGCCCTGTTGCGTCTTTTATCGCACAAAAACGGGAGACTGATGATGTTAGAAATGAGCGCGGATGAATTGTTTGAATATTTTCAAGCTAATGCAATTTGTGAATCCTTACACAGAGCTGATGTGGAAGTGTTGCATCTTTTTCTAAAAGAGTTGCGTTTAAAGAAAGGAGACGTGATTTCTGAGCTAGGTGATATTGGTGATTCGTTGTTTTTTATTTTAAAAGGTAAAGTCACCTTAACGGTTAATGACGGTAAAAATGATTTGGAAGTTGGTTGTCAGGGACCCGGTAACTTAATTGGGGAAATGTCCTTTTTTGATCGTAAGCCACGGATGTTAAAAATGTCGGCGAAATCAAAAGAAGTGTGCTTGTTAGAATTGAATCGTGCCATGTATGACCGTTTAAAAGTGGAACATCCCTATATTGCGGTGAACCTAGTTGAGAATGCGGTGGTAAGCCTGGATCACTTGATTCGTTCAATGAGCCACAATGTGTCGCATTTAAAGCATTATATGACGGGGTTTGGTCGCCATTAAAAGCGGTTAAAATCAATAGACATTGATAGCAAATTGTGTATAATTCACAGCTTGATTCTGCCATCGGTTGCGGAATGAATTTTTAAACCGATTTAAATAAGGAATATTTAAATGTTAACATCAGAGCAAAGAGCTGCTATTGTTGCGGATTACGCAACATCAGAAGGGGACACCGGTTCTCCAGAAGTACAGGTTGCATTATTAACGCACCGCATCACTTATCTAACAGAACACTTCAAAACCCATATTCATGATAACCACTCTCGTACTGGTTTATTGAGATTGGTTAGTCGTCGTCGTAAATTATTAGATTATTTACACAAAAAGAATGCACAAAGATATTTTGACTTGATTAAAAAGCTTGGTTTGCGTAAGTAAAGTTAAGTTGACAGTCACAGAGATACCTTTAAAAAACCTTAGCCTTGGCTGAGGTTTTTTTTTATCAAGACAAACGTGCTTTGATGGTTGTGTGACCGCCATTTTGTTGTAAAATGACTGCGTTATTGAGTCACAACCAGCCAGAAACCTTTTAAAGCCTGAATCCTCAGCGGTTGTTTTCAACTTACGCAGATGTGTGAGTCTTAAAAGCCGCTGAGGATTCAGGTTTCAATGGCTAAGCCAATTCTGCTCATACCGATTGAGCTTCATGAAACAAGGATAATAGAATGTCAAAAATTACCAAAACCTTCCAGTATGGTCAACATCAAGTTCGTATTGAAACTGGTGAAATTGCTCGTCAAGCCGACGGTGCTGTCATGATCGCAATGGGCGATACCCAGTTGTTGGTCACGGTGGTCGCTGCTAAAAGTGCTAAACCGGGTCAGGATTTTTTCCCATTGACCGTGCAATATCAAGAAAAAGCGTATGCAGCGGGTCGCATTCCGGGTGGATTCCTAAAGCGAGAAGGACGTCCTTCAGAAAAAGAAACACTGACGTCTCGATTAATTGATCGTCCAATCCGTCCATTATTTCCAAAAGGCTTTATGAATGAAGTTCAAGTGATTGCGACAGTCATTTCTTTGGATCCAGAAATCGGAACCGAAGTGCCTGCCATGTTGGGAACCTCAGCCGCGTTAGCCATTTCTGGAATCCCGTTTGAAGGACCAATTGGTGCGGCTGTTGTTGGCTATATTGATGAAGAATATTGTTTAAACCCTTCTGTTGAATTGTTGGAAACGTCTGATTTGGAGTTAAGCGTCGCTGGTACCGCCGATGCCGTGTTAATGGTTGAATCGGAAGCTTCTGAATTGTCTGAAGAAGTGATGTTAGGTGCCGTGATGTTCGGTCATGAACAAATGCAAACCGCCATTCAAGCGATTAATGAGTTAAAAGCCGAAGCGGGCAAACCTGCTTGGGAATGGCAAGCGGTGCTCGAAGATGAAGCACTCAAAGATCAGGTTTTTTCGGCGATTCGTGCTGACATTGAAGCGGCTTATTCCATTGCCGATAAGATGGATCGCTATGCAGCGATTGATCAGGCAAAACAAAAAGCACTTGAAGAGCTAGAAGTTTCAGAAGCCAACCCAGAAGGGTATGACACTGCTGATATTGAAAAGATGGTTTCTAAGTTACAAAAAGAAATCGTACGCGGTCGTATTATTGCCGGAGAGCCAAGAATTGATGGTCGTGATACGCAAACTGTTCGTTCAATTGATTGCCAAGTAGGCATTTTGCCAAAAGTCCATGGTTCAGCCTTGTTTACGCGGGGTGAAACCCAAGCGTTAGTGGTGACCACACTGGGAACCGAAAAGGATGCCAAACTGGTTGATGATTTATTGGGGTCTTATAGTGATCGCTTTATGTTGCATTACAACTTTCCTCCTTACTCTGTGGGTGAGTGTGGTCGTGTTGGTTCACCTGGTCGTCGTGAAATCGGTCATGGTATGTTGGCGCGTCGTGGGGTTGCAGCCTTATTGCCGACTGCCGATGAATTCCCTTATACCATTCGGGTTGTCTCGGAAATTACCGAATCCAATGGTTCTTCATCTATGGCAACGGTATGTGGTACCTCTATGTCCTTAATGCATGCCGGCGTACCGATCGCTGCACCGATTGCAGGGATCGCGATGGGCTTGGTCAAAGAAGAATCAGGTTTCGCCGTTTTGTCTGATATTTTAGGGGATGAAGATCATCTAGGGGATATGGACTTTAAAGTGGCGGGAACAGATCAAGGTGTCACCGCCTTGCAAATGGATATTAAAATTACCGGTATTACCCGAGAAATCATGGAAATTGCGTTAGAGCAAGCAAAAGCCGGTCGTTTGCATATTTTGGGCGAAATGAAAAAAGCCATTGATGTTTCTAATACTGATGTTGCTTCGACAGCACCGCGTTTCTTTAATGTCAAAGTGAAGCCAGAAAAAGTACGTGAAATTATTGGGAAAGGTGGCGCAACCATTCGTTCCATTACCGAAGAAACGGGTGTGACTATTGAAATTGATGATGATGGTAATGTCAAAATTGCAGCAGTTGATGATGCATCGGCCAATGCCGCTAAAGCACGGATTGCCGAAATTACCGCTGAGCCAGAAATTGGTAAAACCTATGATGCGGTAGTGAAGAAGATCGTTGATTTTGGTGCTTTTGTTGCCTATATGCCAGGCCGTGAAGGCTTGGTACATGTTTCTCAAATTGCTGAAGAGCGTGTAGAAGATGTGAATCAGTATTTAAAAGAAGGTCAGGCGATTAAAGTGAAACTGACAGATATTGATAAGCAAGGCCGCGTTAAGTTGTCGATGAAAGCTGTTGCCGCAGATGCTCAAGCATCTGCTAATACGTCAGACGACTAAGGCTACTTGGCTCCATACCGTTAAAAAAGCCGTTTATACGGCTTTTTTTAACGGTTTTAATTCTAAAAACTGTTTATTAGAGACCCTATATGACTGCTCATCATCCTGCCTTTGAATTTCAAAACGAACACGCGATTGACTCCCTAAAGCTCACCGTCCAACACTTTAAGCACAAAGTTACCGGTGCGGATCATTATCATTTAGCTGCCGACGATCCGCAGAATGTGTTTATGGTTGCGTTAAGAACGGTGCCGATGGATTCAACTGGGGTCGCGCATATTTTAGAGCATACAGTATTATGTGGTAGTGACCGTTATCCGGTTCGGGATCCATTTTTTATGATGATTCGGCGTTCATTAAACACTTTTATGAATGCGTTTACGTCAAGCGATTGGACGGCTTATCCATTTGCCACTGAAAATCGTAAAGACTTCCAAAATTTATTACAGGTCTATTTGGATGCTGTGTTTTTTCCAAAGATCGAACGCCTAGATTTTTTGCAAGAAGGGCATCGCTTAGAATTTGCAGAAATGGATAATCCTGAGTCGGAATTGACTTATAAAGGGGTGGTCTTTAATGAAATGAAGGGAGCCATGAGTTCGCCCGTTTCGATGCTTTGGCAAAAGTTTTCGGCTGAACTCTATCCCACTTCAACCTATCACTATAATAGTGGCGGTGATCCCGAAGACATCCCAGAATTAAGTTACGAGCAATTGGTCGACTTCCACCAATTTCATTATCACCCATCCAATGCAGTCTTTTTCACTTATGGGGATATTCCTGCTGAGCAACATCAAACGCAATTTGAGGCGCTAGCGCTGTCCCGGTTTTCTTCAACGGTTGATAAAGTTCGGGTCTCGACAGAGAATCGCTATACCGAACCAAAATCTGTCAATGGTCACTATGCGTTGAATGAGGCCGATTTAAGCCGTAAAACCCATGTGGTGATGGGGTGGTTATTGGGCGAAAATCAAAATCCAATGGATGTGCTCAAAGGGAATTTATTAAGTGCAATCTTATTGGATAATAGCGCATCGCCTTTGCGACAAGCTTTAGAACAGTCTGAATTGTTGAATGCGCCATCACCTTTATGCGGGTTGGAAGATTCAAATAAAGAGATGGTGTTTGCTGTTGGTGCGCAAGGGACGGACCCAGAACATGCTCAGGCAATTGAGACGCTCATTTTAACGACCTTGAAAAAGGTGGTGGATGAGGGCGTCGATGCAGACCAAGTAGAAGCGATGTTGCATCAATTAGAGTTTTCACAGAGAGAAATCGGCGGCGATAGTTACCCTTACGGATTACAGTTGATTATGCAATCCATGGCGGGTGCGATGCATGATGGGGATCCGATTGCGCTGTTAGATACCGATGCTGCCTTGAAGCAATTACGCCTGGAAGCGGAAAACCCACGGTTTATTCCCGAATTGATTCAACAGTGGATATTGGATAATCCGCATCGTGTCTGTTTAACCTTGGCTCCGGATGATCAGCTTTCGCAACAGCAAGAGGATGCCGAAAAAGCACGGCTATCCGCTATTCAGTCTGACTTGTCTGATGAAGAAAAACAGGCGATCGTCGCCCAATCGTTAGCCTTAAAGGCGCGTCAGGAGCAACAAGATGATGTGTCGATATTGCCAGAAGTGACGAAGGATGATGTGCCTGCAGAGATTAAACAAATCGATCCGACGCTAACCCATCAAGCCCCGAAACTGACTGCATATCAGGCAGGGACGAATGGCTTAACCTATCAACAACTTTTGCTATCCTTGCCTGACCTAACTGAGGGTGAACAGGCGGTATTACCTTTATTCAATGCCTGCTTAACGGAAATGGGGTCAGCAGGGCGAGATTATCTGCAAACCCAATCGCTACAAGCCGCGGTGACTGGCGGGCTTTCTGCACGCAGTGCCGTTCGGGCTCATCTATTTGACGATCAAGCCTTTTACAGTCACTTTATTTTGTCAGGTAAAGCGCTCAATCGGAATCAAAATGCATTGGCAGATTTGATGTTGGAAACCCTACAGTCTGTAAGATTTGATGAGCGGGATCGGATTCAAGATTTAATCGGTCAAATTCGCACCTCAGTCGATCAAGGGGTGACAGGCAATGGCCATGGTTTAGCTATGTCCGCTGCGAACCAGAATGCCTCCGCTGTCGCCAGTTGGCAGTTTCAACGCACTGGGTTTGCCGGCATTCAAACCATTAAAGGTCTCTACGATTCACTTTCTAACCCCAGTGGGCTAGATGACATCATTGATCAGTTTCAGTCGATTCAGGCCAAGTTATTACAGGCCGATAAGCAATCGTTAGTGATTGCGGATGAAAATGGTTTGGATGGGGCGATTAACAGTACACTGCGCTGGCAAGACTTAATGAAACAAACTTCGGCACAGCAGGGCTTACAATTGAGCGCTTCCCACCAAAAAATTCACCAGGCCTGGGTAACCAGTACCCAAGTGAATTTCTGTGCGAAGTCTTATCCAGCGGTGATGGCTGGGCATGCAGATGCCCCTGTGTTATCGGTGTTGGGTGCTTGTTTGCGAAATGGCTTTTTGCATGCTCAGATTCGCGAGAAAGGCGGGGCTTATGGCGGTGGTGCCAGTTATAACAGTGAAGCGGGTGCCTTTGCATTCTTCTCTTATCGCGATCCACGTTTATTAGAAACGCTGTCAGATTTTGATGTCGCTTTGGATTGGATCATGGGGCCTGAGGCCACACAAGCGAAAGTGGATGAAGCCATTTTAAACGTGGTCAGTTCCATCGATAAACCCGGCTCACCTGCGGGTGAGGCTCGAAAGGCGTTTTATCAGTCACTTTATGGTCGAACCCATGATTTGAGAATGCAGCATCGACAAGGGGTTTTACAAACCACTTTAGCTGATTGCCAGCGAGTTGCGCAAACTTACTTGAAACCTGAAAAGGCCTCAGTGGCGGTATTAACGCACAGCGGTAAAGTGGCTGAATTGGAAGCAGACGGGTTTGATATTCATACCTTATAATTCGCGAACTTTTAATGCGTTGGTAGAATCCAAATAAACCTGTTTTGGTTTAGCTGGGTTCTGCCAATATCCAGTATTGCAATTTCCACAGATCGAATAATAAAGCATAATTGTCCGGATTTTGCCAGTCACTAGGCGCTAATACGGATTGATTACACAGGGTTTTAACAAAATCATCTGTTGCGCCTTGTTTATCCCATATCGCACCATTGATATATAGCAATAGATTTTGATCGAGCTGGGTGTAGCCAAAGCGACAAACAGGGTCTTTTTCAAACTGGGTTGCCGTTGGTAACGCTTCACAAAACTCACTTAACTTCGGCGTTTCTGCTTCTGTTAGCGGTTCGGGCAGCTGTTGTGCACTGGTTGGATCCAGTTGGGTAGCAAAACGGCCAAACCAGGTTTTCAGCTGTTTTGGATCGGCTAATGCGGATTCTAATAACTGTTGGGCTTGGGTAACGGCCGCATCCGTAATCTCACCAGGATTGAGGTTAGGTTGCCATAGAGGATCTTGATATAGCGCCTGGAAGCCATTGGTTTCTGAAAGGTGGTCACCAAAGCTATCCCATAGTTCTTGACCGCGATAACTACGATAGCCAATCGAATAGGTCATGCAGTCATCATCAAGGGCAATGCCATGATGTCCCCATTTCGGTGGAATATAGAGAATATCGCCGGCCTCAAAATCAAAACTGTCTTCAATGTTGAAGCTTTGCATTAATCGTAGGTCAACACCTTGAATGGCATTGGTTTCGGTGCAATCCTGTGATGTGAGGTGCCAGCGTCGTTTACCGGCCGCTTGCAGTAAGAACACATCATAATGGTCGTAATGCGGGCCAACATTGCCTCCCGTCACGGCATAACTGACCATAATGTCATCAATGCGCCAACGCGGTAAAAAATCAAATTCCTCTAGCAACGCGGTGACTTCCGGAATCAGTCGGTCCATGCCTTGTATCAGTAGGGTCCAGTCTTGATCAGGCAAGTTAGCATAAGTCTGCTCGTCAAATGGCCCTTTACGGAGTTGATAATCATTGGGGGATTGTTGAATCACCAGACGGCTTTCAACTTCATCCTCGAGCGATAACCCGGCTAATTCTTCAGCAGTGATGGGAGATTGAAACCCAGGTAACGCATTGCGGATCACTAAAGGCTGTTTTTGCCAATAGTCCTTTAAAAATGTGTCGAGGCTAATCTCGTTAAATTGAATCATATCGCGCGTCCAATGCAGAAGGGAAGAAGGGTTAAAAGCAACCAGGCCTGGTTGCTTTTAATGGAGGGGAGTCGCTTAGCGACCTTTGAGCATAGTCAATGCCAGCTCAATGGCCTGCGCTTGCTGAGTCGCATTTCCTATGTAAGACGCTGGAGTCATTTCTTTTAAGCGTTGTTTCGCTTCTTCCGGCAGTTCCAGCGTATCGACGAAATCTTGCATGATTTGTTTATTAACACGACGACCGCGAGTAAGTTCTTTTAACTTTTCATAAGGTTGCTCTATGGCATAACGACGCATAACCGTTTGAATAGCCTCAGCTAACACTTCCCAGTTATTATCTAAATCGTCCGCCATCGCTTGCGCATTGACGTCCAATTTATTCAGTCCTTTTAGAGTCGCTTTGAGTGAAATCATGGTATGTGCAACGCCCACGCCAAGGTTTCTTAATACCGTTGAGTCGGTTAAGTCACGCTGCCATCGAGAGATGGGGAGTTTTTGACCCAAGTGATCAAAAATCGCATTGGCGATCCCGAGATTACCTTCTGAGTTTTCAAAATCGATTGGATTGACTTTATGCGGCATGGTGGATGAGCCAATTTCACCGGCAACTGTTTTTTGTTTAAAGAAGCCAATGGAAATATAACTCCAAATATCGCGGTCGAAATCAATCAAAATGGTATTGAAACGTTGCATGGCATGGAAATATTCGGCAATGTAATCGTGGGGCTCGATTTGGATGGTATAAGGATTCCAAGCTAAGCCCAGGCTTTGTACAAATTGTTCGGTGAGTTCATACCAGTTGATGGCTGGATAAGCGGCTAAATGGGCATTGTAGTTACCGGTTGCGCCGTTTATTTTCCCCATAATTTGGGTATTCATCAGTTGTTTGATTTGACGTTGCAGACGGTAAGCGACATTGGCAAATTCTTTCCCAGCCGTGGTGGGCGAAGCTGGCTGGCCATGGGTACGAGACATCATCGGAATGTCAGCCATCTCTTCGGCCATGTTGGCAATCTTGTCCACCAGTGTTTGCATTTCAGGCACAATAATTTGTGAGCGGGCATCTTTTAACATCAATGCATAAGCCAAATTGTTAATGTCTTCTGAGGTGCAGGCAAAATGGACGAATTCACTGATAGTATTTAATTCAGCATTCTGTTCAAAATGTTCCTTAATCAGGTATTCAACTGCTTTGACATCATGATTAGTCGTGCTTTCAATGGTTTTGACTCTTTGCGCCATGTCTAAGGTAAAGCCATCCACCAATTGCATTAAATGGGCTTCTGCTTCGGAAGACAGGGCAGGAACTTCTGGAATACCAGGGTGATTGGCCAACATCCGTAACCAAGAAACCTCGACTTTGACACGGTTTTTGATTAAACCATATTCACTGAAGATTTCTTTTAAATTCGATAATCTCGCGCCGTAACGGCCGTCAATCGGAGATATGGCGGTTAATTCTGACAGTTGCATGATTCCAGTTCCTATTCAAGCTAAAAATTGCGGCTATTATAACCGATTCTCTTTGATAATTGAGGGGAGAAGTCATCAGGCCTGGGTAAAATTGGATTCTGCTGAGTGACTATTTTAAATCCGCTAATAAGGCTTTGGCGTGTGCAATGGCGTCATCATACGCATTGGTAAATTCAATTTTCCCTTCGCGTTTGCGTAAGCCCGCTTTGCGCAGTTTAAGCAATAGTCGAGGTTGGAGTTGGTTAATGACCATACTGATTTTGTGTTTTTCAAAATTTTGAATGATGGTTTCCATTGCAATGATCGCACTCATATCAATCATGCTGACTTCACGCATATCCAACACCACAATGCGTACTTCGGGTGAAACCGTGTTCAATTGGTTCATGGTTTTTTGCGCGGTTCCGAAAAACAAAGGGCCATTAATGTCATAAACAGCGATTTCATCGGGCAAGCCTTTCGGATGCTCATGTTGAGGAACTCGATCATTGGTCGTCACGTCAATGCTTCGCTTAATGAACAGGCTGGCGGCCATGGCCATACCGATGGCGACGGCAATGGTCATATCGAACAGCACGGTTAAAATGAAACAAGTTAGCAATACGATTACATCGCCACGTGGTGCACTTTTTATAATACGGGCAAAATGATGTGATTCACTCATATTCCAAGCAACCATGATTAATAAGGCGGCCATGGAACTCATTGGAATATAGGATAAGATCGGCGCAAACACGATAATGGCTAATAAAATAAATAAACCATGAATCACGGATGCCAAAGGCGTTGTTCCGCCCGCTTTGACATTGGCTGCTGTCCGGGCAATGGCTGCGGTTGCAGGGATACCACCGAAGAAAGGTACGACCATATTCCCAATGCCTTGGCCAATTAGTTCGTCATTTGGCTGGTGCTTTTTACCACTCATTCCATCTGCCGCTGTTGCACAAAGTAAGGATTCTAATGCGCCTAAAATGGCGATGGTCATCGCAGCAGGTAGTAGGGTGCGGAATAGTTCAAAACTAAAGCCAATGGGAGTGCCATTGGCATTCGGTAAATTCCAGGGCCATTCAAACTGTGGGAGCAGAGGCGGGATACCTTGTCCGATAAGGCCATTTACATCAAACTGAAAACGGCTGCCAATGGTTTCAACATCAAAGCCAATAATACTGACATTTAGCCCCATCGCAATCAGGGTGCCCACCAGGATGGCAATCAGGTGTCCAGGAATTTTTGAGTGAGACTTGGGCCAAAGAATGAGTACCAATAAGGTAATGAAACCGATAATGGCCTCTTGCCAGTCAAGGGAGGGTAAGGCCAGCAGGATTTGCCAGACTTTATCGAAAAAATGGCCTTCTAAAGTGGCAACCTCTAGTCCTAAGAAATCGACGACTTGAAAGGTGGCGATGACTACGCCAATTCCAGCCGTAAAGCCAATAATCACTGGGTAGGGGACAATTTCAATGAGCCGCCCCAGTTTTGATAGACCCAGCAACACGAGAATGACACCTGCCAGAAATCCACTGATCAGCAGCCCACCAAAACCAAATTGCTGCACTATCGGTAATAGCACTACCACGAAAGCAGCTGTTGGACCCGAAATGTTCACACGCGATCCGCCGATCAGGGCAACCAAAATACCGGTAATCATGGCAGTATAAAGCCCATGTTGTGGTGGTACCCCAATTGCAATCGCCAGAGCCATTGAAAGCGGTAGCGCAATGACGCCTACGGTTAATCCCGCATTGATATCGCCTTGAATGGAAGCTGAACTAATACGATCTTCAAAGGAATTTTTGAGCGCGGAGAACATATCGAGTCCAATAAAAATAAAACGGCTATTATACAAGCACTCAGGCTTATCGTCATTCAATAACACAAAAAATGATCAATATGATTTTTCAATAATCGCAATATAGGTCTTTCGGTCGTCAATGTGCTAATCATATCTTACCATCAGTCAATTCCAGAAACAGGTATGGTCAAACAAAATAAAGCGGTGTTGAAATTGTTAAACAAGGCTTTGACTGTCTGCGCTCGCTAAAGTAAGATTCCCGCTTTATTAGATAGGGAAGTTAGCCATTTCATGAGCAAAGTCGTCGATTTAAAAGGTTCAATATTATCCTTAACGGTGTTAAGTCTTTTTAGTGATCAAATTGATGAGACCAAACAGGCGATTGCCGCAAAAATCGATCAAGCGCCCGATTTTTTTGTGGGGGTACCAGTGGTGTTGGCGCCGCAGGTTGCTTTGTCGGATCCCACTTTTTTAGCGCTATTGGTCGAATATTTACGGCAGCGTCAAATGATTCCCATTGGTGTTCGGACCGAAGATGAGGGAATTAAAGAACAGGCAGACTATGCAGGCCTGGCGGTTTTTCCCGTTGAAAAAGCAAAAAAATCGTCCAAGCAGTCTTCAGAAGTTCAGCCAGAGACAGAACAAACCGGATTAAAGTCCGCCTTAATGGTTAAAGGCTCGGTTCGGTCAGGCCAGCAAATCGTGGCGAAAGACCGAGATGTGATTGTTATGGGTTCGGTGAATCCAGGCGCTGAAGTGGTCGCGGATGGGCACGTTCATGTTTTTGGCAAGGTCATGGGCAAGGTGTTTGCGGGTGCTGCGGGTGAAACCAGTGCTAAAATTTTTGCCAAGCAACTGTCCCCTGAATTAGTGTGTATTGCCGGACTCTATCAATTGTCTGAAGATATTGATCCCGCCTATCAAAAGGGTTTTGTTGAGGTCAGCTTGCAAGACAATAGATTGGTTTTTAACACGGGTTTATTGGGATAGTTTAGAATACGGCTCAGGCCAATATTTACAAATTTTATTCAATTCATTTAATCTAGGGAGTCGCTTAGGTGTCACGCGTAATCGTTGTAACCTCAGGAAAAGGTGGGGTCGGAAAAACCACTACCAGTGCAAGTATTTCAGCCGGTTTGGCCTTAAAAGGATTTAAGGTCGCGGTCATCGATTTTGATGTGGGTTTAAGAAATCTGGATTTAATTATGGGCTGCGAAAGACGGGTAGTTTACGACTTTGTCAATGTGGTTCAAGGGGAAGCGTCTTTGAATCAAGCACTGATTCGCGATAAACGAATTAAAAATCTCTATATTTTGGCCGCTTCGCAAACGCGTGATAAAGATGCTTTGACCCAAGAAGGTGTTGAAAAAGTCATTGAAGATTTAAAAGCGGATGGGTTTGACTTTATTATCTGCGATTCCCCTGCCGGTATTGAGAAGGGCGCGCAATTGGCTTTATATTTTGCGGATGAAGCCATCGTTGTGACCAATCCGGAAGTGTCTTCCGTGCGTGATTCAGATCGAATTTTAGGGATTTTACAGGCTAAGTCTAAACGGGCAGAATCGGGTGACGAAGGGATTGTTGAGCACTTGGTGCTGACGCGTTATAACCCAAGCCGAGTGGAAAGCGGTGAAATGCTGTCGGTAGAAGATGTCGTGGATCTACTCAATATCCCACTGTTAGGCGTGATTCCCGAATCAGAGCAGGTGCTCAATGCATCTAATGCGGGTGAACCGGTTATCCTGGATACGGAAGCCGATGCGGCGCAGGCCTATACTGATGTGGTAGATCGGTTTCTAGGCGAAGAAAAAGCCCATCGTTTCTTAACGGCTGAGAAAAAAGGCCTGTTCAAAAAATTGTTTGGGAAGTAGCGGATGGCATTATTAGATTATTTACTGGGACAACGGAAAAAGAAAACGGCCAATTTAGCCAAGGATCGGCTACAAATTTTATTGGCGCACGAACGTTCGGAACGTCATGCACCGGAGTACTTGCCTCAAATGCGCGATGAAATTTTAGCGGTGATTTCAAAATATGTGGAAATTGACCAGGAGCAATTGCAGATTTCCATTGATGAAGCCAATGGCTTTGAAGTCCTTGAATTGAATCTGGTATTGCCAGATAAATAACGAGGGTATTTTTTTCGGAAAGTTTAAGGGTTTCTCGCGAAAAAAAACCGCTATTTTGACCAGGCCTGGTCATTTTGATTGATTGGATAGGACAAAAGGGGATTATTCCCCTTGGTATTGTATTTGCATCAAGACGCCGTAAATGGGATGGTCAAAATAGTGCAATTCGCCTGACTTTATTTTGCGAGATTCTTTGAGCTCGAAACGCCAAAACTCCGGTAAAAAGGCTTCTTCTGTATGTTGATTTTGCGCAAAAGCGGCTAGCAATCTTTCAGGAATTTTCCGTTCAAGTTCTAAGTGTAGTTGCACATGAGCAAAGCGCGATTTATAAAAGGTCAGTGTGCCTTCAACACGCGACTGATGGCTTTCTTCCGGTAGCACTTCAATAATCAGCGGTACGGCTTCTTCTTCAGGTTTCCCTTCTAAAATCCAGCTGCTGTGTTTCAAAATTCGATAGCCTTTTTCGGGTGTCATCTTAGCCACCTGTTCTGACAGCATGAATTGCTCCGGTAGTAATTCTTCTGGCGGCATTTCAGCTTCTTCAAAATCAATTATTTCGGGGTTAGGGCGCCAATATTCTTCTGTCCAACCGCGTAACGCTAGGGTTTCAAAGATAACCATTTCCACTTGGTATTTAGGATTGGCGCTGGCACCTTCTTCCATTTCTGGTTCTGGAGCAGCTTGTGCATGAATTGTGCATAGACTCCAGATGAATAGCGTTGTAAGCAGTTTCTTTAGCATGCGGATTCCTTGTTAGCAATGGTCGTCAGTAGTAGGTTAATGGCAGCAAGTCGCTGACTGACCTCGGGAAAATCATCAAAATATTTTAATTCACTTTGCCCTTTAAGTTGGTATTGTTTTGGATGATTTTGAATCAGTTGAATGAGGGCAAGGGGATCAATATTGGGTTGATTGCCAAACTGTAGGCGAATCATGCTGTCACTGGCTTCACATTTTTTCAGATTAAGTGCGTCTAACTTTAACTTTACCAGTGTAGCGGTAAACAGGTTTTGCACTTGTGGCGGCAGCAATCCAAAACGGTCAATCATTTCCACCTGCAGTTCTTGCAGCGCGTTTTCATCGCCAGCGCTGGCAATGCGTTTATAAAATACCAACCGAGTATGAATGTCGGGTAAGTAAGTTTCTGGAATGAGAGTCGGTACGCCTAAATCCACTTCAGCACCACTGTGAAGCTGCGTATTGAGTTCGGGTTGGTTTCCGGATTTGAGTGCTTTAACCGCTCGCTCGAGAATTTCAGTGTAGAGACCAAAACCGATTTCTTGGATTTGTCCAGATTGCCCATCCCCAAGTAATTCACCCGCTCCGCGAATTTCCAGATCGTGACTGGCCAGCATAAAACCCGCGCCCAGGGTGTCGTGTTTAGCAATGGCCGTGAGTCGTTTTTCGGCATCTTTGGTCATCAGTGATTTGCCGGCAGTGAAGAGGTAAGCGTAAGCCTTGTGGTGTGACCGACCCACTCGACCGCGTAACTGGTGTAACTGTGCCAAGCCAAATTTATCGGCTCGATGAATTAAAATAGTGTTGGCAGTGGGAATATCAATACCGGTTTCGATAATGGTGGTGCAGACCAGAATATGGAAGCGACGATGGTAAAAGTCTTGCATGACTTTTTCCAGTTCTCGCTCATGCATTTGTCCGTGTGCCACTTCAATTTTGGCATCGGGCAGTAAGGCTTGCATTTCTTCAGCCATATAGTCGATTTTATCGACATTATTAAACAATAAATAGACTTGGCCGCCGCGACGAATTTCCCGTAGACAAGCTTCTTTAACTGTGTCGGGATTCCAATCTTGCACAAACGTTTGAACCGCAAGGCGTTTTGCGGGCGGTGTGGCAATAATGGACAGATCTCGTAAATCATTCATGGCCATATTCAATGTGCGTGGGATGGGCGTTGCGGTCATGGTCAACACATCAACTTCCGTTCTGAGTTTTTTCAATTGCTCTTTCTGGCGCACACCGAAACGATGTTCTTCGTCAATAATAATTAAGCCGAGATTGCCAAACTGCATATCATTTTGAATGAGTTTGTGGGTGCCAATAATAATATCAACTTGGTTGTTTTTGACGGCCTCCAGGATTTGCTGGGTTTGTTTTGCAGTTTGAAAGCGGGATAAGCCTTCAATGCGGATCGGCCAATCGGCAAAACGGTCTTTGAAATTGTCTAAATGTTGTTGCGCCAGTAGCGTGGTCGGCACTAATACGGCCACTTGCTTGCCCGAGTAAGCGGCAACAAACGCAGCTCGCATAGCCACCTCGGTTTTCCCAAAGCCAACGTCGCCGCACACCAAACGATCCATGGGTTTGGGTTGATGCATATCGTCCAACACGGCTTCAATTGCGGCTTGTTGATCGGGCGTTTCTTCAAACGGAAAGTTGGCGGAAAACCGAGTATAGGCATCGTCATCTGTGGTATGAGCATGCCCAGGTTTGGCTTCTCGTTGCGCATAAATATCCAGCAGTTCAGCAGCAACATCATGCGCTTTTTCGGCGGCTTTACGTTTGGCTTTTTCCCATTTATCGGAGCCCAGTTTATGAAGTGGTGCTGTTTCTGCGCTGGCGCCAGTGTAACGGCTAATTAAGTGTAATGACGTGACAGGGACATATAGTTTGGCGTCACTGGCATATTGAATCATTAAGAATTCAGTTTCTTCATTTTGTAATGAGAGGGTTTCGAGTCCTAAATATCGACCAACGCCGTGGTCAAAATGTACCACAGGATCCCCAACCTCAAGTTCAATGAGGTTGCTGATGCCATTTTCGAACTCGCTATGTTTGCGCTTTCGGCGACGTTTTTGAATGACCGTTTGACCAAATATCTGCGTTTCAGACAGAATGCAGAAATCGGGCGTTAGAATGGACTCTTCCAATGGGCCAACCACGATTTGAAAAGGATCGGTGTTGTTTAAAAAGTCAGACCAGCTCTCAATTTGTTTGGGCAGTTTGGCTTTTAATTGTGGGGTACTGCCAAACAGTGTTAATAACGTTTCGCGGCGACCGGTGGATTCAGCGCAATAGAGAATGCGCTTTGATGATTGGGTGTGATACTGGTCAATAAACGCAACTAGTTTGGCAAAAGGGTAGTCGCTGTTAGTCTGGAGCGTTAAGTCGGGCACCGATTGGGTATTAAATTGAATACTGTCTTTGTCATCTGCAGCATTTTGCAGTTGTATCCGGTGAAAGGCTCGAAGTTCACTAAACACATCACTTTCAGAGAGAATTAATTCTTGAGGTTTGAGCAGCGGGTAATCTGGGTTATGCTGGGCTATATCAAACCGTTCTTGATAGTCTTGCCAGGTGTGCTGAATACCTGCACCAATGTCAGTCTCACTGAAAAAAAGACTGTTTTCTGGGAAGTAATCAAATAACGTGGCTACATCAGTATGAAACAGCGATAGATAATATTCCAGCCCATCTAGGGTTTGGTTTTGCGTGACCGATTGATAGAGTTGGGTATTACGCACATTCTCACCAAAGTGGTGGCGGGCGTTTTGGCGAAACAGCGAAATGCCTTCCGCAGTCAAGTCATATTCTTTTGCTGGCAGTAGTTCAATGGCATCAATGGTGTCGATGCTACGTTGCGTTTCTGGATCGAAGCTGCGGAGGCTATCAATCTCATTATCAAATAGATCCAATCGGTAAGGGGTTTTGCTGCCAATGGGAAACAGGTCAATAATGGAGCCACGAATAGCAAACTCACCATGTTCCATAACCTGGCTAACCCGTTTATAACTGCCATTTTCTAATTGTTGGCAAAAGGGTTCAATTTCAATTTCATCGCCTTTTTGCAACAGAAAGGTGAATTTTTCGATAAACGGGTGAGGAGCGACTTTTTGGATCAAAGTGCTGATGGGTAAAATTAGCACACCATTTGATAAACTGGGGAGTTGATAAAGGGTGGTTAAACGCTGAGAGATAATGTCTTGATGTGGCGAAAAATGGTCGTAAGGTAGGGTTTCCCATTCGGGAAAAGTTAAAATGGGCAGTTGATCATCACTAAAAAACTTGAAAAGCGAATGATATTGGTTGGCATTGGCCATATTTTCGGTTAGAAAAATCACCAGGCCTGGTTGTTTTTGTGCTTTTGAAATGACGGCCAGCGCGGTTTCGGCCGCATTGCGACAAGTCCAGTGTGAAAGGTGGCCCTTTAGCGGAAGCTTAGGGGTGTCTGTGAGTGCAGGAGCAGATTTTTGAGCTGTAGGCATGTTTAGTGTATAGGCAAATTTAAATTGATGGTATTCTAACAAAATTGAGTTAGGCATGAAGCGGGGTTTTACGATAAATGAATGGACGTTGGGCGTATGATTGGGTACAAATTATGGCGCATAATTTACCCTTAGTCTGGAGTGTCGTCATTGGCAGCATGCTGCTAATGAGCTCAGGCTTGTTGATTCAGAAAAGTCCGATTCAGTTATTGGATGCCGCTTGGGTTTTAATGAGTTTATTCGCCATGAGTGGGGTTGCGATTAAATTGTTTGATTCTTTAAAAACGGCGGCCCTGCTACTGATTGTCAGTTGTTTCGTTTGGTTGAGTTTATTAGGTACTTTAGCTTGGTTCACGGTGTCATTGTCTTCGAGTTCGGTCTTGGCATTAGTGGTGGTGATGACCATGGTTGTGGGGAATTTGGTTCATCTATTGGCGACCTTATTACGTGAAATGGCGAGAGGCGCTTTTCAGCATGATGCCATTGCAGAAGCCCTTAAGCTTAATGCAATGCCGATTTTATTATCGAATACGACCACGGCTTTGGGGTTTTTAGTGGCTGGCTTTTATCATCCTCAATGGTTGGACATGGCTTGGGTAGTTGGCTTGGGGGCGATCATCAGTTATATGGCAATCGTTACTTGGGTTCCGTTAGGGTTGTTGAACTGGTTTTTGGAATTTCGGGTCGGTCATTATGATGATCGTCATGGTTTTCTGGAAGTGGTTAAAAAAATGCAACGCTTTCCTGTTTGGCTTAGCAGTATGGTGTGGTTATCCTTAGCGCTGCTGGTGTTTAGTCTCGTATATTTATCACAGTTTATGACCAGTTTGAATGCGGTCTGGATGATGTTATTGGCCTGTTTGGGATTGCTATGGTTGGTCTGGAAAGATTGGCAGGTCTCTTTGATGGCGATTCTATCCAGTCTTGCAGCGATAGTCTTGGTGCTGACCGGCTACTTTAGTTTACAGCCGGTGGCTGAACTTTCGGCCATGATTTTAATTGTGCCTTTGGGGATTGTATTAGATGACAGTATTCATTATTTTTCACGTTATTTGCGCTCTAAACAAGGTTTTTTTAAATCCGCTGAACAGTGTCATCGCTATGCGTTAAGTACGGTTGGGCGCCCAATTTGGCTAACCACGCAATTATTGGTGGTTGGACTGTTTGTGCTGGCTTTTCATCCACATGAGTGGGTTGCTCAGGCGAGTTTAGTCACCTTGTTAGCAACCTTATTGGCCTCTTATATTATGTTACTTTGGCTGCCAGCCTATCAGTTAAAACCCTGAGTTTAATAAGATTATTTTAAATTGTGATTGAAATTTTTTATTGTTAATTAAGGTTGATATGAATGAGAATAACTACTTAAAGTTACGGCAAGATAATTTTACCTATTAACCGTTTTTGATAAGCTATAAAAACAAAAAAAAGCGTGTTATGATTGCAGGACTTTTAATGAATATCACTTTAATATCAAAAAGGATGGATTTATGGCAACAATAGTCATCGTTGGTTCAAGTACTGGTGGGTTACCAATGGCATACGATGTGCGTAAGCACATTGGAAAAGAGCATACTGTCAAAGTGGTCAATGCCATTGATGAGTTTAACTTTATTCCGTCAAACCCTTGGGTTGCTGTCGGTTGGCGTAAACCATCGGATATTTCTTTTAAATTAGAACCGCATTTGGTGCGTAAGGGGATCGAGTTTTATCACCAAACTGCAACAAAGCTGGATGCTGAGAACAATAAACTCACATTAAGTGATGGTAATGAGATGGATTATGATTACCTTATTCTTGCAACAGGACCGTCTTTGGCCTTTGATGAAGTGGAAGGGCTAGGGCCTAAAAGCCAAGGTGGGCATACGGTATCCATCTGTACCACGCCACATTCAGTAGAAGCTTATGACCAGTGGGAAGAATTTTGTAAAGATCCAGGACCAATTGTCTTTGGTGCGGTCCAAGGGGCTTCTTGTTTTGGTCCAGCCTATGAATTCGGTATGATTATGGAAACCGATTTGCGTAAGCGTAAGATTCGTAGTCAGGTACCAATGACCTTTGTGACGTCCGAGCCTTATGTGGGTCACTTGGGCCTTGGTGGTGTTGGCGACTCTAAAGGGTTGATGGAAAATGAGATGCGTGATCGCCATATCAACTGGATTTGTAATGCGAAAGTGACCAAAATTGAAGATGGCAAAATGTATGTCGATGAGCACAATAATCGTGGCGATGTAATCGATCAACATGAATTACCTTTCAAATATTCAATGATGTTGCCGGCCTTTAAAGGGTCTAAGTTTTTACAAGATCTAGTTGAACCCGAAAATATGGGTGGGCCTTTAGTGAACCCACGTGGGTTTGTGAAAGTGGATAGCTATAGCCGAAACGCAACTTATCATAATATCTATGCATTGGGTGTCGGGATTGCGATTCCACCTGTTGAAGCAACACCAGTGCCCGTCGGAACGCCTAAAACAGGTTTGATGATTGAATCCATGGTCACCGCGAT
The DNA here is from genome assembly GCF_002848135.1 of Hydrogenovibrio sp. SC-1. Taxonomy (GTDB): domain Bacteria; phylum Pseudomonadota; class Gammaproteobacteria; order Thiomicrospirales; family Thiomicrospiraceae; genus Hydrogenovibrio. The sequence goes on from NZ_PKGB01000009.1 coordinate 93,819, forward strand.
TTGTCATAATATCGAAGCCAATCTTGCGGGTAACGGCCCAGTAGAAGAGCCAACCTGGAATACGGTTTGTTTGGCGGATATGGGGGATACGGGTGCAGCTTTTGTGGCCTTACCACAAATTCCGCCTCGTAATTTAACCTGGGCAAAACGGGGTAAATGGGTGCATTTAGCGAAGATTGCCTTTGAAAAATACTTTATCCGTAATATGAAGGCGGGTAATTCTGAGCCTATTTATCAAAAATATATTATGAAAATGCTGGGTATTAATCGTTTGAAATCCGAAAAGCATTAAGATAATCGATTTAACTCCATTCAAAACGCCCTCTCAAATGAGGGCGTTTTTGTTGGTATGGAATATGCCTTAATCGGTATAATACCGCGATGAATTTACTACAGACACTCTACTTTTTGGATTTATTAGGCACGGTCGTTTTTGCAATGACTGGGCTATTGGCTGCCAGCCGTAAACAGCTGGATCTGTTTGGGGCTGTGGTCATTGCGATGGTGACGGCTGTGGGAGGCGGTACCTTAAGAGATTTAATCCTCGATCAACCCGTTTTTTGGATCACCCAAAATATTTACATTTATGTGGTGGTGATTTCAACGTTATTCTTGTTTTTTTATGCACGCTTTAAAACTATTCCCATTACTTTGTTGGTGTATTTAGATGCGCTTGGCTTGGCCGTTTTTAGTGTGATTGGCGCACAAAAAGCCATGGCTCTTGGCTTGTCTGATCCAATTGTGATTATGACAGGGGTAATGACTGGGGTTGTTGGCGGTGTGATTCGTGATGTATTAATGGGAGAAGTACCGTTAATTTTTCGTAAAGAAATCTATGCAACCGCTTCTTTTGTCGGCATTAGCTTGTTATTGGTGTTGGTCGATATGAAAATTCCGATGGATATGGCCATTATTGCTTCTATTGGCGTTATTTTTATTTTTAGAGTGTGGGCCATTTTGTTTAATATTGGCTTGCCAGTTTTTCAGCCGATCAATTATTCGGATTGAGTTTAATCGTCATAATGAAACTGATTTAACAGCAAGGAAAACTATGTTTAAACTCCCTTATGAGTTGTTATTGGGTGTTCGTTATACCCGTGCAAAGCGCCGCAATGGCTTTATATCCTTTATTTCTTTGTCGTCGATGATTGGCATTGCGTTGGGGGTAACGGCGCTCATTACGGTGCTGTCGATTATGAATGGCTTTCAGCAGGAATTACGTGATCGTATTTTAGATATGACGGCGCACATGACCTTGTCACAACAAGGTGAGCGTTTGACACACTGGCAAGACCTCTATCATGTGGTAAAACAACTCCCTAATGTGTCTGGCGCAGCGCCAAATGCAATGGGGCAGGGAATGTTGACTAGCGGCGATAAGGTGAAAGGCGTGGTTGTTCGCGGCGTTTTGCCCCGTTATGAACGGGAAGTCGCTGATATTGATAGCAAGATGGTTTATGGTCAATTAGCTGACTTGGCCTCCCGAGATTACAACATTATTATTGGTACTGAGCTTGCCAATGGGTTGGGCGTATCCATTGGCGATAAGATTACCTTGGTGGCACCACAAGCATCCATTTCACCGATGGGAGTGATGCCACGATTAAAGCGTTTTACCGTTTCAGGGTTGTTTGAAGTAGGTATGCATGAGTATGACAGTGCTTTGGCGATTATCCATATCGAGGATGCCCAGCGCATATTTAAAATGGGCAATCAAGTGTCGGCACTGCAATTGCGGTTAAATGACTTGTTTGATGTGCAAACGGTTCGCGACCAATTATCAGCAGAATTAGATGAATTGCTGTATATGCGCGATTGGACACAACAACATGCCAATTTCTTTAAAGCCATTGAAATGGAAAAGAAGATGATGTTTATTGTGCTGGCACTGATTATTATGGTGGCGGCGTTTAATATCGTCTCGACGATGGTAATGGTGGTGACCGATAAACAAAAAGACATCGCAGTGTTAAGAACCATTGGGGCGTCACCGTTAAGTATCCAAACCATTTTTATGGTGCAGGGTATGATTATTGGGGTGATGGGAGCAATTTTGGGCATCGCAGGCGGGGTGGCGATTGCATTAAATATCGATGTGATTGTGCCGTTTATTGAAGGGGTGTTTGGATTTCAGTTCTTTCCTGCCGATGTGTATTACATTAGTAAGATTCCATCTGACCTCCATTGGGATGACGTTTGGTTTGTCGCCGGTCTGGCCTTTGTTTTAACGTTATTGGCCACGCTTTATCCAGCAAGAAGAGCAGCCAATACCCAGCCGGCGGAGGCATTACGCTATGAGTGATTCCATTTTACAGGCCAATGGGCTAGAAAAAACATACAAAGATGGCAAGTTAGAAACGTCGGTAATTCAAGGGCTGGATTTTCGCTTAACGCCTTGTGAAAAGGTCGCGATTGTCGGCTCATCTGGTTCAGGCAAAAGCACCTTGTTGCACTTGTTAGCCGGTCTGGATCAACCGACGGCAGGCGAAGTCACTTTAATGAATAACGCTTTTTCAACCTTAAATGATGTGAAGCGAGGACGACTACGCAATCAATATCTTGGGTTTGTCTATCAATTTCATTTTTTACTGCCGGAGTTAACGGCGTTGGAAAACGTAATGTTGCCATTACGAGTACGACGTCAGGCATCAGGCCTGGCTGAAATGGAGGCTAAAGCGTTACTAGATCGGGTGGGGTTGTCACATCGATTAGGCCACAAGTCTGCTGAATTATCAGGCGGCGAACGCCAAAGAGTGGCCATCGCACGCGCTTTGATTACGCGTCCAGCCTGTGTGCTGGCCGATGAACCAACTGGGAATTTGGATGAACACTCAGCACAGCAGGTGTTTGATTTGATGCTCACCTTAAATGAAGAACAACAGACTGCATTGGTGGTGGTGACCCACGATTTGAATCTTGCTGCACAAATGGATCGAAGCTACCACCTGACCGAAGGGCGCTTTGATTTGCCAACAGAGCCAGTCGAATAAATTATGTTATCCATCCAAGCAATTGACTTAATGGCGGGTAGTAAAGTTTTATTACAAAACGCCAGTTTGACACTTCATCCCGGACAAAAAATTGGCTTAATCGGGGCGAATGGTGCCGGTAAATCGACCTTGTTAAAGGCTGTGCTGAATCAAGTTGCTTTGGAAGCGGGCACGATTCAAATGCCTGAAAGTTGGTTGGTGGGTTATGTGGCACAAGAACAGAGTCATTTACATTTAAATGCGCTGGATTATGTCATGCAAGGGGATTCGCTTTATGCCAAGGTGCGCGCGCAAATTGATGCAGCCGAATTGAGCAACGCGCATGATGATCTAGTCAAAGCTTACGACCAGCTTGATTTGATTGATGGTTATGAAGTCCCTCAAAAGGCACAACAACTCTTGTTTGGGTTGGGCTTTAGTGAAGCCGATTTTGATAAGCAGGTCGGTTCGTTTTCTGGGGGCTGGCAAGTCAGACTTAAGCTGGCAGCCGCTTTGATGCAACGCGCAGATTTATTGCTGCTCGATGAGCCGACAAATCACTTGGATATTGAAGCTGTCGCCTGGTTGGTGCAGTGGTTAAAGCAATTTCGGGGTGCGGTGATGGTGATTTCGCATGATCGAATGTTTCTGGATGAAGTTGTGCAGGGCGTTGCCCATTTAGATCATCAGAAAATTCAGTTGTATAGTGGGAATTTTGCCGCATTTGAGCGACAACGCAATGCGCAATTAATGCAGCAACAAGCGTTGCATGATAAGCAAAAGCAACAGATGCAACATCTCAAATCCTTTATAGAACGCTTTAAAGCCAAAGCCAGTAAAGCGAAGCAAGCGCAAAGTCGGGTTAAAGCGTTGGAAAGGATGGAAACGGTTGCGGCAGTTCAGGCGATGAACCCGTTTCAATTTCAAATTGCCGACCCGGATTTTTTACCCGATCCGATGTTGGAAGTAGAAGACCTACAGTTTGGGTATGAAACCAGTCCCATTTTAAATTCGGTGAATTTAACCCTGCGCGCAGGTGATCGCATTGGCTTGGTTGGTATTAATGGTTCCGGTAAGTCAACTTTATTGAAGTGTTTGATCAAGGAGCTTAAGCCCCAGCAAGGTAAAGTTTTGCATAGTAAGGGGTTAAAGATTGGTTATTTTGCACAGCATCAATTAGAAGCGTTAAACCCGCAACAGTCGCCTGTAGCGCATTTGTTAGCCTTGCCGGGTAATGATCAATCGCGAATAACCGATCAGCAAGCGCGTAATTTTTTAGGGCAATTTGGTTTTTCGGCGGATCAAGCCTTAAGTCCCGTAGTGGATTTTTCCGGTGGTGAAAAGGCTCGACTGTGTTTGGCGTTAATGATTTATCAAAAACCGAACCTAATTATTCTCGATGAACCAACCAATCATTTGGATATGGAAACCCGTGATGCGCTTGAGTTGGCGTTGCAAGATTTTTCGGGGGCGCTTATTTTGGTCAGCCATGATCAGCATTTGTTGTCCAGCATTGTTGATCAGTTTTGGTGGGTGCATAATCAGCAGGTGACGCGTTATCATGGCGATTTAGAGGCTTATCTAAATCAGCGTTTACGAACCTTAAAAGAAAAACAACAAAGTGCGAATGCTGGCGCAAAAACAACCAGGCCTGGTGTAAATGGTGCCGAAAAATCGGCCGTTAATGATAAAAAGGCACAGCGTCAACAGAACGCCGCCATGCGTCAACAACTGCAACAAGCAATGCGCCAGCCTAAGCAACGATTACAAAAGGTGGAGAAGCAGTTGTCCACGGCACAAAAGGCATTATTGAATTGCCACCAGCAAATGGAAGACAGTCGTCTCTATGAGTCAGATCAAGCTGAATCACTTAAGGCTATTTTATTGGAAGAAGCCCAGCTTAAATCCGAAATAGATGACTTGGAAGAAAGCTGGTTAGAATTGGAATCTGAGCTTGAGACAATTGAAGCTCAGTTTGAAGCAAATTAAGATTCTCGACAGTTGCGGAAAGCACAGCCGTGTTTCATGCCAAATTTATTCAAAATGTACACCATCGGGCAAAAACCGGTTAAACCAGAAATGAGCAAGTTAATGCCAATAAAGCCGGTGAGCAATAGCCATAAAGGTGAAACTGCGTAAGCCAGTACTGCGGACAACAATACCATTGTACCAACCATCATCATCATGAATTTTTCAATTACCATCGTTGTTTACCTTTGTTTTTTAATTGCAAGGATATAAAGATATTATCATATCATGATGTTTTGAATAATGAAAATGACTTTTAGAAATAAATACACGCCTTTACTTTCAATAAGTCACTAAAATCAGTATAATTTGCCGTTTATTTTGTCACGCCGTTGAAGCGGGATATCCACTTCGTTATTCGGACTTAAATTTTTGAGATCAATACCTATGCAAGTAACCGTAGAAAAACCAGAATCAGGGCTAGAACATACGATTAATGTCACTTTACCTTCAACTGATTTAGACAGCAAAGTTGAAAAGCGTTTAGCGCAAATGCGCTCGACCGTTAAAATGGATGGATTTCGTCCTGGAAAAGTTCCCATGTCAATCGTTAAAAAGCGTTATGGTGGTCAGGTTCGCCAGGAAATGCTTGGCGAGACGGTTCAAGCCTCTTTTTATGATGCCATCGCAAAGGAAGAATTGAATATTGCGGGCTATCCTCAGTTCCACAAACTGGATGAGCAGGATGGTCAAATTCTGTATTCTGCCAAGTTTGAAGTGTTTCCAAAAATTGATTTACCAAAATTTAGTGATTTATCAGTTGAACTCAACAAATCTGAAGTAACGGATAAAGATGTTGATACGATGATTACTAAATTGCGCGAACAAAAGTCTGCTTGGAAGCCTGCCAATGGCAATAAGAAGGCCAAAAAAGGTGATCAGGTCATTATCGACTTCGTTGGTAAAAAAGACGGCGTTGAGTTTGAAGGTGGAAAAGCAGAAGATGTTCCTTTAGAACTTGGTTCAGGTCGAATGATTCCTGGTTTTGAAGATGGCATTGAAGGAATGAAGAAAGGTGAAGAAAAAACCATTGATGTGACTTTCCCTGAAGATTACCAGTCTGAAGAGCTTAAAGGGCAAGCGGTGACTTTTGATATTACCGTTCATTCTGTTCAAACCAAAGTGCTTCCTGAGATTGATGAGGAATTTGTAAAGTCATTGGGTGTTGATGCTGGCACAGAAGAAGCGTTAACTGCTGAAGTGCGTTCCAATATGGAAAAAGAATTAGCCAGAGCGGTTGAAAATAAAAACCGTACGCTTGTGTTGGACGCCTTGTCTGATAAGGTTGAAGTGACTTTGCCTCAAGCGCTAGTTGAACAAGAAGCTCAAACGTTACTTAATCGCCAAGCTGAGCAGTTTAAACAACAAGGAATGAACCCAGAAGATTTGGGTATTACCACGGATATGTTTAAAGCGGATGCTGAAAAGCGCGTTAAAATCGGTCTTGTGTTAGGTGAAGTGATTAAAGAAAATAATATTGAAGCCACGGAAGAAGGGCGTAAAGCCTTTATTGAAGAACAAGCTTCTTCCTATGACGATCCACAAGAAGTTATTCAGTGGTATGCCAATAACCCGGATGCTCAAAAAGAAATTGATGCGATTTTGGTGGAAAGAGAAATCACTAAGCTGATTTTATCTGAAGCGAAAGTCAAAGAAGTCTCTAAAAAGTTTGAAGAAATTGTCAATACAGCCGCTTAATTCGGCCTTTTGATTCTTTAAAGACTTAACCTAGGCTACAAAAATCCGTGTTTTTGTAGTAAGGTTAAGTTTTTTTTTAGCCAGTTAATCGGGATTGTCTGTCGTTTAATGCGCAGTCGCTCGAAAGTTTTTAATAAATAGCCTTTTGCAAAAAAGGTTACAGACAAAAGGTTTATCTTCATGCATTCCTCTCCAATTCAAGACGCGCTCATCCCGATGGTGATTGAACAAACCAGTCGTGGTGAAAGATCTTTTGATATCTATTCTCGTCTATTAAAAGAAAGAGTTATTTTTTTGGTGGGCCAGGTTGAGGATCAGATGGCAAATTTGATTGTGGCCCAGCTATTATTTTTGGAATCTGAAAACCCAGATAAAGATATCCATTTGTATATTAACTCGCCGGGTGGCAGTGTCACTGCGGGCATGGCAATCTATGATACCATGCGTTTTATCAAGCCAGATGTTAGTACTATGTGTATTGGTCAAGCGGCCAGCATGGGATCCTTCTTGTTGTCAGCAGGCGCAAAAGGAAAGCGTTTTGTTTTGCCTAACTCACGGGTGATGATTCATCAACCTCTTGGTGGTTTTCAAGGACAAGCTTCAGATATTGAAATTCATGCTAAAGAAATTATTGAAGTGAAACAACGTCTAAATCAAGCCTTAGCAGATCACACTGGACAGCCGATTGAAGTGATAGAAAATGACACTGATCGTGATAATTTTATGAGTGCACAACAAGCATGTGATTATGGTTTGGTAGATAAAGTACTCTCACAACGTTAACCGACAAAGGCAATTAAATGAGTGAAAAAATGTTGTATTGTTCATTTTGTGGTAAAGCTCAAGATGAAGTCAAAAAATTAATTGCAGGGCCTTCTGTTTATATTTGCGATGAATGTGTCGAGTTATGCAATGATATTTTGAAAGAAGAATTTGGTGAAGAATCACTCAGTCATTTTGAATTGGATCATTTACCAACCCCTCATGAAATCAGTGCAATCCTAGATGATTATGTCATTGGTCAATTCCAAGCCAAAAAAGTACTGTCGGTTGCGGTTTATAACCACTATCGCCGTCTGCAAAGTGGTTATCAGAAAGATGATGTTGAGCTGAATAAGAGTAATATCTTGTTAATTGGCCCGACAGGATCAGGTAAAACGTTATTGGCACAGACATTGGCGCGCTTATTAGATGTCCCATTTGCTATTGCAGATGCCACGACCTTAACCGAAGCTGGTTATGTTGGAGAGGATGTTGAAAGTATTGTGTTAAAGTTGTTGCAGCGTTGTGATAATGACCCTGAAAAGGCCGAGCGTGGCATTATTTATATTGACGAAATCGATAAGATTACCCGTAAATCGGAAAATCCATCAATTACACGAGATGTGTCAGGTGAAGGGGTGCAGCAGGCACTCTTAAAGCTAATTGAAGGGACGGTGGCCAATATTCCCCCTCAAGGTGGGCGTAAACACCCAAATCAAGATATGATACAAGTCGATACCTCAAAGATTCTCTTTATTGTCGGCGGGGCTTTTGAAGGACTGGAAAAAATTATTGAGCAACGGACTGAGAAAAACATTGGTATTGGATTCTCGGCAGAAGTGAAGTCTACTGAGAAGAAAGCGGGTGTTTCTGAGGTATTTCGCAATATTGAACCAGAAGATTTGGTTAAGTTTGGTTTGATTCCTGAGTTTGTTGGGCGTTTGCCTGTCGTTGCCTCACTTGAAGAATTGGATGAAAAAGCACTGGTTCAGATTTTGACAGAGCCTAAAAATGCCTTTGTTAAGCAATATCAGAAAATGTTTGAACTAGAAGGGGCTGCCCTTGAGTTTCGTAAAGATTCGTTAACTGAAATTGCGAAATTGGCAATTGAAAGAAAAACAGGTGCCCGTGGATTGCGTTCGATTCTTGAAAAAACTTTATTAGACACCATGTATGACTTACCCAGTTTGAAAAATGTAGAAAAAGTGGTGGTTAATAAAGCGGTCATTAAGGGCACGAAAAAACCAATCCTAATGTATCAAGAAGCCAGTAAAAAAGCTTCAAACTAACCATTCTAATCCTACTTAGGCCAGCAATCGTTGGCCTGTTTACGGATCCACCATTCAGTGGTACTCTGTAAATTTTCTAAGTCATTTTATTTTTTTTGCCCTAAGTGGCAAGTTTATTGTTTACATTTTTAAACTGCGTTGGGTGATTCAGTTTTCTCAGCTGCTTTTTAAACATAATACGAGTCTGATAACGTTATGGATATTGAACAAGTCGAATTCAAAACCAATGTATTTGTACTGGCATTAAGAGATGTCGTTGTTTTTCCTGGTATGGTGGTTCCGCTATTTGTTGGGCGTGAAAAGTCAATGAATGCACTAAATTCAGCGATGACGGAAGATAAGCAAATATTTTTGGTGACCCAAAAAAATGCAACGGAAGAAACTCCGACCATTGATAATCTTTATCAAGTGGGGGTGATGGCCAATATTCTACAACTATTGAAATTGCCAGATGGCACTCTAAAAGTACTTGTGGAAGGGGTCAAACGCTTTGAACTGGTTGGACTTACCGATCGTACCGATTTTTTAATTGGGGATATTCAACAGTTGCGTTCTAATGAAACGCTGGATAGTGACGGAACCCTATTGGTCAGAACCATTCAAGAGCGTTTTCAAGACTATGCTGACATGAAGAAAAAAGTGCCCAGTGAAGTCATTAAAAGTGTTCAAAAAATCACGGAACCGAACCGTTTAGTTGATACCATTTCAGCGAATTTAAAGCTGAGTATTGAAGAAAAACAGTCTCTTTTAGAAATTCTATCGGTTAATGAGCGGTTAGAGCATATTTTACGAACCTTGGAAACCGAATTAGAAATGTTGGAGTCTGAGCAGCGAATCAATCGTCGCGTCAAGAAAAAAATGGATCAGACACAGCGTAATTTCTATTTAAATACGAAATTGCAGGCGATTCATGAAGAGCTTGGAGAAGCTTCAGAAGATGGTTTAAAGGAATTTGATCGTCTGAAAGAGCAGGTAGACGCTGCTGGTATGCCAGAAGCTGCATTAAAGGTGGCTAATGAAGAGTTAAAGCGTTTGAAGCTTATGTCGCCACAATCACCTGAAGCCAATATTGTTAGAACCTACATTGAATGGATGGTGGCGATTCCATGGAAGAAGCGTAGTCGCGTTTCTAAAGACTTAGAGAAAGCACAGGCGATATTGGATAAGCAGCATTATGGCCTAGAAAAGGTAAAAGAGCGCATTATTGAATATCTTGCGGTGCAGAAACGGGTTCGGAAAATGAAGGGGCCGATTTTGTGTCTGGTGGGACCACCAGGGGTTGGTAAAACCTCACTTGCCAGATCCATTGCAGAAGCTACCAATCGTAAGTATGTACGTATGTCATTGGGTGGTGTACGTGATGAGGCTGAAATCAGAGGGCATCGTAAAACCTATTTAGGGGCTTTGCCTGGCCGTATTATTCAAAAAATGAAATTGGCCGGAACACGTAATCCTTTGTTTTTGTTAGATGAAATTGACAAGATGGCAAGAGACAATCGCGGTGATCCGGCAAGTGCCTTATTAGAAGTGCTTGATCCTGAACAAAATAGCACCTTTAACGACCATTATTTGGAAGTCGATTATGATTTATCAGATGTGATGTTTGTTGCAACGTCTAATTCAATGGATATTCCTGAAGCCTTATTGGATAGAATGGAAATTATTGACTTGGCAGGCTATACCGAGCGCGAAAAGCTGAATATTGCCGATCGGCATTTATTGCCACGTGCGATTAAAGAGCATGGATTAAAACCAGAAGAACTGGACGTGACGCGAGATGCCATTTTAAAGATTATTCAAACCTATACCCGCGAAGCAGGTGTCCGTTTACTCGATCAAAACCTCGCAAAAATTTGTCGTAAATCAGTCAAAGAACTCGTTACGGGAGAAGCTCAATCCAAAATAACGGTGACACCTGATTTATTGGAAAAATATCTTGGGGTGGCGAAATACCGTTTTGGTTTAGCAGATGAACGCAGTCAGATTGGTCAAGTGGCTGGTTTGGCTTGGACAAGAGTCGGCGGGGATTTACTTCGAATTGAAGCTACAGCTATGCCGGGTAAAGGCAAAAATACCTCAACGGGTCAGTTGGGCAGTGTAATGCAAGAATCCACTCAGGCGGCAATGAGTGTGATTCGTAGCCGATCTAATGAGCTTGGTTTAGCTGACGACTTTTATGAGAAGCAAGATATTCATTTGCATTTCCCTGAAGGAGCCATTAAGAAAGATGGTCCCAGTGCCGGTATTGCGATTTGTACGGCGATTGCATCAGTGTTGACGAATATCCCTGTGCGTTCTGATGTGGCAATGACGGGAGAGATTACTTTGCGCGGAGAGGTACTTCCTATTGGTGGCTTAAAAGAAAAGCTGTTAGCTGCTGCGCGTGGTGGCATCAAAACCGTTTTGATCCCTTATGACAATGTTCGTGATCTTGCTGAAATTGCCGATGAAATTAAATCTGGTTTAGATATTCATCCCGTTCAATGGATAGATGAAGTATTTAAGGTTGCTTTAGAGCGCTTACCCGAACCAAGGGAAGCGGCAACCTCTGATATCAGTATGGGGCAAGATTTGGAAAAAATTGTGGCCAATAAGCCCGCAGAAAAGCAAATAATCAAAAAAACACCCAAAAGACACTGAAATTGGGCAAAATTCTTTTATTCGGGCTTGACAGTAAATGTTGAACGCTGATATAACTACCTGCAAGCCTGAGGGTGGTCAAAGAATACTAAATACTATGGAGAAACTTTAATCATGAATAAGACCGAATTAGTTAGTGCAATCGCAGAAGAAGCCGGATTAACAAAAGCAGATGCTGCGAAAGCACTAGAAGCAACTGTTTCAACTGTAACAAAAGCCTTAAGCTCAGGTGATTCTGTTGCCATTATTGGTTTTGGTACTTTTAAAGTAGGTGAGCGTTCAGCGCGTACAGGTCGTAATCCTCAAACTGGCGCAGAAATGCAAATCCCTGCTGCACGTGTTCCTAAGTTTTCTGCGGGTAAAGCTTTAAAAGAAGCCGTTAACTAAGCAAATTCATTAATTGGCTTAATACAAAAGCCTCTCAATTTTAACCAAATCAATAGGTTAAAATTTGAGGGGTTTTTTTTGGCTCATATTTTGTTAAAAAAACGAGCAAAGTGTTTGACAAAGCGCTGCAAGACCTTATAATACGCGCATCAGTTAATCCAAGGTCATTAAGTTTTGGATTAAATGTGAAGACATCAAAATTGGGTGATTAGCTCAGCTGGGAGAGCATCGCCCTTACAAGGCGAGGGTCACTGGTTCGAACCCAGTATCACCCACCAATTTTGAGGCCCGATACGGAGTGGTAGTTCAGCTGGTTAGAATACTTGCCTGTCACGCAGGGGGTCGCGGGTTCGAGTCCCGTCCACTCCGCCATTACGGTTTTCATTGTGAATGTTTAAGCAACC
>NZ_PKGB01000010.1 GCF_002848135.1 Hydrogenovibrio sp. SC-1
TTTGCATTTATCACAAGTTGACTCTACAAGTGCTTATCTCAAAAGATTGATTCGTGCGGGTACTTTGACGAGTAATACTCTATGTATAACAGATCATCAAACCCATGGCTATGGTCAAAGAGAACGTTCCTGGCAACATGATCATGGCAATTTGGCAATATCTTATGCCGTTGTTTTAAATTCACCAGTCTCTGGCATGATGAGTGCACAGGTCGCATTACTATTACAAAAATCTCTAACAGCATTTTCTACCGATAAAATACGCTTGAAATGGCCAAATGATTTATTTAATAGATCAGGTAAGGTTGCAGGTATTTTATTAGAAGTGGCTAGAAATTCATCAACCAACCAGACCTTTTTGGTGATCGGCATTGGCATTAACTTGGTTACCGTTCCTAGCCTTGTTGATAAGAATTATCCTGTTGGGCAAGTTGAACAGTTGGATCGTGATTTATTTTTATCAGAATTCAGCCAAGCTTTATACGAACATTTTTCGGATGCTACTGCATTAGGCTCTTTTTCAGGTGAAGAATGGTCACTTTATGATTATTTTTATCCTAATCAACCAGTGATTGTGTATGATACCGATCACAGTATCGAGGCCCGGTATATTGGTGTGAATGACCAAGCAGAATTGGTTCTACAAGCAGGAAATGATTTACTAACTTACCAATCTAGCCGTGTTTCAATCAGAGCGAATTAGGGATAATGAATTAATTATTTATGAACATTTTTATAGAATTAGGTAATACCAGTCTGAAGTTAGCGACCTCACTAAAAGACCGTTATCAATATATCGGTACTCTTAAATACGGTTCTGATGTCGAAGACACGCTAAGTAACATTTTAGAACTCGACTTGGATGTTGTTGATAATGTTTATGTTTGCTCTGTAGCGAAGCCAGAGTTAAATGCTAGAGTAACTCAGTATATTCAGACAAGCTTTCAAGTTTATCCCACTTTTTTAACAACTCAACCAGAGAGTTGTGGGATTGTTTGTGGTTATGAACAGTTTGATACCTTAGGTGTTGATCGTTGGATGGCCATTATTGGTAGTTGTGCTCATTCTAATCAGCCGACCATTATCGTAGATGCTGGGACCGCTTTAACGGTTGATATGGTCATTGATAAAAAGCATTATGGTGGTTTTATCGTTCCAGGCTTAGGCTTGATGAAGGGATCTTTATTCAAAAATACAGCAATCCCTGAAATGAAGAATGAAAACCTCGAATCGGTAGCCCAAATGGGCTTATTAGCAAAGGACACTGAAAGTGCTATTTCAGGAGGGACTTTGTTTATGGTGAGTGCTTTTTTAAATAGTTTAATTGAAAACCTTGAATCAGAAACTGGACGTCGATTTAAGTGCATTGGTACAGGAGGCGATTTTGAGACTATATTGCCAATGTTAGACAAGCCATTTGAAGTAATAAATGACCTGACTTTGCTTGGTATGGTAGAAATGATAGAAAGTTGTTAAAAAAATATTGACATCATCTCTTAACGCCTTATAATACGCCGCATTCAGCCGAAATAGCACAACTGGTAGTGCAACTGATTTGTAATCAGTAGGTTGGGGGTTCAAGTCCCTCTTTCGGCACCATATTTAGAGCCCGCGTTCCTTGGAACAGTGGGCTTTTTTGTATTTACGAATAGAATTGTCATCCAAAACCCTCTACTGTTATAATACAGTCAAATTTTAATAAACCTGGAAAATACATGGAAAAGCAGTCTAGCTATACTAAAGAAGAATTACTCTCTTGTGGTCGAGGCGAACTTTTTGGACCTGGCAATGCCCAACTTCCGTTGCCGCCAATGTTAATGTTTGATCGTATCACGCACATATCAGAAGAAGGCGGCGCTTACGGTAAAGGCGAAATTCGAGCGGAACTAGACGTCCATAAAGATCTATGGTTTTTTGATTGTCATTTTAATGAAGATCCGGTTATGCCTGGTTGTTTAGGGTTAGATGCCATGTGGCAATTAATCGGTTTTTTCCTAGGCTGGACAGGCGGTCCTGGCCGTGGTCGTGCCTTAGGATCTAAAGATGTTAAATTTTATGGACAGGTTCTACCGACCGCAAAGAATGTCGAGTATGTCATTGATATGAAGCGCGTTATCAAGCGAAAACTTTATATGGGAATCGGTGATGCTAAGCTTTACGTTGACGGTAGAGAGATTTATTCAGCTGAAGACCTGAAAGTTGGTTTATTCACAAATACGGATAGTTTTTAAATGAAAAGAGTCGTGATTACAGGGGTAGGAATCGTTTCCAGTCTTGGAAATAATAAGGATGAAGTGACGGCTTCGTTACGCACTGGAAAGTCGGGGATTGTTTTTGCACCAGAGTATGCTGAAAATGGCCTTAGATCACAAGTCCATGGTGCAGTCAAAAATCTAGACTTTGCTGAATTAATTAACCGTAAAACATTACGTTTTATGGGTGATGCGGCTGCATATAGTTATATCGCGATGGATCAAGCCGTCAAGGATTCTGGATTAACTGAAGATCAAATCTCTAACCCAAGAACTGGCCTTGTCGCTGGTTCTGGTGGTGGATCAAACAGCAATTCTGTGGGAGCCGTTCTGACCGCGCAGGATCGTGGTGTGAAACGGGTTGGGCCTTATATGGTCACACGTACCATGGGATCAACGGTTTCGGCCTGTTTAGCGACCCCCTTTAAAATTAAAGGACTTAACTACTCTATCAGTTCAGCTTGTTCTACCTCTGCGCATTGTATTGGCACAGCAGTTGAACAAATTCAATTGGGTAAACAAGATGTTGTGTTTGCCGGTGGTGGTGAAGAGCTTCATTGGACCATGTCGGTGTTATTTGATGCGATGGGTGCGCTTTCTACAAAATATAATGATACCCCTGAAAAAGCTTCTCGTGCTTATGATGCAAATCGTGATGGATTTGTTATTGCTGGCGGTGGCGGGATGGTCGTCGTTGAAGAGCTAGAACATGCTTTGGCACGAGGTGCTAAAATTTATGCTGAAATTACGGGATATGGCGCTAACTCAGATGGCTATGATATGGTCGCTCCTTCAGGTGAAGGAGCTGTTCGTTGTATGAATATGGCGTTATCGACCGTTGAAGGGAAAGTCGATTATATTAACCCGCACGGCACTTCTACTCCAGTAGGGGATGTAAAAGAAGCCGCAGCCATCCGTGAAGTATTTGGTGAAAGCATCCCTAAAATCAGTTCGACAAAGTCTTTATCTGGACATTCACTGGGTGCAGCAGGGGTGCACGAGTTTATTTATAGTTTGATGATGCTCGAAAATGACTTTATTGCACCTTCGGTTAATATCGAAAACCTAGATGAAGAGTGTATCGGGATGCCGATTGTACGCGAGTTACAAGAAAATGCTGGCCTTAATCGGATGATGAGTAACAGCTTTGGATTTGGTGGAACCAATGCCTCCTTGGTGTTCGAGAAGTACCAAGGATAATTAACATCGCTTCAAGAAGAAAATGTTAAAACAAGATAGCCACCTCTGAGTGGCTATTTTTTTATTTAAATTTTATGAACAATCTAGACTTGCTGGACCCTAGCAAAACGGCCAAGGTGCATTGCAATTACCAGGTTGATTAGATTTCGACTTAGTGGGGGTATAGTGGCTGTTGCCACACTGACGAAGTTGTTTTTTATAACGAATTGACCGCTGAGTGACTTTGTAAGCCACTTTCTTTAGCCAGGGTTTATTGTTGTAAGTTTTTCTAGCAAAGCCACCCTGGCCTTCATGGTAGGCAAGATAAAGGTTAAAGGTATCATGGCGTGAGATGCCATTGCGTTTATAAGATTGATAGTTATACCACCCAATAAAGTCGACAGAATCATCAATGTTGCTTCGTCGCGCAGACCAGTTCCCAGTATCTTTTTGATAATCGTACCAAACCGGATCCTGAGCCTGACTATAACCGTAGGACGATGAGCGTCTGGGCAAAGGAATAATGCCTAAAAAATAGTCTCTCTCAGGTTTGGCATCATGGCTAAATCGAGACTCTTGGTGGATAAATGCCATACTAATATAGGCCGGTGTTCCCCATTTTTTTTCTGCATCATAGGCGGCATCCTCCCAATCTGAATCATGTTCAAATAAGTAGCAGATATTATCATGCGTATCTTTGGGAGGCGTGCTGGAGCAGCCACCTAAAAAACCAATAAAAATGAATATCCACTTTGAGTATCTTGGTAAAACCATATTAATTCCGTACATAAATTAAACTAGTATTATTGAATATAGCGAAAATGATGCCTAAAAATCACATTTTTATTTTCGTCTAATACATCGATATGCCAATTACCTTCCCAGGCACTGGTTAATTGTTTCGTTGACCAGGTGCGATACACAGGGCTTTCGATTTTAAGTGCAACGGTCGCCATGGTTTGGTTCTGATAAACCCACCGATGATAAATGGTTGTATTTTGAGCATTTTCAATTTCGGTAAAAAAGGCAAGCTTTCGAATATATTTCGGAACAACCGTTTCAACCGGCTCCACTAATTGACGGTTGCTTACGGATTGACCGAGTTGAGCCTGTCTGATTTTGATCGAACTTGACATAACAGGCGATAACTTGACCTGAGTCTCATTCAGCTGTTTTTGCTTTTGGGAACGTGTAAGTTGTAAATCCTGTCGCTGTTGATCACTTAGCAGCTCCAAGCTTTGCTGTGGTTTGACTGGCTGTTGTTGTCTGACGTCTGGTTGTGATTCTGTTGCTGGATTGACCAACGCCTTATCGGTGGCGACCTGAGTCTCATGGCTTTTTAAACTAAGGGATTCGGGGGTAATTCCCGGGGTAGAAGTGACCAGGCCTGGTTCTTTTTCAACCTGTGTCTGGGGTTGATCAATTTTTTGCTGTTGCTGTTGTTGCGCATCTTGTTTTTGAGTGATCATTAAAGAGGCCGTACCAATCCCGGCTAAAATCATCATTAAATACCACGCAAACCGTTGACGCCAAGGAGTGCGTTGTTGATCTTCTTCGCCATTCTTTAATTCTTCTTGGAGTTGTTCCCAGCCCATTTGAAAATAGGTGCGCATTTCACGGTCTTGGCGGATTTGGCTGGGCATATGTGATTGTGGTTTGCCTTCCAGTGCCAGTCGATAGCCTTTTTTAAACGCATAGTGATAGTGTGCATTGTCCGTTTCAGGCAATTTCATAACTTTGGATTATGAGGTTTCAGAGTCATCAAATAAAGCTTCAGTAAACTGTTCCGCATCAAACGGTCTTAAGTCTTCGATGGCTTCGCCAACACCGATAAAACGAACCGGGATGACCAATTTTTCGGCAAGGGCAAATAAAATCCCACCCTTAGCCGTTCCATCCAACTTGGTGAGTGTGAGTCCAGTCACGCCAACCGCTTTGTGAAATTGTTGCGCTTGGTTAATCGCATTTTGTCCGGTACTGGCATCTAATACCAACATCACCTCATGCGGCGCGTCTCCATCCACCTTTTGGATAACCCGTTTTACCTTCTTTAATTCTTCCATTAGGTTATCTTGTGTGTGTAGTCTACCGGCGGTGTCCGCAATCACTACATCGATGTTCTTAGCGGTGGCAGATTGTACCGCATCAAAAATGACAGCCGCTGAATCGGCTCCCGTTTTCTGAGCGATAACGGGAATTTGATTGCGTTCGCCCCAGGTTTGTAATTGCTCAACCGCGGCTGCTCGAAACGTATCTCCAGCCGCCAACATGACTGATTTACCTTCATTTTGCAACTGTTTGGCAAGCTTACCTATGGTGGTGGTTTTGCCCACGCCATTGACGCCCACCATTAAAATCACATAAGGATTTGACTGAGCGGGGATATCTAACGAAACCGATACAGGGGTTAACAGTTGGTTAAGTTGTTGTTTGAGCGCGTTCATCAACGCCTCTGGGTGCTTTAACTCTTTTCTGGAAACCTGCTCGGTCAATTGCTGAATGATTTTATCGGTTGCATCAATACCAATGTCAGCACTGAGTAATAACATTTCCAACTCTTCCAGCAGGTCATCATCAATTTCCTTACGACCTAACACCAAGCGGCTCAAACCATCCGTTAGCCCAGAACGGGTCTTGGTTAAACTGTTTTTGAGCTTGGAAAACCAACCAGGCCTGGAGGGTTTGGCCTGACTATCGGTAGACGAGTCAACCGCTTGAGGTGACGCAGCTTCAGTTGAAGAGGCCTCCAAAGAATCGATTTCTGAGCTTTTGTCTGCAGCTTCTGAAGGCTGATTTTTTGAACGTTTTAAAAAACTAAGCATAAAGATTGGTTGATATCCCTGTAGCATTCTTTCAAGTTTCGTTCATACTTGAACACTTGATTTGCGTTATATTATGGAGCCTGAACACGTTATTAGCCAACCATTATAAATCAAAACTAACAGATTTGAGAGGATTCCCACCGGATGAGGAATAGAAAGATGATAAAACAATTCAACCAAATCATACTGTTTGCCACGATGACGCTTGGAGCCTTGCCGGCCCAGGCGACGCTGTCGAAATTTGAGTTAGCCAATGGCATGCAAGTTTTGGTTAAAGAAGATCACCGTGCGCCAGTTGCAGTGCAACAAGTTTGGTATCGCGTTGGTTCAACCTATGAGCATGGCGGCATTACCGGTTTGTCTCACATGTTAGAACACATGATGTTTAAAGGCACAAAAAGCTATGCAGCGGGAGAGTTCTCAAAACAGGTCTCCAAGCTGGGGGGGCAAGAAAATGCGTTTACCTCTTACGATTATACGGCCTATTATCAAGTGGTTGGGCGTCAGCACCTAGAAAAGGTCATGGAGCTGGAAGCCGATAGAATGCGTCATCTGGTGTTAAAAGAAGCCGATTTTCAAACGGAACGGGATGTGATTGCCGAAGAACGTCGAATGCGTACCGAAGATAATCCGCGTTCGAAATTGTATGAATTGTTTCGAGCCACAGCCTTTATCAACAGTCCATCCCACCATCCGGTAATTGGGTGGATGTCGGATATTCAAAACTATGAATTGCAGGACTTACAGGCTTGGTATCGACAATGGTATGCGCCCAATAATGCCACCTTAGTGGTGGTGGGGGACGTTGATCCGCAACAGGTGTTTCAATGGGCCAAACGCTATTATGGTAAGCACTCACCAGAAATGATTGCGCCGCCTAAGCCACAAGCAGAAGTGCCACAAAGTGGTCAGCGTCGAGTCGAACTCAAGGCGGCGGTGCAATCCCCCAGCTTGATGATGGGGTTTCATGCGCCATCCTTGGTGACGGCGGCCGACCCGCAAGAGGTCTATGCATTATCCGTGTTGGCCAGTGTTCTTGCCGGAGATGACAGTGCTCGATTCAATAAACATCTGATTCGAGAGCAAAAAGTGTTGGCAGGGGCATCAGCACGCTATGATGAAACCAGTCGAGCCACCAGCTTATTTACCATCAGTGCTACGCCAGCTCAAGGCAAAACCTTAGCGCAAGCGGAAGCGGCTTTGTGGCATGAAATCGAAGCTTTGCAAGCCCAGCAAATTGAAAAGTCCGATTTGCAGAAAATTTTGGCGCAGGCGGAAGCGCAATATGTCTTTCATCAAGACTCAATCGAAGCCCAAGCGATGATACTCGGTTCTTTAACCAGTATTGGGTTGCCCATCGAAACCTATGACCAGTGGATTGAACGGTTAAGGCGTGTTACTCCAGAACAGGTTCAGGCAGTGGCACAAAAGTACTTCACAAAAGATAAGGTGACAGTGGCGAGCCTAAAACCCAATGGTGAGATAGCCCAACCGAAACCCCACAAATCATTTCATGGAGGTCAAAGATGAAGCAGTCAATCTATCGGTCATTATGGTTGAGCATTTTAATGGGGTTGTTCAGTCTTCAGGCGCAGGCGACTGTCGATATTCAAACTTGGCAAACGGCAAACGGAGCCAAAGTACTGTATGTGCATGCGCCAGAATTGCCGATGGTCGATATTGAATTGCGGTTTGATGCTGGCTCAGCACGTGATGGCAATCAACATGGACTTGCCTCGATGACTGCCAATATGATTGGTACTCAAACGCCAAATTGGGCGGAAAATGCACTGGCCGAAAAATTCAGTGCGTTGGGGGTTCAGTTTGGACAATCGGTTGGAAAGGATTCGGCCAGCTTGTCGTTTAGAAGCCTAACGCGTTCCGATATTTTAAATCCCGGGTTTGATTTATTTGTTGAGGTAGCGACGCAAGCGCAGTTTAATCCAATGATTGTTGAGCGTGAAAAGGCACGTTTAACAGTGGCATTAAAACAAAAGCAATCTCGACCTAGAGCCTTAATTCAGGATGCACTTTGGGCAGAGATCTACGGCGACCATCCTTATAGCCACCCTGTTTCAGGTCAGGTTGAAACGGTGGATAAGATCACTGCAAAGCAACTGAAAGACTTTTACCACCAATATTATGTGGCTGAGAATGCACAAGTTACCTTGGTTGGCGCGGTCAGTCGAGAAGAAGCTCAACAAATGGCTGAACAATTAACCCGCCCGCTGGCAAGCGGCAAGGCTCCCGAACCGTTACCACAACCCAGTGGTTTGACAGTAGCCACCCAAAAACATATCCCGTTTAAGGCAACGCAAACACAATATCGCCTAGCCCAATTAGGTGTTAAAAGAGGGGATCCAGATTACTATGCGCTATTTTTGGGTAATCATTTGCTGGGCGGCAGTGGTTTTGGCTCTTTATTGATGGAAGAGGTTCGTGAAAAGCGAGGTTTGGTATATGGTGTTTCCAGTGGATTTTATCCGATGAAGGTTCCAGGCCCATTTTTGATCGGGTTATCGACTAAAAATGCCTCACTTGCTAAAGCGGATCAAGTGGTTAAAGCCACCTTGGGTGACTTTATCAAAGGCTTCTCAGACGAGAAATTGGCTGCCATTAAAAGCAATTTAGTCGGAGGGTTTCCATTACGGATTGATAGTAATGCGAAAATTCTAGGCTATGTGTCGATGATTGGCTTCTATGATTTACCTTTGGACTATTTAGAACAATTTCCAGCTAAAATGGCGTCTTTAGATAAAGGCACGGTGTTAGCTGCTTGGCAAAAAAGAATCCATCCTGACGCCATGCTAACGTTAACACTCGGCATGTCACAAGCGCTTGACGCTAGCGGTGATACAAACTAATGCTTTGATCTGTCTAAACTCTTTCCCTAAATGAAAATGGATGGTTTAAAATAAAGGCCTTTTTTGGGGATAGAGGCTCTATGCTAAAACGTTACTTGCACGTCTGTGTGCTCGCGTCGTTATGGTTGACGATGGCTAGCGTTTCGATGGGCGCTTATGCTGCCCATCCAGCCCCGTCAGTTCAGTCCCTCGAAAAGGTTACCCTCAAACTCAAGTGGTTTCACCAGTTTCAGTTTGCAGGCTACTATGCGGCCAAAAAACAAGGCTATTTTCTGGAAGAAGGTTTGGATGTTGATATCCGAGAACGCGACTTTCATGAAAATACCATTCAAGAAGTGATCAGCGGACAGGTTGACTATAGTATTGCCGATTCGGTTTTATTGTTATACCAAGCGAAAGGGCATCCGGTTGTTATTGTCGCGCCGATTTTTCAGCATTCCCCTCAAGTGTTATACACCTTAGCCAGCTCTGGCATTAGTAGTCCTTATGCTTTAAAAAACAAGAAAATGGGCTTTTATAAAAAAGATACCGATGGTTTTTCAGTCTTGGCCATGTTAGAGCAGGCTGGCATTAATCCGACGGTTCAACGTACCTTGAAAACGGATAAACGTATGTTGATTCGAGGCGAGGTGGATGCGATTGCGGGTTATTCAACTAATGAAGCCTATTTTTTCCGTCAGCAAGGCATCGATATTAATATTATCAATCCGATGCACTATGGTATTGATACCTATGGCGATATGTTATTTACTAGCCAATCTGAGCAGGAAAATCACCCTGAAAGAGTGGCAAAAATGCGCCGAGCAACTATTCGAGGCTGGCAGTATGCCATGGAGCATAAGGCTGAAATAGCACGTCATATTATCGAATACTATTCGGCAACGAAAAGTTTTGAGCATCTCATGTTTGAAGCCAATGCGATTGAAGAAGTAATGTCGTTGAAGACCACACCCATTGGTACTTTGGATGAAGGGCGACTCCAATTTATTTCTGACTTATTTCGAACCCAAGGACTCATCGAAAACCCGATTGATTTATCAAAGGGTATTTATCGTCCAATTCGGAGTGCAATCGCATTTACCCCACAAGAAAAAGCCTGGTTGAAAGCACATCCAGTTATTCGAGTTGGGGTTGATCGAGCCTATGCCCCTTTAGAGTTTGTCGATGAGCAAGGCCAATATCAAGGTATGGCAAATGATTTGTTTAAATTTATTGAGCAACAAACTGGGAGTGAGTTCCAACCTGCACTTAATCTTAACTGGTCGGAGACTATGGAAGCCATTCAAGCAAAACAGTTGGATGTCTTATCCGCAGTCATTTCTTCTGAGGCTAGACAGGGCTACTTAGAATTTACTTTGCCTTACTTTAAAGCACCGATGGTGATTGCCGCGCGGGAAGGCTCACCTTATATTGCCGATATGTCACAAATTGATGGCAAACGCATTGCTGTGGTCAAAGATTATGCGGCGCATGATAAAATGCGAAACCTCTTCCCAAATCAACCTCTGTTATTGGTTTCTTCTGTCCACACTGGGCTAGATGCAGTTGCTTCTGGGGAGGCCTATGGCTATGTTGATAATGTTGCGGTGATTGGTCACAGTATCAAGTCATTGGGCTTGACTAATTTGCAAATAGTGAGCGAACTACCTTTTAGCGCCGATATTGCCATTGCTATCCGTAAGGATTGGCCGATTTTACATTCCATTTTACAAAAAACCTTGCAGCAGATGCCCGCAAGGCAAAAAGCAGAAATGACTAATCAATGGTTACAGGTGACATATCAAAAGCGCTATAACTGGGAACAGCTCTTTGCCATTTTTACGCCGATTTTACTGATTTTGGTCGTGGTGATATTTTATAACCGTAAGCTGAGGCAATCGCAGCAAGATTTGCAAAAAGCCAATATGGCGCTGTCCCGCTTATCGGTAACTGATTATTTGACCGGGGTCTATAATCGCCAATACTTGGACCAACGCTTGGAAGAGGAATTATCTCGTATCCAACGTCACCCGGCACCTTTAAGTTTGGTGATGATGGATTTGGATCACTTTAAGCACGTTAATGACGACTATGGTCATTTAATCGGCGACAAAATTTTAATCCAAGCGACCCAAGTGATTCAGAATCGCGTGCGTAAGACCGATGTATTTGGCCGCTGGGGCGGCGAGGAATTTATTTTAATATGCCCTGATACCAACCTATTACAGGCGCAGCAATTATCGGAAAAGATTCGGAAGGCAATCGAAGCAGAAACCTATCCTGAGCAAATTCAACAGACCATTAGTTTAGGGGTCGCTGAATATCAATCTAAGGAATTAATGAGCCAATTGGTGAATCGGGCAGATGAAAATATGTATCATGCCAAGCAACAAGGTCGAAATCAAGTTTATGCTGGAGTCGTGACGGATGGCGGTTAGGCGTAACCCTTCGCAAGGCCAAATTCGTATCATTGGCGGCGACTTTCGTGGTCGGAAATTACCGGTGCGCTCAGCAGAAGGGCTGAGACCTACCAGTGACCGCATGCGGGAGACCCTATTTAATTGGTTGCAGTTTGACATTGCCGGCATGACCTGTTTGGATGTGTTTGCGGGTACGGGTGCTTTGGGGTTGGAAGCGTTGTCGCGAGGTGCATCACGGGTTGATTTTTTAGAGCTGGATGCGGACAATGTCAAACAGCTTCAGCAAAATATCCAAACCTTAAATATCAACCATGCTACGCTCACTCAAACCGATAGCTTGCAGTGGCTACAACAAGCCTGCACACAGCCTTATGATTTGATTTTTTTAGACCCACCTTTTGGGAAAGGTTTGATGCAACCGGTTTTAGATACCATTTTCCAGCAAAAATGGATTCAAAATAACCAGGCCTGGCTTTATTTAGAGCAAGAAAAATCGCTGAATTGGCCGTTATTGCCAAGCAATTGGCAGCTTTATCGAGAGAAAACGACGTCACAAGTTAAAATGTCGCTTTGGCATTCATCCGGCAACCCTGTTTAAGCGAAGAGAGAGTTTATGCACATTACCGCTGTTTATCCTGGAACCTTTGATCCGATTACCTGTGGTCATTACGACCTCATTGAACGGGCGGCTCGTTTCTATGATCGCCTCATTATTGCGGTCGCCGATAATCGCAATAAAACCTCTTTGTTCAGTTTGCAACAGCGGGTCGAACTTGCGCAACAAGTTACCCAACATTTACCGCATGTTGACGTCATCAGTTTTAGTGGGTTGTTGGTGGATTTTGTCCGTGAAGTGGAAGGCCAAGTGCTCTTAAGAGGATTGCGCGCGGTGTCTGACTTTGAATATGAATTTCAGCTCGCGTCCATGAATCGTAAATTGGCGCCGGATGTTGAAACCATGTTTATGACACCCGCTGAACAATACGCATTTATTTCATCCAGTCTGGTTCGGGAAATTTCGGCGCTAGGTGGCGACGTTTCAGAGTTTGTCCACCCTGTCGTAGCGCAAGCCTTGTCTCAAAAACAGGCATTAAATCAGTAACTGTCTCTTTAGGAAGGCGTTAGTGGGTCTTGGCGGTGCCATAAACCGTTTTCCATCACCATCGCATGTTTGGCCCAATGAGCAAATTCGGTACGGGTGACACAGTCGGTGGTTTTGCGTTCATTGCCTGCAATTTGTTTAAAAATCACAAAATCCTGATTTGGATCATCACTTCTGGATTCATCCACAATGCGACGCATTGACCATTCTCTTCCTAATTTACCGTTGCTGTAAACTCCCCCTAACTGAATTTGATCCGGTGTAAGAGTGTCGGATTGACGGTGCGCCAAGGCCAATCCTAAAATGCGCTTGAGGTCAGCTTCATGAATATCGACAAATGAATCAACCGATTTTAATGCCGCCAGAAAATCTTCATGGGAAAAACTGTCGGTCATATCGATTGTCGGTGTTTTCGGTTTTTGCAGAAATGTCGGGTAATGCCGCCAATAAAATAAACGATTAAAACTAACGGCAACCGCCAGAATCAATACTAAATTTAATAGGACTGGTGTGACTAAGAATTGGTAGCCAAGTTGATGGATGGGCTCACTGCCGAGTACGGTTAATAAAGCGGTTGCCCCAGCCGGTGGATGAAGACAATTTAAATAATACATACTGATAATGGCTAAGCCGACCGCCAGACTGGCCGCCAACCATGTCGGCTCGATATATAAGGCACAGGTAATACCGATAGTTCCCGATATCAAGTTGCCGCCTATCACTGGCCAGGGTTGAGACAGTGGACTATGGGGAACGGCAAACAGCAGTACTGCTGTGGCTCCCATTGAGGCCATCACCGCAAGGCTGCTGTCCAAGTCGAGAAATTGATGTGTGACCCACACCATGAGTGCGATGGCTAGAAAGCCCCCGAATGCGGACACCCATTTTTCAGTATGACTGACAGGTGATGTTAAAACCCCCAACCAGTTTGATAGTTTTTTGATATAAAGTTGAATCATGCCAAAAGTGTACCTGAAATTATCTCATCTGCCTATCGTCAGTTTGATTTTGAATAATCATATAATTATTTTCTAATGATTGACAATCGAAATAAACTTAAGTATATTTTGAATTCGATATTTACTTAGGTATAACTTGATGTCTCAGTCAGATTCGATGCCCGCTTTCTATGCGCCTTGGCATCTTCACTTTGATGGTGGCGATATTAGTCCCCGTCGTTTGCACCTATTACAAGCAATCGAATCCACTGGCAGTGTTTCGCAAGCGGCTAAGCAGGTTGGCATGAGCTATAAGGCGGCTTGGGATGCGGTGGAAATTATCAATAATCTGGCGGATGTGCCTTTAGTTCATCGGCAGCATGGGGGTAAAGGCGGTGGTGGTGCGACCTTAACCCAGAAAGGGCTTCAAATTGTATCGCTTTATGAGCGATTGTCCGCCATGCAAGCGCAGTGGATGGCGTCATTGGAAGCCGCTGATGCAGATGTCTTGCCTTTAATGCGGAGAATGAAAATGCAAACCAGCGCACGTAATACCTTTTATGGGTCGGTAGAAGCCATCAAAACAGGTGCGGTTAATGCGGAGGTAACCTTAAAGTTACAGGGTGATGACCGAATTGTAGCGACGGTAACGACCGACAGTATTGAGCGTATGAATTTAACAAAGGGGAAGGTCGCTTGGGCACTCGTTAAAGCCAGTTGGGTGATTTTGGCAAGCCCTATGGCGTCAGGCCAAACCAGTGCCCGCAATACCCTATGCGGTGAAGTCTCTCGGATAACCGAAGGGCCGGTGAATGTCGAAGTGATTGTGGCATTGAAGGGGGGGAATACGCTGGCGGCAATTATTACTCGGAGTGCGCTTGAAGAAATGCAGCTGTCGGTTGGAAAGCCGGTCTGTGCATTGATTAAGGCGTCGCATGTGCTAATGGGCGTAGACGCCTAATGATAGACGTAACAGAATTGAAATGATTTGAAGGGAACCGATGAAAATAAAGTCAATATTACCAGGCCTGGTCATTTTTTTGACCTCAATGAGCGGTTATGCTGCTGAAACGACCATTGCCGTGGCATCCAACTTTACCAAGACAATAGAAATCATTGGGCAGGCCTTTGAAAAAGAGACGGGGCATCAAGTGAAATTTGCTTTTGGACCGACCGGAAAACTGTATGCACAAATCAAAAATGGTGCACCGTTTGATGCCTTTTTTGGTGCCGATGAGCGTCGCCCGCAATTAACCATTAAGGACGGTATTGGGTTGCAGCAAAGTTATTTTGTGTATGCGCAAGGTCAATTGGCGCTATACAGCCGTGATCATCGAGTGGATCAAAATCCCATTGCGATTTTAAAAGCGGCGGCCTTCAATAAATTGGCAATCGCCAACCCGAGAACGGCGCCTTATGGCGAAAGGGCACAGACATTTTTGAAACAGCAAGGACTGTATGAAGGCGTTCAATCAAACATTGTTAATGGCGAAAGTATTGCGCATGCCTTCCAGTATGTAGCGACAGGCAATGCGGAATTAGGGTTTGTCGCCCTCTCACAAGTGGTGGACCCGCAAAGTCCCATTTACCAAAAAGGCTATTATTGGGTGCTGCCACAAAGTGATTACAAGCCAATTAATCAAGGAGCGGTGATAACGCAGCGTGGTGCAAAGAATCCAGTAACACAAGCGTTTATGGCCTTTATGAAGCGTCCTCAAGCCAGCGAGATCATTCGTCGTTTCGGCTATCACCTGCCGCAATCAGCTCAGTCAAATGAGCAGTGATTTGTCATGATGCTATTTGGCTCAGAGATTAATTTGCAACCCGTGTGGTTAACGCTTGAGGTTGCCACCTATACCATGGTTATTTTGATGCTTATCGGTACGCCTTTGGCATGGAAAATGGCAAAGATGGATTCTTCGACAAAGGTGCTGCTAGAAGCCTTAGTGGCATTGCCCTTGGTTTTGCCGCCGACAGTGCTGGGGTTTTACTTGTTAATTGTGATGAATCCCAATGGCCCCATCACGGAGTTTTTACGACTATTCGGGTTTGAAGGTCAGCTGACCTTTAGCAAAACCGGCTTGGTGATTGGCTCGGTGTTTTATTCCTTACCCTTTGCCGTGCAACCGCTGATGCATGCTTTTGAATCTATTCCTTCCCGATTGTTGGATGCGGCCGCGACCTTAAGAGCCAATGCGCTGGATCGATTTTTCACCATCGTGGTACCGTTATCGCAACGCGGTTTTCTAGTGGCGGCAACTCTGACCTTTGCGCATACCGTCGGCGAATTTGGCGTCGTATTAATGGTTGGGGGCAATATTCCGGGGGAAACTCGAATGGTATCGATTGATATTTTTGATCATGTCGAGTCTTTGGAATATACCCAAGCGCATATCCTATCAGCCTTGATGTTGATGTTTTCATTTCTCGTGCTATTGTTGGTCTATAGTCTCAATCGCCGTTTTGGCGTAAAGGTAGGCTAGCCAATGACCGCGTTACATTTAAGAGGCAATTTGCAACTTAAGCGAGGGCAATTTGAACTCAATACGGGGGCGTTTGATATTCCTTTAGTGGGCATTACCGTCTTGTTTGGGCGGTCGGGCAGTGGCAAAAGTAGCTTGTTACGAGCCATGTCTGGGTTAGATCAGCATACGCGTGGCCAATTGCAAATGAATCAACAAATTTGGCAAAAAGGGGCTAAGTCACTCGCAACCTCAAAGCGCGATATTGGCTTTGTATTTCAAGATGCGGCACTCTTCCCACATATGACCGTTCGACAAAATTTACGGTACGGTGTTAAGCGCCTTCCTAATCAATTGGTCAAAGGCCATTTTAACGAGACGGTTGATCAGGTGGGTGTTGCCAATCTATTAGATCGGAGTGTCGAGACCCTATCAGGGGGTGAAAAGCAACGAGTCGCGATTGCGCGTGCACTGCTGATGCAACCGAAGTTGTTAATGATGGATGAACCTTTGTCGGCATTAGATTGGCGTGCAAAAGCGGAAATTTTAACGCTTATCGAATCCGTGGTGAAGGTGACCCAAATTCCTGTTTTGTATATTACCCATGCCCCTGCTGAGGTGGAACGGTTAGCCGACCGAATTATATTTATGGATCAAGGTCGCATTGATCGAATTGAAACTTTGAAGCAGGCTTTATCCAACCCAGATTCTCCGTTATTTGACGATCAGGGTGTCGTTTCAGTGCTGGAAGGGCAGTTGGGATCATCCGAAAATGGACTTCAGAGGTTACAACTGGGAACTCAGACATTATGGATCTCACCTTTGCAAACGCTGCCTAAACAAACCGTACGGATTCGAGTACTCGCGCGTGATGTCAGTTTGGCTTTATCGGATCCAACCGATTTAAGTATCGTGAATCACCTTGAAGTGACGATTGCTGAGCTGATTCCACAGCCGGATTTTCGTGTATTGGTACGGTTAAACTTGCCTTGTGGTCAATTTTTATTTGCCGAAGTCACCGAGCATTCAGCTAAACGACTGAAATTATGCCCAGGCCTGCGGGTTTTTGCTCTGATCAAGTCGGTTGTGTTAGCGGAATAAGCTTATAGCCAAGACCAATTAAAGAGTTCTTTCAATGCCGACAGAATAAACGTTGGCAAGGCAGAAATAAAACACACCATTATGAGATGTTCCAATGATAAGGGCGTTGTCCCTAAGATGAGATTGCCGAAAGGGGTATAGATCATCAATAATGACAAGAGCGCAGATCCTAAAACCGCAGCCACCAGCAATTGGTTTGAAAAAGGGTTTCGATGGTAGAGGCTACTAAAGGTTCTGGCATCAAAAACATGAAACAGTTGACCAAAAATTAAGGTGGCAAAAGCAATGGTTTGCGCGTAGTCAATGGGCGATCCCAAATTAATCGCGACTTGAAATAGGCTATAGCTGACGCCGCCCATCACCAAACCTCTAATTAAAATTCGGCTGCCAAGATGGTGGGCGAAAAAACTTTCTTGGCTGGGTCTGGGTTGGCGTGCCATGACATCACTCTCTGCTGTATCAACGCCTAAAGCCAGAGAAGGGATACCATCGCTGACCAGATTTACCCATAAAATCATCATGGGTGCTAAGGTGAGTAGTGGCTCGCCGGCTATCAATAGAAAGGCAAATAAAATTGCCGACACTTCACTGACATTGGCGGTTAAACCTTGGCGGATGAATTTACGAATATTGTCATAGATGCGTCGTCCTTCGCGAACCGCGTGTACAATGGTGGCAAAATTATCGTCCAGTAAAATCAAGTCGGCCGATTCCTTTGCCACGCCAGTTCCTGTAATGCCCATCACAATACCAATATCGGCTTTACGGACGGCGGGGGCGTCATTGACCCCGTCTCCGGTCATCGCGACCACTTCCCCATTTTGTTGAAGGGCTTGTACGATTCGCAATTTATGTTCAGGGGTGACTCTGGCAAAGACAGCGACATGAGGAACATGTTTTTCTAATTCGCTATCCGATAACCGGTTGAGTTCATCACCACTAATGACCTCAGCTTCGTCTGATTCAATAATCCCCATTTTTTTGGCAATCGCCTTGGCGGTAATGGCATGGTCGCCGGTAATCATCACCACTCGGATACCGGCTGAATGACAATCATTCACCGCCTGAATAGCTTCTGAGCGTGGCGGGTCGATAATGCCATGCACGCCTAAAAAAGTGAGTTGTTTTTCCAGTTCGGTTAAAGGTAGGTTGATTTGGCCTTCAGAGAGCTCTCGGAAGCCGACGGCCAAAGTCCGTAAGGCTTGACTGCCAAATTGATGGATTACATCATTAATTAACTGAGAATTACTCATCCGGTCTAGGTGCTTATTTTGGAAAGCGATGACCTCTGAATGGTTTAGTAGGATATCGGGTGCCCCTTTCACGATAAGGAGATAGCGGCCATTGGGTTGTTGCACAATCACACTCATCATTTTACGTTTGGCATCAAATGGATGTGTTTGA
Organism: Hydrogenovibrio sp. SC-1; assembly: GCF_002848135.1. Lineage (GTDB taxonomy): Bacteria > Pseudomonadota > Gammaproteobacteria > Thiomicrospirales > Thiomicrospiraceae > Hydrogenovibrio. The sequence goes on from NZ_PKGB01000010.1 coordinate 18,524, forward strand.
ACAGGTTGATAGTGCTGGCTTAAGGCCTCTTTATTGAGTCCCGCTTTTGCCGCCGCAACCACAATAGCCCCTTCAGTGGGTAGCCCTTGTATTTCATGGCGGTCTGCATTTTCGACTAACAAAGCCTCACTACACAGAGCAGAATAGCTCAATAATTGGGTTAAATGGAAGTGCTGGCTAGATTCGATTTGATCGCCTTTATCGTCTAAGAAATGCCCCTGTGGTTGGTAGCCACTACCGGTAATTTGATAGTGTTCTCCGGCAACCCAACATTGTACGACTTGCATTTTATTTTGCGTCAGCGTGCCGGTCTTATCAGAGCAAATGACGGAGGTTGAGCCTAGCGTTTCGACGGATGCCAATTGTTTGGCAAGCGCATTGTTACGCATCATTTGTCCTGCACCTAAGGTTAAAACAATGGTGACTAAAGTTGGCAGGCCTTCTGGAATGGCAGCAACTGCCAGAGAAATACTGGTGTTGACTAAGGCGGGTAGGGTCAGCCCCTTTAACAGGCCGATGCCGACGATAATAGCCACAATAATAAGCGCCGCCCATATCAACGTGTGGGATAAAGTCCGAATTCGAAGTTGTAATGGGGTTAAGCGGTTCTCGGTGGACTGCATTAACTCGGCAATTTTACCGACTTCGGTATCCATCCCCGTCGCAACGACAATCGCAACGCCATGACCATGATGAACAGACGTGCTCATAAATCCCATATTGAATTGATCGCCCAATGAGGCTTCAAGGTCTTCAATGGGCTGGGTATTTTTGTTTATGAGATCGGATTCGCCTGTCAGCGCCGACTCATCGACTTGTAGGTGTGCGGTTTCAATAAAGCGGCAGTCTGCCGGAATAATATCACCAGTCGATAATTTGATAATATCGCCAGGAACCAATTGGCTGGCTGGAATTTTTTGCCATTGCCCTGCTTGTTTGACAAAACAATAGGGTGCGGCCATGTCCCGTAAGGCATCAATTGATTTTTGTGCTTTATACTCTTGGACAAAGCTAATCAGAGCATTGATTAAAATAATCACACTAATGGCAATGGCATCAACGAAATGACTGGTATAAAAAGATAACAAAGCGCCGATGGCCAGAATGACCAATAGCGGGTTGGATAGTTGGCGCACAAACAGTTTAATAGGCGAAAGTTTGGCAGCGGAAATCAACTCATTGTCACCAAATTCCGCTTGTTTGGATTGACGTTCGGCAGAGGCTAGCCCTGTTGTTGCGTTAGTGCCGAGAAAATCCAGAGTGGTTTGGACTGTTTGTTGAAACCATTTTTGCGCTGCCATCGTCAAAGAATCCTATTAGGCGGTAGAGTAGCAAGCTCACTGAATTAACGCTGTTGTGGGGTGTTCAGTGCAAAAGGAACGGCTAATACCTGGCCATTTGGCTGGGTCATTAACACTGAAATATGCCATTTCATGTCATCTAGTGTACAGAATGCCAGCATAGATTGTCCACGGTAATGACCAGGTTGATTGGGGTCTGCCGATAATTGCACTCGATTGTAGCCCATATACATGTTTTCACCCGCAATATCCAGTTCAACCTTTTGTGCCTGAATGCCCTGTAATTGAACGGACACGTCCAACATACGAGCGACTTTGATAGGTCTAGGAAGAATTTCCAGCCGGACACTTTGTTGTGCCTGTTGTGATTCACAGGCCTGGTGGTGTAAAGAGCAATCCTGGACTAATGGCCAGTTGGTTAATGGGTGTGAGCCACTTGGCTGAAGGTCACAACTGGATAAGCTGATAAATCCGATCAGGCTTGCTGCCACGAATAGACTCGTCCCCTTTAAAGGGTGTTGGCTAAAAAGGGTTTTTAGCTTGTTAAAGATGGTTGTGTGCATGGTGTTCTCGTCTATGGCAACGGCTTGATCTGTATCTTAAAGGGTTTGGCAGTTTCACTCAAGTCAAATCCGATAGGCTTTGGCAACTGCTACAAAAATAACTGGCACGCTGATTTTGGATGATTTTTTGAATGGGTTGCTGACAACAGAAACAAGGTTCTTTGGCTCTGCCATAAACTTGTAATTGTTGTTCAAAGTAGCCAGGTTTACCCGTTGGCGTTAAAAAGTCTTTTAAGGTGGTGCCTCCTTGGTTGATTGCTTCAGTTAACACCTGCTTAATGCTGGTGATCAAAGTGGCAATTTCCGCCGCATTCAAACTATTTGCTGGACGAAGGGGGTGGATCTTGCTCATAAATAAGGCTTCATTGGCATAGATATTCCCAACGCCAACGACAATGGCATTTTGCATAATGGCATTTTTAATCGCCATGCTGCGGCGAGCCAGTTGTTTGGCTAGGCTTTCAGTATTAAACGCATCTGTCAGAGGCTCTGGCCCCAGGTTTTTCAATAAGGGGTGTTGTGCAAGCGGTTCTTCAGTCCATAACCAGCAGCCAAATCGTCTTGGGTCGTGATAGCGCAATAACCAGCCATTGTCCAAGTTCAAATCGATATGATCGTGCTTTTTCGCAGGGGTGGATTGTGGTAGCACTCGTAAATTACCCGACATCCCTAAATGAATAATAATATGCCCTAACCGGGTTTCTAGTAGTAAATATTTAGCGCGTCGCCTGATCGATAAAATGACCAGGCCTGGTAGGATTTTGCTTAATTTTGAGTCAACTGGCCAGCGTAAACGTCCATTGCGAATTTGGATTGATTGAATGACTTGGCCTTGCGTCTTGGATTCAATGCCCTTTTTGGTCGTTTCAACTTCGGGTAGTTCTGGCATGGTTCTTTCTTCTATTCTCGGTAGGGTTCTGTAGGGTGTCGTGATTTGCAATATTGTTGCCATTTTAAATTAAATTGCGATTTTTAGACAGATGGCCGATATAAAAATTAACAGAGACACAAAAAATAGAACCACAAACACAAGGAGAAGCGTCATGAATACCAGTCCTTATTTTTTAGACAGTGATGAATCCGGTTATTGTGTTAAAAATGCGCAAGGTACCGTTGCCAGTTTCAAAATGATTGACGATGCATTTGAAGCCATGCGCGATTTTCAAACCAAAACCTTCCCTGAAAACTGGGCAAAAATTCCACCTGCGATGCAAGCCGTTAAGCAGCGCTGCTACGGCCAATTACATTAGAGGGCGTTTGCCATCTTAACTACACTGGCCTGTTTTGAATGCGGGTCAGTGAATGGTTAAAAATGGAATAGACAGATGTTTTTGATACAGATTTGGAAGTAAAAAATAAATTGAGTTGTAGCGAATAAGAATTTGGTTATAATCGTTCTATGGTCAATCTGCAAACACGATATTTAGCAATTTTATGATTTCTCGCCTGTTCAAGTCTTGGTGCTTGCTCTGTATTTTGTTGTTCATGGCCGCCTCACCGGCTCAGGCAAAACATATCTCTGAACCCCATAAACCCATTCCCATTAATGTACAGTTTAATTGGCATCATCAATTTCAATATGCTGGTTTTTATGCGGCGCTCCAGCAAGGATATTACGCTGATTCTGGATTCGATGTCACTTTAAAAACCTGGAAACCTGGCGTTAGGGTCTTGGATGAGGTGGTGTCAGGTCGGACAGACTTTGCGGTAGGGTATAGTTCTTTAGCGGTTGATTATGCTAAAGGTGCCCCGATTCGACTGGTGATGAGTTCCTTTCAATACTCGCCAATGGTACTATTGTCTCACCAGCCCTTAGAGAATCTAGCTGACTTTTCTGGAAAAAAGGTGATGCATTTTGGCAATTTGCAAATCCAAACCTTATTGAATAAAGCAAAATTGAAAGTGTCAACGCCATTTATTGAGGTGCCATCTTCAGGGGATTTGAATGATTTCATAGATCATAAAGTGGACTTTTATGCCGCCTATATGACCAATGAACCCTATCGTCTCCAACAGCAAGGCGTTCCTTACTCAATTGTTGACCCCAAAGCCTTTGGTGTTCAGAGTTATGGAGATCTTGTCGTGACCTCTCGAAGCCTGGCGACCCAATCGCCAAAGGTTGTCGAAGCCTTTAGAAAAGCGACCATTCTAGGTTGGCAATATGCACTAGACCATCCTGAAGAAGTGGTGGATTTTTTAATTGAAAATTATCCGGTGGTGAAAACCCGTGAGGCCTTGATAGATGAAGCACAAAAAACCGAAGTGTATGTCAAATCAGGACAAGTGCCTATCGGTGAAGTCTCGCCTGAAAAATTAGTGGCAACCGTTGTTGATGCGAAGGATGCGGGTTTTATCAGCCAAGAGCAGTATGAGAATCTAGACATTAATCGCTTTATTATTCGTCATCAGCCATTGTTGTTATCGGAAGATGAATTGGCTTATATCCAAACCTATCCTGCAGTCACCATGGCAAATGATACCAATTGGGCTCCATTTGAGTTTATTGATGAGGAGGGGGTTTATCGAGGAATTGCCGCTGATTATATCAAGCTAATTTCAGAAAAAACCGGGCTGGAGTTTAAGCCTGCAACCAATGTGAGCTGGGATGAGCTGGTGCAGGCTACCGAGCAAGGACACTATGATATTTATTCTGCGGCGGTGGCTACACCTGAACGATTGGGCTATATGCGTTTCACTAAGCCTTACTTGTCTTTTCCAATGGTGTTATTGGGGGCGGAGAATCTGTCGGCCGTTTCAGGGTATGATCAGTTGTTGGGCGAAACGATTGCCGTCGTTGAAGGTTATTGGTCAGAAGAGTTTTTAAGGCAAAATTATCCAGACATTCAACTGTTACCAGTCGATTCGGTGAAACAGGGTATTGAGGCGGTGATAGAGGGCCGTGCTAAAGCCTATTCCGGTAATTTAGGCGCGATTAATTATACGATTAATCAGTATGGACTAACGGGCGTTCATATTATTGGCCATTCGTCTTATCGTTTTGAGTTAGCCATCGGGGTTCAACAAAATAATCCGGTATTATTCAGTATCTTACAAAAAGCACTAGATTCCATTTCAGAGTCGGAGCGTAGAGCCATCTTTAATCGCTGGATTCAACTCAATATGGTGCGCCATTTAGATAAAAAAGAGCTGTTTCAAATAGGTGTGGGTGTGTTAACGGCGTTATTGTTGATGCTAGCCATTATTTTTATTTTTCGCTATCAAAAGAATCAGCGTCAAACCTATATTAATCAAATTCACGAACTCACCTATGCCACCTTGATTGATGCCAAGACCTTTGCATTAATCTGGGTCAGTGATGCCTATTGTGGCTTGACTGGTTATTCCAAAAAAGAGTTATTGGGACGAGATTATACGTCATTAGCGACACAGAAATTAACCGCAGATGCGCTGGAACACATAAAAAAACAAGTCTTTTCTGGTCAGGCTTGGGAAGGGGAAATGGAAGGCCGTGCCAAGGATCATTCGACCTATGCCGTCAAACTGACGCTGTCACCGGTTAAGGATATTTGGGGCAATATTCATAAAATCTGGGCGACCAGGGTGAATATTACCGATCGTAAGCGCATTGAACAATTGGTCATTACTGATGAATTGACGAACCTTTATAACCGACGGTATTTTAATCAAATTTTTGCGCAAGAAATTAATCGGGCCAAACGCAATGGAGACCCCTTGTCGATTGCGATGATTGATATCGATTACTTTAAAAAGATTAATGATACCTATGGCCATCAAAAAGGGGACGAGGTGCTTCAACAGGTCGCGGCTGTTTTAGAGAGTCACTTTAATCGAGCCTCAGATTTTGTGTTTAGAATGGGAGGAGAAGAGTTTTGGATTTTGAGCGAGTTTAAAACAGAGCAAGCTTTCCAAGCCTATTTAGAAGAGCTTCGAGTGCGCATTATGGCATTAGATATTAAGAATAAGGCATCCGACTTTGAGGTCATGACTTTATCAATTGGCGCAGCATTTGTTTCTGCATCCGCGCTAACCGATTCCGAAAAGCTATACTTTGAAGTGGATAATGCCTTGTATCAAGCAAAACAAAAGGGGCGGAATCAAGTTGTCTTTAATCACGAAGTGAATCAGTGAAGCTACCCGAATACTGATAGGAGAAGCTAAGTTTTTGCAGGCATAAAAAAACCCAGCCTTGTGAGCTGGGTTAGATTAAATGGGTTTGGGTAAAACCGATTTAATGACTTACTTGATTTTTGCTTCTTTAAAGAGAACATGTTTACGCAAAACGGGATCATATTTTTTGATCTCAAATTTGCCAGCCATGTTACGCTTATTTTTATCCGTAGTATAAAAATAAGCGCTTTCTGTCGATTGAAGTTTAATTTTATCGCGCATGTCGGGCTCCCTTAAACTTTCTCACCACGTGCGCGCATTTCTGCTAACACGGACTCAATTCCGTTCTTATCAATAATACGCATACCTGAAGTAGAAAGACGTAGTTTGACAAAACGGTTCTCATTTTCAACCCAAAAACGATGTGTTTGTAGATTAGGCTCAAAACGACGACGAGTCTTACGATGAGAGTGGGAAACATTGTTACCGACAACAGGTTTTTTTCCTGTTACTTGGCAAATTTTAGACATTTCTCAATTCCTCTCAAAAAAGTGAGTTTTAACACTCACGCACATTAAAAATATTCGAATATTTCTATGTTAAAACGACCCCCAATAACCAGCGTGAAACCGTTATTGGCAATCCGTAAAAAACAAGAAGCGAGATTATGCCTAAAACTGACTTAAAAAGCAAGTTTATTGTCAAGACAGTTTTAGGGGGCTTGTCTTTGGTAAACGCGTTGTAATAACTGGTGAATGAGGATAAAAAAGCCTGTGGTCACAGTCATCAGACTGATAAAAATATAGCCAAACAGGTCAGGAGCTTTCATCATGGTACTCATCAGTGATTCCTGATAATAAAAAAACCACTGATGTTGTTCAGGAAAAATCCATATATGTAGTTGATAAAATACGGTTTCGGGTCCCCAAATTAATAGCGGAATCATCAGTGCCAGTGCGCCCAAAGCCCCAGAAGTGAGTAGTTGCCTGCTAGCAGGATAGCGCCGTCGATAAATCAGAAAGCCAGTCCAGAACAGCCAAATAATCAAACCATAGAGTGCGGCTTTCTGCAAAATGGAAATAAGATGAGAGACATCTTTTAAGTGAATAATTTCAGCCGGACGTAATAAGGCAACACGGTACTGTGACGTTTCGTAGGTGAGATTTTCTAGCCCTTTTCCTTGGTGATGAATGGCTTTAACGATGTCTGCAAACAACTGATAGCGTGTTTCCGATGAGGTTTCTTCAAACCCTTTTCGATACAGGTTCAGAGGAGCATAACGATCAATGTGGTCGCCAATCCCGGCATAGTCATGCCAAACTGGGTAGCCAAAATTAACTTGTGCCAGTGTTAGCCAACTGCCCCAAAAGCATAGCAATAAAGTCAGCCAAGTCCATAGCATGCGTTGAATGATTGAAAGCATTAGGACATAACTCCCAATTGTGCCAGCGAGACCCAGCGACCATGATCGCCCAAAATAATATGATCCAAACAGCGCACTTCGACTAATGATAAGGCTTGTTGTAATTGTTGGGTTAAGCGTTTATCGGCTTCACTCGGGGTTGGATCGCCGGAAGGGTGGTTATGTGCCAGAATCACGGCAGCGGCTTGATGTTCCAACGCACAAATAACTACTTCTCGAGCATGAACGGATGCCTGATTGAGGGTGCCAGTAAAAAGTGGTTTAAACTGTATAAAGTGATGCTGCTGATCTAATAAGATCATGCCAAAGATTTCGCGATTTTGGTTGCCCAGGTGGTGCTGTAACAGTCGTGCCACAGCTTCCGGCTGAGTCATGGCATCCCCTTTGGTGAGGCCGGATTCAAAATGACGACGTGACATTTCCAGCACTGCGCGCAGTTGTACATATTTGGCCTGCCCTAAGCCCTTGGCGCTGCAAAATTCGGCTTCATCACTGGTTAATAACTGATGCAAACTGCCAAAATGATCTAATAAGTCTTGGGACAGTTCTACTGCGCTTTTGCCTTTAACGCCCACCCGTAAAAAGATGGCGAGTAATTCAGCATCAGAAAGCTGTTCAGCACCATAACGAAGCAGTTTTTCACGGGGGCGGTCATTTTCATGCCAGTCGGTAATTGCCATGTTTTTGCGCTTTTTTGATAAGATAAGCGCTATCTTAAGTCAAAGAGGAAAGTCAGGCAATGTTTGAGCTTGAAATGCGGGTTCGAGACTATGAATGCGATATGCAAGGGGTGGTGAATAATGCGGTTTACCAAAACTATTTGGAGCATGCCCGGCACGAGTTTTTATTAGCGAATGGCATTCACTTTGCCGAAGTGACCGCGCGTGGCATTCACTTAATGGTGGCTCGTGCAGAATTAGACTACAAGGCTGCATTAAAAGCTAATGATGCGTTTTTAGTCCGTGTCAAGTTAGTTGCTGAAGGGCGAAGTAAGGTGGCTTTTTTTCAGGATATTATTCGCGAAGATGACACTCATGTTCTGGGTGCAAAAATTATTGGGGTAACGGTGAAAAATGGTCGCCCCGTTCGATTGTTAGAGGAACTCGTTAGGTTGGCTTCGTCATGAATATTGTACTGGGTGTTACGGGCGGTATTGCAGCCTATAAGTCTTTAGAGTTGGTTCGTTTATGCCGTAAGGCTGGGCACGAAGTCCAGGTGGTTATGACCTCAGGGGCTAAGCAGTTTATTCAACCTTTATCTTTTCAAGCGCTTTCTGGGCGCCCAGTTCGGGATCAGCTATTTGATGCTAACCAAGAAGCTGGAATGGGGCATATTGAGTTAGCGAGATGGGCCGATAGGGTGGTGATTGCGCCCTGTTCTGCAGAAACCTTAGCCAAACTGAGAATGGGGCGAGCGGATGATTTATTGACCACACTTTGTCTGGCGACGGATCGGCCGATTTTCCTTGCACCGGCCATGAACCAACAAATGTGGGCCAATCCAGCAACGCAAGAAAATGTGTCGGTTCTACAATTGCGCGGGATGGAGGTCATGGCACCAGCCGTCGGAACTCAAGCATGTGGAGAAGAGGGGGCAGGGCGAATGCCTGAACCGGTTGGCATCTTAAACCGACTTACTGAATTGGCCGATCAAACTGAAAAAAATAACCAGGCCTGGTCAAATTTAACCGAATTTTGGCAAGGAAAACGGCTGTTAATTACCGCTGGTCCGACTTATGAAGATATTGATCCTGTACGGTTTATTGGTAACCGCAGTTCCGGCAAAATGGGCTTTGCATTGGCTGAAGTGGCGAATCAACTGGGGGCGAACGTTACTTTAATAGCCGGTCCCGTTGCGTTAGTTGCTTCTGAAGGCATTCACCGGATCAATGTGCGAAGCGCTCAACAGATGTTTGACGCGGTTCAGTCTCACTATGCGGTGCAAGACGTGTTTATCAGTGCGGCGGCCGTCGCCGACTTTCGTCCCCAGCAACAGGCTAATCATAAACTTAAAAAATCACCTGAAGTGTCCGATATGACACTGACACTAGTGAAAAACCCTGATATTGTCGCTTGGGTTGCGCAACAGTCGAATAAGCCATTTGTGGTTGGTTTTGCTGCCGAGACGCAACAATTAATCGAAGCGGCTCAACATAAACGTCAGGCTAAAAACCTAGATTTGATTTGTGCGAACCTCGTTGGAGACGGCGTTGGTTTTGACCAATCCGAGAATGCCTTGACTTTGATTTCAGCCCATCACCAAAAGCCTCTTGCGGCTTCCAGTAAATCCCATCAAGCGCGTCAGGTTTTGGAGAGGATCCAAGAGCTGGCTTAATGGTCGTTGAACCAATCGCGCTCGAGTCGCCTTGAAATGGTCTTTTTAAAATGTTACGGTTAAATAATGCATTTAAGGTCTGTGGTGCGTAACCCTGCTTTCTATTGCAATCAATTCAATAATGACAGCACGCAGGTGCTGGTGTCTTTAATCACGAATTAACCTCTGGAGCTCAACTTAAACTAGGCATATTCAGTCTGTTAGGTTGCGATACGATTTTAAAACCATGTCCAAAAAAATAAAATTAGAAGCAAAAGGACTTTATAAAGTCTTTGGGCCTCATCCACAAAAAGTGTTGCCACTCATTGAACGAGGGGATTCTAAATCACAAATTTTCGCTCAAACGGAACATACGCTCGGCGTAAATCGGGTTAGTTTAGAAGTGTATGAGGGTGAGATTTTTGTCATTATGGGGTTGTCCGGGTCAGGAAAATCCACCCTCGTCAGACTGTTTAATCGTCTAATCGAACCGACCTTAGGGGAGGTTTATATTGATGGCGAAAGTATTACCCAAATGACGCCCAAAGCATTAAGAGCGGTTCGTCGAAAGAAAATTTCGATGGTTTTTCAGTCTTTTGCATTAATGCCGCATCTGACCGTTTTGGAAAATACCGCTTTTGGTCTGCTATTGGATGGCGTTGATAAAGATACAGCGGCGCGCAAAGCCCAAGCCGCTTTGGATCAGGTTGGCCTTTCCACGCAAGGAGATTTATTTCCGTCAGCCTTATCGGGCGGTATGCAACAACGCGTTGGGATTGCGCGTGCCTTGGCAACCGGCTCAGAACTCATGTTAATGGATGAGGCCTTCTCGGCACTGGATCCGATTATTCGTAGTGAAATGCAAGATGAATTGCTGAAGTTGCAGCAAAAAAGTCGTCATACCATTATTTTTATTTCTCACGATTTGGATGAGGCTATGCGCATTGGCGATCGAATTGCCATTATGCAAGATGGTGATGTGATTCAGGTCGATACGCCAGAAGCCATTTTGAAACACCCTGCTAATGAGTATGTTGCCTCTTTTTTTAAAGGGGTTTCGGTTGGTAAAGTTTTAAAAGTGGGGTATTTAGCGCAAACGCCTGACTGTTTATTAACGGGGGTCGATAAACGAACGCCAGAAACGGTCATAGAAGACTTTGTCGCATCGAAACAACCGTATGGTGTTTGCTTGGACTCTGCCGATGGTTATCAGGGCGTCATCAGTCAACAGGCATTATCAACAGAGATGCCCTCTCATTTATCAGACAGTTACCTTAAACACATTGAACCATTATCGGCAGGTGACTTGGTCAATGATATTTTGGAGAAGGTAGCCAAGGCCGAATGTCCTCTTCCTGTGATCGACAACAATCAACAATTTTGTGGTGTGATTAGCCAATCTAATTTGCTTTTGGCCTTGGATAACGCATAACGACAACCGATAAAGCGCCCCCATTTTTGTCTTTTAGTTACTAGCTTGATGCTAAAAGGCATATAGGACTGACAAAGGAAATAATATATGGCAGAACCAACCCCGTGGGATACAGGTGAACAAACCGAACCAACTCATAACCCATGGCAGACACCATCGTCGGAAACCGATGCCACAACCACGGAACAATCCTCCGCTTGGAGTACGGCGAATTCTGATGAAGGCCAACCAGCCGATACAAGTTGGTTGAATAGTCCTGATGCGGTAGTGCCGACAGCGGAATTTTCTTGGCAGCAGCCGTTTGCAGAAGCGCAGATTCCATTTGACATTTGGGTTGAAAATGGACTGGATTGGCTGGTTGACAATTTTCGAGATGTGTTTCAACTGGTGCGTGTTCCAGTTGATATGACGTTAACATCGATGGATCTCTTTTTACAAAGCCTGTCACCCTGGCTGGTGATTGCTTTTTTTACCCTTTTGGCCTGGCAATTTGGTGGACGGCGTTTGGCGGGCGGTACTCTGGTTTCGTTCTTGATTATCGGCTTTATTGGCGCTTGGTCTGAAACGATGTTGACCTTGTCTCTGGTTCTCACCTCGGTGTTATTCAGTATTTTGATCGGGGTACCGCTCGGTATTTTAATGGGCAAGTCTGATCGCGCGGAATGGTTTATAAAACCGTTACTCGATGCGATGCAAACCACACCGGCATTTGTCTATCTCGTGCCCATTGTTATGTTGTTTGGTATAGGGAATGTGCCGGGAGTGGTGGTGACGATCATTTTTGCACTGCCGCCTTTAGTTCGTTTAACCAGTTTGGGCATTCGCCAAGTGCCGCAAGATTTGGTGGAAGCGTCTCATGCCTTTGGTGCCAGTATGTGGCAAATGCTGTTTAAGGTGGAACTGCCGGTCGCCTTGCCAACGATTATGGCGGGTATTAATCAAAACCTGATGTTATCTCTGTCCATGGTGGTGATTGCCTCCATGATTGCAGTTGGTGGGTTGGGACAAATGGTGTTAAGAGGCATTGGCCGATTGGACATGGGGTTAGCAGCCGTTGGTGGTTTAGCCATTGTTTTATTGGCCATTATCCTTGACCGTATTACGCAGTCATTGGCACAGCAATCCTCGCAAAATAGAGGTCAAAAATGGTATCAATCCGGACCGTTGGGATGGATATTAAAAGGATTAAATCGAAAGGGGTAAGGAATGACTTTAACCAAAAGAATGATCAGTTTCGGGGTTTTATTCAGCATGACACTGATGGCAGTCAATGGCTATGCAGCCAAGGTGATGCCATTTCAAAGTCCGATTGCGGAGGAATCCTTTCAAACGATATTGGTGAACCGAGCGCTGGCTGAATTGGGCCATGAGGTGCAACCGATTAATGAAGTCGATTATGCCATTGGCTATAAAACCATTGCCCAGAAAACGGATGACGATACCATTCGTTTTATGGCGGTCAATTGGGCACCTTTGCATGAAAATATGTATCAAAGAGCCGGAGGGGATGCGGTTTTTTATCGAAAAGGTTACTTTGTTGAAGGCTGTGCTCAAGGGTATCTGATTGATAAGAAAACGGCCAATCAATATGGCATTCGATACTTAAATGATTTAAAAGACCCCAAAATTGCCAAGCTGTTTGACAATGATGGCGATGGCAAAGCTAATCTGGCAGGCTGTAATCCAGGCTGGGGGTGTGAAAAGGTGATTGAACATCAACTAGATGCGTTTGACTTGAGAAAAACCATTGAGCATGACCAGGGACAGTATTCGGCCATTATTTCGCAAACAATCGGTCAGTTTGAACGGGGTGAGCCCGTGCTGTATTACACTTGGACGCCTTATTGGGTGTCGGGCATTATGAAGCCTGGACGTGATGTGGTTTGGCTTGAAGTCACCCAATCAGCGCATCCGGTGACCCAGAATACCGCACTGTCGAATGGCAAAAACTATGGCTTTAATGTTAATTCCATGCGCATTGTCGCTAATGGATCTGTGGCAGAGCAGCATCCAGAGGTGGCAAGGTTGTTTGAAGTCATGTCACTTTCCGTTAATGACGTATCCGCTCAAAATTCTTTGGTCAGAGAGGGGCAAAATAGTTTAAAAGACATTAATCGTCATGTTGATATGTGGATTCATGCGCACCAAGATCAGTTTAATGATTGGGTTAAACAGGCTAAAGCCATACAACCCAATAATATGAAAAAAATCTAAAACCAAGGGGTTGATTGTTGATATGTAAGGAGGCGGTGCTATGAATACCCATCAATCGGAAGAAGCAGATGTAGCAAAACTCAATCCACCCGTGTTTTATGTTGCCTCAGGCCTGGTTATTTTGTTGCTGATTTTTGCCAGCTTGTTTCCTGCTCAAGCGGATCAACTCTTTTCGGGTATGCAAGTCGCGATTATTGATAATGGCAGTTGGTTTTATGTATTAACGGTCGCGATTATTCTGATCACCGTGGTCTTTTTAGGCTTTTCTCGCTACGGCGATATCAAGCTGGGGCCAGATCACGCAACACCCGATTACACTAATATCACTTGGTTTTCGATGTTGTTTTCAGCCGGGATGGGGATCGGGTTAATGTTTTTTGGGGTAGCCGAACCTGTGATGCATTTTCTTGCGCCACCAGCAACCGATCCAGCTACTGTCGAGGCGGCTCGTCAAGCGATGAATATTACCTTTTTCCATTGGGGACTCCATGCCTGGTCTATTTATGCCATAGTGGCATTGATTTTGGCATTTTTTAGTTATCGACATGGCTTACCGTTGACTTTGCGTTCTGCACTCTATCCTCTGATTGGTGAAAAAATATACGGCCCAATTGGTCATGCAGTCGATATTTTTGCTGTCATCGGTACCATTTTCGGTATTGCAACTTCATTGGGGTATGGCGTTTTGCAAATGAATACGGGCCTAAATGTGTTGTTTGGTGTGCCAGTGAGTGAAGTGATGCAAGTGGTTTTAATTACATTGGTAACGGCTTTGGCGGGTGTTTCAGTGGCAACCGGTTTAGATAAAGGCATTCGACGCTTGTCTGAACTCAATATGAGTTTGGCAGTGATTTTAATGATCTTAGTATTGTCATTGGGATCAACCGTATTTTTATTACAGGCACTTATTCAAAATGTGGGTGCCTATCTCTCTGATATTGTGCGAGTGACTTTTAATTTATTTGCCTATAAAAAAACCGATTGGATTGGTGGTTGGACTATTTTTTATTGGGCTTGGTGGTTGGCTTGGGCGCCATTTGTGGGATTATTTATTGCCCGAGTATCAAGAGGACGTAGCATTCGAGAATTTGTCAGTGGCGTATTATTAGTGCCAGTGGGGTTCAGTATGATGTGGTTTACCTTTTTCGGGAACTCCGCGATGGATATGATTTTAAACGGCGGATTAAATGCCTTAGGCGATGCCGTTTCTAATGATGTGGCAGTGGCGTTATTCGTGTTTTTACAGCAGTTTCCATTTGGTTCGGTCTTGTCGTTTATTGCCATTTTAATGGTGGTGATCTTTTTTGTGACGTCTGCCGATTCCGGCGCCTTGGTGGTGAATATGTTGTGCTCTAATGGGCGAGATGATACCCCCCTTTGGCAAAGGCTTTATTGGGTGATTGGCGTTGGTTTAATTGCTGCCATTTTACTGTTAGCGGGCGGTTTGGGGGCGTTACAAACTATGACCATTGCCAGTGCACTGCCTTTTTCAGTGGTGTTACTAGTTGCGAGCTACGGCTTGATTAAGGCGCTAAGGGTTGATATCGCCAAGCGGGAGAGCTTGCAATTTAATGGCACGATTATGCCGACCTCAACAGATGATAATTGGAAAGAGCGCTTGCATAATATTGTAGATTATCCATCAAAATCGGTGGTGAGCCGCTTTTTGCAGAAGGTCGCTAAACCCGCCTGTGAGGAAGTCATGAACGAATTGAAATCACAAGGACTTGCCGCTGAGGTTAATTTTCAACCGGATCAAGACAGTGTTAGCCTTTGGGTTAAGCAGGGGGAAGAAGCCGATTTTATTTATGAAGTGCGGAGTCGGGGTCATTTGAAACCGGAATTTGTACAAGAAGAGGTTGCTGAATCGGAGTTAGACGAGTCCGCCCATTATTTCCGAGCTGAAATTCATTTGAGTGAAGGTGGGCAAGATTATGATGTGATGGGGTGGTCAAAGCAAGCATTGATTCATGATATGATAGATCACTATCATAAGCACCTACACTTCCTGCACATCTTGCGCTAAGTCGGTGTTTTCAGATTTGATTGGATAAGTTGGATAAGGAAAAAACATGACACTTCAGGTGGAATATAAAATATTAGATGAGCGTCTAGGCAAAGAGATTGAAATGCCACACTATGGCACGGCCGGTTCAGCTGGGTTGGATTTGCGTGCTTGTTTAGACACAGATTTAACCTTAGCACCCGGCGAAACAACTTTGATTCCTACGGGGTTGGCGATTCATTTGGATGATCCTGGGTTGGCAGCCATGCTGTTGCCACGCTCGGGTTTGGGCCATAAGCACGGAATTGTATTAGGGAACTTAGTTGGGTTGATCGACTCCGATTACCAAGGACCTTTGATGGTTTCTTGTTGGAATCGTAGTGACAAAGCTTATACGATTCAGGTTGGAGAGCGTATTGCGCAAATGGTTATCGTGCCAGTATTACAGCCGGTGTTTACCCAAGTCTCTGAATTTGGTGAAGAGACTGAGCGCGGAGAGGGTGGCTTTGGGCATACGGGACAGCATTAGCGTTGTCACTTCCCCGTCATCTGTACGCTATAAAATAGCGTGTTTTATGTTAGGAAATCGGCTGTGGAAAAACCAATAGACGCCAGTATTTTTAGAACCTACGATATTCGTGGGGTGGTGGATGAAACCTTAACAGAATCTGGCGTCGAAAAGATTGGTCAAGCGATTGCCAGTGAACTGATTGTCTCCGGTGAAACCCAAGTGGTTTTGGGCAGAGATGGACGACTATCGGCACCCCGATTTGCCGATGCCATGGCTCGCGGTCTGACGCAAATGGGCATTTCGGTCATTGATTTGGGGCAGGTGATGACCCCTATGTGTTATTTCGCTGCAGAAACGCTGGATGATGTTCATTCCTGTGTGATGTTGACCGGTTCTCATAATCCGTCTAATTACAACGGTATTAAAATTGTTATAAAAGGGGTGACCTTGTATGGTGATGCCATTCAAGCATTAAAACACCGCATTGACCAACAATGCTTTGAAAAATTACCCAGGCCTGGGCAAATTCTGCCAACTTCGATCACCGCTGCTTACCAAGCCCGCATTCTAGAAGATATTCAATTAGTGAAACCCTTAAAAGTGGTGGTGGACGCGGGCAATGGCGTCGCAGGGGCTTTCGCGCCAGCGCTATTACGACAGCTGGGCTGTGAAGTGATTGAGCTGTTCTGTGACGTGGATGGCCATTTTCCTAACCATCATCCCGATCCGGCCAAACTCAAAAACCTAGAAACCTTATCGCAAACCGTTTTGTTAACCCATGCCGATTGTGGCATCGCTTTTGATGGGGATGGTGATCGTTGCGGAGTGGTGGATAATGAAGGTCAGCCTTTGTATCCCGATCGACAATTGATGTTGTATGCTCAGGATGTTTTAACCCGCGTGCCGGGTGCTTTGATACTGTACGACATTAAGTGTAGTGCTTTATTGGCAAAGGTGGTGGAAGCGGCTGGTGGTCAAGCGATGATGTGGAAAACAGGTCATTCCTATATGAAAGCAAAAATGCGTGAAACCGGTGCGGCCTTGGGTGGTGAAGTCTCTGGGCATATGTTTTTTAAAGAACGCTGGTATGGCTTTGACGATGGCCTCTATACTGCAGCAAGATTGTTAGAAATTTTGGCCAAAGCGCCGTCCAATGCGGCTAAATTATTTGCCCAACTTCCCAATGGCTACAATACGCCTGAAATTGAAATTGAAATGGCAGAAGGTGAGCCTTATGTTTTTATGGATAAAATTCGTCAAACGGCGCATTTTGAAAATGCCACTGTGTTTGATTTAGATGGTTTAAGAGTCGATTTTGAAGATGGTTGGGGATTAATTCGTGCTTCCAATACCACACCCGTGATTGTATTGCGCTTTGAAGGAGAGACACCTGAGGCACTGCAATGTATTCAACAGCAGTTTAAAACGTTAATTCAGCGAGTGGATCCAAAATTGGTTATTCCTTTCTAGGAACTTGATATAGAATAATAATTTGGCTCAAAGTCGATGGTTAATTGTACTGACCCAAAGATAATAATAATTCAATAGAGAATGAGGCACTGATGGAACAAAGATTAAGAGCTGCTATGGCGGCAATAAAAGGTATAAAAATTCCTGACCTACCTAAAGAAGTATTTGAACTTCAGCAAGCTCTTGAGTGTAAATTCCCCAATAATCAAGATGTTGCCGATATTATTTCTTCTAACACCAAGCTATCGGGTGAAGTCTTACGAATTGTTAATTCACCGATTATGAAAATGAAACGGAAAATTAATACAATTCGAGAAGCCGTTGACAGTTTGGGGTATACCAATTTAAAAAATTTGGTGCTTGCTGCCGCACTTAAGAATATTTTTAATACCACTGAAGTGTTTGAAATCATCGAACACTCTAAAGATGTCGCTTTTTGTTGTGCAGAATTATCTGAATATGTAGACGGCATTACTCGAGATGAAGCGTATTTGATTGGATTATTTCATAATGGTGGCGCCTTAATGCTCGCCACCAAGGATCCTGAAGTCTATCCCAAATTTTTCTCACTAACCAATTCTAGTCCTGTCAATGGCGTACGAAAAGAAATCGAAAAATATGGTACGTCACATATGGATGTCGGCATTCTGCTTGGCCAACGGTGGAAACTGCCTGTCGAAATGTTGAATGTGATAATGCATCATCACACAGAGGACAATAATATGGGGCAAGAAAAAATTCGTGGCATGATGGCGATGGTGAAAATTTCCAATATGATTGTGAATGAAATTTCACTCGGCTCATATATTACTGAGGAAGCAAAAAGTTATCTTGCCAATGCACAAGAAGAGCTGATGTTGGATACCGAAACCATTAATCAGATTAGACGTGTTTTGATTTCCTCACTATAATAAGCGCTCTTTTTGTTAAATCATACAAAAACGACCAGGCCTGGCCGTTTTAGGAGTCTGTTATGCCCTCATTTGATATTGTTTCTGAACTGGATAAACACGAGTTAACGAACGCTATAGATCAAGCCAATAAAGAAGTCACCACGCGTTATGATTTTAAAGGCACGGATTCGAGCTTTACGTTAAAAGACAGTGTGGTCACCCTGAAAACGGAGTCTGAATTTCAACTTCAGCAAATGGTGAATATGTTGATTGAAAAGGCCAATCGCCGAGGTATCGATGTGAAATGCATGGAAGTCAAGGATCCAGACATTCAGTTGAAGACCGCAAAACAAGTGGTGGAAATGAAAGAAGGGCTGGATGCGGCTTTGGCAAAGAAAATCATCAAAGCGATTAAGGATTCAAAGATTAAAGTCCAAGCAGCGAGACAGGAAGAAACCATTCGGGTTACCGGTAAAAAACGAGATGACCTTCAAGCCGTGATGCAACTCCTAAAAGGCATGGAAGATTTAGAGATGCCGTTACAATTCAATAATTTTAGAGACTAATATTCCGAGCCCAATGATGAGAGTGCAATCCACCATGAATTTAAACAAAGCCCAAGCGCAAAATATTGCTTCGGTTCTTGCCGAAGCTTTGCCCTATATTCAACGTTTTTCTGGTAAAACCATTGTCGTGAAATATGGTGGGAATGCCATGACCGAAGAGGCTTTAAAAAACGGTTTCGCACGCGATATTGTGCTAATGAAACTGGTGGGCATGAATCCGGTAGTGGTGCATGGCGGAGGGCCACAAATCGGTAATCTACTTGAAAGAGTTGGTAAACAATCAGAATTTATTCAAGGTATGCGCGTTACCGATTCTGAAACCATGGATATTGTCGAGATGGTGTTGGGCGGCATGGTCAATAAAGAAATTGTCAATCTCATCCATCAACATAGTGGTAATGCTGTGGGACTGACGGGGAAGGATGCTAATTTAATTGAAGCCAGAAAAATGGAAATGACCGCTTTTAATGAGGATTTGAATGCGCCAGAACTCATTGATTTAGGTCATGTCGGTGAAGTGGCCAAAATCAATACCAAAGTGTTGGATATGTTGATTCAGGATGATTTTATTCCTGTCATCGCACCTGTTGGTGTGGATGAAAAGGGCGCATCTTATAATATTAACGCCGACTTGGTTGCAGGTAAGGTGGCAGAAGCGTTAAATGCCGAAAAGCTGATGTTACTGACCAATACCCCAGGCTTATTGGATAAGGCGGGCGAGTTGTTGACGGGGTTGAATTCTGATTCGGTTGCAAGGCTGATTGCCGATGGAACGATTTATGGTGGTATGCTCCCCAAAATTCAATGTGCACTTGAAGCCGTTGAAAATGGTGTTCAATCAGCGCATATTATTGATGGTCGTGTCGAGCATGCGGTGATGTTAGAAGTCTTTACCGATGAAGGGGTGGGCACCTTAATCACCGCCAAATGAGATTGCTCTCTTAAATGGAAAGCTTCTTTGACCATTTCCTATTATTTATAGTCTCCCTCATTGCAAATCTGCTTTCTGCCTTAGCGGGTGGAGGGGCAGGGTTGTTACAGTTACCCGCATTATTGTTTTTAGGCTTACCCTTTAGTCTTGCATTGGCCACCCATAAAGTCGCTAGTGTTTTTCTAGGGTTGGGGGCCAGCTCTCGTCACTTCCGTTCTGCACAATTTAATCTCCGTTTTGTACTGGTTATTTTAGCATTTGGCTTACCCGGTGTGATTATCGGAGCCAACCTAATTTTGAGCATTCCTGACCATATTGCTGAAATAGCTTTGGGGGTCTTGACCTTGGCTCTAGGTGTCTACTCAGCAGTGCAGCCGGATTTAGGACAAATCCATCAATTAAAAAGGCAAACTCGTTCGGGTTGGTTCGTTGGTGGGTTGGTGTTGTTCATGATCGGTCTGTTGAATGGCTCTTTAACGTCTGGTACCGGCTTATTTGTCACGCTATGGCTTATTGCGTGGTTTGGTTTAGATTATAAGACAGCGGTGGCTTATACGCTGGTGTTGGTTGGCATTTTTTGGAATGGTATTGGCGCTTTTACGCTCGGTATTCAAGGACAAATTCAGTGGGATTGGTTACCGGCCTTGATTTTAGGTTCTTTTGTTGGGGGCTATCTGGGCGCACACTTATCTATTGTGAAAGGTAATCGGTTAGTGAAGCGAGGGTTTGAAATCATAACGCTGCTGGTTGGTAGTAGTCTCATTGTTAAGCATCTAATCTAACTGCACGCTTGCATGAGTTAGCACGAACAAAAAAGGAGGCTTCTGCGCCTCCCTTATCTATCGTTTGACCATCAGGCCTGGTTAAAATTCTCCCCATTCATCCTCTTGATGGGAGGAAGGTTTATTGGGCGTTGCTGCTTGAGTCTTTTTCGTAGGAGCGGTTAGGTGAGCTGAACTTGGCTTGGCAGTTTTTTGTGCCAAGGGTTTGGGCGCGGCAGGGGCTTGTTGATGTGCCGCCTGTTGCGCAAGGGTTTGCTCAAGTCGAGTTAGGCTATCGACCACTTTATCACTGGCATCATCCAGATTTCGGAACTCAGCCCGGACCGTATCAAGATCACTCATTTCGTGCGCATCTAAAATGCGTTTAATGGTGGCATGGACTTCGGCATGCCATTTATCCAAGGTCTGCATTTCAGCTAAGTCAGCATATTGTTGACCTTCAGGCCCATAGAACCATTTGCCTAAAGCACACTTGGTATGATCTGTGGCGACTTCACGGCTAAATTCAACATTCAAGCCTTCTACATATCCCAGTACCGTTCCTTTCCATTGAAGGTGGGCACGTCTGGCATTGGCAAAAATAAAGTTACCCGTTTGCATGGCGGTTTCAAAGCCGAGGTCATGAATATCCATTTTAAAGTTGCTGATGACAGTATTGACTTCTTCTGCCAATCGACTCATTTCCTCCGTTCTTTGTGCCGTTTCGTCAACTAAGGCGGAATTTTGCTGCGTAACCTGGTCAATGCTACTAATGGCGATATTGACTTGTTCAACGCCCTTAGCTTGTTCAGAACTCGTTTGAGAAATTTCACTGACATAAGAACCAATTTTAGCGATGGAGTCATTGATTAATTCCAATGCTCGTCCAGATTCATCCGCAAGCCTCGCACCTTCGTGAACTTTTTCAACCGTGTTATCAATTAATTGGCGAATGTCTTTGGCCGCATCGGCTGACTTCGCTGCCAAGGATCGAACTTCACCTGCTACTACCGCAAAGCCACGACCATGATCACCGGCTCTTGCAGCCTCTACAGCAGCGTTTAAAGCAAGTAAATTGGTTTGGAAGGCAATACTGTCAATTAATGCTGTAATTTCTGAAATTTTTGCACTGGCTTCATTGATTTCATTGATAGATTCAATGGTTTTATGAACCACTAAATTCGCCTCTTGTGCTTCTTTTAACGATTCATTGGCCGCTTCGTTGGCATCTTTAGCATTATTGGCTGTTTGTTGAATGGTCGACGTGATTTGTTCCATACTGGCGGCGGTTTCCTCTAAAGAGGCGGCTTGCTGCTGGGTTCTTCCAGAGAGATCAGAAACATCTTGAGCGATGGTAATGGTGCCATCAGATAGTTTACGAATTGAATAATTGGATTGTGACAATAGGCTGGAAATATTGTTAACGGAATTATTGATGCCTTCTTTTAATACGGCTAGGGTCCCACTGGTGTCGGCATGAATACGGGGTTTTAAGTCTCCCGCACCTTGCGCAATCATGACTTGAGTTGTTTCTTCTATGACCGATTCGAGTTTATTTAACGAGTTGTTGATGTTACGTTTTAACTGGTCAAACTCACCTTCTAAATCAGCAGATATTCTTTGTGAGAAAAAGCCTTCTGCAACTTGATTCATTAAGGTATTGATTTCTGTGAAGACGCCCTGCAAAGTGTCTGTTGTTGATTCAACATTATTTATTGCAACTTTGAATTCCCCATGGGGTGTAATCATTGGTTTTTCATGGAATTGCCCATGAGAGATTGATGATAGTAATCGATTGATGTCGTTCAATGTAGACGTTAAAGTGGATGCAGCCTCTTGGAGATTTACTTCCATAACCCTAAAGTCACCTTTAAAGGGGATCACTGAACTAGAATCTAATTTACCACGAGATAGCTCTTTGAGCATTCTCCCTGATTCTCCCAGCGCGACTTGGGCATTCTGTAATAATGCATTGTAGGCTTCAGCCAGTTCTCCAGGCTCTCCTGTAAGAGTGTTGTCAATTCTGTAACTCAGGTCGCCAGTTTGCTCTGTCTGAGTAATTGTTTTGGTGATTGTTTTTATTGGATTAATAACATTTAGACGAACTGAAATGAGGTTTAATACCGTTAATATTGCCATTGCTAAGGTAATATGAAGCGCTTCGTTGATATTTTGCTGAAGAAAAATCGCTGAAATTGCTGTCAGAAGCACTAATGCAAAAATATTGTAGGTTATCATTTTAGGCATTAGATTGAGGTTGTAAAAAGGGTTGAGTTGATGCAACTTGCCTGCGCCTGATTTGCTGATCTGGCCATGAACAATCTTTAGCTTTCCAGTATTGATGTCTTTATATGCTTGGCTGGCTAATTGAATTTCTGCAGAAGAAGCGGGTTTGCGTACTGAAATATACCCAGTTATTTTGCCATTTTCAGTAATAGGTGCAGCATTCGCTTTTACCCAATAATGACGACCATCTTTGGTGCGGTTCTTTACGATTTGTGTCCAGGATTTCCCCGCTTGCAATGTTTGCCATAAATCTTTGAATACCGCTTTAGGCACATCAGGGTGGCGAAGGATATTATGAGGTTGTCCTATGATTTCATCCCTTGCATAACCACTGATTTCAATAAATTCGCTATTGGCTTCAATTATGGTTCCGTTTAAATCGGTACGAGAAATGATGCGGTAATGATCAGGAATGGGAACGGTTTCATTGACTACCGGTCTATCGATTCGGCTCATTGAGTATATCCTTATTAATTGTGCGATTTATTTTAGTATTTTTGTATTGTATCGATTTTATAGTGCTTTTGTACTATTTTTTTGTAGCGAAAGGGCCTTTTAAAAAGGTGTACCCTATGGTGAAATTAGGGGCAGTCGGTTTCGGCATTCGTGGGCAAGTGAATGTCTTTTGGGCGAGTAAATTGGGTTAAGCGAGCGCAGCCCTGTGCTAGGTCTTGCCAGTGGAAAGGCATTACAAAGTGCGCCAAGCTAGCGGTCGGAAACAGTTTTGATGAATGGGCGTGTTGTTTTTGAGAGAGAAATTGCATCAAACTCTCTAATCCGGGGTTGTGGCCGATGATTAAAACCCGTTCGTATTGGTTCGGTACTTGAGCCAATAGCTTTTTAAAAGTTTCAAGGTCAGCCATATAGAGCTCGGTATGGACTTCAGTTGGAATGCCTCTGGGCAGTTTGAGGCGTTTTAACGTTTGATGCGTTCGTTTTGCAGGGGAGACTAAAATAAGATCCGGAATAAGGTCTTGGTCATTGAGCCAATAAGCAACCTTACAAAGTGATTTCTTGCCCTTATCAGCGAGCGGTCTATCTAAGTCCGTTAATGTATCGTCCTTCCAATCAGACTTAGCATGTCGCAATAATAACAGTTCTCTTAAGGGCTGGTTCACTGGTTTTTAGGCTCCCGATTAGATCCCATTTTGCGCTTGATAGTCACGCATGGCTTGCAGAATGGCCGGATCAATATCGTCACGGCTGTCAAGGGTTTGAATAATATCATTCAAGTTGATAATGCTGTAAACGGGGATATTGTACTGCTGTTCAACTTCTTGAATGGCAGACAGTGCACCTTGGCCTTTTTCCATCCGATCCAGAGCAATTACGACCCCCGCAGGCTCGGCGCCTTCCGCTTGAATAATCTCAATGGCTTCACGAATGGCAGTGCCAGCGGTAATGACGTCATCAATAATAAGAACTTTGCCTTTAAGTGGATGCCCTACAATGTTACCGCCTTCACCATGGGTCTTAGCTTCTTTGCGATTAAATGCATAAGGCGTGTCGATTTGGTGCTGAGTGGCCAGCGCCACACTGGTGGTCGCAGCTAATGGAATACCCTTATAGGCCGGGCCGAATAACACATCAAATTCAATGGAATTGGCCGCAATCGTCGCGGCATAAGCTTCAGCAAGTTTCGCTAATTGTGCGCCACGATTAAAGCCGCCAGCATTGAAGAAATAAGGGCTTTGTCGGCCGGATTTCAGAGTGAAGTTGCCCAGCTTTAGTACGCCGGCTTGTAAGATAAAGTCGATAAAATCGGATTGATTTGGTTTCATAAATGTTTTGTGTGTTTGTCCAGATAATTAAAAGGCGCTTAGACCCCTGTGCTGTAATCGAAAATATTAACATAGCTTGGCGGTGGCCTATAAAAAATGTAATAAAGATTTTTAATGAAGCGCAAACCTTGGCATGCATTCTGCATAGTATGAGCATAACCCGCGCTTAAGGCAATAGTCTGTCAAAAAAATGACATTCACTGTCTGGTGTACAGAAACTAACAC
This sequence comes from Hydrogenovibrio sp. SC-1, assembly GCF_002848135.1. Lineage (GTDB taxonomy): Bacteria > Pseudomonadota > Gammaproteobacteria > Thiomicrospirales > Thiomicrospiraceae > Hydrogenovibrio. Next base: position 43,288 of record NZ_PKGB01000010.1, read on the forward strand.
AAGGAATGTTTTATGGCCATTAATTTACGAAATGTTGAACCTTTAAGTTCAAAAAGTTTGCTCATGGAACAAGCAATGCGGCGTCGAGCTCAAAATAAGGATGAACCAGAGCATATGATGGATATGGTTTCACCTGATTATGAGTGGTTAAAAGAGGATAAAACTGTCCTCAATAATCTAGTCAGCCAAATGGATGGTTCTGTCGGCCAACTATCAAAACAGATGAAACGGCTGGAGGAGTTGTCGGATCAGTCACGTCAAAAGCTTGAAAAAGAGCAGGCCTTACTGTTTAATCAAATTCGTACCTTGAATAACTTATTAAAAAATCAAGTGGATGTGTTCGGTTCCTTAGAGCGTCAGCTTTCTGACATCGAATACAAACAAAATAATGTGTTGCCGCAAATTGGCATTGGCCTGGTTGCCGGATTGATGTCAGCCATTACCATTCTTGCGACCGCTCCCTGGCTCACAGTGCTGATTGAAAAAATGCGGGTGGTGGTATAATCGGCTCCTAACGAAAGTTAACATGAGGCGGTTATGCAAGCAGAGGTACGATTTAATCAATTATTAACGTCTAACCATCCAGATAAATCTATTTATCATTTGGGCTTAAAGACGACACAGCCATTGAATTATCAACCGGGTGATTGGTTAATGGTGTTTGTAGAAAATCCGCCGTCATTAGTGGATGCGGTATTAGCCGCACTGCACTTAACCGGGCAGGAAACTCTAACCGTTAAAAGAGTGGGTGAGGTGACAGTGGCAGAGGCGCTGCAAAGTCATCTCGAAATTCGACTACTGGCGCCGGCAACTCTTAATAAACTCAAACGCAGCTTTCAACTCAGTGATTGGCCAGACCGTCAGGCGATGATGGATTATGCTGATGGCAAAGATTTACTGGACCTATTATCCGATTATCCTTTACTGACCGGCACAGCTGTTTGTGACTGTTTAACCCCCTTGGCTCCTCGCTATTATTCCATTGCTTCTTGTAAAGAGGTGGTTGGCGAGCATCGGGTTGATTTGGTTTATCGTCAGGTGGGCTATCAGCAGCGCGGACGCTGGCGTCAAGGCTTAGTGACCACCACATTATCCCAAAAAAACGAAGGGGATTGGTTGGAAGTGGCTTTAAGCCCGAACCGAAGTTTTAAATTACCTGATAGTGAGGCTTCCAAATCGTCGGATATTATTATGGTGGCAGCGGGCACGGGCATCGCGCCCTTTATCGGTTTTTGCCAACACTGGTTTGCAGCTTCAAATCCCGTGAAAAAAGGCCAGGCCTGGTTGTTTTTTGGAGAAACGCATCAGTCAAAAAGTTTCTTATTTGAGTCGCAACTTCAGCAATGGGTACAACAAGGCTTACAGTTACGAACTGCCTTTTCTCAGGATCAAGCTGAAAAAGTGTATGTGCAAGATCGATTATGGCAAGAACGTGCCGCTCTTTGGCCTATGTTGATGAAGGGCGCGCACTTGTATGTGTGCGGTAGTCAGAAAAAATTATGGCAGGGTGTGGAAAAAACGCTATTGGCAATGATAGTGGAGCAGCAAGGTGCTTCGTTTGAAGAAGCCGAAGCCACTTTACGATTTTGGAAGAAGGCGGGTCAAGTCCAATTGGATGTTTATTGAGGGTTTTTAACTATAACTTAATTGAAAACCGGCAGCAGAGAGGTGGTGAGCTTCAACTTCCAAATCCATTTGGGTTAATGGGTGGGTTTTTAACCAATCATTTTCAAATTCCAAGCGAATGGTACGTTCTGATTCAATGATAAGCAATATGGTCGGTATATCGATTTCGCGTCCGCGGTGGATGCGCACGGCAAGCCGCAGCAGCACGGTTAATCCCAATAACTTTTCACGATGAACTGAGTCAAATCGGTCATAGGCGCCGGCAATAAACTTACCACGGTGGTTGACTAGTAGCGCCGATAGCATTTGTTTTTCTTGCTGGGTAAACCCGGCTAATTCGGCATTTTCAATTAAATAAGCACTGTGATGTCGGTAGCGTTTATAGCTGAGTGCCATGCCAGCTTCATGGAGGCGGGCGGCCCAATTAAGTAATTTTTTAAAGTCGTGATCGATATCGTGCAGTTGCCAGCTGTTATGGGCTTGTTTATAGAGGCGGTCACTGGTATCTGCTACCGCATCCGCTTGGCTGCTATCAATTTTTAACCAGGCCTGGACGCTTTTGACACTGGTTTCGCGAACATCTTCGGCATGAAGGCGACCAAGGGTGTCAAACACCAATCCTTCTCGTAGTGCATTGTTTGAAATATTAAGCTGTTCAATATTGAGTACCTCAAAGCTGGCGATTAAAATGGCCAATCCGCCCGTTAATACGGGTAATCGCTCCTCCTTTAAACCGGCAATGCTGACATTATCCAGTGTCCCAGCTTCAATTAACGCTTGTTTTAGTTGATTGAGGCCATCTAAGGTAATCGCGCCTTGGCTCCAGCTATTTTCTTCCAGAATACTACCAACTGACTTGATGGTTCCGGAGGCACCTATGGCAATATCCCAGTCATAGTGACGCAGTTTCATCTTATGCGGACGTAGGATTTGTTGGCAGGTGGAGATGGCTTTATTAAAGCGTTTTTCAGTGATTTCTGGCTTGCTAAAGAAACGCTGAGTAATGCTGACACAGCCCATTTCCGTGCTGGTAAGGTGTTGATAGCTAAACTGCTTGCCAATAATGTACTCGGTACTGCCGCCACCAATATCCATCACCAAACGGGTTTCTTCATTATGGGGTAGATCATGGGCGACGCCCAAATAAATCAGCCGAGCTTCTTCCTGACCGGCAATAATCTGAATTTCATGGCCTAGTGCTAAGCTGGCTTGACGTAGAAATTTGGGACTATTTTTCGCATTACGTAAGGTGTTCGTACCAACGGCACGAATTTGACTGCCAGGTATATTTTTGATGAGTTGGCCAAAGCGTTGTAAACATTCTATGCCCGTTTCAAATGCAGATTCCGTAAGGTAACCTTTCTTATCTAGACCAGAGCGTAGGCGCACCATTTCTTTATGTTTATCGATGACTTGAATTTGTCCATGTACTTCACGAGCAATGATCATGTGAAAACTATTCGAACCCAAATCAATGGCGGCATAGATGTGTTGGTTGGTTTCTTCTTCTGGCAAAATATCGGTCATAACGGTTTTGGTCAGTTTGCTATTGAAGCGCTGATTGTATCCTAAGTCACGGTAAGGGTCAGCGCTTTTTAAGTTGAAAGGGCGGTTTGCTTTCAGGAAGTGGTTAGGAAGAATATTTCTCGATTAACCAGTTTTGCGCGCTAAAGGGGGCTTCGCCGGGTTGTGGTTGCTTGGGTAAATAGCTGCCATCCGCCTGAAGGACCCAGGCGCCACGATTATCATCGAGATAAATTGCCAAGCCTTCGGTGTAGATTTGTTGGAAGTGTTTCTTATTCAGAATTGGGAAACAGGTTTCTACGCGCGAAAAGAGATTGCGGCGCATCCAATCGGCACTGGAGCAAAATAATTCAGGTTCTCCCGCACTGTTTTCAAAGTAATAAATACGGTGATGCTCCAAGAAACGGCCAATCACACTGATGACTTGAATGTTTTCAGACAAGCCAGGTACCCCTGGGCGTAGACTACAGATGCCGCGGATAATTAAGTCAATTTTGACGCCTGCTTGAGAGGCTTCATAGAGGGCGTCAATAATGCCTTGTTCCTGCAAACCATTCATTTTGGCAATGATCCGTGCCGGTTTACCTTGGCGCGCATTTTCCGCTTCACGGTGGATGCGATCAATCATGCCCGATTGCAAGGTAAAGGGTGATTGTAATAATACCAATAGATTATTGGTATCTCCCAAGCTGGTGAGTTGTTGGAAGATTTTGGAGACATCGTGGCCTAATGCGGGATTGGCTGAAAACAAACCGAAGTCGGTATAGAAACGAGTGGTGATATGGTGGTAGTTTCCTGTGCCAAGATGGACATATTGACGGAGATGCTCACCTTCACGACGAACCACTAAAATCATTTTAGCGTGGGTTTTATAACCCACCACGCCATAAACGACATTGACCCCCGCATCCTGCAGGCGGTTAGCTTGTTGAATATTATTGTCTTCATCAAATCGAGCGCGCAATTCCACGACGGCGGTCACTTCTTTGCCGTTTTTCGCCGCTTTTTCCAATGCATCAATAATGGCGGATTTTTCGCCAGTTCGATAAAGAGTCATGCGAATGGCCAGCACATTGGGGTCGGAAGCGGCCTGCTGTAAAAATTCAATGACCGGACTAAAAGAGTCATAGGGGTGGTGTAATAAAATGTCCTGACGATAAATTTGATCAAATAGGGTTTGCGGTTGTTTATTGCGGCTAAAGAGTTTTAAGCCTGTTTGTTTGACTTTTGACGTCGGTGATTTCATCGACTTCGCTTTGAAAGGGGAGAACAGTAAGTCAGAGCGTCTCGCTAAATCCGGTACTGCATTGAGTCGGTGTAAATTGACTGGTCCATTGACCTTGTAGAGTTGATGTTCATCCATATCAAATTGATCGAGCAAATACTCATACATATTTTTGGGACAACGATCCGATACCTCAAGGCGAATGGCGCCGCCATATTGTCGACTGGATAGCTCCCCTTGTAACGCACTCATAATATCATCCACCTCTTCTTCATCAATAAAGAGGTTGGTGTTACGGGTTAAACGGAACTGGTGACAGCCGGTGACGGTCATGCCAGGGAAAAGATTTGAAACATTGGAATGTAAGATGGAAGATAAAAACACAAAGTCATTGACCCCATCGGTGGCTTCCGGTGGTAGTTTAATAATGCGCGGTAATGACCGCGGCACTTGCACGATGGCCAAACCATTGGTACGTCCAAACGCATCCTTGCCTTCCAATGATACGATAAAGTTCAAACTTTTATTGAGTAAACGCGGAAAAGGGTGAGACGGGTCGAGCCCCATTGGGCTCATTACCGGCTGTAGCGATTGTATAAAGTAATTGCGTATCCATTCTTTCTGTTGGTCGGTCCAATGATTGCGTCTGAGGAAGCGGATTTCTTCTTTTTCCAGTGCAGGGATCAAAATGTTATTTAAAGTATGATATTGCTCATTAACCAAGTCGTGCGCGACTTCGGACAGCATTTCAATCGCTTCTTGAGGAACCAGTCCATCCGGTTGGGTTCGTGCGGAGGGGTCATTGCGGAGTTCATATAAACTGGCCAACCGAACTTCAAAAAATTCATCCATATTGGTGCTGGAAATACACAAGAACTTAAGACGCTCCAGTAATGGAATCTCTGGATTATTGGCTTGTGCCAACACTCGGCGGTTAAATTCCAATAAGCTTTTTTCTCGGTTGATATAGGGAGGCAAGTTTTCTAAAGACGTTTCAGGTTGCATAAGGTTCCGTAACTAGGGTAATAATGGTTAATTTCAATAAGTATAGCGATTTTACATGTCGAAAAAATGAAAAATGTGTGAATTCGTTTTCGATTTATTCAGGGGTCTTTGACGGGGGATGTTGGCAATCGGGCACTGGGTCAATTCCGCCGGGATTACCAGGGTGACATCGGGCTATGCGCTTAATGGATAGCCAGCCGCCTTTCAGTACACCACACTTTTGAATGGCTTCTTGGCTGTAATGTGAACAGCTCGGATAGAATCGACAACGAGGCCCGATAAGAGGACTGATAAACAGTTGATAAAAGCGAATCAATCCAAGAAGTAGCCATTTAAAGGGATTCATTTGTTTTGAGGTATCCATGAATCTAAAATCATAACTTTAACATGAATTCAACGGTGGCGTAAGGGCGAAATGGACGTTCATGTCAGGTTTGTCTTTGTGTGATTTACCTCCGTAAAGTTAGATGCAATCGCAGTGTAAAGGGGTTAAAATAAAATTTTGAAACGGCGCGTAACCCTCTTATTAAAACCAAGGTTGAAATCATGAGTAGTACTCTAATTACCCAAGCAAAAATTGTAAATGAAGGCAAAATTGTCGAAGCAGATCTGTTAATAAATAACGGCCTTATTGAAAAAATTTCGCCGAAATTGGATGTGCAAGCTGATCGAGTGATTGATGCGAATGGAATGCATCTGCTCCCTGGTTTTATTGATGATCAGGTGCATTTCCGCGATCCGGGGTTTGCTGAGAAGGGGTCAATCGCCACCGAATCGAAAGCCGCTGTTGCGGGTGGGACGACCAGTTTTATGGATATGCCGAATGTGAAGCCCGCGACCACCACTCTCGCGAATTTGGAAGCCAAACATCAGTTAGCCGCAGAAACCTCTTGGGCCAACTATTCGTTTTACTTAGGCGCGACCAATGATAACCTTGAGGAAATTAAAGCCTTGGATGCGAATCAGGCTTGTGGGGTAAAAATCTTTATGGGCGCTTCGACGGGGAATATGCTGGTAGATCGCGAACAGGCGCTGACCGATGTGTTTCAACACAGCCCGACTTTAATCACCACACATTGTGAAGATACGCCGATGATCCAAGCGCAAGAAGCGCTTTTTCGACAAAAATATGGTGAAGCTGTGCCCATGTCGGCACACCCTGAGATTCGCTGCCGAGAGGCCTGTTATAAATCCTCTTCCTTTGCCGTTGAGCTGGCCAAAAAAACCGGCGCTAATTTGCATGTATTGCACTTAACGACAGCTGAAGAAATGGCCTTATTTGCACCTGGACCAGTGGAAGGCAAACAAATTACTGCGGAGGCCTGTGTTCATCATTTATGGTTTAGTGCGGATGACTACGAGCAAAAGGGCACCTTAATTAAATGCAATCCGGCCATTAAATCGGTTGCAGATCGTGACGCTATTCGTCAAGCTGTGCGCACGGGTCAAATTGATATTATTGCCACCGATCATGCCCCGCACACTTGGGCGGAAAAACAAGGGTCTTATTTTCAAGCACCGGCAGGGCTGCCGCAAGTACAGCAGTCGTTGACAGCCTTATTGGACTTAGTCAAACAGGGCGTGTTTGATTTGGAAACTATTGTGCAAAAAACAGCCCATAACGTTGCATTGCGCTATCAAATCGCCAATCGCGGCTTTATTCGTGAAGGCTATGCTGCCGATTTGGTGTTGGTGGATTTGAATCAGTCGCACACGGATCGCAAGCAAGATAACTTGTATCAATGTGGTTGGTCTCCTTGGGAAGGACATCAATTTTCATCGAGCGTGATCAGTACTTTTGTTAATGGCGATTTAAAATATCACCAAGGAAAATTGGGACACTTTACCCCAGGCCAGCGCTTACAATTTACGCGAGGGTAACCTGTGTTTTGAGAGCACAAAAATGACCAGGCCTGGTTATAATGAAATCTATTCTAAGCTTTTTGGCTGCGGTTTGGGTTGCATCCGCCTTGAAGAGATTGCAAAGATTTACCAACACTTGTAAAGTGATCATATAACACACAAAAGAGGTTGCAAATGTCAGCAGTGTATATTGGGCGCCAGCCCATCCTGGATCGTAATATGAAACTGTTTGCTTATGAGTTGCAGTTTCACCAAGGATTAAACCCCAATCAAAAAACCGTTGAAGCCTCTGCACAGCTATTAGCAAAAACCGAGTCGGAAATCGGTCTACAATCCATTGTCGGCGGGCATGTCGCATTAATTAACCTGCCTCATGATTTAATGATCCAATCCAATGACTTTGCCAGTTTCGAAGATAAACGTAATTTGGTTTTGGAGATTCCCTCTAATGTTGATAAGGACGTGGACGTTCTTAAAAAACTGAAAGAACTCAAAAGTCAGGGGGCTTCTATCGCATTAGATAATTTTATTGATGATGACTCCAGTTTGAAGCTGGCCAATATTAGTGATTTTGTCAAGATTGATAACGAAACCATGTCTGAAGTCAAAATGAAGTCGATGATTGAAGAGCTTCATGCCAAGGGCAAAAAAGTCATTGCGGAAAAAGTTGAAACGGAAGAAATCTATCAATACCTAAAGAAACTGGGGTTTGATTATTTTCAGGGCTATTTTTTCACCAATCCCGTTATTATCAATGGCAAAAAGTTAACGGGCAATAAGCTGACGCTGTTGCAAGTGTTAGCCAAGATTAATGACCCTAAAACCAGCTTTAAAGAACTCTCCAATATTTTAAGTAAAGATGTGGCGTTGACTCACAAATTATTAGTGGCGGTGAATAATCCGGCAGCCATGATTCCAATTGAAGTGGAAACCGTTTCCGATGCTCTCAATTACATGGGTCTAAAGCGATTGAAGTTTTGGGTCAATATGATGATGTTGTCCGACTTGAATGATGTACCGAAAGAGCTTTTGACCACGTCCTTAATGCGCGCAAAATTCTGTGAGGCTTTGGCGATTAAAGCTGGGTTTCAGCGAGAGAAAGACAGTTATTTCTTGGTCGGTCTTTTTTCCAATTTAGGTGCCTTCTTTCGTTCACCGGTTGCCGAAATCGTTGCTGAAATGCCCTTGTCGGAAGAGATTAAGTTGGCATTGGTTGAACATGAAGGGCCGATGGGAGACGCACTCAAATGCTTAAGCGAATTGGAGTCCACCTCACAGGATTTTGCCAAATTAACCTTTGATAAGTTGGATATCAGCGATATCGCCAGTTTATTTATGGAAGCCTCTGCTTGGGCACACCAAGCCAGTACTGACTGACCAATATCCCCGATTTATGTGATCTGGGATTTGCACCCTCTGTTCAATCTATTCAAAAGGAAATGACAATGACTATGCAATCCATCAATCCAGCCACAGGCGAGTTGAATGCCGAGTTTGAAACTTGGGATCAAGACACCTTAGATGAGGTGGTCACGCAAGCCGGTTATGGTTTTGCCGATTGGTCACAATTAACCCCTTTAGAAGATCGAATAGCATTGTTACGACGCTTAGGCGATGTATTGCTGGATGATCAGGAACCCTTAGCGGAACTGATGACACTGGAGATGGGGAAACTCTATTCAGAAGCGGTGGCAGAAGTGCAAAAGTGTGCCTCCTTATGCGATTACTATGCGGATCATGCCGCTGAGTTTTTGGCGGATGAACTGATTGAATCGGATGCGTCCAAGAGTTATTTAGCCTATTTACCGTTGGGCGTGGTGTTAGGGGTAATGCCTTGGAATTATCCGTTTTGGCAGGTGATTCGATTCGCAGTGCCAACTGTGACTGCTGGTAATATTGCATTATTGAAACATGCGTCTAATGTCCCTCAATGTGCATTGGCCTTGGAAGAAGTGTTTCGCAAGGCCGGTTATCCTGATGGCGTGTTTTCAGCATTGATGATTGGCTCCGATCAGGTCGCTTCCGTGATTCGACACCCTGCCGTTAAGGCCGTTTCACTCACAGGTAGTGAGGCGGCGGGTCGCAAAGTGGCGAGCGTTGCTGGAGAACAATTGAAAAAAACCGTTTTGGAACTGGGCGGATCAGATGCGTTTATTGTCTTGGACAGTGCAGATATGAAAGCTGCGGTCGCGGGGGCGGTTAAAGGACGGTTTTTGAACGCTGGGCAAAGTTGTATCGCGGCTAAACGCTTTATTGTGGATGCGGCTTTAGTAGAGACGTTTACTGAACAGTTTAAACAGGCCATTGAAAGCGATTTGGTGGTGGGCGACCCAATGGATGCCAATACAACCCTGGCACCGATGGCGCGACAAGATTTATTGGATGAATTGCATCAACAGGTCATGAAATCGGTGGAAATGGGTGCAAAAATCGTCACCGGCGGTTATCAACTGGATCGGCCTGGCGCTTATTATGCACCGACGATACTGACCAATGTCAGTAGCGGTATGCCGGCTTACGACGAAGAATTTTTCGGTCCAGTCGCGATTATTTTAAAAGCGTCTGAACCCGCGCATGCACTCGGTTTGGCCAATGGCATTGATTATGGGTTGGGAGGGTCTATTTGGACCAATGATTTAGCAACCGCCGAAACGATGGCGCGAGGCATGGAGTCAGGAGCTACCTTTATTAACAGTCCGACTTTTTCTGACCCACGCCTGCCATTTGGTGGGGTCAAAAATTCGGGTTATGGCCGAGAGCTATCGGCGCAAGGCATTCGCGAGTTTACCAATATCAAAACGGTTTGGATTAAATAGTGACCGCACTGGACTTGATTTGGAAAACTCTGGGTGACTTAAAATCGCCAAAGATTTTAATTCGATTATTTATTCCTTTTGCCATAGGGCTTGTACTGGTTTCCTTATTGGGTTACGGCCTTTTCGGTTGGCTGTTAGCCAGTGGCTTCGTTACCGACAGTGCCATTGTGCAGGACATGAATCAATGGCAACTAGAAGCGGAATCAACCATTGGTGCCATCCCCTTAATTGGTGGCTTATTACTCTGGTTTTTGGGAATGGTCTTTACGGTCATTGCCGGCTTGATTGGCATTATTTTGGGTAGTTATTTGGTATTGTTGTTTGCGATGATTATCACCGGTTTTATGACCGATTCATTGGTTAAAGCAGTGCATGATTTGCATTATCCCCATACCGACTACCAAGGGCATGGTTCCTTAAGCGGAATGTTATGGAAAATGACCCTGTTTGGTTTGGGTATGGTGTTGTTGTTATTGCTAACCTTACCCTTATTATTTATCCCCTTAGTCAATCTCCTTTGGTTTTGGGCGATCGGGTTTATCTTTTTTCGCTATGCGTTGGTATTGGATGTTGGCCAGGTTATTTTACCGGAGCCGCTATTTAAACAATTATCGCCTTTTAATCGTTGGACGCCGACGGTTACATTAGCCGCATTGTTTTCATTGAGCTTATTGCCGATGATTAGCTTTTTTGTGCCCGTGTTTGGGGTGATTGCCTTAGCACACTATTATTTTGATCAATTATCTTTGTTACCGGTTTCCAATGAAGAGGACTCGCCTTGATTTTTCCCAGTTTAGTGCAGTTAGCGACCCGTGACGTGGTCACACTGGATGCCTCTCAATCTTTAAAAGAAGCGGTGCATTTAATGAACGTGCACCATATTCGAGATATCATTGTTACTCAGGGACAAAGTTATTCCATTTTGACGGCGCGCGAGTTGATTGATTTTCAAATTCGTCAGGTTTCTCTTGATACGCCCTTGGCCGATTTGCATCTGAATATTGTGCCGCAAATGTTCGAGAATGACAGTGTGATGAAAGCCTTAATGGTGATTCAAAACCATCCTGATAACCATGTGTGTTTAATTAATGAAGACAAAGACATTATTGGCATTGTCAGTTATTCCGATTTAGCAGCCAGTTTGCAACCAGATCAGTTGGTGCAATCTCAATCGGTCGGTGACGTGGTGCGTGATAAACCATTTTTGCAGGTTGAGGCATCAGATGATTTGCAAACTGTTTTTCAAAAAATGCATCAACTGAATGAAACGGCCGCGATAGTGATGCAGCAGCAAGCGGTGGGCATCATTACCCAAACCAATGTGATTGAATTATTAGACAGTGAACACAATTGGCAAAAACCCGTGGCCGACTATATGACCGCCCCGCTAATGACTGTGTGTGGCACTGCCAGTGTGCAGTATGCATTAGCGGTGAGCCGAGAGCATCATATAAAACATATCGTAGTTGAAGAGCAGCAACAGGTGGTTGGTGTGCTCCATCAAAAAGACCTAGTCTCGCTGGTCTATGAAAGCCTACACCAACGCTATGAAAATGAAAATAAGCAGCTGAAACAAGAAATGGACTTGTTAAAAGCAGGTCCGTTGGTCAGTGTGATTTGGAGAGTTGCGCCTGGTTGGCCAGTGAAATATGTCACGCCAAATTTATCTAAGGTATTGGGTTATCAGGTTTCGGAATGGGTCTCGTCCGGTTTTCGGTTCGGTGACCTCATTCATCCAGATGATGTCTCGCGAATCAGCCAGGAAGTTGAAACGCATATTGCCGAAAAAGCGCCCTACTGGGAGCAACGTTATCGGATCTTGTCAAAACAAGGGCAATGGCAGTGGTTTTATGATTACAGTCAACCAATTTATGGTGACAATAATCAGGTAAATGAAGTGTTTGGCTATTTATTAGACCAAACGCATTTGATAGAGACTGAACGCGCTTTACAACAAAGCGAGCAACAGTATCGAAGTCTATTTGAACTCTATCCCTTGGCGACCGTATTGATTGACCCTGATACCCAATTGCCGGTGCGATTTAACAAACAAGCCTATCAGCAATTAGGCTATCCGCCTGAAATTTTTGCGCATTTGCGAATTGCTGATTATGAGGTGTTCGAGTCTGAACAGAAAATTAAAGCGCACATGAATCAAGCTCAAGAGCATGAGGGAGTCTCATTTGAAACTCAACATCGTCATCGTTCGGGTGCGATCTTAGACGTTAAGGTTACGGCCAAAAGTGTTCAGTTTGACGATAAGTCGTTCTTCTTGAGCGTCTTTGAAGATATTAGTGCGCTGAAACAATCACAACAGGCGTTAGAAGCATCGCATCAAAAGGAACGACAACTCAATGTAGAGAAATCTCAGTTTTTAGCCTATTTAACACATGAGATTCGCACCCCTTTATCGGGCATGATTGGCTTGTGTGATATGGCGAATAATTATTCTGATATTGAGTCGTTAAAAGACGCTTCCCGACACGTTTCGAAGGCCGCACAACAACTGATGTCCCTAATGAATGACCTGCTGGATATGTCAAAAATTGAGGCGAATAAGTTAACCTTGTCGTTACAACCGATTCGATTAGAAACGTTGACTCGCGAAGCCATGACCTTAGTGGAAGGTATCAAGCGTGTGGGGCAGCCTGTTGAACTCCATTTGCATTATGATCAAACACTCCCCCGTTTACTGAATATCGATCCTCAGCGTTTGCGTCAGGTGTTGATGAATTTAATGAGTAATGCCATTAAGTTTACCGAACAAGGGCTGGTACAACTCGATATTTGTTTAACTAAGCTGAAAAATGACCAGGCCTGGGTCAAATTTTCCGTGACGGATACCGGTGTGGGGATATCCAAAGCCGATTTAGTCAATTTGTTTAAACCCTATCATCGAGTCAAGGCTAGCGAACAGTCTGTTGTCGGTACAGGATTAGGCCTGGCAATTAGTCAGCAGTTGGTACAGTTAATGGGAGGGGAAGGGGTCTCGGTAAGCAGTGAACAAGGTAAAGGCAGTTGTTTTAGCTTTGAAGTCCCTTTTTCATTGGCCGCTGATGGTCTTGAGGTGTCGACATCTGATACGGCAGCGATGGCGGATGCTAAGCAGTTGACTGGACAAGTATTGGTGGCAGAAGATGATGCTATTAATCAACAGGTGATTCAGCAGCAGTTAATGGCGTTGGGCTTGACGAACGCGGTGTTGGTGAAGAATGGTGCTCAAGCCCTTGAAAAGGCGCAACAGCAATCATTCGATTTAGTCTTAATGGATGTGCACATGCCGGTAATGGGCGGCCTTGAAGCCAGTCGCCATTTGTTGAAGTTGTCTCCTGAATTGCCCATTATTGCTTTAAGCGCGGCCAATACTGAACAAGATCGGCAATTGGCAGAAGACATTGGAATTCAGCATTACTTAGCGAAGCCAGTGGATATTAAAACCCTCTATTCCATGCTATCGGTCTATTTAAAAACAACCGATCATCCGATTGAAATGGCTACCTTTGTGGCAGAGAGTGAACAAACAGGGGCAACCAGTCAATCAATAGCAGACGGTGCAAGCCAATCTGTGTTGATTAATCGTCAAAAAGGACTACAGCAATTAAATGGCAATCAAATCCTTTATACCAAACTACTCAATCAATTCTTAGAACAACTCAATGGTGACTACATTCAACTGGCAAAAGCTCTAAGTGAAGCAACGAAACATTCAGCCAGTGACGCAGTACTGACCAAATTGCAAGCACAAAATCATGGGATGAAAGGGGTCGCTGCCAATTTAGCATTAACCGCACTTTATGAAGTGAGCCAACAGGTTGATCGTCAATTGAAGCAGCAATTAGTGCCTAATCCTGAGTTAGTTGAAGTTTTTCAACAAGTGATAAATGATACCCAGCAAGCGATTCAAGATCAACTCGCCCATTTTTCGGAGCAAGCCGCTATGGATGACTTGCAAGCCGAGTCCTTAAAGGGCGTTGAACCTATGTCAAATATGGATTTGCAAGCGGCCTTACGACACTTGCTCAGTGACCTACAAAGTCAGCGCTTTTTAGAGGTTCAGCAGTTAAAGCCGATATGGGGAGGCTTGCCCAATCGTTTGCAAGAGGCCTATGGTAAGCCGTTAATGACGGCGATTGATAATTTTGAATTTGATGACGCCATTCATTATGTGAGTCTTATATTGAATGCTTTGCAGGAGTCAGAACAATGAAAGTTGGGGATTCGCTATTGAGTGTTCAGAAATTATATTGTGATTCTTTGAACTCTATAGGAGCATTGAGCCTGAGAATCATCCGGAACATGCTATTGGCCTTGCTGTTTTTTGGATCGTTTCCAGTCATGGCAGTAGGCGAGAAGGGGTTATCTTTCTTTGACGTATTTCCTCAGTACCCGTTACCGATGTTGGTGATTGAACCACTGACGGGAGAGATTGTGCATGCCAATGAGGCCGCCGCCCAATTCTATGGGTATCCCGTTGAGGCCTTTGAGCAAAAAACCATTAATGATTTTAATTTATTAACACCAGACCAGGTGCGTCAAGAGCGTTTGGCTGCCTTATCAGAAAAACGCAATTATTTTATTTTTAGACATCGATTGGCATCAGGCGCAGTCCGCTTGGTTGCGGTTTATTCAAAGTCCTACTGGCTAAACAATCGATCGGTATTGCTTTCAACGATACTTCCGCTTGATCAATTTAATCAATTGCCGATAGGTCAAGCCATTCAACACTTAAATGTCGCCTTGGCAAAACAAGTTGATCAACAGAGCCAACAGCTCCTTAGGCAAAAAAATCAATTATTGATCGGGCTGGGACTGGCCTTAGCCGTGATGTCCTTGTTAGCCTTGATTATGTTTTGGCAATGGCGCCGTCAAAAACGCATCCAAACCCAGCTCGCTTCATTGCATGATGATTTCAAAGTTTTTTTAAATCACACTGGGGATTTTATCTACTTCAAAGATCAGCAACGGCGGATTCGGTTTTGTTCTTTGTCCATGGCGAAACTGGTTGGCGCGGATGATTGGCAATCTTTAATTGGCAAAACCGATTTTGAGATATTTCCAAAGGACATGGCGGAAATTTATTATCACGAAGAAGATCCTATTTATGAAATGGGTGAGCCATTGCTGAATAAGGTCAACCCTTATTACAAGGAAACTGGCGAAAAAGGGTGGGTGCAAACCCATAAGTGGCCAGTATGGGATGAGCCGGGTCAACAGGTGATAGGGATTTTTGGGATGAGCCGTGATATCTCTGAGATGTATCAGCTTCAGCAATCTTTAGAAACGGCTAAGCAACAAGCGGAAGAGGCCAATTTAGCCAAAACGGCTTTTGTTCAAAATGTCAGTCATGAAGTCCGAACCCCCATGACCACGATTCTGGGCATGAGTGAAATCTTAACCGGTCATAATCAAGACGCGTTAGATTATAAATTGAAATTGCACCATATTCACCGATCGGCACTGATGCTGATGACCTTGATTGATGACTTGAGTGATATCGCCAAAATTGAAACGGGCGAGTTTGAAATAGAAGCCTCTCCATTTTATTTGTCGCAATTGTTGCAAAGTATCCAAGATTTGTATGCGGCACAAGCTGATGAAAAAGGGGTGTTATTGCGATGTGAATCGACTGGACGTTTGAAAGAATCGATGGATTGCTTTAACGCCGATGCTAAGCGAGTTGGTCAGGTATTGTTTAACTTATTAGAAAATGCCATTAATGCCACCCATCAAGGTAAGGTCGAATTACGTGTCCAGTTGCGGGAAGCAAAAAATGACCAGGTCTGGTTGAAGTTTGAGGTAGAAGACACCGGCACAGGGATTGAGCAAACTCAGCAGACCGAACTGTATGAATTGTTCTTTCAGCATTATATCCATCCTTTGCAGCAAAAGCACCTTGGATTGAGTATGAGTCAATTGTTAGTACAGAAGTTGGGCGGCGATGGCTTGCAATTTAATAGTGAAAAGGGACAGGGGAGTGTGTTTTGGTTTGAAGTGCCGGTGACTGTTTGCAGTCAAGTAGATGAAGCGAGTTTAATCCATCGGCCTATTGAAGAGGTTGATGTGTCGCACCAAGCCAAAGTCCTGTTGGTGGAAGATAACCAATTGAATCAAAAAATAGCGATCGCATTTTTGAAGAAAATGGGTGTTGAAGCCACCGTAGCAGAAAATGGACAGCAGGCGGTTGATTTGTGTCAACAACAGTCCTTTGATCTGGTATTAATGGATATTCATATGCCAGTTATGGACGGTTATGAAGCCACTAAAGTCATTCGGGGGTTTGCCCCTAAGTTACCCATTGTTGCACTGACGGCAGCCGTGATGGCCTCTGATAAAGCAAAAGCCAAACAGGTGGGGATGAACGATCATTTGAGCAAACCCATTGTTTGGGAGAAGTTTCGGAAAACTATTCAACATTGGTTAGACCTCAGTCAAAATAACTTAAAATCGGTGCAAAAATCACAACCCTCCCGTCAAGTCGTATCAGGATCACCGGCTGATAAACGCCAAGATGAGCATCAAACGGCTGAAAATAGGGCGGCCCTTGAAAAGCAGTGGGCGCAGGCGGTCGAATTGCCAACCAAATCGGTTTACGATTTATTGATTGTTGATGATGTGAAAGAAAACCTAAGAATACTGGCCAATGGTCTGAGTGACCAGTACCAAATCCAAGTAGCGGATCGGGGTTATAAAGCCTTGGAGTTGGCAAAAACTTCTCCACAACCTGATCTCATCTTGTTGGATGTGATGATGCCTGATCTCGATGGGTTTGAAGTTTGCCGACTGCTAAAGAATGACACAAAAACCCATGCGATTCCAGTCATTTTTGTCACGGCTTTGGATGACCCTGATGAAGAAGCCAAAGGCCTTGATTTAGGGGCCGTCGATTTTATTGCAAAGCCCTTTAATTTACCCGTTATTCGTTCACGGGTACGCAGTCACCTTAACCTGAAAGTCAAAACCGATATGTTAGAAGAAATGTCGCATCTTGATGGCTTGACTCATATTGCCAATCGTCGTTTATTGGA
This sequence comes from Hydrogenovibrio sp. SC-1, assembly GCF_002848135.1. Classification (GTDB taxonomy): domain Bacteria; phylum Pseudomonadota; class Gammaproteobacteria; order Thiomicrospirales; family Thiomicrospiraceae; genus Hydrogenovibrio. The sequence continues at coordinate 60,372 of NZ_PKGB01000010.1, forward strand.
TGAGCGGTTATTGGAAGAAGCCAAACGTCATGCCCGCAATGGTCAAAGTCTAGGGCTGATTATGATTGATATTGATTATTTTAAAGCTTATAACGATCACTATGGTCACGGTAAAGGAGATGAATGTTTGATTGCCGTGGCCAACGCTTTAAAAGAGGCGGTTCACCGCCCTAGTGATTTGTTGGCACGGTATGGCGGTGAAGAATTCGCAGTGGTGTTACCGGATACCGATGCGGAAGGTGTGATGCAATTGGCCGATAAAATGCGCCAAGCTGTCAGTAACTTAAATTTGAGTCATCACCATTCGGCGGTAGCCGATCATGTCACCATCAGTGTGGGTGCGATCGCCAGTCAAATTGAAGATTCGCGCAGTGTGCAGGATTTATTAAAATATGCTGATTTGGCTTTATATCGCGCTAAGAAAGCAGGACGCAATCGAGTCAAATTGTCGCGCTGGAAACCAGGGGATGATATAGATGGCTCCAGTGCTTAATTGCACAAGTTCTCGTCGAAGCTTGCTCAAGGCTATGATGGCAGCAATGATGGCGCCGACAGCAATGGTTTTATCCAGTTGTAGTCATGATGCTAGCCCTTTGAAAGTGGGTGTTTCCCCTAGGATTGGTTCGGAACCCTTCTATTTGGCACGAGATACCGCTTTGATTCCAGAGGGTATTCAACTCTTACATTTTGCCAGTCAAACCGAGAAAAACGCCGCGATCATAGCGGGTGACCTAGATGCAATGACCCTGACGCTGGACGAAGTATTACAGCTTAGAGGCGTGGGGATTCCATTAACAGTGGTCACTGTGCTAAGTGTGTCAGCAGGCGCCGATATGTTGATTGTCAAACGCGATAAAACGGGGAAGAGCTTACTAAAGCCTGGTGCGCGTTTGGGGTATGAACCCAATAGTATTGGTGTTTTAATGTTAATGATGACGTTAAAAGAATTGGGATTGCAAAAGCATCAATTAACGCTGGTGCCCTTAGCTGTCGGTGAACCGCAAAAACAAGCCTGGTTGAACGATGAAGTTGATGCGGTCATTACGTATCAGCCCTTTTCCAGTGAACTCGTTCGGATGGGGTGTCAAGCTTATTTAACCAGCCGTGATTTGCCGAGAAATATTTATGATGTATTGGCGGTTCGTACCGATCATATTGATAAGAAGCGGCAACAAATACAGCAACTGATCGATACTTATTACCATGCATTAGAACATTTTGTTGTGTATCAAGATGATTCATTGTATCGTATGGCTACACGGCAAAAAGTGACCTTTGCCGAGGCTCAAGCCGCACTACAAGGAATTGTGATTCCAGGGAAAGAACTGAATGAAAAATGGTTAAGCTCCGAGTCAGAATTTAATGAGGCGGCGAAGCAGGTGAATCGATTGCTTTTCCAAGAAAGCGTTTTATCTAGACCGGATGAATTAGACGACTTTTGGCGTAATCAATTTTTATAATACCGTTGCATTGGCGGAAGTTTCGTTAATAAAAGGATTACTTAGGCTTTAACGCGCATGATTATTTTTTGCAGAATTCCTTTGTTCTGTTGGCATAGATGGACTTCACTTTTTGCACCTCTTTGGATTTGTCTTGCCCTCTGTCTATCGTCATGGGTTGTTCATGCTGTCGTGCCTGATGGTGTTGCTGTCAAACAATCAGACCCTGCTAAACTTGAACCGACGTTAGAAACCGCTACAAAAAAGACACTTCGTTTAGGCATCTATTTGCATCAAGGTCGTGACATCATGACCCAGCGCTACCAACCATTTATTGCGTATCTTAAAAAAGCCTTACCTGACTACCAATTAGAGTGGGAACTCTATTCTCCCAGTGGTTTTAAGGACGCTCTGAAAAACCATGAACTCGATGTGTTGTTTACCAATCCGAGCCTTTATCAGCTCATTCGATTTGAAAACAGCTTGGGGGCACCGATTGTAACTGCAAAACGGATTCGCAATGATGTGGTGATTTCCAGTTTGGGGGGAACTATTTTTACGCTAGCCTCCCAACGAAATATCAATCAGTTGCAAGATTTGACCGAGGCACGCATTGCCATTCCGACCTTTTCAAATACGGGTGCTTATCGTGTGCCCTTATATGAATTACACAAAATAGGGATTCACCGAAACCAATTGGACTTTCTTACAGTGGGGAATAATGATGATGTGGTCAGGGCGGTATTAGAGGGTCGGGCAGAAGCGGGTTTTGTGCGAACCGGTATTTTAGAAGATTGGATTCAAAGAGGGTTGATAAAGCGAGCCGACTTTAAGCTGATTAACTTACAGTATTTGCCATCCTTTCCATTTTGGTTGTCTTCTCAATTGGTGCCAGAGTGGCCATTTTTTGCACTTTCTCATGTCGATATGGAAACGGTGAAAGCGTTAACCGTGGCTCTGTATCAACTGCGACCTAATGACCCTGCTATCCACAAACTGGGGCTCGCTGGCTTTCAACCGGCGAAGGATTATTTACCGTTGGAAGAAATGTTAAAAGAAATGAATCTGCCTCCTTTTGAGAGGGATCCATCGGTGTATTGGCAGGATTTATGGTATCAATACCAAACATTGATCGTAGCGATTATGTTGGTCACCATTGGGTTTGTGGTGTTATCGGTGCTGAGAGAAAGGTTATTGCAAAAAGTAAAAGCCAGTGAACTCCTCGCGAATGAAGCCCGTATCAAAGCGCAAAAAGCGGATGCGGCAAAATCAGAATTTTTAGCAAATATGAGCCATGAAATTCGCACGCCACTAAATGCCATTATCGCGATGGCACAATTAGGGCAAACAGATGATCAGTTGCGAGCTTGCCAGGTTCACCATCAAAAGGTACAACATTCAGCCCAATTATTGTTAAGAATCCTAAATGACCTACTCGATTTCTCGAAGATGGAAGCGGGTGAATTGAAGATTGATCGACATGCCTTTCAACTACAGACCGTATTAAATGATTTGGCGACCCTCTTTGCGCCTTTGGCTCAGGAAAAAGGGTTGAGCTTTTCCATGCGCTGTGAAGGTGATGAAAATGACTATCAGCACTGGCAACTCATTGGCGATGGATTACGGTTGGGTCAGGTTTTATCAAACCTATTAGGAAATGCGGTTAAGTTTACAGAACAGGGTGTTGTGAGATTGACGGTGTCGCTGGACGCCCAAAAAAATAACCAGGCCTGGTTAAAATTTAGTGTTTCGGACACAGGGAAGGGGATTCCTAAACAGCAATATCAACAGTTATTTCAGCGCTTTAGTCAAGGAGATGCGTCTATCACGCGTCAATTTGGCGGTACGGGGCTTGGCTTGGCGATTAGTGAGCGATTAGTTAAGGCGATGGGGGGAGAAGGCATCGAATTTGAATCTGAAGAGGGCAACGGCACCTGTTTTTGGATGACCCTACCTTTTGAATATAGAATTGTGGCACCGACATCGATTCAATCTCAAGTCATCCCCGGATCGGCTAAACGTCAGCCATTACAGGGGCGGGTATTATTGGTTGAAGATAATAGTATCAACCAAGAGGTGGCATTGGAGCTTTTGGGGTCGGTTGGGGTGACTGTTAGGGTCTGTGATAACGGACAACAGGCCGTAGAGGCCTTGAAGCACGATCATTATGATATGGTGTTAATGGACATTCAAATGCCAGTCATGGATGCTTATGAAGCAACTCGACAAATTCGTAGCTTTAACCAAGCGGTGCCAGTGATTGCACTGACTGCGGCAGCAATGGAAGATGAGTTAGAACTGGCATTAGAGCAAGGCATGAATCATTATCTGACCAAACCCATTGATATGGACGCGCTTTATGAATTACTGGTGTTGTATTTACCTGCGCAATTAACACAACGATAAGCCGCGCTGGCGGGCTGTTTTATTCAATGACCAAAAGAGATACCGGTTAGCTTATCTGTCTCAAGCGTTTGACTCATTGGACAACATTGTTTCTGACAGGGTTTTTCGTAGGGTATCGGCTTTAAATGGTTTACTGATAAACCCATTCATCCCCGCTTCGAAACAGCGTTGCTTGTCTTCCAACATGGCATTGGCAGTCATTGCAATAATCGGCGTGGGTGTCAATTGGTAGCGATTTTCAAACTCGCGCCATAAACGAGTGGCTTCTAATCCGTCCATCACTGGCATCTGCATATCCATTAGTACCGCATCAAAGGATTGCTGTTTTAAGGTATCAAGTGCTTCCTGACCATTGTGGGCATGTTGCACTTCGTAGCCATTTTTCTTCAAGACAGCCATGGCAATTTTTCTATTCACTTCATTATCTTCGACCAATAAAATCTGCTGAGGTCTGCTCAAGGCGGTCTCATTGTCAGTTGATTTAATATGTGTATCGATTGTCTCATTCGACTCACGATTAATGGGTAAGGTCAGTGTAAAGTAGAAACGACTACCTTGCCCCGACTCACTGTCAAGGGCGACATCCGACTGCATCAGATTTAGTAAGCGACGGCAAATGGCGAGGCCGAGTCCGGTGCCACCATGTGTGCGTGTTGAGGAGGAGTCCGCTTGGCTAAATTCAGTGAATAGGTTTTGTTGGTCAGAAGCTTGAATACCTGGCCCAGTATCCATCACTTCAAACAACATGGTTTGTTTGGTTTGGTCTGATGCGGTTGACGATGTGAGCGTTATTTTCAGTTCGCAGTGCCCTTGTTCGGTAAATTTAACGGCATTGCCTAATAAATTTAATAGGATTTGTCTGAGTCGAGCATCATCGCCGATTAAATGGATGTTCAAGCGTTGATCCAGTGATAAGGTTAATTGAAGACCCTTGCGTTGGGCTTGCGCAGTTAAGGTTGTTAGGATGCCTTGGCAAAGCTGCTGTAAATTGAAAGGGTGTGGCTGGAGTTCAAATCTGCCTGCCTCCATTTTTGAAAAGTCCAAAATATCATTCAAAATGGTCATTAACGCATCGGCTGAATAGCGAACCGCTTCTAAGTGTTCTCGCTGATCTGTTGATAAATCGGTGTCGAGCAGCAATTCGGTCATGCCCATAATGCCATTCATTGGCGTTCGAATTTCATGACTCATGGTGGCAATGAAGTCACTTTTTGCCTGACTGGCGGCATCGGCAGCAATTTTGGCTTTTTTCAAAGAAGCCTCAAGATTCTTTTGCCCCGTAATATCGGTACGGATCGAGATGAACTGTGAGATTTTGCCAGTGGCATCGTACATAGGGACAATGGTGGCATTGACCCAGTAATAGCCACCGCCTTTGCGTTTATTTTTGACTTCCCCATGCCAAACCTGACCTTGTTTGACGGTTTGCCATAAATTAGCAAAAAATGCGCGGCTGTGTTGATCCGATTTGACCAAGCGGTGATTTTGTCCTAAAAGCTCTTGTTGGGAATACCCGCTTATTTTCAGGAATAAGTCATTAACGTAGGTAATATTGCCTTCTGGATCGGTAATACTGACAATAGCATGTTGGTCGAGGGCAAACTGTTGGTTCTTTAATGAGAAAATCATCTTACGGATGGTTTGGAAACTGTAGATGGCGTATATCAATAAAATGATGGAAAGTATCATTAATAACCAGGAATAAATGTTGGCACTTTTTTCCCGTTCGGCGATATAGGACGAATAAAAGTCACGAAGATTGACGCCAAATCGGTTGCCGGTATGGATCACTTGGTTGAGTTGTTCGTCAATTTCCGCGGTGACATCAATGATCAGTTGTGCATGCTTTTCCAAGCTTTTTAGGGGCGGTAACGGGTAGTTATTCAATGCTTGGATGTGTCGTTGGATTTCAACTGCATTGGCATTGGCTGTTTGTTGCTGAATTTTGGTCGGAGAAATTAGCAGCTGTTCAAGCTTTCGTAAGTGTTTGTGAATTTGGAGCAAATTATCCGTGGTTTGGAGTTGATTGATATGCGTATAGGTTTGGCTAATCAACTCTTCGGCATAGTAACGTGAATTTTTGAGTACCGCATTATGGGATAAAAACCGTTCTAATAGTAACGTTTTCTTTTCGAGTAGTCTCTGTTCCTCAGTTATAATTTGGTTGTAATTGATGGAATGAACAGGTGGAAGTTGGTCGAATATTGGCCAGAGTTGCTCGTAATGAAATTCGATATAGATCAGGGTTTGGTTAATGGGGTCATAGTTATTAAGCAGTTGATAACGACTTTTTAATAACAGCTCGGTTAATTTACTATTACCTAAAATAAGGGCATTAATATGTTGACTGATACGTTCATTCTTCTGGATATCAATATTGCGGCTGGATTGAAAAAAGAAAGCAATCAGCCCTAATAAAACCAAGATAAAGATAAAGTGTTTGTATTGATTCAACCAATTCGGTTTTTGTATTTTTGAGTGCATTACTGAGTCGGTTCCAAAGCAGGGACCTTTCCGGCCAATGAGATTAAAAAGGCTTCAATGTCATGAATATCTTCCGGTGTTAATTCAATGCCGAGCTGATACCATGCCATTTTGGTAATCGCATCGCTGAGTTGCCAGACAGAGCCATCATGAAAATAAGGTGCAGTCATGCTGACGGCTCGTAATGATGGGACTTTAAATTCGTGTCGTTGATCTTCTTCACCTGTTAGGTTAAAACGTCCTAGATCTGCTTGGGTAATATTGTCACGGTCGGCAAAGTAATCATTTAAGGTCCCTATTTTTTCAAACAATCCACCACCGACTGCTGCACCCTGGTGACAAGCAATGCAGCCATAGTTGGTAAATTTTTCATAACCCCTTTTGGCAGCATCTGAAATGGCATCTGCATCCCCTTTGAGCCACTGATCAAAGGGGCTGTCGAGTAAGACTAAACTACGTTCAAAGCTTGCAATGGCAAAAGCCAGGTTCTCAGCGGTAATGGGTAACGAAAAAGCGGTTTTATATTGCTGAATGAACTGGGGATCGAGTTTCAGTTTATAAATGACTTCCTGCCAGTTGGATCCCATTTCGATTGGGTTGTGGATAGGGCCTTCAGCCTGCTCTTCAAGTGTTTGAGCGCGGCCATCCCAGAATTGGCGGATATTGTAAGCACTATTAAAAACGGTTGGCGCATTGATTGGACCAACTTGCCCATGAATGCCGACGGATTTAGGCATGTTATCATCGCCACCCGTTTGCAAGTTGTGACAGGTTGCACAAGAGATACTGTTGTCTTGTGAAAGGCGGTTGTCAAAAAACAATTGCTGTCCGAGTGAAACGACTTTCGGGTCTAGATTGGTTGCGGGCTGAAGAGGGGTAATGGGTGCAATTGGGTCTTCTGTTGGTAATTGCGGCGAATAGAGTATTTGGGATTGGCTGATTTGGGCTTGTTGTTGCCACCAATACCAAACAAAAGATGCGGCTAGCAGGATGAGAATAGTTGCGAGCAATAAAGAGGATTTATTTGTTTGCGTCATTTTAGCGCATTACCCTTAAATTAAGAGAATTCTTTCGGTCAGCTTATTATAGCAAAGCTAAAAAACTTGACTTAAAAACCATTCAAAAATCCACATCAAGCTGACCTCTAGATCGTGGATAATTGCAGAGCCAGTGCTATTTTGATGATTTACGCTTCTGGCGTGACTTTGGCTTAGCACTTTTTTTGATTTTCTTTTTGGATTTAGGTTTCTTCGGACGAGATAAATAATCCTTTAAAGAATAATTGGCTTCAAGCCCCGCGATTTTTGCCAGCGGAATCTTATGTTGTAGGTGGTACTCAATGCGTTGAAAGTTACGGATATCATGGCGTTCAACCAAATTAATGGCAATGCCGACCTGTTGTGCACGCCCAGTTCGACCAATACGGTGAATATAGGTATCGCCTCGGAAGGGGATATCGTAATTAATGACATGAGTAATATTCAGCATATCAAGTCCACGTGCCGCCACATCCGTTGCCACCATGACTTTGACTTTGCCTTGGGTAAATTTTTGGGTTTTTTCCATGCGCTTGGCTTGAATAAAGTCGCCATGCAAGACGGTGCTAGAGATAGCCTGAGTTTGCAACCAATCGTTAAGTTCAATTGCACGTTCTTTCTTATTACAAAAAACCAACGCACTTTGGCAGGTTTCATCATTTAATATGACTTTTAGTAAGGCTTGTTTATGTTCTTTATCATTGGCAAGGTAAGCCAGTTGCTGCACTTGTTGTGACTGTTGATTAGCAGCATCAACTTGAATGACCGTCGGATTATCCAGTACTTCCTCAGCAAATTTAGCGAGACCTGACCCAGCTAGAGTGGCCGAAAAGCAGGCGGCTTGAAAGTCTCCCGGAATAGCTTCAATTAACGCTGACACATCAGGGCCTTGGCCCATGTCTAACATACGATCTGCTTCATCAATAATGAGCAACTCAACATTGGAAAGATCAATATATTCTTTGCTCATAATATTCAGTAAGCGCCCAGGGGTTGCCACTAAAATATCCAGTTGAGTTTGAAGCGCAGCCAGTTGTTTATCGGCGGCAAACCCGCCCGTAATCACATTACTTTCGAAGTGACAATAGCTGCCGAGCTGTTTAATGACCTTGTGAATTTGGATTGCCAACTCGCGTGTTGGCGCGAGAATCAAGACTCTGACCTGACTGCTGGGACGTGGATCATCCAGTAGAAACTGTAAAGCCGGTAATACGAAGGCTGCGGTTTTGCCTGTTCCCGTTGCTGCGCCAGCCAGGACATCTTTACTCAATAACATTTCAACAATGGCCTGTTGCTGAATGGGGGTAGGTTTGTGAAAGTGCTGCTGTTCAATGGCGCTGAGGAGCTTGGGGTCTAAATCTAATTCTTCAAAGGTCATGGTTCACTCATTTATGACAGGTTATGGCGAGACAATATTATAGCAAGGCTCGTACTGGTCAGTGCCCAGTTTCATACGGCGTTGTTCGACAAAACGTTTTAATAATTGATCGATATGTTGCATGATGATTGGATCACCGGTAATTTGGAAAGGGCCATGCTGTTCAATTTGAGCAATCCCTTCGCTTTTTACATTGCCTGCAACGATGGCGGAAAACACACGCCGTAATTGCCCAGCTAATTCATGACTGGGTTGATCTCGATGCAGTTTTAATTCGGCAACACTTTGGTGCGAAGGGAAAAAGGGTTGTTGGAGATCAAACGGGATATGCAGGTTCCAATTGAAATAATAGGCATCACTGGTGGCATTACGATAAGCCGTGACGTGTTCGATGCCATCTTTTAAAAAATCGGCAACGTCTTCCGGTTGATTGATTAAAACGGTAAGTTTTTGAATGGCTTCTTTTCCTAACGCTTGTTCAATAAAGTCCAATACCGCTTCGAAATAGGCTCGACCTGACTCTGGTGCAGTCAATACCACGGGAAAAGGAATATTGTTATTTTGAGGGTGCAGTAAAATACTGAGCAGGTATAAGATCTCCTCCAAAGTACCCGCGCCCCCCGGAAAAACCACGATGCCGTGACCAATGCGCATAAAGGCTTCTAGGCGCTTTTCAATATCTGGAAAGATGGTTAATTCATTGACAATTGCATTGGGGGCTTCTGCGGCAATAATGCCTGGCTCGGTTAGACCGATAAAACGAGGGGTCGTATAGCGTTGTTTGCCGTGACCTAACACTGCGCCTTTCATAGGACCCTTCATCGCCCCTGGACCGCATCCGGTGCAAATGTCGAGCTTACGTAACCCTAACTGGTAGCCAATTTGTTTGGTGTATTTGTATTCATCCAGACTAATCGAATGGCCGCCCCAGCAAACCACGATATTCGGGTCGATATCCGGCTGCATAATTTCGGCATTGCGGGCGATATGAAATACGGCATTGGTGATACCAAAAGGGGTTTCTAAATCGAATTCAGAGTTTTCGATAATGTCGTTTTGCGCATAGATCAAGTCGCGAATAACGGCGGAAAGATGTTCTTGCAAACCTACAATCATTTCGCCATTAACAAAAGCATGCTCTGGGGCATTGTCGATTTCAATTTGCAATCCTCGACCTTTAGTATGGACTTGTATTTGAAATTCTGGGTGGGCGTTGAGTAGAGCCGTGCCACTGTCGCCTTTTGCACCCGTGTTTAATACGGCAAGGCTACACCGCTTTAAAACTTCATTGAGCCCTTCTGCCGTTTGGTCGCAAAGTTGTTGCGCTTCTTTATAAGAGAGGATTTGGAGTGCGCCTGCAGGGCGAATTAAAACTTTTTTGATTGGGTTATTCATGGTAGATTGTGCTTAATTTATTCATTTTTAACAGGATACTATTATGCGCTCAAAAGCACCTTACGAGGAAGGTTTTTTAATCATTTTGCTGGTGGCGGCAATTTTAGGCTTACTCTGGTTGTTTTCCCCCTTTTTAGAAGGGTTGTTATTTGCCATGATTTTAGCGACGGCAACTTATAGTTTGTATCTGAAGGTGTTACCGAACGTGAATGAGTCGGAAGACTTGGCGGCAGCGATAATGAGTCTTGCTGTGTTCTTAACCGTGATCGCGCCCGTCAGTTATTTACTCTTGGAAGTGGGGCTTCAAGTTGGTAGTTTGGTGACGCAGGCGCAGAACTGGTTATCACAACAAACGCCGCAGAGTTTATCTGAATTGAATCAAAACTTGGTTGCGGTATTGCCTTTGCCAGAAGGGTCTCAGCTACAACTGATCAACCAATTGAAAACGCATTCAGGCGATATTATTCAATTTGCACAACAAGCCATACTGTTTTTGGTTCAGGGTATTTTTGGCAGTACCACGTCTTTTTTGACATTTATCTTTTTGGCGGTCTTTGCGCTGTACTTTTTTTATCGCGATGGACATCGCATCGCGTTTCATTTAAAGGTGCTATCCCCATTAGAAAATTTTTATGACACTATGATTATGACTCGATTCTCCAATCTCTCAACCATCTTATTGCTTTCGGTATTGGGAATCGCCTTAATGCAAGGAGTGGTCTTTACGATTTTAGCTTGGGTACTGGGCTTGCCGGGACTCTTTATCGGATTAGCAATTGCCATTACTTCCTTTATTCCATTAGTCGGTGCGGCGCTTATTTGGGTCCCGTTAAGTTTATTATTAGCTGCTCAAGGTGACTATGTTTCAGCCGGTTGGGTAGTGTTTTTCGGCGCAGTGGTGAATGGCTTTTTGATTGATAATTTATTGCGGCCATTATTGATTCGGCGCATTGCAAATTCCTTGGGTGGCGCATCGGATGAACTTGCCGTTGCCAATCATACCTTGATTACCGTATTGGCGACCTTCGCAGGGTTAATTCATTTTGGTATGATCGGCCTATTTTTTGGCCCTGTTATCGCGGCAATGGCCATTACCATCTTTGATGTTTATGCCCATAAAAATTCGGAGTTATTGGATCGTAGTTGAATGCACTTAATTGAATTGCTTTTGGGGGCATTAAAAACATCAATAAGCACGGTGAGAGTGAAGTGGTATTATCCTCTAAATGATGCGAAATACATCAGTTCTGAAACCCTTTTTGAGGAGGATGTTATGATAAAACGCAAGTTAGTGGGCTTGATTGCAATGAGTTTATTCACCACGTTAAGCTGGGCTCAACAGAATGAAGATCCTTTTGTGGCAGGCTTTGAACGTTGGGCAGAGGAAGTAAGCTGGCAAGATAAGGGCGTGATGTCTGGCGCTGCAGAAATCTATGCTAATGAAGCCAAAGCGACGATTCGTTCTGCCGGTTATATTGGCAAAGTGTTACCACTTCCTAAAGCAGTCAAGGTTGCGGAAGGTGTTTATACCGTTGTCGGAAGTCAGATTTGGCATAACCCATCGAATTTTGGCTTTAATAATAATATTTCGTTTGTGATTTTTAAGGATGGCGTTTTTGTATTTAATACGGGCGCGAATCCAGCAATTTCCTACAGTGTTCATCAGCAAATCAAACAAATTACCGATAAGCCAGTGAAATGGGTTGCGGTTGAAAATAATCAAGGTCATGCCTATTTTGGTGCCAGTTATTGGGTGGATATTGGCGTGAAGCATCTATATTCCAGCGACATGGCCAATGGTCAATTTGATGTTGGGTTTGAACGCGCTAAAGCAGAGTGGTCTGAACGGGTTGGTAAAGCATTGATGAATGATATTCGCAATGTTTCTGATCGCTTTACCACTTTTGATAATGAAATGGAAATCGATGTGGGGGGCGGAGAATCTATTCACTTAATTGATTTTGGTCCCGGTCATACACCCGCTTCGACCAGTGTTTATATCCCTTCTCGTAAGTTGTTGCTGGCAGGCGATTTAGCGTTTAATGAGCGGATGCCGGTGATGTTTACTTATACCAATAGCATTGCTTGGATGGAATCGTTTGAAGCGATGATGGCAAGAATTCCGAAAGATACGACTGTGGTGCCTGGGCATGGTACGCCAACCAACATGGCAACTGTGAAAAAACAAACCTATGATTATTTCCGCTATGTACAAGCAGAGGTGCAAAAAGTGGTGGATGACGGTGGGGACTTAGAAGCCGCAGAAAATGTTGATCAATCAAAATATAAAGATCGTCCGGTGTTTGAGCAGGCTGCAAAAAATAATGCGCGTAAAATCTATTATGAAATTACCGGTGGAGATTTTTAGTTCTTACTAGGGTAATGCTTAAGAAACGACCAGGCCTGGTCGTTTTTTTATGTCTAGGATTTATGATAGGCCTCAATAAACCGTTGTGTTTCAGCGGCATTGATGGGTTTCGAAAGATAATAGCCTTGAATTTCATGACAGCCCATTTCTTTCAATAGTCTGGCTTCTTCCGCATTTTCAATACCTTCAGCAATAACTTGACGGTTCATGCTGTTGGCAATGGCAATAATGGCTCTAACAATGGCTTGGTCTCCAAGGTTGACCGTCATATCTTTGATAAAAGCGCGGTCGATTTTAATATATTCGACGGGGAACTTTTGTAAGTATTCGAGTGAGGAGTAGCCGGTACCAAAGTCATCAATGGCAATGGTTGCGCCGGTTGCCTTTAACGCTTCTAATGTTTGCAATGCAGAATCTGGGTTTTGCATGGCAATACCCTCTGTAATTTCCAAATCAAGTAATTCAGCAGGCAGTTGTGCCTCTTTAAGTACCTGTTCAATATGGCCAGCCAGGTCTGTTTTTAGGAATTGACGCGCTGATAAGTTAATGCCAACTCGGATCGAATGGCCTTGATCATGCCAAGCTTTGGCCTGATTGACGGCACTGCGTAATGTCCAATCGCCAAAAGCGTGTATTAAGTCCATCTCCTCAATGATCGGCACAAATTCAACGGGTGAGATCATGCCCAGTTCTGGGTGCTGCCACCTGACAAGTGCTTCAACGCCGACGATATTGTCAGTCTGTAAGTCCAGTTGTGGTTGATAATGTAGAACAAATTGGTCTTGCTGAAGTGCTTGATGTAATGCGGTTTCTAAGGTCAATCTTCTGGAGTGATCTGGTTGTTGTTCCGGATCATAGAACTGAAATTGATTGCCCCCAAGTGCTTTGGCATTTCTTCTAGCTTGTACAGCCGCTTGCAATAACTCGGCGCTTGAGTGCCCATCTTTGGGAGAAGTCGCGATGCCAACACTGGTCTCGATATGAACGATCGTTTGAGCTATTTCAAAGGGGATTGAGAGTTCAGCTTGTAATGACATTATCCAAGATTCGAGTTTTGCCGTTGTCATTTTCGAATTAATTAGAATACAAAATTCATCAGCACTCATTCGAGCACATGGAAAATTGTGACTCAGGTACTTGCGGAGCCGATTAGCAAAGTCACTTAAAAATTCGTCCCCTTGTGCATGCCCCAAGGTGTTGTTAATGAGATTAAAACGATCAATATCAATCGAAATGACCGCCAGAGAACCGGGTTCATAAGGCTCAGATAAGGTTTTATCGAGTTGTTGAGTAAAATGAAATCGATTGCTGAAATGGGTAATCGGATCATAATGCGTTTGAAATTCGAGTGCTTTTTCAGTCTGCAGTAGGTCTGAAATATCTTGAATCACTCCGAAAATCTTTTGATTTTCATCCAATTCAGCAATGACTCGAATATGATAGGTTTGACTTGAAAAAATGAGATCGTGCTGTAAAGAAATACGGTCGGATTTCCCTTGGAGTAAGGCTTGGGCAGACAATTGAATATTGGGAATTTGTTCTTCTGGAACCAGTTGCAAGTAATCAGCAAGGTTTCGTGGGCTCTGGCCGGATTGGAGTGCGAACAGTTGGGTTAAGCTTTCCGACCACCTCATTTGGTCATGTTGGGGATCCCATTCCCAAAATCCTAAGCGTGCAACTTCTTGTGCGTGAGACTGATGTAATTGTGCGCGGGTTAACTCTTGAGTCAAACCATAGGTTCTTAAAGCATATCGAACGCGTCTGACAAGCAACGGCCAGTTGATGGGTTTGGTAATAAAGTCAGTGGCGCCTGCAGAGAAGGCGGAATCAATAGCCTGAATGTCGTCTAACCACGTTAGCATTAAAATTGGCACGGGGTGGATATGAGGCATTGATCTTAGCGTTTTACAGGTTTCAAAGCCATCTATGCCGGGCATAATGACATCCAATAAAATTAGGTCAGGTTGTTGTGACTGACAAATTTCGATGGCTGTTTGACCGCTTTCAGCTTGAATGAGGTGATAGCCTTCTTTCGCCAATATCTTTGAGAGTGTTAAGCGAATACTGGTATCGTCATCAATGACAAGAATAGTTTGTTGGCTCATTTTCCAAGTGTCTTCTCTGGTAATAGGTCTATCGGTTTGCCATATAGTCCGAAATAGCCTGTTCTAGGTCAGCAGCCTGTTTTTCAAGTTGCGGTAGCAGGGGGGCAACTTGATCAAGCTCATCTGCTTTTCCTAACGCTTCTATTTGTCTTGATGTTTCAGACAATTGTAACCCACCAATATTGGCTGCACTACTTTTTAAGGTATGCGCTGCGTGAAAAACAGCGGCGGCTTGTTGTGCCTCCATTCCTAATAGAATATCGTTAATAAGCTTGGGTAGTTGCTCCAAAAAGGGCGTTAGAATGGCATCCAGGTCACCATCCAATAATTCGAAGAGCTCATCAAGTGTCGGTTTTTCAAGCGTGGGATGGGTCATGTTTATAATTCCTTGATTTCCATTTTGACCTTTATATTCGGTATTTGAGCGGTGTTACTCACCAATTTATTAAGAAATTGGGTACAGGTCGGTATTAAAAACGGTTTAATTAAGACTCAAAACCTATGTAAATAATAACATGCCCAAATGAATTTGAGGGTAACAAATGCGATTTGACTCGTTAATAAAAGTCACCACCACGGGTGGTGACTTTTTGTAGGTTGCTGAATGGCGAAAAGGCTTTCTAATGCTGAGTAAATACCATTACTGATAGGACTGCTTGAATCATTGCGGTGACGCTATCCGTTGCCATGCCTATGCCAATTCGTGATTGCTTTGATTGCTGTACAAGTACATAGGCAATGGCTTTGGAGTGAGTGCCGGACTCTATGGCATGTTCCGCATAATCTAAGATTTCAAAAGAGATCCCAGTACGTTGAGTAAAGGCATCGCATAAAGCACTTAGAGTGCCATTACCCTGTCCTTGCCAAACTTCGCCATCGATTTCTATTTTTAGTTGTTCAAGTTCGCCCTCGCAATCCAGTTGATATTGGCGGATTGTGTGTTGAGGTTGATTTAAATGATAGTGATCTACAAAGCCTTCATAGAGTTGCTGATGACTGACAATTCCATCCGTCTCTTCCGCCATCTGTTGGGCTATAGGGGCAAAATCTTGCTGCACCCATTTCGGAAGGTCAAGTCCGTATTCTTGTGCTAACACAAAGGCAGTACCGGCTTTCCCAGATTGGCTATTGACGCGAATAATGGCTTCATAGTCGCGCTGTAAATCCTGTGGGTTAATGGGCAAATAAGCGACTTGCCATTGAGAATCATTCGTTTGATGCATTAGGCACTTGCGAATCGCGTCCTGGTGGCTGCCTGAGTAAGCCGTATAAACCGCTTCACCCACCCAAGGGTGGCGAGGGTGTGTTTGGATTCGGGTCACCTCTTCAAAAAGCGAAATCCATTCGTCAGGGTGAGATAAATCCAATTGCGGGTCAATCCCTTCACTATAGAGATTCATTGCTAAAGTGACAATATCCATATTACCGGTGCGTTCACCATTACCCAATATCGTGCCTTCAACCCGATCCGCTCCGGCTAATAGCGCCAATTCTGCAGCGGCAACCGCACAGCCTCGATCATTATGTGTATGGACTGAAATAATTGCCGATTCGCGGTTAGATAAATGCTCAATAAAGTATTCGACTTGATCAGCAAACCGGTTGGGGGAAGTGCTTTCAACGGTGGCAGGTAAATTAAGAATACAGGGTTGCTTCGGAGAGGGCTGCCAAATTGCCATGACGGCTTCACAGACCTCGACCGCATAATCGGCTTCGGTTTGTGAAAAACTCTCAGGCGAATATTGAAAGGTCCATTGGGAGTCTGGGTAATCTGCCGCATATTGCTGTACCCATTCTGCCCCCTGAATCGCCATCGCCTTGATATCAGCTTTGGATTTACAAAACACTTTTTCGCGTTGAAGTGTCGAAGTGGTGTTGTAAACGTGTACCACGGCTTGTTTTACACCAGAAAGGGCTTCATAGGTTCGCTTAATCAAATGTTCTCTAGCTTGCACTAATACCTGAACGGTTACATCGTCAGGAATATGTTTTTCTTCAATTAAGCGACGTGTGAATTCGTACTCCGGTTGACTGGCTGATGGAAAACCAATTTCAATGGTTTTGAACCCCATCTTAACGAGTTGGTGCCAGACGCGAAGTTTTTGTTCGACGGTCATTGGGTGGGCTAAAGCCTGGTTGCCGTCGCGTAGGTCGACACTTGCCCAAATAGGCGCCTGGGTAAGACGACGATTCGGCCACTGACGATTGGGTAAATCAGGCGTGGCAGTCGGGCAATAGCGGTTTGGGTTCATGGTGGACATTAAACTTCCTCGTGTCGTTGGTTAAGGGATCTTCCTTGTTAAAAATTATATCGAAAAGAGTGCGCTATAAAATTGTGAAATATAGACTGATTTTGATCGTATTTGCATGAATGTTCTTAATATTAATTAATTTATGAAATATAATTCTAATTAAGGTGTTTTTATTGATATAACTAAGGGGGTGTTTATGAAGTCGTTTGATGCATATGATCGAAAAATGTTGGATCGGTTACAAAACGATGGCCGTTTAAGCAATCAAGAGTTGGCTGATCAAATCGGTCTGTCGCCATCAGCGTGTTTAAGGCGTTTCAAAGCTTTGGAGGCATCGGGCGTGATTGTTGGGTATCGCACTTTATTAGATGCCAAGCGCTTGGGTCTGGATTTAATGGCGCTGGTGCATATTTCGATGGATAAACACACGCAAGAGCGCTTTCGGGTGTTTGAAGAAGCGGTGCAGGCTTTACCCAGTGTGATGGAGTGTTTGCTGTTAACAGGGCAATCAGCCGACTACCAATTAAAAGTCGTGGTAAAAGATCTAGAAGCCTATCAAGATTTATTGCTGAATCATATCACCCAACTCGAAGGCGTCAGCGGCGTACATACTAGTTTTGTGTTAAGAAAGGTGGTTGATAAAACGGCATTGCCAATTGGCTAAGGGTGGCATTTGACCATCAAAAATGCCCAGGCCTGGCGTTTTTAATACATCATATTAAAGTTACTATCAAGCAGTATTTTGAACTAAAAGCTCCTCAAAAGGGGCTTTTTTATTGCATTTTTTAACTTTTTTACGACCTATTTTTTGAATTTCCTATTGAACTTTTGCTCTCAAACATTTTATTTCGCTGGACGGTCAATCAATGCTTTCTCGCCGGTGAACACAGAAAAATATGGAATCCTGTCCTTCTTTTTTCTCTGGCACCTCTCGCCAATTGCGAAGCAAGGGCTCACTTTTGCACAAGGGCGACCAAACTCTCCGAGATTGGATTGGATTTGGTTTGTTTGACGAGAGCAATGCTGTTTTCTTGAAAGCAAGTTGAAGAGGTATAATATAGGAACATAATATATATAATACTTGTACTAGAATCGCCTATAATGCTACATATATAAAAAAATTCATGTTGTTGCACTAATTAAATTCAGGACTTATGTGATTAATTTTTCTAAAAAAATAACTAAAAGTCAATTTTTCCAATCTTTTATTACCATTACTTTCATTGTAACGGCTTTTTTTCTAACGGCTTTTGCTTGGTATAAAGGGCAGACATTGGAAGAATTTGCAAACCACAAAGCAAATCAGGCTAACCTTCTAAAAATTAGTGCAAGCAATTTATTTTATGAAATTGATGCTTTGTTTGGAGATTTAACTTTCTTAGCGAACAATATTGAATACAACTTCATTAATGAAGTCAAAAGCCCCCAAGACATGGATGAGTTTATTAATGAAATCGAAGTTTTGTTTAGCAAGTTTGCTGATTCACAACAGAATCAATACCGAATAAGATATCTAGACAATAGTGGTTAGGAAATTGTTCGATTAAATACCAGTGGTGAAGACGTTGAGTTTGTTACAAAATCTGAATTACAGAATAAGAGCAATCGCTATTATGTTCAAGATATTCAAAAACTGACCAAGGAAGAAGTCTATATTTCTCCATTCGACTTTAATAAAGAAAATGGAGTTTATGACATTCCTCTTCGCCCTATGCTTCGTTTAGGAAAACGTTTATTTGATAACAACAATAAACCTTTTGGTATATTGATAATTAATTATGAAGGAGAACAAGTAGCGAACCTAATAAGGCACTATCAAGAACTTACAGGGTTTAAATCAAAATTCATTATGCTAAACAATGTGGGGGTTTATGTCGATGGAACCCCTTTTGATGATATTGCACGTTCTTTTATGTGGGATGGTGTCGTGCCAGCAAAAAGTTTTGCGCTCGAGAATCCAAAAATTTGGAAAAAAATGCAATCTCAAGAATTTGGGAAGTACGAGGCAGATGAAGGCTTATATAGTTTTTTAAAATTTGATCCAACAAAAAATAGTGGCTCTTACGGAACGACAAAACATCTGGGCTATAACAAAATCACTAATAATTTAGCTCATAAGGAAGGGGGGTGGACGTTAGTCAGTTTTTTAGCAAAATCAGAGTTCTCAAGTCATACAATTCATAGCGTTAAAACTAGTTTTTGGTATCTATTCACAGGGCTGGTTCTTTTAGTGGCACTAATCATTCTAGTCCTACGCTATCAAAGAGAGCATCAAGCATTATTTAATCAATCAAAGTTTTTGGCCACCCATGATGGTTTAACAGGTCTAAATAATAGATTTCATCTCGATGAAAATATAAAGCAGATGGTGAACAAGGCAGATGAAGAGAAAAGAACTATTTCTTTTTACTTTATTGACCTAGATGGCTTTAAAGGTATAAATGATCGTTATGGACATAATGTTGGGGATGCAATATTGAAGGCAGTTGCAGGAAGACTAACTCACGCCATTCGCTATAAACGTAACGAAGTGTCAGATATTGTGGTTCGTCTAGGTGGCGATGAATTTTTAGTAATCATTTTTGACCTTGAATCAGAAAAGAAACAAATTGATTTTGGTAAGAAATTGCTCCACTTATTTGATGATCCCATTCATTATGATGAAAGATCATTCGATATTGGTGCTAGTATTGGTTCGGCATCCTATAGAACGCACTCTGATGATTTCCAGGAGGCAATCAAATTTGCTGATAGAATGATGTATGAAATTAAAAATGAAGGGAAAAATGGTTTTAAAATTTACTCCCCACCTCAATAAATTACCAATAATTTTTTAGTTTCATACCTCTAGTTATGTCATGTAAATGCTTTCTCTTTGAAACATTTTCTAAGCCTGTCATTCTGTGACAGTCATTTTTTAATAAGTTATGGTTTAATTATGTGTCACTTTCATGATCACTTGAAAAACCAATTTGTGCGCAAATTGATTTCTAATTTTGCAAAACAAAATGGAAGTTTAATTGCCGGATATATTGATGTGATTTGATGGAAAAATTTAAAGGGTTTGAGATTTGCTTGAATGTTTAAAAAGGGTGCATGGTATTTGCCTATATTGAACAATAGCCAAAAATACGATTTTTGTACATGTTTTTAAACATGAAGAAAGATATCTCTTTTAAATCAAAGAGATATATCTTGTAATTATCCCAGGCCTGGGCATTTTTTTTATCGGATTAATGCTCAAATGCATCCATAAAGTTAGGCTCGTCACTGTAGCCATTTGGAATGTTTTTGGTGACAACGGCGACGGCATCGTGAGGATGTAAGCTTTCTAAGTGATTCACACGTACCCAATAATCAATGTATTCTGGGCAGCTTTCCAATTTGGCTTGTAAGCGGCGCGCAGCATCTTCACAAAACATTAAGTTGGTGGCGTTTAATCGGGCAAACTCTTGCTCGTCTTGGCGTTTTACCGTTGATTGAACCGGTGTTTTAACTGCATCTTCGATTTGGTTGATGACCGTTGATAGATTTAAAACATGGTCTGCCGTTACTTTGAGTTTGATTTGAGCATAAGACCGTTGGCTATGGGGCGTGGCACAAATGCCTTCTGGTGTGCCAAGCCAAGCGAGAACCTGTTGGTAATCTAATGGCTGATCTGCAAACTGCTGCTGAAAGGCTTCCTGAATCAGTTGGCGTGATAAGGCGGCTGAACACGGGCAGGTTGAAGAATAAGGGACACTGATGCTGATTTCGCATTCATATTGTCCATCACGCAACTGGCCTCTAAGGGTGCAAGGGTAGTGTTTCCAACCGGAGTTGTCGGTTTTAAGGGATTTGCGTCTCTCATAATAGTCAAATTTAAATTCGACAAACGCATTTTGGCTTAAACCATGATGCGACTCGAGAAAGGCTTCGAGTAATACCTGGATGCGATTCGGGGTTAAGGGTTCATTTGATCCCATTTCATCAAGCAGTAGATATAGCCGAGACATGTGAATCCCTTTGCTTAAAGGGTCATCTAAACTGACATAGGCTTGTACTTGAGAAGAAAGTGTTAAGGTTTGCTGTGCAGATTGTTCAATGAGGATGGGCAATTCAATGCCGCTCATTCCGACCCAGTTGAGTTTTCCTTGTGGAGCTTGATGTGGCTGGCAAGCGATATCGGGCATGTGCTTTGTCATGCAATTTCCTTCGACTTAGTGCGCTGGTGTTGGCCATTGGATGGAGCAACGAGTCGCAAAATTAAAAAGAAACATTATAGCATAGCGAGTAATTAGTCGTCACAATTCCTGACTATTTTAGTCAAGTTTTGCTCCAGTTTTGATACCTGTTCAATATTAAGTGGTTGATCTAGCAAGAGAGTTAAGCGGCTGTCTTGTCTCCATGCAATATCTTCAAAACTGGTTTGGTTAGGTAGGTGATTGAGGTGTTGCCATTCATTGCCGGTTCGTAGAATACTCTTGGCTCGGATAAGGTGAGGGGTGTGTTTTAAAAAAGCCTTTAGTGCAACGCGATTGAATTGTACAGTGGGGGAGAATTGCCAGCCAATACTACTGGTATCGCCAGTAAAGACTTCAAGAGTTATGCAATGGCTAAGAGATGTGGTAACCGTTAAGGGGTGTTGTTGGGTTAGCTGTTGATGTTGTTCTATACCTTCTAATCGATAAAAAGGGCGTTTGGCGGGTTGAGTTAACCAGTCGGTTATCTTGTTGTCAATGGGGTTGCCATGCAGGGTGAAGATGGGGTTTGGGTTGGCTGGATACCCTTGGTTGAGAGTGGCTTTCGCTTGGCTGAGTTCTGCCTCAGTGGCCGTATCAACTTTATTTAACAGTAGTCTGTCGGCTAAGCTGACGAGGTCACGGAGTACCGCAGATTTTTGCCAGAAGTCTGGTGTCAGTTGTTGTGGAGTGACCATGCAAAGGGTTTGTTCAAGCTTCACAGTGGGTTGAAATTTTCGCAAGGTATCGATGATTTTAGCGGGATGACCCAGGCCAGTTGGTTCAATTAATATCCGCTGAAGGGGTTGTTTCAACAGTGATTGCAGTGCTTGTTGGTAGCCAAAGGCAGCACTACAACAAATGCAACCGCCCGAGACGACCTCAATCGGCTGCTGGGTGGTTTGTAAAACCAGACTGTCAATGCCAACTTTCCCCAGCTCATTGATGAGGAGTCCCCAGGTTTCATTTTTGGGTTTTTGTTGTAAAAGCGAATTAATGGCGGTGGTTTTTCCACTGCCGAGCAATCCCGTTATTAAGGTAACAGGGATTGGCTGACTAGAGGTCTTTTCCATCTAGAAGGTCGTCTACAAATTGCTTTTGGTACAGGGTTTTGTCAAGTCGTTCGCAGATAATTTTGGCATCGCGATAGGCATTGCCCAGACAGGTAGTCGCACCTGGTGATGGGGTCATATTGTAGATGATATTTTCATTTTCAGGCACGATGCTGGCTTCGCCCAGTTTGAGTTCTTGTGTGGCCTTATCGATGACCTGGGGGCGAACACCACCGTAACCTTCAGCATAGCAGAGTTCATCCACTTTGAGGCCAGGTAGAATTTTACGGGCATCTTTGACGAATAGCCGTTTGTTTAACCAAGGGATTTCAAACAAAAAGTTCCGGAAAATATAATTACGAATGGTTGAATCCTTAAGTAAGTCCCAAAAAACTTTGAGTACTTTTCGATCTAGTTTGAGGGTTTTCCAAAAATCCAAATAAGTACCACCGGTATAACGCTCTAACTTGGGGAGCGCTAAAGCAGTAGGGCCGAGTCGAGTTTTATTGGGTTCCGTTAAGTCAGGGTCACCATGCAAGGCTGCAAATGGCAGTTTGTCATTTTGCATGGTGTAAACTTTGCCATTCAGTTTAGTTGGCGTAAAGTAAAAGCTGCCCGCCATTGGCAAGGTCGATAGATTCATACCATGTCCCAATTGATTGGCAATGAGTAAACTATGCGCGCCAGCGGAAACCACAACAAATTTCGCTAAATAGGTGCCGTGGGCAGTCTGTAATTCATAATGGTCATCAAATGATAGAATACGATCTACCTTTGAGCTGAGTGAGACTCGGATGTTTTTACCGGTTTTACGAGCACTGTCGATAAAGGATTTACATAAAACGCCATAGTTGACGGCTGAATATTCATCGGTACAGCCGCTGGCCAGAATTTTTTCAGGACGCGGCTTACCATCCACTAAAGCAACATTGGGTTCAACCTCAGCGATTTTGTCAGCACCCCATAGTTCCATATAGGGGAAAGCTTCTTTAAAGGCTTCATAACGTTTTTGGAGGCGGTCACATTCCGCTTCGCCAACGGCAAGGATCATTTTAGGGAATTTAAAGAGGAAGTCGTTTTTTTCAACTTGATGTGCGTAGTGCACTAGCATGTTGGCAGTACGTTTGACTTGAATGGCTTTTTCAAGGGTATAGTTAGTTTCAATGTCACCACAATGTAAGGTCTGGCTATTGCTACGGGCATTGGTGTTTAACGGAGCAAGCGAGCCATACTTTTCCAAAACCGCAATTGATTTAATGTCGGTGTATTTCGCTAAGGTATACGCGAGCGATGTTCCGGTGATGCCACCGCCTACAATAACGACATCAAACAATCGGTTTTGCATAGTTGTTGTTAATCCATTTAATTTAGTTAAGCTTTTTATTATATAAAAAAAATTAGGGAAGTTTTAAGCAATTTTATAGGAAAGCTTTATACAGTGCGACCTTGTCCGTCTTGAGTTTCTGAGCGGCCTTTTTTAAAGTTGTGGATTTGGATGAGAAATAAGGCGGCTATTAAGCAGCATTCTAGCATGATTTTTATGGTGTTGGCATAGACAAATCCAAGGAAAAATACCTTTTGCGATGATTGAGATGGAATAGAATTGAGCTTTGAAAATGAAAGAAATTGTTTTTTACTCTGTATCAGTATCGGATTCTATTGTTTGATGAGATTTTGATAGAAATTTTAGGATAAAAGGAGAAAGTAGATGTCTTCGAGTGTTGTTAAGGGCAATCGCCCTTTGAGAATGTTTGCCATTATGGTGCTGATTGTACTAACTGTCGCTCAAATTCTGGGGCAAATTGATTTAACTGAACTGTCTTTTTTATGGTTATTGATTCTGATGGCATTGAATGCTCTGCAAGCCTCTTTCTCTGGGTTTTGTCCGATGTTTAAAAATGCCAAGGGTGAATGTGTTGCTTGCGGTGTTGCCTGTAATGAGCCGGCTTCAGAAAATAAGGATGGCTCTTGCTGTGATGGTGGGGGTTCGGGCAAGGGGTGTGATGCTGACAAATCATCATCCCAAAGAGAGGCTGTAGATAAAACCCCTTAATAAGCTTGACCTTAAAGCGTTACGACTACTTCAATCCAGATTGTCATTTGAATGACTGGTTTTAGATTGTAATGCATGGCGGTTGCTGACCAGCATTAGTAGAAGTGTTTATTCACGGCTGAGAAAGGGCTATAATCATTTTTACGTTATTTTTTGACCTTTGATTTGACCCAAGGTTCCCCTTTATTTAGGTATTGCCGTTATGGATTTAAAACAACAAATACAGCTTGCACAGACCCAATTGGCGGGGTTTCAGGTTCCGCCCTTGCCAGCCGAATTAATTAAATTACAAAGTATTTTTCAGACGACTGAGTACCCGGATATGTCAGAGGTGGCGGAGATTATTGGTCATAATACGGTACTGACGGGTGAATTGATAAAAGTCGCTAATCAACCACAGTTTATGCGGAAAGGCTCGGATTCCGTTCAGACGATTAAAGGCGCGATTGACTCTTTGGGG
>NZ_PKGB01000011.1 GCF_002848135.1 Hydrogenovibrio sp. SC-1
TGTTATGATGATGTTACATTCCTCGATAGTGTAGACGAGTTTTTTGAGTTATCCTCAAATATCGCGTGGGATATTATCGTTATTGATTTAAGATGCCCTGGTTCTTTCTGTTTTGTCTCTCGTTGTATAAATACCCTCCCTCAAGTAAATGTGATTGTATTAAGTCAGCGTTACTCCCTGCAAGAAAAATTTAAATGCTATGAGTTAGGTGCTGAAATGTACCTGGTTAAACCCTTTTCACCCGTCGATATATTAAATGCGATTGCTCTAGTGAAAGAGCGTGATGCGCTTCATTCTTCTAAAAAATCTTTTGTAAAATTATCGACTTCTTCGCGTATTATGTACTTTAATGATTCCCTTATTCGTTTATCTATCAAAGAATGTTTATTAGTCTACGCTTTAGCGCTTGCGGATCAAAGAAAGCTTGAAAGCTGGCAGTTGATGGAACGTTTGAATATTTTAGATTTTGATAATGGTCATAAGTATTTAGGCATTATCGTGTCCCGATTGCGTACAAAATTAAGAAAATATAATTTTCCAGAACATGCAATAACAGCCGTTAGAGGGTATGGGTATCAATTAACAATACCAATCCAGCTTGTGTTGTAATGGTGTAGTATTTAAGTATAGAAATTAAAGGTTTTTTTGCATGGCGAAAGATGTTGAACAACAACTTAAAATAGAAAATATCCATCAGCTACTAACTGAAGCAATGGATGTTGTTTTTGACTCCATCTTTCTTATCTCTGCAGATACTGCAAATTTTATTTATGTAAATCAAGCCGCTTCGACTAAGCTTGAATATGCTACAGAGGAAATGATCGGCGGCATGTCAGTATTTGATATTGATCCTGACTTTCCGTCACTCGACATTTGGCAGAAGCACGTTTGCGATTTAAAAGTATTAAAGTCCCTTCAGTTTGAAACACGTCACAAAAGCAAATCAGGCTATTGCTACCCAGTGGAACTCACTGTTACGCTTTTTCAACAACTTGGACAAGATGTCATATTAGCCATTGCAAGAGATATATCCGAACGTAAAGCGTGTGAAGAAAATATCATTTTCCGAGAACAAGAGCTTAGAGCATTAGCCGAATCATCTCCAGGTGTAATGGGAAGTTTGGTGATGCAGGATGGTAACTTAGCTGCGACCTATGTTTCCCAGAATGCGCTAGACCTCTTCGGAATTTTCCCCAATAAAATGATCAATAATTTTCAGTCATTCCAACAATTAATCTACCCTAGGGATGTAAGAAAAGTTTATAAATCACTTGAAAACGCTGCTAAGAATTTAAATGAATGGTGTGACGAGTTTCGGATTGTTCATCCGAATAAGGGTTTAAGGTGGTTAGAGGTAAAATCGAAACCACAACCCTATCCGCAGGGAGGCGTTATTTTTTACGGCCATGTATATGATATTACAGACCGTAAAGATACTGAGGATAGCTTACGCCTTTCATTAGATTTCAATGAGGGCATTATTTCAACGATTCCAGATTTATTGCTAGAAATTGATCATGATGGCACCTATCTAGAAGTCTGGACTAAAAATGAAGCACTTCTTATTGCACAGCGTGATGAGTTGATTGGTAAAAAATTTCAAGACATACTACCTCCGCCTGCCGCAGAAGTTGCGCGTCAAACAATGAAAGAGGCAAATGAACAAGGGTTTTCTGTCGGTAATATATATTCACTTGACTTGCCTGATGGGACTCATTGGTTTGAGTTGTATATGACTAAGAAAAAAGCAGCTAATACCTATATCACGCTGGCTCGAGATATTACGGAAAAGAAAGAATCTGAAAGTATTCTCAGTACACTCGCCAAAGCGCTGGATATCTCATCCGAATCAATTTTCCTTATTAAACTAGATACAGGAAAATTTGTGTATGTTAATGACCGCGCCTGTCAAAAATTGGGTTACTCTAAAAATGAATTACTGGATGGGATGGCTGTCGTTGATATTGATCCAAATATGGCAGATGGGCTATGGTCTGAACATGTTAGAAAAACCCGTGAGTTTGGTAATGGTGGGGCCTCTATTGAAAGTCACCATAAAACAAAAACAGGTAACGTTTATCCTGTTGAAGTGTTATCTCATTATTTTGAATTCAAAGGTGAAGAGTTTAGTTTTGCCATAACGCATGAAATTAAGTCATCTGATTCGTAGGCGGTCAACAAATCTCCGAGCGAATTAAGTGGGTTTAAACAGGTTGAATCTATTTTAGAGGGTTATAGTTTATTCGTTGGAATTCAATGAGTAAGTCGTATCGTCATCTCTTTTTATCGCAATAACATCAATATCATCAATTTCTTGATAGGTCGTTAATATTCCGTTTTCTTTGGTAAAGCTTTTTGTCTTGTATGCTACTCGATGTCTAACTTCTTGCACGATATAGTCTTCGAAATCAATGTTCAAAATATGATTAATGGAGGGTAGAACCGATGCGTTCCGTATATTAATGGTTTTTAGGCGTTGAGGCGGGGTTTGATTGTCAAAGGTCTGGATTTTGTAATTTATGTTCATCTTTTTGTCCTCGGAATATCTAAGCAATAGCAAGACAATCATAGTTTATTCTAATCAATGTTAAGCCATTATCTTTGAATATTAGATCGACAAAAGAGAAAAATCAGTTTAATTGATGCTTAAAAAGACGAACAAGAATGCCCTGCTGGCAGACATAAATTTTAGTTTTAGAAGGGCATGAATTGTGGGTTGGTGCTATAGAGAGGAGGGGCTATAGCACCAGATTGATTACTGATTAAGCGATTGTGCCGACAAAGAATAGCTTGTCGTTTATGGCATAACTCGTTGCCACGAAAGCAATTCCAGCTAGCATTAATGCAGCAAATCGCGATTGCGTTTGTGAAGGTTTGTTAATTTTGACTTGTGTTTCTTTAGTCATAGCCATTTTCCTTAAGTATTGGTTGTTTGTCATAAATAGGATTTTACAGAGGAATGTAATAGATTATTTATGACTTTCTATAAGTATAACTTATTTAACCTTAATTGAAACTGAATGGTATAAAAAAAATTTATAAAGAAATATTAAAGCGCCTTGGTCTTGCTTTAAATATTTCTCTATCAATCTTTAACAGTTAACAAGAGATGCTGAATTTGGGTGGTGTTTTTGGTGTTAAAACAACCAGGCCTGGTCGGAAAAGGCGTATTTTGCGGAAAGTCACCTTTAGAGAGTGGCAATGACAATTTTCTAAAGGTAACTCTATTTGAATAGCTGTTAATGATCTAGGGCTTTGTCAGTAAATAACCAGTCTCTGAGTTCTTTATCAAACACAGGGTCATTTCGGCGAATCCATTCAAGTGCCATGGCCGCGTGTTCTTTTTCTTCATTCGCATTGTGTTGCAGAATTTTTTTAAGTGCCGGGTCCTTACAGGCATCGACACGTTGGTTATACCAGTCGATAGCTTCTAGCTCTTCCATGGTGGACACAATGGCTCGGTGCATATCGCGAGTTTTGTCGGTCAGTTCAGAAATGGGTTCGTGATAACCTTCATGAGACATGGATGAATCCTCTTGATTAAATAATAAATAGAATAAGCTTGTTTGGTTTTGCATTAAAACGAGCGCTCACGACTATGTTAAATCAGCTTTTCATATTTGAAGAGTTTTTTTAGCAGTCGAGTGAAATATTTTTGTAAATGCTTTAAAGCGCAGCGTTAAATTGTTAGGATGGGATTAATGAATTTTAATTTCAGTTAGTGCGTTATTCGCTAACTGACTGAATATTGGGGGTTTCTATGGTGTGGGATGAAATTGTCAATCAAGCGATTGAGCTTCGACACTGGTTTCATCGTCACCCTGAATTAACTTGGCAAGAAGAAAATACCTCTGAAAAAATTCGCAGTCTTTTAGATGATTGGCAAATTCCTTGGCGAAGTTGTGCAACCTATGGCGTCGTAGCGACGTTAGCGAAAGATAAGCTTGGTAAACATATTGCATTGCGTGCGGATATGGATGCGCTTCCGATTCATGAGCAGACTGAAGTCAACTTTTGTTCTACAGAAGAAGGCAAAATGCATGCCTGTGGTCATGATGGTCATATGGCAGCACTGTTAGGAACCGCCAAATGGCTTAAACAGAATGAGGCTCATTTATCTAGCCCAATTAGCTTGATTTTTCAACCTGCTGAAGAAGGGGGGCATGGCGCTCAGAAAATGATAGAAGATGGAGCGCTTGAGGGGGTCGATATGATTTTCGGCTGGCATAACTGGCCAGCGATGCCATTTGGCACTGCAATTTGTCCAGATGGTGCGGTTATGTCTGGCAATGGCAGTTTTCATATTGATTTAGTTGGCCTTGGTGGACATGCCTCTCAGCCAGAAGCTTGTCATGATCCAGTACTTGCTGCTTCAGCGATTACCCTGAATCTTCAGCAGATCGTCAGTCGGCGCTTACCGCCGCAGGCCGCTGTTGTTGTTAGCGTCACTCAATTACTCGCCGATTCCGATGTCACGATTATTCCTCAAACCGTTCATATGGCAGGAGGAATTCGACTATCTGATCCAAAATGGCGTCCTCAAATTAATAAACTGATCACTCAAATTGCCGAAGATACGGCAGCCACTTACGGTGTAAAGGCGACTGTTAAGATACTGCCAAGATATGAAGCAACGGTGAATCATCCAGATGTTGCACATCTATACCGCTCCGTTTTACATGATGTTTTGGGAGATCACTATAATCATATTGATTTAATGATTCCGATTATGGCATCTGAAGATTTCAGTTATTACTTGCAAGAAATTCCAGGCGCCTTTGCCTTGATTGGCATGTCTGAACAGGGTTCAGAAGATGTTCAGTATCAGTATCCTTGTCACAATCCACATTATGAGTTTAATGACCGCTTGATTGAGCTGATTATGCGTAGTTTTTCAAAATTAGCTGGCATTAAAGCTGCTTGATCTTTTGTAGTTGCACAAATAGTTTTCACAACTCAACCAGTAAAGGGGAAAATTATGGATTGGTTTGAAGCCTATGAATCCGATATCCGAGCCTATAGTCGCGTTTATCCTGCGGTGTTCGTAAAAGGTGATAATGCACGACAGATTGATGAAGATGCACGGGAATATATTGACTTCTATGCTGGTGCAGGTGTGCTTAATTTTGGACATAATAATCCAAAAATGACGCAAGCCATGGTCGATTATTTGCAATCCGGTGGAGTGTTACACACCCTCGATATGATGACGCCTCCAAAAAGAGATTTTATTCAAGCATTTGTTGAAACCATTCTTAAACCACGCAAGATGGATTACAAACTGCAATTTATGGGGCCAACGGGCACCAATGCTGTGGAAGCTGCGCTTAAATTGGCGCGTAAAGTGACAGGGCGTGAAACGGTAGTGGCCTTTACACAGGGGTTTCATGGGATGACATTAGGGGCACTTGCTTGCACTGCAAACCAGTATTTTCGTCAAGCTTCAGGCGTGCCTTTACTGAATGTCACTCGTTGCCCGTTTGAAACCCACCAAGGCGGTGGCTTGGAAGCGATTGAAACATTGGACAGCCTGTACAGCAATACGTCTTCAGGTATGGAGTTACCCGCAGCGTTTATTGTAGAAACGGTGCAAGCGGAGGGCGGTGTCAATGTCGCTTCGGCTGAGTGGATGCAAGCTTTACAAGCTTTGGCAAAGAAACTGGGCGCATTGTTGATTGTGGATGATATCCAAGCCGGCTGCGGTCGTACTGGCCAGTATTTTAGCTTTGAAGATTTAGGCATTGATCCAGATATTGTCACTTTGGCAAAAGGCATAGGTGGTGCAGGCACACCAATGGCAATGAATTTGGTGAAACCAGAACATGATCAGCATTGGCAGCCAGGTGAACATACGGGTACTTTCCGTGGACAGAACCTTTCTTTTGTCGCAGGTCGTGAAGCGCTTCACTATTTTGAAGATGATCGCTTGATGCAACAAGTCAGGGAAAAAGGCGACGTGATGCGCAAAGCACTGCAATCGATCGCTGATACTTATCCAGATAAGGGATTTGAAGTCAGAGGTAAAGGGATGATGCAAGCGTTAGATGTCCATGACGGCGCACTGTCTAAAGCGATTGCCAAAGACTGTTTTGAGCATGGTTTGTTGTTTGGTCCCTGTGGTATCGGTGGTGAAGTTATGAAAATGATTCCACCTTTGACCATTCCGGATACTGATTTAGAACAAGGGTTATCAATCTTAACGGCAGCAGTTGAACGCCAAGTTAATACGGTTTAAGGAGTAGAGCGATGAGAGAAAGAGATGATATGACTTTTCCGTATGTTGAATATCAACGGCGTATTAGTGAGCTCAGAACTCGAATGGCAGAACGACTATTAGATGCGGTGATCATCTCTGATGCCGAAAATATTTTGTATCTGACTGATTACCAGACAACTGGTTATTCGTTTTTTCAAGCGCTCGTAGTGCCTTTGGAAGGCGAGCCTTTTATGGTGACCCGTAAGCTAGAAGAGTCCAATGTGATTCATCGAACTTGGGTTGAGGTAACACGACCCTATCCTGATACAGGGGATGCGATTCAAATGTTGATCAGCTCATTAGTTGAGTTTGGGTTGGCTGGGAAAACCATTGGTTATGAACGAAACTCTTATTATTTTAATGCCTATCATCAAGATGTGTTTCGTACCTCGTTTGTTCGCAGTCGATTAATGGACTGCTTTGGCATTGTCGAACAAAGTCGTGTTTGCAAGTCGGAATATGAGTTAGAGGCGATGAAAAAAGCGGCTTATGCAACCAAAGCCGGTATGCAAGCAGGGTTAGATGCGGTTCAGGCGGGTGTAACAGAAAATGAAATTGGCGGGGCGATAAGTCAGGCGATGTTTTCAGCGGGTGGTGAAATTCCAGCGGTGATGCCGTATGTGACTTCAGGACCAAGGACGATGATTGGTCATGCATCCTGGGAAGGGCGAGTTGTTAAGCCTGGCGAACACGTCTTTATTGAAGTTGCTGGCTGTTACCGTAAATACCACACGGCAATGATGCGTACTGCAATTTGTGGTGACTTGTCAGACAGTATGTTTCAAGCACAAGAAGTCATGAAAAAAGCCATTAAGGCATTGCGCTATGAATTAAGACCTGGTGTGACGGTTTCGGATGTGGATCGAATGGTTCGAGATATTTTGCATGAAAATAAAGTCGGGGCACGTTTGATTACCCGATCGGGTTATTCAATCGGGATTGCATTTCCACCTTCTTGGGATGAAGGCTATATCCTAAGTTTAAATCAAGGACAGTCAGATATTCTCCGGCAGGGTATGACATTTCACATTATCCCCTGGTTATGGGGAGTGGACGGCGATAAGACCTGTGGCATTTCGGATACCTTTTATATTACTGAAGATGGTTGTGGTTCTTTCTTTGAAGATTTTGAACAGGATTTTGTGATTAAGCCTGGCAAAACCGATGATAAGGGAAATTCAGTGACCTCGATCGCCAAACCGAAACCAGCCCGTGAAAAAACCAAAAAAGAGACGGTATAACGGCTAAAAACGTATTAGGAGATGTTATGTTAATTGCAACCAATCCTTATAATGGTGAAGAAATTCATCGTTATCCCCCTCTTGATGAATCGCAATTGTCAGCTGCGATTGACCGTTCAATAACGGCTCTTAATCAATGGAAACACACTGATTTCGATACTCGTTCTAAGTTGTTGAAAGGGATCGCAAAGCGGATGCGTAATGATAAAGCACATCTGGCACAATTAATGACGATTGAGATGGGTAAACCCATTACCGAATCTTATGGTGAAGTTGAAAAGGCGGCTTGGTGTGCTGAGCATTATGCCGACCATGGTGCCGATTATTTGCAATCGATCAAACTGCCTTCAGATGCAACGAACAGTTATGTTCAACATCTGCCTCTCGGCACAATCTTGGGTATATTGCCTTGGAATGCCCCTTTTTGGTTGGCATTTCGTTTTTGTGCGCCCGCGATTATGGCTGGTAATACTTGTTTAATGAAGCATGATGAACATGTGCCTGCTTGTGCCGAAGCGATTGCTGAACTTTTTACTCAGGAATGTGCATCTCAAGGGTTACCACAAGGTATTATGCAGAATTTACCGATTCACCGCGAACAAGTCGAACAGGTGATAAGGCATCCTGCTGTAAAAGCGGTTTCTTTGACGGGGTCTAGTCGTGCGGGCAGTCAGGTGGCTTCTTTGGCGGCATCGTTAATTAAGCCAGCGGTGATGGAACTCGGTGGTTCTGACCCCAGTATCGTGCTTGCCGATGCGGATATTGATCAGGCGGTTGAAGTCTTAGCCTTGTCTTGAATTATTAATGCGGGTCAGTCTTGTATCGCAGCGAAACGTTTAATTGTGGAGGAAGCGGTTTATGACGAATTTGTCGAAAAACTCCATAAACGATTGGCGACATTAAAGATGGGCGACCCATCCGAACCGGAAACACAAGTCGGTCCGATTGCACGTCCCGATTTACGAGACGCCTTGCATCGTCAAGTGACAGTGACCGTTGAACAGGGCGGAAAATGCCTCTTGGGCGGTGAAATGCCTGAAGGTCCTGGTTATTTTTATCCAGTAACGTTATTGGTCGATGTGACAAACGACATGCAGGCCTCCTGTGAGGAAACCTTTGGTCCTATTGCGGTGGTGATGAAAGCAGCATCTGAACGTGAGGCACTGCAAATTGCCAATGATACGCCTTATGGGTTAGCGGCCTCTATTTGGAGTGCGGATACCGAAAAAGCCATTAAACTGGCCTCCACGATTGAAGCGGGTCAGGTGGCGATTAATGGCATCGTTAAAACAGACCCAAGATTGCCGAGTGGGGGAATAAAACAATCTGGCTATGGTCGAGAGCTGGGACCTCACGGCATTATGGAGTTCGTCAATATTCAGCAAGTCTGGGTGGGTCCAAAAGTCGATTAAAGTGTTGAGTATTTTCTACTCAATAAAAACCGCTCTGATTGAGCGGTCGTTGTTTGTGCTGTTCGTGCGACTTTAGGTTAAAACTCTCGAATGGTTGAGGTGACTACGCCCCAGATGGTGATGTCGGTCTCTTCTTTAATTTCAATTGGTGGATAGTCATCATTTTCGGGCAGTAACCAATTGGCTGTCGGAGTCATCGACAGGCGCTTAACCGTGAGTTCACCATCAATCGCGGCAATCACAATCTTGCCGCTTACCGGTTTAATACTTTTATCGACCAGTAATAAATCGCCGTCTAAAATACCGACATTTTTCATAGAGTCGCCCTCCACGCGCAAAATAAACGTGGTTTCTGGGTGATGAATCAACCGCTCATTTAAGTTTAAACGCGCTTCAATATAATCATCAGCAGGGCTGGGAAAACCAGCAACGACCTTGTGCCCATAGAGCGGAATATCCGCATACGAGGGTGTTTGGGTGGTGTCTGGTAGAAACAAGGTGACGGATGTGTTGTGGTGTGTTTTGAGTGCAGTTTCTGTTGCGTGTTGTGTAGGTTGGTTTGTCAGCCAATTTTTAATAACCGATACCTTAGAAGCAGGGACACGCATCACTTGGGTGGGTTCGCCATAAAGACCACTGCCTTTTTTTCGACCCGCGCCTTTTCGTAATCCGCCATGTGCAGGCCTGGTTGTTTTAGAGGCTTCTTTTTGGCTCATATAGTGTCTCGTCTTCTGTGTGGAATGGTATGATAATGCCATTATTGTAACAGTTTTCAAGTGGGGTTTGAATGTCGTCTGGTTCTCATCTTTTTGCTTTGGTTGATGGCAATTCATTTTATGCCTCCTGTGAAATTGCGTTTCAACCGAAACTGGCGAGACGTCCAGTGGTGGTGTTATCGAATAATGACGGCTGTATTGTCGCCGCCAATGCCGTCGCCAAGTCCTTAGGCGAACAGTGGATGCGACAGCGCGGCTCACTGGGGTCGGGCGGTTATCGTTCGGCCGTGCCGACCAATATGATGTTTCAGCCGTATTTTAAAATTAAACCCTTATTAGATCGTTATCAGGCGGCGGTCTTTAGCTCAAACTATGAACTCTATGCCGATATGTCGAGTCGTATGCACCGTCTTGTCGGGCATTTTGCGCCTCGTCAAGAAATCTATTCGATTGATGAAAGTTTTTTAGACTTGTCCGGTCTGTCACATTTGGATTTAACCGATTATGGGCTGCAAATTAAACAGACGGTACAGCAGGGCATTGGCATTCCCGTGGCAGTTGGTATCGCTCAAACCAAAACCTTAGCCAAACTGGCCAATCATCTAGCGAAAAAACAATTAAGCCAGCAAGGGGTTTTCGATCTGACGCAATTTAAAGATGAAACGTTAAACGCGCTTTTAGCTCAAGTGGGCGTCGAAAAAATTTGGGGCATTGGTCGGCAGTTGTCCAAGCAGTTAAAGCAAGATCATATTCAGACGGTGTATGATTTAAAAATAGCCAATTCTAAGCGTATTCGTAAGCGTTATGGTGTGGTGGTTGAGCGTACTTTAAGAGAGCTGAATGGTGAGTCTTGTTTAGCCTTGGAGTCGGTGCGAGCGAATAAGCAGCAAATAATCTGTTCACGATCTTTTGGCATTGCAGTACAGTCTTATCAAGAGATGGAGTCGGCCGTGGTTAATTATGTTTGCCGTGCGGCAGAAAAATTACGTCAACAGCAATCGGTGTGTAATTTTGTGACGGTTTGGGTGACCACTAATCCATTTGACGATAAACGCCCAGTGTATCGTAACCAGCAAACCATCGGCTTGATTTACCCATCGGATAACAGTAGCTTGCTGACGAAATTGGTTAAGCGAGCGTTAAAGCAAATTTGGGTGCCAGGGTTGAGCTACCAAAAAGCGGGGGTCATTTTGTCAGAAATTGCCACTAAAGGGGCTTTGCAAGAGGATATTTTTGCACCGAATCCGACCTATTCGGGCAACCCCAAACAAGCTAAGTTAATGGCACTGATGGATCAATTGAATTTAACATCCGGTAAAAATACGCTGTTTTTAGCGGCTGCAGGTATGCCTGATAAACAAGGTTGGCAAATGAAACGAGATTTAATGTCGCCGCGTTATACCACTTGTTGGGATGAATTGTTGACGGTACGTTGATCCGTTAAAGGTCAAAATCGGTAAAAAAACAACCAGGCCTGGGCATTTTAATGCTTGGTTGGAATTAAATGACTGATCCTGAGTTGAACAGAAGTGCGGCCATGGAAGGTGTTTAGACTGGGTTCATAAACGGCAATAATCGTATCATGGGGTTTGACGTTCAATTCAGTCTTGGTATCGGGTCGGGCATTAAATTGAATGGCGGAAAGCCGACGACGATCTTCAGTCAACAGCTTCAAGGATAGATGGGTTTGTGTTTGCCCCACCAGTCGCATGTCCAAAATTTTAAAGTGTCCATAAAAAACGGGTTTAGGCCATTCTCTGCCATAAGGTTCCAAACTGTTGAGTTGCTGAATCAGCTCGGGGGTCAGGTCTTGGCCTGCTAATTGACCATCGGTTTCAATGTGTGGTTGAGGGACTTGGCCTTGTAATTGTTCGGTAATGGCCGTTTCAAATAAGTCGGAGAAATCTTCAAATTTATCGAGTGGGATCATACAGCCCGCCGCACCTTTGTGGCCGCCCATTGAACGGAATAGCGAACTATCTTGATCCGACATCCATTGAAAAGCTTCACGTAAATCAATATTGGAAACAATACCACGTGCACTACCGGCCAACAATCCACCTTCAAGTTCGGTCATGGCGATGGTTGGCCGACTATAGTGTTCACCAATACGAGATGCAATAATGCCTTGAATACCTGCATTCCCCGTCATTTTGATGCAAAGAGTGTATTTTTGGTCATGGAAAATGGATTCGGCATAAGCTTGCGCTTGTTCCAACATGACTTGTTGTTGCTCGCGTCGGTTGAGGTTGTCTTTTTCTAATTGATCTAAATGATGTTGGGCCTCTCGGAAGTCGCTGGCATTTAGAAAATGAAAGGCTGAGGTAACATCACTAACTCGACTAGCGGCATTGATACGGGTCGCCACTTGAAAAGCAAGATAGTCGGCGGTAAACGGTTGGCCTTGGTTGTTATTGAGCTGACTCATGGCTTGCCAAGCAGGGTGTTTGCGTTGATTAATAATTGCTAGGCCGGCTTGAACAATGGCGCGGTTATTAACGCTTTTTAAACTGACACTATCGGCCACGGTGCCCAGGGCAATATTTTGTGCCAAGTCTTTTAAAGAAGGGGTCTCTTTTGGAATCGCTTTTCGCTCAATCAGTTCAGTGCGAGTTTGGCTCATGACCAAGAAAATAACAAAACAGCCAGCAACGGTTTTATCATAGTCACAGCCTGCTTGTTGTGGATTCACTGTGCAAGCAGCACTTTTTGGGGGGCCTTCCATTGCCATTTGGTGGTGGTCTGTGACACAGACTTTAATGCCGTGTTTAGCCAGTTGTGCAATTCTAGGCTCATCACTGGAACCCTGGTCAGCGGAAATCACCAAGTCAATAGGATCTGTCAGCGTCAACATTCGCTGTACCATTTCGTCGGTAATGCCATAGCCTTCTTTACGTTCACCGATTAAATGTTCAATGCGCTCGGGAGCAACACCAAAATAATTGACTAATGCCTGTGTTGCCACCCAGGCTGAGGTGACCCCATCGGTATCATAATCGGTTGCCAAAATAATTTTGCCATTAGACTGAACGGCATCGGCAATGAGTTTTGCAGCCTGTTTGGCATTTTTGAGCTCGTTTGGCGATTGGATATATTGCAGTTTTGGAAAGACGATTTTTTGTACTGCATCGGCCATGTTATCATGGGCTAACTCTTCAGCATGGATGCGACTGGCAACTAAATTTGCTTGTAGAGGCGTCAACCCCAGCGAGAGGGCAGCTTGATAGACCTTTTGGCAGGCGGGTCTTTCGGTGATGAGGCTCGATGAATCGGAATTTAACATAAGGTGAATTTTATCATGATTCTCTATTTACATGGATTTTTAAGCTCTGGAAATAGTTTTAAAGGTCAATGGATGAAAGCGGAATTTGCCGCTTTAGGTATCGACGTGTTGACGCCAACCTATCCGATTAGTGATCCTGAACAAACTGCAGCAGCCATTGATGCTGAAATTCATGCCGCAGGCCTGGCTAAAAAAAAGGCAGCTCCCTGGTGTATTATGGGCTCTTCTATGGGCGGTTTTTGGGGGCACTATTTTGCCCAAAAATATCGAGTGCCTTTGGTGATGATTAATCCTGTCTTAAATCCAACGGACACCTTGTCTCCTTATCTAGGAACCCATGCCAATCCGGCAACAGCGGAAGTTTTTCAATTAACACATGCGTATTTAAAGTCGCTGAAACAGTTCGCTTGTCAACCCGATGAATCACTAAAAACACTGGTTTTGCTGGATGAGGGCGATGAAGTCATTCCCTATCAGTCAGCGAAACTTGCATTTGAGAAAATTGCGACAGTGAAGGTGTTTAAAGGTGGAGATCACGCTTTTCAACACTTGGAAGATGCTTGGGTAGAGGTTGAGTCGTTTGTGCGGAAAGCTGGGATTACCGAATAAAATTAGGCGAAATGCTTCCTAAGCCATAATATCAATTAAAGAGCCAATCATTTCATCATGGGCTTTAACGGCTTTAGCTGAGGCTTCCACTTGAAGCGTCTGTTTGGGTAGCTCTAGCAGCGCTTGTGTTTTATCTGTTTGATTCGGGTTTGCCAGTTGCTGGCTAGCGGCATCTAAACGGTTAAACCCTTCCTGTATCCCTTTATAGCCATTAATAGCTGCTGAATTGGATATTTGCATAACTGACCTGCTTTAATGTGTGTTTAACCGATAACCGTTCTACTGAAGTGAGACCCAATAAGGATTGCGTTGATTAACAATGTATTGCACATAGATATTACCAAACGCATCATTATCTTCTCGATCAATTTTAACCATTATTTTATCATCTTGCCAGATATAAGCAGCATAATTCGGGCTGCCGTTTTGTCCTTTGGTTTGAATAAGGGTGGGTTCGCCAATTTGTTGTTGTATGTCTTTGGCAATGTCCTGCGTGGTCAGTGCCGTTTTAGATTCGCTAAAGCGATAGGAAACAGGGCGGAAGAGTTGGTAGACTGAAGTGATTTTACCGGCATTGTCGTAAAAAAACTCAAGATAGTAGCTTTCGGTTGCGCGAGTGACTGCGAAAAATTTATCAACATTACGCTTCCTGACCGAAAAAGCAGCCTGTTTAAAGCCGCCGATATTCCATAAGTGGCGACGAACACTATTCAAACTATGTTTAAGCGGGTTAATTCCCATGACGGTCACCTGGTCAATCGGTTTTGGGTCGCTAGCTTGGGTGGGGGCGATCACACCCCATGATATGAGTAGCCACAACAAGTGGCGATAGAAAAATTTTGTAGAAGACGTCATAATCGAGATTCAGTGATTGTTATCATAATTAAGTTAACGTCGCATCAAGCCAAACCTTGAGTTGTTTTTCATTTAGGGATTCCATTGGCTGAATCGTCAACACTGCGTCTGAGGGGGTGGGTTCTTCAAAGTGCTGACATTGCATTTCCATGACCTCTAAAGTGGCATCAGATGGATCTTGATTGGTCCGTTGACGCTGTTTCAGGTTGTGTTGGATTTGGGACAAATGATTAAAAGGATAGATAGAAAATAGTTTGAATTCACTTTTGGTTTGTGTTGCAAGTTCATGAAAAGGCAGTTGATGTTCCTTTTTTAGAAAGGTTGCATCAACAATCACACTATAACCAATGGATAACAATTTTTCAGCGAGTACCAACAATCGTTGGTAGGTTTTTTGGTTCATGTCTGCAGAATAAAGTTGGCGTTTTTCGTCATCGCCAACACGGTGTAATGGGTCGATACCAAACAATCGTTTTCGTTCAATGTCTGAACTGATAATGATTGCATCTTCATAATTCAATAATTGTTGCGCATACAGGCTCTTTCCCGATCCGGAAACCCCTTGCATTAGAATGAGTTTGGGTGGCGTCACTTGGTATGCGGTTGCTTCGGCTTGCTGAATATAATGACGTGCTAGTAACAGCATGTGAGTCGCCTGTTCAGGGTGTGCTTCCAATTGATGAGCACGAAGCGCACTGATTTTGGCTCGTACCATTGCGCGGTAAACTTGATAAAACACCATACTCGTCAAGCCGTCATAGTCTCCGGTTGTAGCAAGATATTGATTTAATAGTTGTCTTTTTAACAACGGTTGTTGGCGGTTCTCTAGGTCGACTAATAAGAAAGCTAAATCATTGATCACATCGATCCAGCGGAACTGTTCGTTAAACTCAATCCCGTCAAAGAGAGTGGGAATGCCATCAAGGAGAGCAATATTGTCGAGGTGCATATCACCATGGCAGGCCTTGACAAAGCCTGTTTGTCGACGGGCTTCTAAAAATGGAATCAGTGATTTTTGCGTGTAAACTGTCCATTTGGCCAGTTGATTCAATCGATATTGGTCGTCAGGGTGATTAAAGGTTTTTAATAGGGTTGGAAAGTTGTCCATCATGGGATGCAGCAGGTTATCCGGATGACCCCAAGGGAGTGTTTGATCCTCATTCTGACAAATGGGTTGGGCATTTTGATGGAATCGAGCAATATCCGTCGCTAAACGGTGTATTTGCTCGGTAGACAAGGTTTCATTCTCTAAAATGCGACCCAATACCGCGTTGGGGTCAAATTGAACCATTTGATTGACATAATCGATAAGTTCGCCAACCGGGTTGAAGCTAAACTGTTCGCCATCAAAATACAAGGGCAAGGTTTTAAGATATAGGTTTGGCGCAGTTCTTTGGTTAAGGGTGATTTCAAGTTCACAATAGCGTTTGCGAAGAGCCAAGGTGCTGAAATCTAAAAAGCCAAAATCAACGGGTTTTTTGAGTTTATAGGCAAAGTGCCCTGTTAAAAAAATAACAGAAATGTGCGTTTCGATGGTGGTGATGACTTCAACTGGATGCGGGTAGGTTTCAGGAGAAGTTAATCCATCAATGAGCTTGGATAAGTTCACAAAAAGGATGGTTACCTTTTGTTGGTTAAAAACGGATTACCAATCAGTCGCAGGTCTGATAGTCGGGAATGAAAAGCGCTTATTTTTGATAAGCGCTAAACAAGGAAGGTTAAATCACCAATACACAAAGCCGTTAAACGATGCCTTGTTTTTCACGAATTTCTTGTTTGGTCTTCATTTCAACGGTCATAGTCGCTGTTGGACGAGCTTCCATTCGTGCTAAACCGATTTCATCGCCGCTGATTTTGCAATAACCATAATCGCCTGATTCAATATCACGCAATGACTTATCGATTTTTGAAATTAATTTACGTTCACGATCACGTGTACGAAGCTCCAAAGCAAATTCTTCTTCTTGAGACGCACGGTCATTTGGATCGGCTGGTGTTGAAGAGTCGGTTCTTAAATGCTTAACGGTGTTTTCAGCTTCCCAATAAAGCTGCTTTTTCCATGCAAGTAATTTTTCTTTGAAATGCTCTAACATTTCACGGCTCATATATTCTTCGCCGGGTTTCATCTCATATTTTGGATAGTTTTCAATAAAATCTGTTGAGTCTTCCATAAGTAACCTTCATTAATGTTTTTATATCAAGCTTGTAAAATAAAGCTCAGGCTCTTGTTGCATAGTGATGATGCCCCGAGAGTTTGGGTAAATTTCATCAAGACACAGGATGAACTTGTTTGAAATTAACTGCGTTTTATACCAAGTTTTAAAAAGCCTGACAACCTAATTTTTTTTATAAGTTTTTGTTGACTTAGCTTGCTTTTTAGCACTAATTCGCTTTAATACCCTAAATCAATTTTTATAAAGAGAGAAAGAAATGGCGAAACTTGAAGCGCTTTTATTTGATGTAGATGGAACCTTATCTGACACGGAACGCGATGGGCATAGGGTCGCCTTTAATATGGCCTTTGAAGCCGCTGGGTTAGATTGGCATTGGGATGAAGCCCTGTATGGTGATTTATTGTCAGTGACGGGCGGTAAAGAACGAATTAAACTCTATTGCAATCAATTCAATACCGATTTTGAACAACCACAGGATATGGATGGGTTTGTTAAAGAACTGCATGCCTCGAAAACAGCTTTTTATACACAGTTGTTGAGTAAGGGTAAAATACCGTTGCGACCAGGCGTCGAACGGTTGATTCATGAAGCAAAAGCGGCTGGCATGCGTATGGCGGTGGTAACCACCACCACGCCCGAAAATGTGACGGCTTTACTGACACATACCTTGGGTCCAGATAGCGAAGCTTGGTTTGAAGTGATTGCTGCAGGTGATATTGTTCCGGCCAAAAAACCAGCTCCAGACATCTATGAATGGGCGCTACAAGAAATGAACTTATCTCCAGAAGAAACCATTGCCTTTGAAGATTCTGCGAATGGAATTCTGTCTTCAACGGGCGCGGATGTTCGTACGATTATTACTGTGAATGAATACACTAAAGAGGATGATTTTTCACAAGCAGCTTTAGTGTTAGATCATCTTGGAGAGCCTGACAGACCGTTTGCCGTTTTGTCTGGTAATGCTTATGGACATCGCTATATGGACTTAGATTTAGTTCATAAAATTGCGCGTGGTGAATAAACCTTAAAGCTTTGCCAAAAGCGTTACGCCAAAAGCGGCATCCGTTTGTTGTGCCGTCGTTACGGGTGCCATTAGGTGTTTTTGGCGTAATTGCATCCAAATCAGGTTTTTCGTGCCGCCTCCACAACTGTAGATTTGACGAATCTTGGGTGCGCCCAATTCAACAAGTCGCTCAAAACATTGCCCCTCAATGGCAACCAGTCCTTCCATAATGGCTTGACAAAAGAGTGCATCGTTATCAGGACGAGGTGTTAGGCGAGGTTGTAGCTGGGCATCGGCGATTGGAAAACGCTCTCCAGGTCTTATCAATGGGTAGTAATCGAGTCCTGTGGGCTGGCTGATGTCGATTTCAGCTAACAGCGCTTGCAAGGTTTCTAAAGAAAAGTAATGGCGTAAAACCGCGCCGCCACTATTAGACGCTCCGCCCACCAACCATTTTGATTTTAACTTATGACTGTAAATGCCATATTGATCGGCAAAAATGGGTTTGTCTATCAGTACTTTGATGGCAAGCGTTGATCCCAAAGAAACCACTGCATCGCCAATTTGATTCGCACCGGCTGCGAGAAACGCCGCAATACTGTCGGTGGTTCCGCTTAACACGGTCATTTTAGGGTTAAACCCATAGCTTTTGACCAGGCCTGGTTGAATTTGACCGATTTCAGTACCCGGCGGCACGACTTTTGGCAGAGGGGTTTTAATTAAGGGTTTGAGCCAGCCAGGCCATTGTTGTTGAACACTGTCATATCCCAGCTTGAGGGCATTGTTTTCATCGGTAATGCCTAACTGACCCGTCAAAATGTAGTTTATAAAGTCAACTTGATGACAAATATAACGATCGGATGGTGAGGTATCTTTTGTTGTCGATAAAGTGGATTCCAGCAACATCACTTTGCTTAACGTGCTTGAAGCGCCTTTTGCTCCTGTTTGCTGGGGGGCAACCTCGGAAACTCGTTTCGCCTCGGCTGTTGCGCTTTGGTCGTCATACATCAGGGCCTGAGTCAGCGGGTTGCCTTTGCCATCACAGAGCAATACTGTTGAAGAGGTGGCATCGACAATACATTGATCAATCTGTTGACAGTCTGAGTATTCAGAAAGTTTTTGAAAGAGGGAATTTAAGGCGTTCGCCCAAACAGTGGGAGATTGTTCGCTGTGGCATCCCTCTCTTTTGGGTAGGGGTAAAGTGACTTCGGCACTGAAACGTAATTTGGGTGTTGACGAACCAAACTCAACAATCGCACCTCGAATACCTGACGTACCGACATCAATTCCCAGTACGGTATGATTTTTTTTGTGATGGGTTGCTAGATGGGTTGAAGTCATTCAATTCGCTCTGTTTGCAGATTAAATCAGTAGGGCTGACAAAAAACAACTGCGATAAATGAGTCAGGTTGCTTTTCATTAGCCTCGATATAAAGTAAAATTTTCAGTTTTAGGGCGGCCTTAATTGTACGCCATTCGCTGACCGCAAACCACACCCTAAAAACAATCAATGTGATCGTAATGAAGAACCCTCTTACTAAATTTAAGGATGATGCAAGATGAATGAATTGCAACAAGTATTACTAATTTTTGCAATGATTGTCATAGTTGGGTTGTATCTCTTAAACAAAGCCAAGTCTAAAAAGCATCCAGCGGATGCCAATCAACAACAAACCTCTTCTCAGTCGAAGGGTGATAACTCACATGACCTTAATGACTTGGGTGAAGCACATCTACCGCTATCAGAAAAGACCCAACATCGTTTACATCTCGATGAAGATTCGCAACTTGAAGAAACGGTCCCTGATGCGCAGCTAGGATTGTCCTTCGGACAAGAGTTTGAGGTTCATAAAACGGCGAAGTCACAGACAAAATCCGAGCAAGTTACCTTGGCTGAAGATCGCAGAAAACCACAAGAGATTCAGATTGAATCGATTGAAGAAGAAGCAGATGAATCAAGCGTTGCTGAAGCCGATCCAGAGCAAGAGACTAAAAAAGAAACGGTTGCTGTTCAACCAACTGCCGACACAAAGGATCAGCCAGACGAAAAGATCTTTGCATTGATTATTATGGGATCAGAAGATTTTGTGTGGCCAAAAGTCAATCAAACCTTGCAAGGCGTTGGGTTGTTGCCCTCTGATTCCGGCATTTTTGTTAAAAACGATACGATGGGGCAGGAGTTGATTCGGGTGGCAAATCTATTAGAACCCGGCACCTTCCCACTTGAAGAACCCGTGAACAGCGATCATAAAATTGCAGGACTGGTCTTAATCTTAACCTTACCAACCAGTGTCTCTGCCACCAGCGTGATGCGAGAAATGATTATGATGGCACGTAAAATCTCACAACGTTTAAATGGACGTTTATATGATGTTGAACGCCATTTAATTAAAGAGTCCGACCTGCAATCCATGCGCGATGCTGCCGCACAATATGAAGCTGATTCTCAATAATTTATGACCACTCAGCAACA
The DNA here is from genome assembly GCF_002848135.1 of Hydrogenovibrio sp. SC-1. Classification (GTDB taxonomy): domain Bacteria; phylum Pseudomonadota; class Gammaproteobacteria; order Thiomicrospirales; family Thiomicrospiraceae; genus Hydrogenovibrio. Next base: position 20,023 of record NZ_PKGB01000011.1, read on the forward strand.
CTATCTAAGCCTTGTCGAGCAGTTAAACCAGTATAGCTACCAATATTACGTTTTAGACGACCCCACCATTAGTGATGCGCAATACGATCAGCTGTACCAGCAGTTGATTGATTTAGAAGCCCAACACCTAGACTGGATTGTTGCCAGCTCGCCATCACAGCGAGTTGGCGATCAGCCCTTATCCGAGTTTAAAACCGTACGCCATGCGGTGCCGATGTTTTCGCTTGATAATGCCTTTAGCGATGATGCTTTAACCAGCTTTGTTCATCGAATTGTTGAAAAGCAAACCGACTTGGCAGAAGCAGTTGATCAGTTAAGCTTTTCGGCTGAACCTAAAATGGATGGCTTGGCCATTAATTTGCGTTATCAACAGGGCGAACTGGTTCAAGCGACCACTCGTGGCGACGGTCAAGTGGGTGAAGAGGTTACCCATAATATTCGCCCAATCCACAGTATCCCGCTTAAGTTATTTGGTCAGAATTGGCCAGAGATTGTTGAAGTGCGTGGTGAAGTGTTTATGACCAAGCAGGCCTTTCAAAAGTTGAATGAACAACAACAAAAACTGGGGGCAAAGCCCTTTGCCAATCCTCGAAATGCGGCTGCCGGTACTTTAAGACAATTGGATGCGAAAATTTCATCACAACGTCAACTCAGCTTTTTTATTTATGGCTGGGGAGAATTGAGTTCGGATTGGTCGATACCAGAAACCTATGGTCAGATGATGCAGCAGTTTGTTGATTGGGGACTACCAACCAATCCCTATGCTGAAACCGTGCAGGGCGAGGCTGGCCTTTTAGACTATTATCATAAAATGGCGACATTACGTGCAGACTTGCCTTATGAAATTGATGGTATTGTCTACAAAGTGAATGATATTGCATTACAGCAACAGCTTGGGTTTACTGCCAGAGCACCTAGGTGGGCAATTGCCCGCAAATTTCCTGCCGAGGAAGTTTGGACAAAACTGTTGGATATTGAAGTACAAGTAGGTCGGACGGGAGCTATTACACCTGTGGCGAGATTAGAGCCAGTTTTAGTGGGTGGGGTGATGGTTGCGAATGCGACCCTACACAATTTAGATGAAGTCCGACGTAAGGATGTTCGCATTGGTGATCAGGTTATTGTTCGACGAGCAGGAGATGTGATCCCCGAAGTGGTTGGGCCGGTATTGGCTCAAAGACCGGATAATGCTCGCCAGTTTGAAATGCCAAAAACTTGCCCAGAATGTGATTCGGAAGTGATTAAAGAACTTGATAAAGCCGTTTACCGCTGTACAGGGGGCTTGGTGTGTCCAGCACAGCGTAAGCGTGCCTTACATCATTTTGTGTCACGTAAAGCGATGGATATTCAGGGGTTGGGTGAAAAGCTGATTGATCAATTGGTTGATTTGGGTTGGATAAAACACCCAGATGATTTTTACCATCTGGAGGCGGCGCAACTGGAAACCATTGATCGAATGGGCCCTAAATCTGCGCAAAAAGTGGTGGATGCGATTCAAGCCTCACTAGAAACCACTTTGGCGCGATTTGTTTATAGTTTGGGAATTCCTGAAGTTGGTGAAGTGACGGCGAAAAACCTCGCTCAACACTTCCAAACCTTGCCAGCCATTCAAACCGCTTCCGAAGCAGACTTGGTCGCGGTGAATGATGTGGGCGAAGTGGTCGCCCAGCATTTAGCGCACTTTTTTCAAGAATCGCATAACCAAACGATTATTGAAGGACTTTTAGCGGCAGGTATTCATTGGCCCAAACCGGAAGCAGTTGTTGAAAACAGCGATAGTCCTTTTAATGGCAAGGCGGTGGTGTTGACAGGAACCTTGTCTTTAATGACGCGTAACGAGGCAAAGCAACAGTTGGAATTAGCAGGCGCTAAGATTACCAGCAGTGTTTCCGCCAAAACGGATTTTGTCATCGCGGGCGAACAAGCTGGCTCGAAATTAACCAAAGCCAATGAGTTAGGGGTGGCGGTTTTGAGCGAAGCAGAATGGTTAGCCATGATGCCGGAAACCGCTCAATAGGGGAAAGGTGTTTCCCGAATACTCGTGAGGCATAGCCTGATTTCTATAAGGGTTTAGGGCTTACTTTTTATATAACATTCAATGTATTGGAAAAATTATGGTTAGACCTCGCAATGTCAATAGAACAAAAGCCAAGCGCGAAATTCCGGATTGGGAACAAGAAGAATTTGAAAGCCGGACGGATATTAAAAAGGCTGCCCAAGCAGTCACAGAAATGGGCGAAACCTTAGCTCAGTATTCTCCAAGCCAATTGAAAAAATTTAACTTGCCTGATGAACTTCTCAAGGCCCTTTTATTATTGCAAGAAATGAAGAATGGGCCCGCCATTAAGCGTCAAAAAGGGTTTATTGGCAAATACCTTCGTAAAGATGAAGCGTTAATTGCAGACATCAAAGAACAACTGTTTGCCATGGAGCAAAAAGCCAAGCAACAAACGGTTCACTTTCACCGCTTGGAAAAGTGGCGTGATCGTTTAGTGAGCGAAGGGGATGATGCATTGAATGAGTTTATGGAGCTGTATACGCATGCAGACCGAACTCAACTACGGCAATGGATACGCAATGCCCAAAAAGAAGCTGAACAAAATAAACCGCCTAAAGCCTATCGCGCGATTTTCCAATATTTAAAAGGCTTAGAGTGGTAAATAGGTAATAACAAGCGTTTTTATGAGCTAAAAACTCCCAGGCCTGGTTGTTTTTGCTCCTTTAAGTTCGATATTCAAATATGCCTTGTTGCGGTTTTTGAACATTGGATGCGTTAAAAAGTTCACCATTCTTGGCAATATAAATGCCACGGCGATTAAACGTCAAAAAAGTTTGGAATGATAGAGGGGATTAACTTTAAGTTGTGCCATCTTTAAAAAAATCGACGACCCATTAGTAGTCTAAAATTTTCTTGGGTTAAGTGATGTCCAAATTCAAATAGAATCAACCCAATAATAACCAGGCCTACACCGCTTGCAATTGAGATATTGAGCGGCTCATTATTAAAGTAATAGCCAATTAAAATAGCCATGACTGGGGCAATTAACGTAATTAACCCGAGTCGAATGGCATCCATGCGTTTCAGCACATAATAATACAAAATATAGCCAACTAAAGAGCCAAAGATACCTAAATAGGCAATGGCCAGTAAGGATTGTGTGGGCAGTAGCGGCAGTTCTGTTAAATAGCTGGGTTGGAACAATAAATAGCAGAGGCTGCTGATCCAAACGGCAGCTGCGACTAAATGGGTGTTGGGCAGGCCGTGATTGGTTTTTTTGACCAAGACTGTACTTAATGAATGGTTTAAAGCCGCAAATGCCGCCAGGGCTATTCCCAACCCTAATTGAGGATATCGGTCTAACGAATCGAATGCGAGTTGAGGGTAGAATATGACCATGAGCCCCATAAGACTGACTAAGCTGCCGACATATTTACTGAAGCTCATTTTAAAGCCATCTAAAAGAAAGCTTGCGAAAAACCCCGTTAGAATCGGCGTTAAGCCAAAAATAAGCGACATCCAACCAGACGGCATGGTTTGCGCCGCATAATACATGGGCGTCATGCCGCCTAATATCCCTAGGCTGGCCGAAAAATAGACCTTTAAATCTCGGGGTGCCAGTGAAAAACGCTGCCTTGAAAACCAAAGGATGACGGGGATAATCAAAATGGCACTGATGAGGATGCGTGCTGAGATCCCGATGAACCAATCGGTTTGGCCACTCCACTGAATGGCTAAAGGGGTGGTCGCCCAAATAAGCACCACCGAAAAATATGCGATCCAAGTTATTTGCATGTGAGTGTGTTCAGTCGGGGCTAGGTGAGTCGTTCAAATACGCCGTCTTGGCGGTTTTTTTGAACTTCAGATGCGTTAAACAGTTCACCATTCATGGCAATATAAATGCCATTGCTTGCCAGTTGTGATGCCATTAAGGCACTGCCGATATTAAAGGCTGCATCGGATTGTCCGAGTTGAAAAGGGCGCATGGCACCCGTTAAGACAATTGTTTTGGATTGTGCTAGTGGTGAGTTCAGTAAGTATTCGGCTGTCTCTGCCATGGTGTCTGTACCATGGGTAATCACTAGCCGTTGGCAAGGCGACGCCAAGCACGCATTTAAAATATGCTGTCGATCTTCGATCGTCATTTCTAGGCTGTCTTTCAGCATTAACACTTCGGGTTGAACGGCAAGGGTCATATTAGCTTGATCCATCAAGACGGGTAGGTGGGTTTTTGAAAATTCTAGATTGCCGCTCAGCTCGTTATAGTCTTTGTCGAGTGTGCCACCAGTAATTAAAAGACCAATGGGGTTGCGTGTGTTTGAGGTCATGGCTTTAACTATTTCGGCTTATTAAGGTTGGCGCAAAATACCGGTGACGATACCGAGTATTTCGATTTGATCGTTAGTAATGTAGATGGGTTCCATGTCACTGTTGGCGGGTTGTAGTCGAATACCATTCTTTTCAATATAGAATTTCTTCATGGTGACTTCTTCATTATTGATTCTAACGACGACGGATTCGCCATTTTCAGCGGTTGAACGGCGTTCGATAATGACAATGTCGCCATCTTCAATATTTTCTTCAATCATGGAGGTGCCTTTGACTCTTAGTGCAAAGGTTTCCTTTCGCACCATGCTTTGAGGCACGGCAACCGTATCATAATCCATTTCCATTTGGATGGGTTGACCGGCTGATGTCCAACCTAATAGCGGGACTTGGACAAAGTCTGTCTCGACCAGTTCAATTGGGTCAGCGGTTTCCAACTGCAATTTTTGTTGGCGTTTGGGGATTAAATAGGCCACATTCGTCATCAGAACACCTCAGTTATTGATCTTATCAATTAGGCTGGCAATACTTTCTTAAAGGGTTTAACGTCCACTTTTGCATAGACGCCTGCTTCCAAATAGGGGTCTGCATTGGCCCAGTTTTGGGCTTCAGCTAAGCTGTCAAACTCAGCCACGATCAAGCTGCCACTAAATCCGGATTCACCCGGTTCATCCGAATCGATAGCTGGGTTAGGGCCAGCTAATATTAAGCGGTTTTGCTCGGCAAGCAGTTTAAGTCTTTCGATGTGCTGAGGGCGAGCAGAGGCTCTTAGAGGCAGACTGTTTTCCACATCGTAGGCAAAAATTGAATACAACATAGTCTATTATCCTTTCTTCTTGTCAGAGTGTGTTGGGTGGTCAACCACCGCATCCATTTCAACATCGGCCAGGGTTTCATAGGCATTGTCCATTGCTTCTGTTGGATGGGTATCTGCTGCACCGTCCGACGATTTCAGGAAACGACTGATATATAACCCTTGAACAATAATAAACACAAAAGTGAGTCCCATTAACCCGAATAACTTAAAGTTGACCCAGGTATCGGTGTCGTATTGATAAGCGACATAGATATTGGCTGCACCAGAGAATATAAAAAATAGCACCCACATAAAGCTCAGTTTGGTCCAAACTGCATCAGGTAAACTAATGGCTTGATCCATCATGCGGCGGATAATCGGCTTTTTACCGATAAAATGACTGCCAAAGAACACCAATGCAAAGCCCCAGTTGACGACAGTTGGTTTCCATTTAATAAAGGCTTCATCTTGAAAGATTAAGGTGGCTCCCCCAAGAATAACAATTAATGCCAGAGTGATAAGGTGCATCTTTTCGACGCGCTTATTTTTAAAATAGACATAGGCAACTTGTACAATAGACGCTACGATTGCAACGGCAGTGGCGACATAGATACCATAAACTTTAAAGGCTATAAAAAATAGCAGAATGGGGAAAAAATCAAATAACAGTTTCATGAGAACCCTTTTGTAGCCCTAATGAATGCGATACGCACTCAAGAATAGGGTAAAATTTAGCAAATACAACCTGTGTCAGCAATCATTCTCAGCAGTATGAATGATCGCCACAATTCAATAATCGTTATTGAGATTGTTTAAATAACGTCTTTTCAAAAAATAATGGCCATTTTATATGGGATTGCGCCTTAAAGAAAGGCGTTTATCTTTGGCAAGGTCCGAATGGAGTAAAATGAAAATTGATTTACACTGTCATACCACGGCTTCAGATGGCACCCTAACACCAAAGCAACTTATTGATCTAGCAGTTGATCAAGAAATTACAACGCTTGCGATCACCGATCACGACACAACGGCTGGGTATGAACAAGCTTATGATTATGCAAAACAAAACGAGTTACAACTGATTGTGGGCACCGAAATATCCTGCCAATGGCGAGGTCATACCATTCATATTGTGGGTTTGGATTGTGAGGTTGATAACGCAGTATTACAAGCAGGGTTAAAACAAAACCGCTTAAAACGCTGGCAAAGAGCATATCAAATTGATCAAAAGTGCAAAGCCTTAAAGTTGGATGGGGTGTTGGATGAAATCATGCCACTGACTGAAGATGAGATGATTGGTCGTAATCATTTTGCACAGGTCTTGATTGATCGAAATAAGGTTAAAAGCCAGCAGCAAGCTTTTGATAAATATTTGAAAAAAGGAAAACCCTTGTATGCGGAAGTTGATTGGCCTTCCTTGCAGGAAGTGGTCGGCTGGATTACAGGGGCTAAGGGTATTGCCGTGATCGCTCATCCGCACCAATACAAAATGACCTCTAACAAATTGAACAAAATGATTGAAGACTTTATGGAAGCGGGCGGACAAGCGTTGGAAGTGGTGAATCAACCTCGGCCAAGCGCTGATCAAATTGGTATGGCAGAAAGAACCGTTCGGTTTGGCCTGTACGCTTCGATGGGGTCGGACTTTCACCGACCAGAACATACATGGCGTGGATTAGGTTGGCTTGCGCCTTTGCCCTATAAATGCCAGCCCGTTTGGCAATTGTTTAAAAGCCCCGTTGCGCCTTAAGTTTCAGGTATAATTTGGCCGTTTTTTAAATAGATGGAATCCCAACGTGCAGAAGGAATGTTTATATTTATCGGTTCATCCTGAAAACCCACAAGATCGGTTACTGGTTCAGGCAGTTGAGCTTTTAGAAAAAGGCGGCGTGATTGCTTATCCAACTGAATCGGGTTATGCGTTGGGATGCTTGCTAGATAATAAAGAAGGCGCTGACCGGATTCGGGCAATTCGTCGTTTGGATGACAAACATTATTTTACACTGGTCTGCCCAGATTTAAGTCATTTGTCTGCTTATGCAAAGGTAGGGAATGTCCAGTTTCGCTATCTAAAATCCCATTTGCCTGGTGCTTATACGTTTATTTTGCCCGCCAGCCGAGAAGTCCCGCGCCGTTTACAAACCCCGAAACGTAAGTATATCGGTTTAAGAGTGACTCCAAATGTGGTGGCGAATGCCTTATTATCTTATTTTGATAAGCCGTTGATTTCTGTGTCATTGATCTTGCCTGGAGAAGAAATGCCCATGACAGATGGTTGGAGCATTCTTGAAACCTTAGGGCATGCGTTGGATGCGGTGGTCGATGGAGGTTTTTGTGGGTTTGAACCGACTACGGTCATTGATTTTACAGAAGATGTCCCTGTTCTAGTTCGTCAAGGACAGGGCGAGTTTCAAAGCTAAACAAAAAAGGGATTGGCATGATTGAACTGACATTAATGCAAAAGATCGCCATTTGGACATTACCTGTTTTAATGGCTATTACCCTGCATGAAGCGGCTCACGGTTGGGTTGCTTCAAAACTCGGGGACAAAACCGCATTAATGTTAGGGCGTGTCACCCTAAATCCGATCAAGCATATTGATCCTATTGGCACGATTTTGGTGCCAATCGTGTTATTAGTGCTTGGCGGGTTTGTGTTTGGTTGGGCTAAAGCAGTTCCCATTACACCACGTAATTTTAAAAATCCGGCGCGCGATATGGCTTGGGTTGCGATTGCTGGCCCTTTGTCGAATCTGTTAATGGCAATTGGTTGGGCTTTATTGGCAAAACTGGGTTATCTGATGAGTGTTGATGGCCATGATGCCATGGGAATAGGGCAATTTTTAATCTACTCAGGCTTAGCAGGGATAGCCATTAACTTGGTGTTAATGGTGTTAAACCTCATCCCAATTCCCCCTTTAGATGGCAGTCGTGTTTTGTCTGCACTATTGCCGAACACTCTGGCTTATCGGTTTAATCAACTTGAACCCTATGGCTTTTTTATCTTATTAGGTTTATTAATTTTGGGGGTGCTTGGCCCAATTATTTCAGGCCCTTATCAAGCGATACAAGGGGCTTTATTGAAAATGGTAGGACTTTAGCCCATGAGCACAGAAAACGAAACAACGCGCAAAAAACAACCCGTCGGTGAAAAGTTACAAAAGATTCTTGCTAGAGGTGGATTTGGTTCACGTCGAGAAGTGGAAAAACTTATCGAAGCAGGATTGGTCAAAGTCAACAACAAAGTCGCCACCTTAGGTGACAGAGCCATGCCAACCGATGCAATTAAAGTGCGTGATAATTTGGTCAAAGAGACTCGGTTAGAAAAACAACCCACCCAAGTGATTTTATACAATAAGCCAGAAGGGCAGGTGTGCACGCGTAAAGATGAAAAGGGCCGTGAGACCATTTTTAGCAGTTTGCCACGCATTATTAACAGTCGCTGGGTCAGTATTGGTCGTTTGGATATTAATACTTCAGGGCTGCTGATTCTGACCAATAATGGCGAATTGGCGAATCGAATGATGCACCCCTCTTATGAAGTAGAACGAGAATATTCGGTTCGAGTATTTGGTGAAGTTAGCGAAGCCATTCTAAAACAATTAAAAAAAGGGGTGATGCTGGATGACGGCATGGCCCGTTTTGAAACGATCGGCAAAATCCCGCAGCAAGAAGAAGACTCCATTAACCAGTGGTATCGTGTGGTGATTAAAGAGGGACGAAACCGTGAAGTTCGACGAATTTGGGAGTCGCAAGGCGTGCAGGTTAGTCGCCTCATTCGAACGCGTTACGGATTGTTTAGTTTGCCTAGAATGCTAAAACGCGGTAAATCCGAACCCTTAACCTGGAAGCAAGTTAATCAGTTATTAAAATCCGTGGGCTTGCCTGAAGAAAAAAGCCCAGATTTACGGGATAAAACCTCTTCACTATCCAGTAAAGCGTTATCAAAAGCGAAGACAAAGCCCATTAAAACCACCGGTCGAGGTCAGTATAAAGTTAAGGGGGAAAATCATCGTGAGGAAATTTCATCCCGTAAAAAAGTGCCTAATCGCATCAAGTCATCGCGGCGTCAAGGAGCGAAATAACCACCAGGCCTGGTTTAAATTAAAGTTAATTTGAGCCAATTTAACCCAACTTTCTGCATAGAGTTACTGTTTAACATCATTCAATACGAAAAAGAGACCTGAGTATGATAAAGAGTTTTTTTACCAACCTCGTCAGTTTGATACTTTTATTAGCTGGATACATTCACCATATTGACTGGTTAACCTTGATTGGGTTGTTTGCGCTGTCCGGCGCATTGACCAATTGGTTAGCGATTCATATGTTGTTTGAAAAAGTACCAGGCCTGGTCGGATCTGGGGTGATTCCAAAACGATTTGATGCCTTTAAATCGGCTATTCGTGACATGATGATGGCACAATTTTTCAGTCAAGAAAATATTGACCGGTTCGTTAATCAGTCTACCCAACCCAATTTACATCTTGCTCCCGTAATTGAACAGGTTGATTTAGCACCTGCTTATGATCGTTTAGTAGACGTTATTCTGAATTCCAGTTTTGGCAGTATGTTGTCGATGTTTGGTGGTGCGGATGCTTTAACGCCGCTTAAAGACCCTTTTATCGTCAATATGAAAACAGCTTTGATTGAAATTACTGAGAAAGATTCATTTAAAACCCTTGTGCAATCACAAATTGATCAACCGGAAGTGATGGCGGATATTCGTAACCAAATTGAAACCATTATTGACGCTCGACTCAATGAACTGACGCCGCAAATGGTTAAAGAAATGGTACAAACCATGATCAAAAACCATTTAGGCTGGTTAGTGGTTTGGGGTGGCGTTTTCGGTGGTTTAATCGGATATGCCTCGAGTTTTATGTTATAGGCCAAGATAAATAGGGCCTGACGGTTGGTTTCAAAGCAGCGATATTATTTGTTTTTGCGTTAAGATCGGTATATTCTATTAGGGTTATTTGCTTAATAAGCTATTCAAAACTCAGTAGGGGAATGATGTCCGATAATCTCTATCAAATCTCAATTGACTCCATTCCGCTTAATGTTGTCGTCTATCGTTATATTGACAATGAGTTTGTAATCGTTGATTTTAATCATCTGGTTGAACAAACTGAGCAGCTTGATCGAAAAAGCCTCCTAAATAAAAAACTACTCGATGTGTTCCCCGCCGATAAAGAATTTGGTTTATATGATGTGCTTGAGCAGGTTTATCAAACTGGGAAAACACAAACCTTAGACAAAGAGTTATATCACGATGACCGTTTACAAGGCTGGCGGAAAAATACGGTGGTTAAGCTACCCAACCAAGATGTCATGGCCATTTATGAAGACTTAACGGCCATCAAACAATTAGAACAAGAAAAAGATCGACGCCAATTTCAGTTGGAAAAAATGCAGGAAATTGCGCGTTTAGGCAGTTGGACTTGGAATATGCTCACTGATGAAATTGAATGGTCTAATGAAGTCTTTAAGCTATTTGATGAGCCCCCACAGAGTTTTAAACCAACCTTTCAGCGGTTTTTATCCTATATAGATGACGCTGATCAACCGGCATTGATGGATGCGATTGATCAAGCTATTAAAAATAAATCCCCGTATCAATTTGAACATTGGATAAGACTTGCTTCAACAGGGCGATCGGTTTACCTGCTTGAGTCGGGTAAGGTTCAGTATGATGAAAAAGGGCAACCCTTAATGATGTTTGGGGTTGTTCAAGACATTACCGAATACAAGCTGAATTTAGATCAACTGCAATCACTTGGATTGATTATTGATAACAGTTTCAATGAAGTCTTTGTGTTTGATGCGGAAACCCTAAAATTCACTTACCTGAATCAATCGGCTTTGAAAAACCTCGGGTACACGCTTGATGAAGTCCGGAGGATGGAACCCTACCAAATCAACCCCGCATTTTCTTCTCGACAGCAGTTTGTTGATGAACTGCTAGAACCCTTAATCAGTGGAAAAAAAGCCTCTGTTATTCACGAGACGGTTCATCGACGAAAGGATGGAACTGAATATGATGTGCAGGTGCGTATTCAGAAAATGCAATTATCCGGCAAGGAAGCCTTTGTGGTGATGGCTAATGACATTACCGATATCAAAAAACAGCAGAAAAAAAGTGAGATAGCTCAGGCTCGTTACCAAACTTTATTCAATTTATCACCTGTCGGAATATTGCTGGTTGATCCTGCAACCCAAAAAGCATTTGAATTTAATGTCACAGCACATCAACAACTTGGCTATTCAGCAGCAGAGTTTGCTGATTTAACCATTGCAGACTATGAAGCATTAGAGCAACCTGAAGAGATTGCAACCAAGGTTGCTCAGTTTAAGGTTGGTGAAGAAGTCAGTTTTACCACGCAACACAAAACCAAAACCGGTGATATAAGGGATGTGATGGTGTTTGTGCAACTGATTGACCTTTATGATCATTTGGCATTATTTGCGGTTTTCCAAGATATTACTGAACTGAAACGAAACGAAAGGGCTTTAGAAACGGCTTCATTGCGTTTTAACTTGGCTGCCGAAGTCGGTTCAATGGGCGTTTGGGAATGGGATTTAGAAACTGATGAGTTGATTTGGGATGACAATATGCGCCGTCTTTATGACTTAGAGGGTGGGCAATCTATTGACCATTATCGACAATGGCGAAATATGCTGACACCTGAGGATCTTCAAGCCGTTGAAGGTTCAATTGATGATGCCATGAAGACGGGCGCTGAGTTGAATACCGAATTTCAATTACGAACACCTAAAGGCCGAGAGAAACATATTCAAGTGATGGCGGCTTTTGTAAAGGATGATAATGGCAAGCCCATTAAGATGGTTGGGGTTAATTGGGATGTCAGTCAGAGGAAGCAATATGAACGTGCTTTAGAAGAATATGCCTATATTGATCCTTTAACCCAAGTTGCCAATCGTCGTCAGTTTGACCAGACTTTTGAAAATGAGTGGCGGCGTGGCGAACGTAACCAAAGTCCGCTTTCGTTATTAATGATTGATATTGATTTCTTTAAAGCATTTAATGACTCTTTGGGACATCAAGAGGGTGATGACTGTTTGCAGCAGGTTGCAAAAGCTATTGATTCATCAGCCTCCCGCGCTGGAGAGCTAACAGCACGTTATGGCGGTGAAGAGTTTGTGGTGTTATTACCGAATAATGATGCTGACAAGGCCGCGAGGATGGCTGAAACGATTCGCCAAAATATTGAATCGCTCAAATTACCTCATCCGGATTCTTCCATATCCGATCATGTGACGATCAGTGTTGGTTTTACAACGGCTGATTTTATTGATCAACCCTCAAGCCACACCCCATCTCAGTTACTAAAACTGGCAGATGAAGCCTTATATCAGGCTAAAAAAGCAGGGCGTAATCGCGTTTGTCGAAATTGATTCGCTCTTGGTTTATAACAGTTGGGTGGTAATCAACCAACCGATAACGCCAACACTCAGCGCATAAAATAGCATTGGCCAGAGCGTAAAGCGAATAATGTGACCTTCCTTTCCAGCTAAATTCACCACCGATGCTGCCGCTACGACATTCACCACACAAATCATATTACCGGCATTCGCACCCAACATTTGCAATGCTAATATCCAATGGCTGGGTAAGTCGGTTGCCGTTGCCGTCGCTGCTTGGAATTGAGCAAACATCATATTAGAAAAGGTTGCCGATCCCGCAATAAAACTGCCTAATGCACCCACAAAAGGCGCAGCGAGAGCCCAATTGGATTGAAAATGTTCAGCTGCCATCACCGCTAACTCCATCGGCATACTCAATAATTCGGCGTTATTCACATCTGAGTGTAGAAAAATCCGAACCATAGGAACCGAAGTTAATAATGCGATAAGCGTTGGAGCCAGACTTTTAATCGATGTTAGCCAAGCCGCCCGCGCTTGACGCATCGGAACTTTATGGATGACGATTGTCAGTAGCGCAACCAAAATAAACAAACTGCCAGGTAAATAAAAGGGCACCAGTTTGGCAGAAATATCGGTTGCTAACAGCTGGTTAAATTCAATGCTGGTTGACAGTAAGATTCCTTTGAAAGGCAAAAAATCTAGGCGACTCAGCACCAATAGAATGGCCACGATCAAATATGGAAGCCAAGCTCTGGCCAATGATATGCGGCGATGTTTATCAGGCTCACTAATCAGGCAGGGTTGACTAGGAATACAGTCGTCATTTTTAACCAGGCCTGGGGTATTTGGCTTTAAATGGGTTGCAGCATAGAGGGTTTGATCCGAGTCAAAGAGCCAGGTTTCTTTGGGGATCAAAAAGCCCTTACGTGCAGCAAACACGGTAATCATCAGTCCGGTTAATCCACCGAGGATCGCTGGGAATTCAGGACCTAACCCCCAAACCACCAGCAAAGCAGGTAAGGTGTAACTAAAACCGCCCAACAAGGCAAACTTCCAGGCAGCTAAGCCTTCTCGCCAACTTTTATTACCGCCAAAAAAGCGCGTTAAAATCAATACCATAATCAAAGGCAAAAAGCTGGCAACCATTAAGTCAATTTGACTGGCGGTGACTGCAATTTGCAGTATTTCGGTTTGTGTTGGGTTTTCCAAACCTTGTCCCAAACCGACTAGTACTGGCGTGCCGACCGCTCCATAGGATACCGCGCCACTGTCGGCGATCAGCGCCAGAACCACAGCCGCCATTGCCGGAAAGCCAAGCGCTAATAATAACGGGGCAACAATGGCAGCAGGGGTGCCAAAACCACTCGCACCTTCTAAGAAAGCAACAAATAACCAACCGACGATAACGGTTTGGATGCGTCGATCAGGTGAAATATGGGTAAAGCCTTGTCGGATCGTATCCATCGCACCACTGACTTTCAGGGTGTTTAATAACAGTATGGCACCAAACACGATAATGAGAATACTGGAGGCGATCACCCAGCCCTCTAAGATGGCTGCACCGATCTGCTGACCGGGCATTTGCCAAACCCACCAAGCCAACCCTGTTACCAAAACAAAGCTTAAGCTCATGGCTCGACTGGCGGGTAAACGCAAGATGACCAAGAAAAAGAGAACGGCTAGTATGGGCATGGCGGCGGTTAAGCCCTGAATCATCGACATGGTTATGGTCTTATGGTTTATTAGGTTGTGAAAAAGAGGCTTCTAGTTTAATCATATTTAATTCAGAATGGATAAAAAGCATTGATAGTAGTCATAATAAAACAAGTCTTTTAATATTAAAAAAGGCACGTATAATGAAAAAAACCTTATTTAGTAAAAGGTTAGTCGCTAACTGTAGGAGATCATTATGTATTCCATTGATATTGGTATTTCAGAGTCGGATCGTTTAGCCATCGCTGAAGGTTTAAAAAAATTACTGGCGGATTCTTACACGCTGTATTTGCAAACCCATTATTTTCATTGGAATGTGACGGGGCCGAAATTTAGGGATTTGCACTTGATGTTTGAAGGACACTATACCGAGCTGGCTATTGCCGTTGATGACATCGCCGAACGTATTCGAACATTGGATGTGGTGGCGCCTGGAACCTATCAAGCTTTTGCAAAATTATCATCTATTGAAGAAGTGGAAGAAGTCCCCGAAGCCATGAAGATGGTGGAATACCTGACGCGCGGTCATGAACAAGTTGTTAAAACAGCCAGATCTGTATTAGCCGTCGCTGGGCAGGCTAACGATGAATCGACTGCGGCATTGGTTTCTGACCGAATGAGAATTCACGAAAAAACCGCTTGGATGTTAAGGGCCATGCTTCAGTAAGCTTATTCAATAGATAATCAAAAAATGCTGATTGTTTGATTGGCAAGACATGTTGTCGTGCGTAAAGAAGGAATGATCTAGAATGTTTAAACGAAAACAGCGATTTTCAATTAAGGTCACCATCTTTACGCACTTATTATTGATGATTGCAATCACCTCTTTGGCTTTGATTGGCATTCAATCCTATTACAATCATCAATATGCAAATCAATCTGTTACCGAACGTTTTCAACAATTGTTTGAACGCATTGAACTTAAAAATAAAATACTAGACCAGCAGAGTCGAGCTCTGTTGAGTTTTATTGAAGAATACCCCAGCTTAAAAAGCAGTACCGCCGAACACCAATCTCAAGAAGCCATATTACAGACCCTTGTCAAAACATTAACCAACTTTCCCGAAGCCTATGCTATTTATATTGGTCATGCCGATGGGCGGTTTTTTGAAGTGATTAATATGAACCATAGCCCGGACTTGTGGCAACTTTTAAAGGCACCGAAATTAGCACGGTGGGGTGTGATTGAGGTTTCTCCAGACGGTGGGGATCAAGCCTACCAACATCGTTTTTATAATGAAGCGTTGCAATTAATTGACCAGAGAAGAACGGCTACAAATTATGTCCCCGCTGAACGTCCTTGGTATCAGGGGGCTATCAAAAGTACCCGCATCTATAAATCAAACCCCTATTTATTTTGGCACCTTAAAAGTCCAGGTATTACCTATTCCAAACGGATTAGAGACACCCAATCAGTGGTGGCTGTGGATTATACTGTTCAACATATGACCCAGTTGCTAGAAAAGTTCAAACCGACTCCAGACAGTCATGTTGTCCTTTTTAATGAAGCTGGTCAGCGAATATTAGAAAGTAGCCCAAGACAGATACAAGAGCCCTTACCAACTTCAGCCCCCATGAAACTGAGTGTTAAGGAGCAAGCTCTAATAGAAAATACGCCTGAATTGAAGGTGTCTAACCAATTGAATTGGGCACCCTTTGATTTTGTTCGCAATGGTCAGCCTCAAGGTTTTTCAGTCGATGTCATGCGGTTGATTGCGGCTAAAACAGGGTTGAGGCTACAATTTGTTAATGATTATACTTGGCAACAGATCCTAAAACAGTTTGAAGCGGGTCGGCTGGATATGGTTCACAGTATTTTCCATACGGTGCAGCGGGCTGAAATTGGAAGTTTTAGTGATGCTTATTATCCAATACGGGAATATCTCATTACTCATAAAGATGTTGGCGATATTATCGATGATAAGGTATTTGAATCATTAACTTTTGCTTTGGTAAAGGGTTGGAAAAATACCGAGTATTTATTAAACCGTTATAAAAATCTGAAATTTAAACTCTATGACGATACCTTAAGTCGGATGATTGCCGTTAATAAGGGTGAAGCCGATGCGCTGATTGATAATTCAGATACTTATGCAAGACTTAAAGCTCAGTATCAACTCAACCAGTTAAAGCTTAATCGTCCAATGGATGAGTTGATGCCTCTTCCTGCCGAAAAGTTGCGGTTGATGCTTCATCCAGATTATCACTATCTACTTCCCATTTTAAATCGGGCATTAGCCGCGATCAGCCAAACAGAATTTCAAACTTTAAAACAACGTTGGCAACTCAATGGTCAGGCCTCTCTAGATCGGATGTCGTTACCCGATCGGCTTTATTATGAATTATTAAACCGAATGCCGTTAGCTGAGGCAAAAACTTTTTATGAGTTTAATTTGGATAGTCAGCGTTATTTGTCGGCATATAGTCTGATCAACTACACTGGCAGTGAAAAAAACTATTTGGCAGTTTTTGTTCCTAAATCAGCCTTGATGGCGCCTTTTAATCAACAACGGACGATGACTCTTTGGGCGGTTACAGCTGTGTTATTGATTATTTTATGGTTAGCGCATTATTCATCAACGGTTTTAGTGAAGCCTATTCGAGAATTAATGCATAGAAACCAATTGGTTGAGAAACGAAACTTTGACCAAGTAACACCTGTTAAGACTTATATTCAAGAACTGGATGAATTATCCCAAACCTTCCTGAAAGTGGCCGATAGCTTTAGGAACCATGAAAAAGAGCAGGATGCACTGCTTAAAAGCTTTATTGAATTAGTTGCTAAAGCAATTGATGAAAAATCACCTTATACCGGTGCCCACTGTGCCAGAGTGCCCCAGTTGGCATTAATGATATTAGATAAAGCTAAGCAGGAAGAAAGCCAACCTTTTAAAAACTTCCAAATGGATGAGAACGAACAAAAAGCATTTGAGATGGGGGCTTGGTTACATGATTGCGGCAAAATTACGACACCTGACTATGTGTTGGATAAGAGTACCAAACTAGATACTTTTTATAACCGAATTCATGAAATCAGAACGCGATTTGAGGTGTTATGGCGGGATGCAGAAATTCAGTATTATCGGTCGTTAATCAACCAAGTTGATAAGGTTCAGGCAACAGCAAAATTAAAAGCCATGCAAGACCAGTTGCAGCACGAGTTTGCTTTGGTTGCGCAGGCAAATTTGGCAACGAATGGAGTCGATGCAGAGCTGTGTGAAAAGTTAACAGCGATTGGTAGCCGAGATTGGCAACGCCATTTTGATAATCGTCTAGGCCTGTCTGACATTCAGCTAGCAGAGTTTCCAGCAAAGGAGGAGTCTTTGCCTGCTACTGAAAAACTGTTGGATGATAAACCTGAACACTGTATAGCACGCCGTCATTTTGACGAACAAGCGTATCACCAAGAGGGCTTCAAACTGCCCGTGCCATCGTTATTATATAATTTGGGTGAGTTACATAACTTAACCATTCAGCAGGGCACCTTGTCACCAGAAGAGCGCTTTAAGGTCAGTGAACACGTGATGATGACGTTACGTATGCTTGAACATTTACCTTTCCCAGACATTTATCAAGGTGTTGCTACTTACGCCGGCACCCATCATGAAAAGCTGGATGGTTCAGGCTATCCTCGCCAATTGGATGCATCTCAATTGTCAATACCGGAAAGGATTATGGCAATTGCCGATATTTTTGAAGCCTTGACAGCACCTGACCGTCCTTATAAAAAAGCCAATAAATTATCGGTCGCCTTAAATATTTTATTGGATATGTGCCAATCGGGTCAGTTAGATAAAGAGGTTTTTGCATTATTACTGACCTCAGGCGTTTATCAACAGTATGCACAACAATATTTAAAGCCCGAGCAAATTGATGAAGTCGATATTGATCGGTACTTAAATGCGTTGAATGAAACTTGAGCATTTTTTAGGCGTATTTTTCGATTACAATAGCCGCACTGAATAGACATCCATAAAAATCTCTTGCCCCATGTCTGCAAATAATCAAACCGAATTACCGATCACACAGTTTTTACCTCAATTGGTCGATGGTTTTAGCCAAAATCCAAATTGGGTATTACAAGCCGAACCCGGTGCGGGAAAATCGACTTTGGTGCCACTCGCCTTTTTGGCCTCTGCAGCGTTTTCTAATCAAATCATTATACTTTTAGAGCCAAGACGATTGGCTGTGCGAACCCTTGCAAACTATTTAGCCAAGCAGTTAGGAGAAAGGGTCGGTGAAACCGTTGGTTATCATGTGCGAAATGATCGGCGCGTCTCGTCCCAAACACGTTTAGAAATTGTGACCGAAGGCATCTTAACAAGACGCCTGCAACAAGACCCGGAATTGCCAGGGGTTGGGCTCATTATTTTTGATGAATTTCATGAAAGATCCATTCATGCTGACTTAGCCTTAACGTTATGTTTGGATGTTCAAACCGCATTGCGCCCTGAGCTCAAGCTGTTGGTGATGTCGGCGACCATCGAAACAACCACTCTCAGTCGGTATTTAAAGCAAGCCCCCATTTTGCAGGTTCCAGGTCGCACCTTTGAGGTTAAAACTGTTTATGCGCCACAGCCCATCAAGGGAACGCATTTCCATGACTGGTCAGGGGACTGTATTCATCTGATCCAACGGGCATTACAAAATAGTCAGAAAGATGTGCTGGTTTTCTTACCGGGTAAAGCGGAAATTCATCGGCTTCAAAATCAACTGGAGGCTAAAAATTGGCCAGGCCTGGTCGTTTTGCCTTTGTATGGCAGTTTGCCCATTGCCGAACAAGAGGCCGCTATCATGCCGGACGTTCAAGGACGACGAAAAGTGGTGTTGTCTACCAATTTAGCCGAAACCAGCTTAACCATTGAAGGGATTGATGCGGTAGTGGATTCAGGATGGGTGCGTAAAGCGGTTTACGATGTGACTAGTGGCATGACTCGATTAATGACACAACCTTGTTCGAAGGCATCAGCCGATCAACGTCAGGGACGAGCGGGGCGTTTAGGGCCGGGCATTTGCTATCGACTGATGTCGGAGAGTCAATATCAACAAAGAGCGGACTTTGATGCTGAAGAAATCACCCAAACTGAGTTGACGCAATTGTGTATGGAGTTGGCGCAATGGGGCGTTCATGATATTGACGAACTGGATTGGTTAACACCACCACCCGAAGCCCATTTTAAAGTGGCTCAAACCCTATTACAGTCACTGGACCTGTTAACGGAAACCGGCCAATTATCAGCGCGGGGCCAACAAGCGGCGCAATGGTCAATCGATCCACGTTTGGCTAGAATTTTAATTTTTGCCCAAACCCAATCCGCTGAAATTCAACATTTGGCGTGTGATTTGGTTGCGTTATTGATTGAAGGGGATGTGTTTCAATCTGCCGACGATGTTGATATGACACAACGTTTGCTAGCGATACAGTCTGCGAGAGATTCATCGGCAAAGCATCGCCAAAACTCACAAATTCGTCCGCACTTAATGCGGCAACTGCTAAAAACAGCGACGCGCCTTAGACAACAATTAGGCGCACAGCCCAGTCAGTTGGCGCTTGACCTGTTACATTCGCAGACAGGACGGTTATTGGCGGTCGGGTTTCCCGATCGCATTGCACAATGTCGTTCCAATAAAAGCGGCCGCTATCGACTGAGTAATGGTAAAGGCGCGATACTTTCGCAACAGGATTCCCTTATCCAACACTCTTGGTTGGTGGTAGCTGCTATTGATGGGCAGCGTCAAGCTGCCAGAATTTTTCTTGCGGCCCCCATCGATGTGAATACGCTTAAGTCGCTGTTCGAATCCAAAATTCGCTGCGAACCTCGATTGCAGTATGACGAAGCCAAACAGACGGTAACGGCTCAACAAATCACTCGGTTAGGCGCATTAATCCTATCCGAAACCACTTTGCCCAAGCCCAGCCGGGCAGAGTTCCAGCAAGCACTGGCCGCTTTGTTGCCGAAACATCCGTCTTTATTGCATTGGTCTGAGAAAACCATGCAGTGGTTGAGTCGAGTGAGATGGCTGGCTGTGTATCAGTCAGATTGGCCTAATTTCGACCAGGCCTGGTTAGAATCGAATTATGACCACTGGTTATCGCCATATTTGAATCATGTTCAATCGGTGAAAGATTTACAAGCGGTTGACCTATTGCCCTTATTACAGGCCCAGCTCAACTACGAACAATTGCAAGTGTTGGATCAACAAGCACCCTCAGTTTATACCGCGCCATCTGGAAAACGCGTGCCTATTGTTTATAGCCAACAACTGGCGCCCAAAGTTGCTATTCAATTACAAGAAGTGCTAGGGGAGCAGAATGCACCTCGATTAGCTGGCGGTCAGGTGTCTTTAACCTTTGAACTGTTGTCGCCAGCCAGAAGGCCGATTCAGACCACGGCTGACTTAGCTGGATTTTGGCAAAGTTCTTATTTTGAGGTGATTAAAGAGATGAAAGGGCGTTATCCTAAGCACCGTTGGCCAGATAACCCTTTAGAAGCTCCCGCTGGGCATTCCATTAAGCGCCGCCAAACCAACTGAGCGCGCCTAGTAAAAGCGCATAACGGGTTCCTTTGCCAATGGCGACTAGAATACAAAACCCAATAAAAGACAATCGCATCATCCCGGCAATAAATGTGAGTGCATCTCCTAAAATGGGCAGCCAAGCAAACAATAATGACCAATAGCCATAACGTTGAAACCAGCGCTGGCTACTATGGAGGCGTTCGGCTTTAAACGGAAACCAGCGATGTTGTTGATAGTGCAGAAAATAGCGACCCAAAGCATAATTCACCATTGAGCCAAGTGTATTGCCCGCCGTGGCCCAAACCCAAAGCAGCCAAAGTGAGTCGCCAGATGTAGCCAAACTTAATAACAGCACTTCCGAGCCAGCTGGAATAAGCGTGGCCGCCAAAAAAGCACTGAAAAAAAGCGTTAGATAAGAGTCCATGTGACTATTTTAAGCGATGCCTAGAACTGTATTTAGGTGTTTATCACGTTTGTGAGACAAAGATAATCTATCTTCTAGTCGGCAACAAATTTAAGCACATTGCCGTTAATGCAATAGCGCTTATGAGTCGGTGGTGGGCCGTCATTGAAAACATGACCTAAATGAATGCCAGAGCTGGCGCTGCGCACTTCGGTTCGCGTCATACCATGACTATGGTCTGGATGTTCAGTAATCGCGCCTTCAACCGGGTTAAAAAAGCTGGGCCAACCGGAGCCACTTTCAAATTTAGTATCGGTGCGAAATAGTGGCGCACCGGTGATTGGGTCCACAAAGGTGCCTGGACGTTTTTCATCAAGATGCGATCCACTAAAGGCGGGTTCGGTGCCTTGTTCAAACGCGATTCGCTGTTGTTGTGGCGTGAGAAGTTGAAAGCCAAGCCATTGCCAAAAACGCGTTTTATCGCCGGTATAGCCGGTAAAACGAGAAGTCTCTTGACCGTCTTTGAATAAGACAATGGTTGGGGTGGCAAATAACGGTTGGGCTAGCTTCCAACCTGCAGGCGGTTGCGGGGTTAGGGTAGTTGCAACGGCGACTTCAGATTGCCAGTTGGATAAAATTTCTTGCTTAAATGCTTTGCAATATTGACATTCTTCTGCTTCAAAAACAATTAATTGTAATGACTTGTTCAAGTCTTTTGCCGATAAGGTAGTCGCAGGATCGGTTGGTGCGGTAGTTGAAGTGGAGGGTGTCGTATTTGGATATTTGACGCCAGTTCCGCCTAAGCCACAATAGCCATTGGGATTTTTTTGCAGATAATTCTGGTGGTATTCTTCCGCGGATGTGTAGTGACGTAACGGTGCAATTTCGGTGGTGATTTTGGGGTAGCCGGCCTTATCTAAAGCAACTTGATATTGTTGTTTGGTGGCTTCCGCCAAATTGGCTTGTTTAGGTGACTGAGTGTAGATAGCACTTCGATAGTTACTGCCAATATCATTGCCCTGACGGTCGCCCTGAGTGGGATTGTGATTCTCCCAAAAGTGAATCAGTAGGGTTTCAAGCGAGACGACTTGTGGATCAAAGGTCACTTTAATCACTTCGGCATGATTACGCGCTTGACTCATCCCCATCCGAATCTGTTTTTCAAGCCTTAAGACTTGTTCATAGCTAGTCTGAGGTTGATCGCCACCCGCATAACCGCTTTCAACATCTAGCACGCCCTTTATCGCACTCATGCGTTTTTCGGCACCCCAAAAACAGCCCATCGCAAACACAATGGATTCGGTTTTATTTGCGGTTTGGCTATCAGACATCTTGACCTCCTGAGCATAGGCTTGAACAAATAGACTACTAACGAAATATGATAACAAGATCAGAATGCGCATAACAATATCCTAGTAGATAAGTGGGTTATTGATAGCTTACACAAAATTGATACTTGAAACTATGACTCAAGCTTTGAGATGGTCGAAAAATCGCTTAAAAGCAACCAGGCCCGGTCGTTTTAGCCCGTTATTCGTGGGTAATTTTAGGGGAGTGGTACAACTGTGGATCTTGAGATTTCTTCTTTAACCAGTTGCTGGCTGCGGTTTGAGCCGATCTCTCAATGGCGGCACGTTTGCCGTTGCCGGGTGTCTGGTTTTGTTGCTGTTTGTCTTTGCTGTTACTGACCCAGAACCGCCAATAGGCAACTAGGTCACTGTTCCAAAAGCGATCTGGGTTGGCCGCAACATAGTGTAGAAACTTGTCAAAGCTTTGATTGGCCATGGCTTCAGATAGCCCTTCTTGTTGCGCATAAAGCAATAGTGATTCGGTTTGATCCTTTAATAATCGAGACAGATTTTTATTGAGTAGAGTGTCGGTGCCTTCAAAGCGTTTTAAGTGTTTCTTTAAGTTATCGTCCAATAAGGGTTCTGAACTACGTAAATTGGCATCGGCTTCAAGGGAGAGTCCGGTTTGTTGCTGAAAGGTGGTAGGGTTAATGGTAAAAATGCAATAGCCTTTTTGATTGCGACGCACACTGATAATCTGGCGCTTTTCCAGCCGCAGTAGCACCTTGTGGAGCAGTTCATCATTCCAAAAAGCGAATAGGCTTTCGAGCGCATCCGTTTTGATGGGGGCTTGGTCGTAATTGTGCTGTATCCATCCTAGAAAGATGGCTTCATGGATCGATAGCGCTTCGGCAACTTGGGTGTCAAATTGAATTTGCATGGTTAATTAGACTGAGTTTGATTTTGTAAACTTTTGACCAGTTTATCAGTCTCGTGACTAATAGTGATTAAGTTGTCGGCACGACAAAGCTGTTGCATGACTTGCCTGGCCTTCACAGGATCTCCAATCAGGACTGGCGGGTTCTTTTTGGCGCCTTTTAGCTTGGCATTTTGGGCATTGATGATACCGGTCAACTCGACAGGAGGTTGGTGTTGCGCAGGCGTGCCGTAAAGGGCACGATAGGCATTTTTAAATTCATTGGCCTTAAAGGTTAAAGATTTTTCATCGGGAATATCGCACAGCGCCATCCAGCCGCCCATTTTATGAATAATTTGATGAATTAATGGGTCGTGAAAGACCACGTCCTGATAAGCCCCGACTTTTCGAATGGCGGTTTCCACTTCGTTCCAAGCGCGTAAGGCGTTATCCATAGTGCCGCCTTTACAGTTTTTGATAATGTCGGACACTTTGGGCCACCAGCGGCCTTCTTCTGGATGCTGTAGATGGGCATTAAAAGCCGCCTGCACTTCTTCAATACTGTAATCTTTTAAGCCGTTCCAGTACATTTCAAAGGTCAGATCGGTTAAATCTTTTTCATAATAACTAAACACCCAACTAAGGATTTGCGAGAATTTTTCCATATCTTGAACTTGCATAATATCGCTGGGTTCCTTTCTCTTAATGTTGATCTAGGGTATCGTTGGGTTTGTCTTTAAATGAACAGATTATTTTAGCATCTTCGTCATGAACGTGTATTGCCAATATTTTATTTTGACTGACGATAAATAGGTAAAATAAAGCGTTCATGGTGTTAATCGAAAGGACTTTTTGTTTGTGCTCAACCTAGGCTATTTAAACAAAAGCAGACTCTCTGTGCGCTGGCTCCTGTATTTAAGCGTATGGATGTTGCCGATAAGCTTACAGGCGCAATCGCTGCCGACTGCTTTTGCTGAGCTCGAAAATGCTAGCTTATTACTACTCAACCCACAACAACAGCCTGTGATGATGAAAGATGCCGACAAGGCCATGATACCGGCCTCAACCACCAAATTAATTACGGCGTTTTTAGCACTAAAACAATGGGGGCCATCTCATCGATTTCATACCGATTTTTACCTGAATCAATCATCACAGTCGTCACCTGTGCTAACGGTGAAAGGCTATGGAGATCCGTTTTTGGTTTCGGAAGAAATTGAACGGTTAGCTAAGCAATTAGCGGAGCGTCTAAAGTCTCAAGGCGTTGATCAAATTTCGCATTTGGCTTTGAATACCGATCACTTTAAAAGTCAGGTTATTTTGCCCGGTCGATCTGCCTCTCAAAACCCTTATGATGCGATCCCCAGCGCTCTAGCCGCCAACTTTAATACCCTCAATATAAAGCGTCAGCAGGGCGTGTTGGTTTCTGCTGAACCTCAAACACCATTAACACCGCTGGCAAAAAGTTGGGCCAGTCGTCCAGAGGCAGACTTATCACAAGGTCGTATCAATTTGGGGAGTGATTCAAAACGCTGTGAACAGTATTTCGCGGAGTTATTAAGCCTTTTTTTAACACAACAAGGCATTCGTATTGAACAGCCAGTGAAGTGGCGTTCTGGCATGGATGATGACGCTGAGTTGGTTTATCAGCATTTTAATCGTCTCACCTTAGCTGAAATGATTCAGCCAATGATGCGTTATTCAACCAACTTTATTGCCAATCAGTTGGTGTTGATGATGAGTGCGGAACGATATGGTGCCCCAGCAACGCCAGCAAAAGTGGCCAGATTATTACAAGCGGATTTGCAACACTATTTTGGTTGGCAGCATTTTTCGTTGGAAGATGGCGCAGGATTATCTCGGCAGAATCGTCTCAGTGCCAGGCAGCTAGTTACCTTATTAGAAGCGTTTAAACCTTGGCGACAGCTATTGCCTGAGGTGTTGCCGAACGTTTATGCGAAAAGTGGTACCTTGATTGGCGTGACGACCTTGGCGGGTTATATTGAAATCGCTGACCCTAAGGGGAAAACCCCTAACTGGGCACCTTTTGCTTTGCTGATTAATGAGTCGGCGTCTTATCGTGTTCGCAATCAAATTGCTCAGCGTTTAAAAGCGGCCTTAAACACCACAACCCTTGTTAGTGCGCCTTGAAATAAAATCCGCTTGCTTAATTCTCAATCAATTCCTAATAATTTATGCGTTTGCAAACTCAGTTGCCATTGCGGATGGTCAAGGCAATACCGAATAGCCGCTTGTTGATTGGCTTTTTGTTTAACTGGATCGGTTTCATCCATCGGCTGTAAATAAAAATATTTAAAATCGAGCTGTGCCACTTTCTCAGGCAGTAGGTCGGTTTGCGGATAAACCAATTTTAATTCATCGCCAGAGGTCAATAATAAAGGTGCATTGGCTTTTGGGCTAACACAAATCCAATCGAGTCCGGCTGGCGGGTTTAAAGTGCCATTGGTTTCAACCGCCACTTCAAAATGCTGTTGATGAAGATGGTTAATGAGGGTTTCATCAACTTGTAGCAAGGGTTCGCCGCCGGTTAGTACCACAAACGGATTTGACCAGGCCTGGTCGTTTTGGGTCGGCCAAAGCTGCAAAAGATGATTGACCAGTGATTCTGCTGTGGCAAAAACACCGCCATTTTGACCATCGGTGCCAACAAAGTCGGTATCGCAAAATTGGCAGGTGGCCATGGCGCGATCCGCCTCTTTGCCTGTCCATAAATTACAGTGACTAAACCGGCAAAAAATGGCCGGGCGTCCGCTGTGCTTGCCTTCGCCTTGTAATGAATAGAAGGCTTCTTTAATGCGGTAATTCATGAGGATCCTTGGGTGTATCAATTAGGGTAGAAAACAAAAGTTCATTGCAAAAATCCCAGGTGGATTGTCGCTATTTTGTATCATCGGAAAAATTTGAACTGCTATAATACCAAGCTACTTTGAATAAACGTCATTGCGGTTTTAATCCCCGAATAAAAGGGCCGCTTTAATAACAAGAGAGATTATATCAAATGTCTGCTAAGACCTTATACGATAAATTGTGGGACAGCCATGTGGTCAGACAAGAAGAAGATGGCACCGCGCTAATATATATTGACCGTCAATTATTGCATGAAGTCACCTCTCCTCAAGCCTTTGAAGGATTGAGGTTGGCAAATCGTAAACCTTGGCGCATTGATGCAAATCTCGCGACGCCCGATCATAATGTACCGACGACGGCTTATGACTCGGTTGAAGATATTGTTGATCCGATTTCTCGTATTCAAGTGCAAACTCTAGATGCCAATGCACAAGAATTTGGCATTACCGAGTTTGGCATCGGCGATATCCGCCAAGGGATTGTGCATGTAGTTGGCCCTGAAGAAGGAGTGACCTTACCTGGCACAACCTTGGTCTGTGGTGATTCTCATACCGCTACTCATGGTGCCTTAGGCGCTTTGGCGCATGGTGTCGGGACGTCCGAAGTAGAACATGTATTAGCAACACAATGTTTGATCCAAAAAAAGATGAAAAACATGTTGGTTAAGGTTGAAGGAACGCTTCAACCCGGTGTTGGTCCTAAAGATGTGGTGTTGGCCATTATTGGAAAGATTGGTACAGCTGGTGGAAATGGTCATGCGATTGAATTTGGGGGTCAGGTGTTCCGAGACATGTCGATTGAAGGGCGAATGACGGTTTGTAATATGGCTATTGAAGCGGGTGCTCGAGTCGGATTGGTTGCTGTTGATGACAAAACCATCGACTATGTTAAGGGACGTCCGTTTGCGCCGAAAGGTGCTCAGTGGCAAGTCGCTGTAGCTGCTTGGCAGGACTTGAAATCGGATGAGAATGCTGAATTTGATAAAGTCATTGAATTGGATGGAGCGAGTATTGAGCCGCAAGTGTCTTGGGGCACTTCACCTGAAATGGTGTTGTCAGTCAATGGTCAAGTCCCCGATCCTAGTTTAGAAACGGATGCGGTTAAGGCTGATGGGATTCGTCGAGCGCTTTCTTACATGGGGCTTGAGGCGGGTATGGCTATCAGTGACATTCCGGTTGATTATATTTTTATTGGTTCTTGCACCAATTCTCGAATTGAAGATTTGCGTCAAGCAGCTGAAGTGTTAAAAGGGCAGAAAGTCGCTCCATCGGTTGAGCAGGCTTTGATCGTCCCTGGCTCAGGATTGGTTAAACAGCAAGCAGAGGCCGAAGGGTTGGATCAGATTTTTATTGAAGCGGGTTTTGAATGGCGTAATCCAGGTTGTTCAATGTGTTTGGCAATGAATGCCGACCGTTTACCAAGTGGTAAACACTGTGCGTCAACCTCTAATCGTAATTTTGAAGGACGTCAGGGCGCGGGTGGGCGAACCCATCTTGTCAGCCCACAAATGGCAGCGGCCGCAGCCATTGCAGGGCATTTTGTCGATGTGCGTCAATTGATTGGTTCAAACCAATAAGGGATAAGATTAACAATGGAAAAGTTTACAAAACTCACCGCGATAGTGGCTCCGATGGATCGAGCAAATGTGGATACCGACGCCATTATTCCAAAACAATTTTTAAAGTCGATTAAACGGACTGGTTTTGGGGTTAATTTGTTTGATGAGTGGCGTTATGAAGATGTGGGTGAGCCAGGCAAGGATAATAGCGCACGCCCGTTGCGCAAAGATTTTGTGCTGAATCAACCCCAATATCAAGGCGCAAAAATTTTATTGGCGCGTGAAAATTTTGGCTGTGGTTCCAGTCGTGAACATGCACCTTGGGCATTGAAAGATTATGGCTTTGATGTCATTATTGCACCAAGTTTTGCCGATATTTTCTTTAACAATAGTTTTAAAAATGGTATTTTGCCAATAGTTTTAGATGCCGATGTGGTTTCGTCCTTATTTGATGAGGTGTTTGCAAACTCTGGGTATCAATTGACGGTAGATTTGGATTTACATCAAATAATTAAGCCCTCTGGAGAAACCATTCAGTTTGAAGTTGATGCATTTCGTCGTCACTGTTTATTAAACGGTTTAGATGATATTGGTTTAACATTACAACATCAAAGTGAAATTGAAACTTTTGAAGCGGCACATAAAGCTAAAAATCCTTGGCTTTTTGCTGCAGAATAACCCTTTTATAATTTTAAGAATAAAGAGACGGATTGATGACCCAACAGATTTTAATTTTGCCAGGTGATGGTATTGGCCCTGAAATTACAGCAGAAGCGGTTAAGGTTTTAACGGCATTACAAGCAGATGGTTTAGACATTGAAATGACCGAAGACCTTGTAGGCGGCGCAGCTTATGATGTGCATGGAGTGCCTTTGGCAGACGCGACCTTGGAAAAAGCAAAACAGGCCGATGCGATTTTATTAGGGGCAGTTGGGGGTTATCAGTGGGAATCTTTAGATATTTCTGTTCGCCCTGAAAAGGGATTACTAGCCTTGCGCTCAAATTTGGAATTGTTTGCCAATTTACGTCCTGCTTATTTGTTTCCGCAACTTGCCGATGCTTCAACGTTAAAACCTGAAGTGGTCGCGGGATTGGATATTTTGATTGTGCGTGAGCTAACTGGTGGTATTTATTTTGGGCAACCGAGAGGCATTCGTCAGCTCGATAATGGTGAACGTCAAGGGTTTAATACCTATGTCTATACTGAATCTGAGATCAAACGCATTGCACATGTGGCGTTTGATGCGGCCATGAAACGTAATAAACGTTTGTGCTCAGTTGATAAGGCGAATGTATTGGAAGTGACTGAGCTTTGGCGCGAACTGGTTGATGAGGTTGCGAAAGACTATCCTGAGGTTGAAGTTCAACACATGTATGTTGATAATGCGGCTATGCAGTTGGTCTTAAATCCAAAGCAATTTGATGTGATGGTGACGGGCAATATGTTTGGTGATATTTTGTCAGATGAAGCCTCTATGTTGACTGGATCGATTGGTATGTTAGCGTCCGCCTCACTAGATGCCAATAATAAAGGGATGTATGAACCTAGTCATGGCTCGGCTCCAGATATTGCTGGACAAAATATTGCCAACCCGCTGGCCACCATCTTATCAGCGGCCATGATGTTACGATATAGTTTAGGTCGTGAGGACTTGGCAGTTCGCATTGAAAGTGCGGTCAGTCGTGTATTGGATAAAGGCCTTAGAACAGGGGATATCTGGTCTGAAGGTATGCAAAAGGTGTCCACCTCTGAAATCGGATCAGCGGTTGTTGCTGAGCTATAAGTGCAGTTGATTAAAGTCTAATGAGAAGCCTTCAAAAGTGCCACATCGAATGAAAAATCACTTTACCATTACCATTAGTGATGTTCATGGTTCACGCCATTTTTCATTTAAACAATTTATGCGCAAGTTTGCATTGTTTGTGGTGCTGTTTATCATTTTGATGTTAGCCAGTTCTGCGGTGATTATTTGGTGGTTGAATCAAGAAATTGTTGCGATTGAAAACAATCGAATTTCAGCACAAGCCGAATACAACGAGGTGTTGGAAAAACGGGAACAGGCCTATTATCTTCTCGAAAAAGAGAAACATAAAATTCAGGAAGAACTGGATACCAAGTCCAAACAAATCCAATTCTTAGATCAAACGTTAAAGGGTCTTGAAGACTTAATTGGCGTTGAGTCAGATGAAGATGCTTTGGTGTTGGATCGGGTCAAAATTGCCCAGTTAACCACACTGGAAAAGCAGGTGATGTTAGAAGATATTCCAAACGATCGACCTGTTAAAACCTTTAAAGGGGTCAGTAGTAGCTATGGATGGCGAACTCACCCTGTAAAAGGCTCTAGAGAGTTCCATCGCGGGATTGACTATCGTGGGAAATATGGTGATGGTGTTATTGCAACCGCAAATGGTACAGTTGAGTATGCTGGCTATCACAAACGAAGTGGCTATGGACGTTTGGTAATTATTTCGCATGACTATGGTTTTAAAACACTCTACGGTCATATGAGTAAATTACATGTCAAAACTGGACAAGTCATTAAGAAAGGCACTTTAATTGGTGAAATCGGTTCTTCCGGACTTTCTTCTGGTCCACACTTGCATTATGAAATAAGTTTTGTTCAACGGAAATTAAATCCAGTCGCTTTCATCAACTGGAATTTAAAAAATTATGATGGAATTTTTAAAGAGGTAAAAGGGGTGCCATGGGGATCTTTAAGTCAAATGATTCAAGAACGCGTGAAGCGGGTGGAAAAACAATTATTGCTCCGGGATGTAAAATAATTGGTGAAATCAAGGGCCTAGATGGCACTTTACATATCGATGGTTGCGTTGAAGGCATTGTTGAAACCGATTACGATGTTTCGATTGGGAATGAAGGTTCTGTTACCGGGTTAGTCAAAGCTAAAACGATTGTTGTCAGTGGTGCCCTTGAAGGTAAAGTCGCTTGCGAAAGCATTGATATTTTGTCTACAGGGAAAGTCCTGGGAGAGGTCATCTGTGGTGAAATGATGATCGAGTCAGGCGGCCGATTTATCGGTGAAAGCCGTGAATTAACAGAAGGCGGCCTAGTGGTCAGCTTCCCTGAAATTGAGAAACAAAGAAATACACCTCAAGCCATTTCAGAATTTTTACAAAGACTTGAAAAATCACATGTGACTTCGACAAACGAAAATAAATCTGATGTTGCTGCACAGTCTGATGAAAAGCAAAAGGAATCAAAATGACAAAACAGTATGATATTGCCGTCGTCGGTGCAACTGGTGCCGTTGGAGAAACTATTTTAAAAGTTCTAGAAGAAAGAAACTTTCCTGTTGGCAATCTGCACCTGTTAGCCAGTAGTCGATCTGCTGGAAAAAAACTCGAGTTTAAAGGTCATTGGATTGAAATTGAAGATTTGGCGACGTTTGATTTTTCAAAAGTTCAAATTGGTCTTTTCTCACCAGGCGCAAGTATTTCTAGAGAATATGCCCCTAAGGCTGCGGCAGCTGGGTGTATTGTGGTGGACAATACTTCTGAATTTCGTTACGACGATGATATCCCTTTAGTGGTGCCTGAAGTCAATCCAGATGCGGTGATTGGTTATAAGAACAGAGGCATTATCGCTAACCCGAATTGTTCAACCATTCAAATGTTGGTGGCTTTAAAACCGATTCAAGATGCAGTGGGTATTAGCCGTATTAATGTGTGTACCTATCAGGCTGTTTCAGGATCTGGTAAGGAAGCGATTGAAGAGTTGGCAACTCAAACAGCCAATTTACTCAATATGAAATCCGTTGAATGCAATGTTTACCCTAAGCAAATTGCTTTTAACTGTATCCCGCAAATTGATGTTTTCCAAGAAAATGGCTATACCAAAGAAGAAATGAAAATGGTTTGGGAAACGAATAAAATTATGGAAGATGACACGATTAAGGTGAACCCTACCGCTGTCAGAGTTCCCGTTTTTTATGGTCATAGCGAAGCGATTCATATCGAAACCAAACAAAAAATAACGGCTGAAGAAGCTAAGGCGTTGTTTAAGAAAACAGAAGGCATCGTCTTAATTGATGAGCACCAGGATGGCGGTTATCCGACAGCAGTGACTGATGCAGCCGATACCAATCCGGTGTATGTTGGGCGAATTCGAGAAGACATCTCTTTTGAAAATGGCTTGAACCTATGGGTTGTGGCCGATAATGTGCGTAAAGGGGCAGCTACCAATACGGTGCAAATTGCCGAGCTGTTAATTCAAAACCACATTTAAGCGGATGCCATCAAAATTTGCGATTGGTATTGAATACCAAGGAACGGCTTATTGTGGCTGGCAATTCCAACAACATTGCATTTCAGTTCAGCAAGAATTGGAACAGGCATTATCGAATATAGCGAATGAGCCGATCAGTTTGCATTGTGCGGGTCGGACTGATACCGGTGTTCATGCCATTGGCCAAGTGGCACATTTTTGCAGTCACTCGCAACGGCCTATTCGGGCTTGGGTTCAAGGCGTTAATACCCAATTACCGCAAGATATTCGGGTGACTTGGGCGGTACCCGTTGCCGAGGATTTTCATGCTCGGTTTTCCGCTCAGGCGCGGCAGTATCGTTATGTGATTTTCAATCGCCCCGTTCATTCGGCCATCCTAGCCAACCGCGTTACATGGGAAGGGCGACCACTGAATGAACAGCAAATGCATTTGGCAGCACAGGCGTTGGTCGGTGAACAGGATTTTTCCGCGTTCCGAGCTGCAGGTTGTCAAGCAGCACATGCGCGACGTCAGGTTCAATCTATTTCGGTCACGCGCCAACAGGATTTTGTATTTGTCGATATTCAAGCAAATGCTTTTTTACATCACATGGTACGCAATATTGTTGGCAGCTTAATGGTTGTTGGCCGAGCGGAGAAATCGGCAGATTGGATAGCTGATTTATTATCGAAAGGCGATCGAACACAAGCGGGGGTCACGGCACCTGCAGCAGGGCTATATTTTGTTAATGCCATTTATCCAGCAGAATTTAAGATTCCACAACAATCACTCAATCGTTTGTTATGGCAAGGATCAGATTTATAATGCACAGAACGCGTGTCAAAATTTGCGGTATTACCTCCACTGAAGATGGTTTAAGTGCCGCTCGATTGGGAGCTGATGCATTAGGGTTCGTTTTTTATGAAAAGAGTCCTCGGGCTGTCAAAGTTGACCAGGCCTGGGACATTTTTCGTGTTTTGCCTCCGTTTATTACTCGGACAGGGTTATTTGTAAACCCCAGTTCTGATGCAGTGCAACAGGCCATTGAGACCTTAGGTATTGACCTGTTGCAATTTCATGGACAGGAGTCGGCAGCCTTTTGTGAACAATTTGATCGACCCTATATTAAAGCTGTTGCGATGCAGGCCGAGACCGATTTGAGCCATTTGGCTCATCAGTTTTCGGATAGCCAAGGGTTGCTTTTGGATACCTACAAAAAAGGGGTTGCGGGCGGAACAGGCGAAGTTTTTAATTGGGACTGGGTGACCCCTGAAAAACGCACTGAGATTTCCTTGCCCATTATTCTTGCAGGCGGATTAACTGCAGACAATGTTGCTCAGGCAATTGATCGGGTTCAACCTTGGGCGGTTGATGTCAGTGGCGGTGTTGAACAACACCCAGGTAAAAAGTCGGCTGTAAAAATAGCGGCATTTATTAATCAAACCTTTAAGTAAAACAGATGATGCTCAAATTTACTATAGCATCAGGATTGAGGTTACTACAACGATTTAAAATAATAGGATGAGTATGAGTACAGATTATTCGCAATACCCGGATATTCACGGTCACTTTGGTATCTATGGAGGCATTTTTGCGCCTGAGACCTTGATGTCGGCGTTAGAAACCTTGAATAAACAGTATAACCAGCTAAAGGATGATGCTGATTTTCTTGCAGAATTGACTCAAGATTTTCAAGATTATGTGGGTCGCCCCAGCCCTTTATATTTTGCCAAACGTTGGTCCGAGTCTTTAGGCGGTGCCAAAATTTACTTAAAACGAGAAGACTTAAATCATACGGGTGCGCATAAAATCAATAATACCATTGGTCAAGCGCTATTGGCGAAACGACTTGGCAAAACCCGTATTATTGCCGAAACGGGTGCAGGGCAGCACGGCGTTGCCAGTGCAACGGTTGCTGCGCGTTTAGGCTTGGAATGTGTGGTTTATATGGGGGCTGAAGATGTGGTTCGTCAAGCACCAAATGTCGCTCGAATGAAAATGTTGGGGGCTGAAGTCGTTGCCGTGGAATCCGGTACGCGGACCTTGAAAGATGCTCTTAATGAAGCCATGCGAGACTGGGTGACCAATGTTGATGATACTTTCTATATTATTGGCACGGTTGCCGGTCCCCATCCTTATCCAGCGATGGTAAGGGATTTTCAAGCTATTATTGGACGTGAAGCTAAGCTGCAACATCTTGAAAAAGAAGGGAAACTCCCTGATGCTTTGATTGCTTGTGTCGGTGGCGGCTCCAATGCGATTGGCCTGTTTTATGATTTTTTACCAGATGAGGCTGTTCAGATTTTTGGAGTGGAAGCCGCCGGTCATGGATTGGAGACAGGTCAACATGCAGCGCCTTTATGCCAAGGTCGGATAGGTGTGCTTCATGGGAATCGAACTTATTTAATCGGAGATAAAAATGGCCAGATTACGCCGACTCACTCCATTTCAGCTGGGTTAGATTATCCTGGCGTTGGTCCAGAGCATGCTTGGTTAAAAGATATTGGCCGCGTTAATTATGTTGCCATTAATGATGATGAAGCCATGCAAGGATGTCGCGACTTAACTCGAATGGAAGGGATTATTCCAGCATTGGAAAGTAGTCATGCATTGGCCTATGCCACTAAATTGGCACCGACCTTGTCACCTGATCAATCGATTATTGTTAATCTATCGGGTCGCGGAGATAAGGATATGAATACCATTGCAAAAATCGAAGGGTTTGAATTTTAACATGAATCGAATTGATACAACCTTAGCCGCATTGAAATCGGCTAACAAAACAGCTTTAATTCCCTATATTACCGCAGGAGACCCTCATCCAGGAATGACGGTTTCACTAATGCATGGCCTAGTTGAGTGCGGTGCTGATATGCTTGAATTAGGCGTGCCCTTTTCTGATCCAATGGCGGATGGTCCTGTGATCCAAAAAGCTGTGGAACGCGCATTGGTGCATGAAGTTAATCTACGGCAAATTCTGGCGATGGTCGCCGAATTTCGGAAGACCGATTTGCAGACGCCCATTATTCTAATGGGCTATTTAAATCCGATTGAAGCCATGGGTGGGGATGAATTTGCAAAATCCGCAGAGCAAGCTGGTGTAGATGCAGTCTTGACGGTGGATATGCCTCCTGAAGAGTCGGAAGGCTATTTTGCGCAGTTGCAATCATCTGATTTACATCGAATTTTCTTAGTATCGCCTACCACACCCGACAGCCGTTTGACGGCAGTCACCGAAAAAGGCAGTGGCTTTGTGTATTATGTTTCATTAAAAGGGGTGACGGGCTCTAATCAAATTGATGTCGCGGATGTGGCTCAGCATGTCGCTCATTTAAAACAAAAAGTGGCGATGCCAGTGGCAATTGGCTTTGGAATTCGTGATGGTGAAACCGCCTATCAAATGGCGCAGTTAGCCGATGCGGTCATTGTTGGGTCTGCGTTGGTTTCCATTATTGAAAAGCATGCTAAATCACAATTATCGGATATACAAGGGCATTTAAATGATAAAATGCGCGAATTTAGAGAAGCAATCGATCGAGCTGATGCAGAGGCCTAACTAATTAGGTACTCAAACAAACGGCGACTTTGGAGAAAAACATGAGTTGGTTTGAAAAGATTTTACCCAGTATCAAACAGGTAACGGATCGTAAAAAAAACGTTCCTGAAGGATTATGGACCAAGTGTCCCAAATGTGAAAGTACTTTGTATCGTTCAGAAGTGACGCGCAATCAGGAAGTTTGCCCAAAATGTGACCATCATATGCGACTGGGAGGACGTCAACGTTTAGAAGCCTTCTTTGACGAAGGCACAGGCAGTGAAATCAGTGCCGATGTGACCCCCGTTGATGCACTAAAATTTAAAGATATTAAACCCTATAAGACGCGTATTTCTCAAGCTCAAAAGGCTACTGGGGAAAAAGATTCGTTTGTCACTATGACCGGTAAAATTCAGGGGTTGGATGTCGTTGCCGGCGCATTTGAATTCAAGTTTATGGGCGGTTCCATGGGTTCAGTCATGGGTGAAAAATTTGTTAGAGCCGTTAATAAAGCGATTGAATTGCGTTGTCCTTTGATTGTCTTTTCAGCCAGTGGTGGCGCGCGGATGCAGGAAGCGCTTTTTTCACTCATGCAGATGGCCAAAACCAGTGCGGCATTGGGGCGTTTGCGAGCTGAAAAGTTACCATTCATTTCGGTGTTGACTGATCCAACGATGGGCGGCGTCTCTGCCAGTTTTGCGATGTTGGGCGATTTAAATATTGCTGAACCTAAAGCGCTAATCGGTTTTGCTGGGCCGAGAGTGATTGAGCAAACCGTGCGTGAAAAACTGCCCGAAGGTTTTCAACGCAGTGAGTTTTTATTAGAGCATGGTGCGATAGATCGTATTGTTCACCGCCATCATTTGAGTCGTGAATTAGCTTCCATTTGTCGTATGTTACTTAAAAAGCCTGCTTAAACCCGGGTGAACAGTCAGTCAACCTCAACTGCGATGCCAAATACTTTACATTTAGTCGATTGGCTAGATTGGTTGTTGGCAATGCATCATGCCGAAATTGATCTGGGCATTGAACGGGTTCAAGTGGTGGCCCAAAAACTGGGCTTATTGCCTTACCCAATGCCTGTGATTACCGTTGCCGGAACCAATGGAAAGGGATCCAGCGTCGCTATGCTGGCAGCGATCTATGAGGCGGCTGGCTATCAGGTTGGGGTTTATAGTTCTCCCCATATTATTCGTTTTAATGAACGCATTCGACTTCAAGGACGGCTTGCCACAGATGTCGAAATTGTTGAAGCATTTAAAACCATTGAGTCGCTTCGAGACGGTATTAAACTCACTTACTTTGAATATGCAACTTTGGCGGCCTTATGGTTGTTTTTCCAATCAAAATTAGATTTGGTGATTTTAGAAGTGGGGTTGGGCGGACGCTTAGATGCCGTCAATTTATTGGATGCAGATATCGCGTTAATAACGGCCATTGGTCTGGATCATGAAGACTGGCTAGGCAGTGATCTCAATCAAATTGCATTGGAAAAAGCGGGTATTATGCGAAGCGGACATCCTTGCATTTGCTCTGACCCAGAAGTACCTAACAGTTTAGTCAAGTATGCACTCGCAAACCAAGTTCCGTTAAACCAATTCAAAAAAGACTTTTGGATTGAAATAAATGACCAGGCCTGGTCATTTTTAACCGCGGAAACCAATCAACTTTCATCCTACGAAAATTTACCGCCATCTGCTTTATTAGGGGACTTTCAATATCAAAATGCAGCAGGAGTGGTTGCGGTTATTTCTAGTCTTCAACCGTCATTACCGGTTACCCAATCTGCCATCGCATCCGGCTTGCAACAAACTGAACATCCTGGTCGGTTACAGGAGATGTTGATTGAACAACAAACCTGGTGGCTGGATGTGGCACATAATCCGCAAGCCGCAAACGCATTAGCGCACTTTTTAAAAACACAACCTCAACCAATGGTTGCTGTTTTTTCTGCGTTAGCAGATAAGGATATTCAGCCGATGATTCGGGCTTTATTACCCTATATCAATACCTGGTATATTGCTGATCTGTTGGAGCCGAGAAGTGCATCTTTGCAACACTTGACAGATTCATTGCAACAAGCAGGCGTTTTGGCTCAGAATATTGTAAAATGCGCGACCATAAAAGAGGCCGTTTTGACAGCAAAACAGGTGGCACCTGTGCCGGTATTAGCATGGGGCTCTTTTTTAACCGTCTCTCAAACATTGGCAACGTTGAATAATGGATGATTCAGAATCACAATATGAAAATACCTCTGTTAAATACCGTTTAACAGGTGCTTTCTTTTGGTTGGGGTTGATGGTGATTATTGTGCCCACTTGGTACAGTCACCCGGTTAATTTTGATCCGGATCAAGCGGTGAACGAACCCAAAAACCAATCGGTTCTCATTGAAAAGCCATTTGCATTACCTGCAAAAAAATTGGATCAATCACCTACTTCGGACGTGATTCAGGCGGCAAAAGAAAGTGATGCGCCTGTTACTAAAGCGGATACGCCACAGATTGAAAAATCCTCTTCAAAGGATGTTGACAGTCAAACGGTTAAAAATAGCACCCGTGCAAAGAATTCACCGCCAAAGTCAGCGACACCCGCTGAAGGGCAAACGGTGAATTGGGTGATTCAACTAGTGGCTTATAAGACAAAAGCTACGGCAGAGGCGTTAAAAGAACGCTTAAAATATGACTATGATGCCTTCGTTAAGTTCTTTCCGAAAAATGGGTATTATTCCGTTCGTGTAGGACCTTATCAAGATGAATCAATCGCCCTGAAGGATCAAGCGAGATTAAATCAGTTGTTACGGATTGAATCTATTTTGATAAAAGGGCAGTTTAAAAACGTAAATAATTGATGAAGCGTGTAAGCGTTAAAATTGCTACGCTTTTATTACGGTATAGATTTTAAAAACCTAAGCGCCCACCCAATGCGCTTATGGCTGTTATGCAAGTTTGGGTACATTAATCGGAGATAACTCATCATGTGCGGGATTGTTGGAATCGTATCAAACTCACCTGTTAATCAAGAAATTTATGATGCTTTAACGGTTTTGCAACATCGTGGTCAAGATGCCGCGGGTATCGTTACCTGCGCGAATGGACGTCTCTATCAGCGCAAAGACAATGGCATGGTCAAGGACGTTTTTAGAACACGCCACATGCGTGATTTAATCGGTAATAGCGGGATTGGCCATGTTCGTTATCCGACAGCGGGATCTTCATCAAGTGCTGAGGCACAACCTTTTTATGTGAACTCGCCTTACGGTATCGCAATGGGGCACAATGGTAATTTAACCAATGCGGACCAACTCAGTAAAGAAATCTACCAACAAGATTTACGTCACTTAAATACCAACTCCGATTCCGAAGTGTTACTCAATATTTTTGCCCATGAATTGATGCAACAAAAGAAGCTGTTTATTGATGCTGAGGATATCTTCAACGCGATTCAGCGGGTTCATAAACGCGTCAGAGGCGGCTATGCCGCCGTTGGAATTATTCCCAGCATCGGTTTGTTTGCATTCCGAGATCCGTTTGCGTTGCGTCCGGTCGTGGTTGGCAAAAGAGTGACCGATCTTGGTACTGATTATATGGTGGCCTCAGAGAGTGTCGCTTTGGATGCTGCTGGGTTTGAAATTATGAAAGATTTAGCACCGGGCGAAGCGGTGGTGATTACCGGAAATAATGAAATCCAATTTAAGCAATGTGCCGAAAGCCCGCAATACAGTCCTTGTATTTTTGAATTTGTTTATTTTGCACGCCCTGATTCAATGATTGATGACATTTCAGTTTATAAGTCACGTTTAAGAATGGGTGAAAAATTAGCTGAACAGATTTTGGAAGCTTGGCCAGATAACGATATCGATGTGGTCATGCCGATTCCTGATACCAGTCGTACTTCAGCGCTACAGCTGGCTGATAAACTTGGAAAGCCCTATCGTGAAGGGTTTATCAAGAACCGGTATATTGGTCGTACCTTTATTATGCCGGGGCAGAAACACCGTAAAAAATCGGTTCGCCAAAAACTCAACCCAGTGCCTTTAGAATTTGAAGGTAAAAATATTCTGTTGGTGGATGATTCAATTGTCCGTGGAACCACCTCTGGTGAAATCGTGCAGATGGCACGGGATGCTGGTGCCAAAAGGGTTTATTTTGCGTCAGCAGCACCTGAAGTGCGCTATCCCTATGTATATGGCATCGATATGCCTAGTGCCAGTGAGTTAGTTGCAAATGGACGTGGAATTGATGAAATTGCCGATTATATTGGTGCGGATCGTCTGTTTTATCAAAAACTGGATGACTTAATTGAAGCAGTTGGTCAGGGTAACAAAAATATTAACGAATTTGATACTTCCTGCTTTAGTGGTGTTTATGTCACGGGCGATATTACCGCCGAATATTTAACTTCAATTGATGTCTCACGAAATGATGATGCCCAGTCGAAACAGACATTGGTTGGCCAAGAATCTGTCGGCATTTATAATGGAGCTTCCGATGACTGACTCTTTTGATTTAGCGACCTTGGCGATTCGGTCAGGCTATGATCAAACGCCAGAACAAGAGAATTCCGAAGCGATTTTTCCAACCTCCAGCTTCCGTTATCACTCCGCACAGCAAGCAGCTGATCGGTTCAGCGGCAAGGAAGAGGGTAATGTCTATTCGCGTTTTACTAACCCAACCGTTAGAACCTTTGAAAAGCGTTTAGCGCAATTAGAAGGCGGCGAAAGTTGTGTCGCTACTTCTTCAGGAATGGCGGCCATTTTATCTACCTTTATGGGGCTGCTAGAAGCGGGGGACCATATTGTTTCTTCACAAAGTGTGTTTGGAACCACCAAAGTTTTATTTGAAAAATACTTACAGAAGTTTGGCGTAGAAGTGACTTTTGTTGAACAGACAAATTTGACTAGTTGGACAAACGCCATCACTCCTAAAACGAAAGCCTTCTTTTTAGAAACACCTTCAAACCCCTTAACTGAAATTGCTGATATTCGTGCTTTGTCTGATTTGGCTCATCAGCATCAGATTTTACTGGTGGTAGATAATTGCTTTTGTACACCTGCTTTGCAACAACCATTGCAATTAGGTGCAGATATTGTCATTCATTCGGCAACCAAGTTTTTGGATGGCCAAGGTCGAGTGGTTGGCGGGGCTGTCGTTGGTCCCGAATCGATTGTAGGGGATGCGGTCCGAGGCTTTTTAAGAACGGCTGGGCCGACGATGAGTACGTTTAATGCTTGGGTTTTTTTAAAAGGTTTAGAAACCCTAACGATTCGAATGGATGCACATTGCCGGCAAGCCCAGCAACTGGCTGAATGGTTAGAGTCTCATTCGGCAGTGGAGCGGGTTTTTTACCCAGGCCTGGCCTCACATCCGCAGTTTGACTTGGCAAAATCACAACAAACTGGCGCAGGTGGGTTACTCTCTTTTAGAGTCAAAGGGGGGCAGGAAGAGGCTTGGAAAGTCATTGATCAAACCCAGATGTTATCTATAACCGCAAATTTAGGGGATGTGAAAACCAGCATTACTCATCCGGCAACCACCACTCATGCGCGGGTTTCAGATGAAGCCAAGCAAAAAGCGGGCATTACGGATAATTTAATTCGAATTTCGGTTGGGCTTGAAAGCTTGAAAGATATTCAAGCGGATTTACAACGTGGCTTAGCGCTTCTTTAACCTTTAGATCATGATATTATTTTGGGAGTTGTAATAAAGGCTCTTTGGCTTGGCGATAAATCACCACAACTTTACCAATAGATTGCACCAATTGGGATTGAGTGCTGCTTACAATGGTTTCAATAATTTCTTTGCGGTCTTCTCTTTCGGCGGACGCAATTTTGATTTTAAGTAATTCGTGATGGGCTAAAGACTTTTCAAGCTCTTTCATAAGACCCTCAGTTAAACCGTTGGCACCGATTAAAATAACCGGGTTTAAGCCGTGAGCAATCCCCTTTAAAAAGCGTTTTTGAGTATTTGAAAGAGCGT
This sequence comes from Hydrogenovibrio sp. SC-1, assembly GCF_002848135.1. GTDB lineage: Bacteria > Pseudomonadota > Gammaproteobacteria > Thiomicrospirales > Thiomicrospiraceae > Hydrogenovibrio. The sequence continues at coordinate 61,532 of NZ_PKGB01000011.1, forward strand.
TTTTATCTGACATGGTGTTTCCAAAATTGTGCGTTATGTATTAAAGCGCTAATTTATAGCACAGTTCTAAAAGAATACAAAGTGATTTAAAGAATATGGCAAAAAGTAAATCAAGTAACAGCTGGCTGAAAGAACATTTTGATGATTATTATGTCAATAAAGCCAAGCAAGAAGGCTGGCGTTCTCGAGCGATATATAAGCTACAAGAAATCGATGAGAAGGATAAATTATTTCATCCGGGGATGACGGTCGTTGATTTGGGTGCAGCACCGGGCGGCTGGTCTCAATGGACTGCTCAAAAAATTGGCACGAATGGACAGGTCTTTGCACTGGATATTTTGCCAGTTGAACCATATGCTGGTGTGACTTTTATCCAAGGCGACTTCCAAGAAGACTCAGTTTACAATGCCTTGATTACGGCCTTAGACGGTAGGGAAATTGATTTAGTCATGTCTGATATGGCGCCAAATATGACGGGGAATAAAGGCATTGATATGCCTAGATCTATGTATCTGGTTGAACTAAGCATGGACTTGGCACAACAAGTTTTAAAACCGAATGGAACCTTGTTGATGAAAGTTTTTCAAGGAGAAGGCTATGATGCGCTCTTGAAAACGCTTCGACAAGACTATACTAAAGTTGTTGTGCGCAAACCAAAAGCTTCTCGCCCACGCAGTACAGAGGTGTATTTGCTGGCTTTAGGAAAGAAATCATGAGATCTGGCGTGATATGAGTCAGGACTCCTCAATGTTCAAAGGGTTATTCAACACGGGTTTTGTGTTAAAGTAGCACTCTTAATTTAAATATAAAAGCCCTTAAAAGGCTCGATATAGACGTATTCCAAAGGTGGATTATGAAAAATGATATGTTAAAAAACATTTTAATTTGGATCGTAGTTGCGACAGTGATGTTGTCCATTTTTAATCATTTTAGTGGACAAAAATTCATGGGCGGTTCATCGCAGGTCGCCTATTCGGACTTCATTGACCAAGTCCGTAGTGGTGTTGTGAGTGAAGTTGCGATTGAAGGTGGAACCATTCGTGGTGCCTATACGGATGGTAAAGCCTTTACCACCTATAACCCTGGCGATGCCGGGTTAATGGGAGATTTATTAAACAATAATGTTAAAGTCGTGGCGAATCCACCAGAAAAACAAAGTTTGCTTATGCAGATTTTCATTTCTTGGTTCCCAATGTTGCTGTTAATTGCCATTTGGATTTTCTTTATGCGTTCAATGAGCGGTGGTATGGGCGGCAAGGGCGGTCCTATGTCATTTGGTAAAAGTAAGGCACGAATGCTCAGTGACGACCAAGTCAAAGTGACTTTGGATGATGTTGCCGGAGCTGATGAAGCTAAGGAAGAAGTTGGAGAAATCGTTGATTTTCTTAGAGCGCCAGAAAAATACCAGAACTTAGGCGGGAATATCCCTCGTGGTGTATTAATGGTGGGGCCGCCAGGGACAGGGAAAACTTTGTTAGCCAAAGCGATTGCTGGCGAAGCGAAAGTACCTTTCTTTAGTATCTCTGGTTCTGATTTCGTTGAAATGTTTGTTGGGGTTGGTGCTTCTCGTGTCAGAGATATGTTTGAACAAGCGAAAGCCCATTCACCTTGTATTATCTTTATTGATGAAATTGATGCGGTTGGGCGGAGTCGTGGTTCAGGAATGGGCGGCGGAAACGATGAGCGTGAACAAACACTCAACCAGATGTTGGTCGAAATGGATGGGTTTGAAGGCAATGAGGGCGTTATTGTTATCGCTGCGACGAACCGTGCAGATGTTTTAGATCCCGCTTTATTACGTCCTGGACGCTTTGATAGACAGGTCACTGTTGGTTTACCGGATGTTAGAGGCCGTGAGCAAATTCTAAAGGTACATATGCGAAAAGTGCCCATGTCGGAAAATGTTGAACCTGCTGTGATAGCCCGTGGTACCCCCGGTTTCTCTGGCGCAGACTTAGCCAACTTAGTGAATGAAGCGGCATTATTTGCAGCAAGAGAAAACGATCGTGTGGTGACACAAAAGCACTTTGAAAAAGCCAAAGATAAAATCTTAATGGGTGTTGAGCGCAAGAGCATGGTTATGAGTGAAGATGAGCGTAAACTCACTGCTTACCACGAGGCAGGGCATGCGATTGTTGGCTATATCGTTCCTGAGCATGATCCAGTCTATAAAGTGAGTATTATGCCGCGAGGTCGAGCTTTAGGTGTGACTATGTATTTGCCTGAAGAAGATTCTTATAGCTATAGTAAGCGTAAACTGGAAAGTCAGTTATCCAGTCTTTATGGTGGACGAATCGCAGAAGAAATGATTTTTGGAAAAGAAGCGGTGACGACTGGGGCCAGTAATGACATTATGCGCGCAACGCAAATTGCCCGAAATATGGTTACGAAGTGGGGATTGTCGGAAAAACTTGGACCGCTGATGTATGAAGAGGAAGACAATGGCAGTTTGATGGGCACTTCTCGTAATGCTAATGTCTCTGGAGAAATTTCTAAGGAAATTGATGAAGAGATCCGATTATTTATTGATCGTAATTACCAAAGAGCGGAACAGATCTTAACGGATCATCTTTCTGTATTGCATGCCATGGCTGACACGTTATTGCAATATGAAACCATTGATTCGGATCAAATTAAAAAACTGATGGCTGGTGAAGATCCAGGGGAACCTAAGGATTGGCAGGATCGTTCTTCTGAAAAAGACGATTCAACTCCGCCAAATGCGCCCGAACAGGCATCAGACGCGGTTAAAACGGATCTCAGTTCGGATGAGCCTGTTGAAAATGGTGAACCAAAACTCCATTAATATGGGTTTCACTCTTTAGTTTAATTAAAGCCCCCATTTATGGGGGTTTTGTGTTTTTTGTCTTTAAGAGAAAATGATAATGCGTTTAACCGAAGTCCTTCAGCAACCAGACAAACACCCTTTACTTATGGGAATTCTCAATGTTACCCCAGATTCTTTTTCAGACGGTGGGCAATTTAATCAAAAGGAAGCCATGTTACATCAACTGGATATCATGAATGAATCCGGTGTGGCTATTATTGATATTGGTGGGGAGTCAACTCGTCCAGGCGCTACCCCCGTTTCCTTGGATGAAGAGTTAAATCGTGTTCTGCCAGTGATTGAATTGGTTAAAACCCATAGTGATGCCTTTATTTCAGTTGATACTTATAAAACGGAAGTCATGGCTGCATCCATTCAGGCTGGTGTTGACATGATTAATGACATCAATGCACTCCAATCATCTGGCGCAACCGAGTTATTAGCACAACATGCCATCCCTGTTTGTCTAATGCATAAGCAGGGTAATCCTGAGACCATGCAGCAATCTCCCACTTATTCAAGCTCGGTAACGGATGAAGTACGAAACTTTTTAATGCAAAGAGCTGAATTTTGCATTGGACAAGGTGTCTTACCAGAAAATATTATCATTGATCCTGGCTTTGGGTTTGGTAAACAACTCACACATAATGTTGAATTATTCGAAAACTTAGAGGATTTTATGGCGTTGTCTTATCCTGTATTAGTGGGGGTATCCAGAAAAACCATGATAGGGGACTTACTGGGTGGTGCTCCGATTCAAGATAGAATGACTGGCAGTGTTGCAGCGGCCATACTGGCTTCTTTAAAAGGTGCAAAAATTATCCGGGTACATGATGTTAAAGAAACATCAGATGCGCTCAAAGTCGTTTCTTCACTGCTATAAGCTTTTGCACCCATATTATTCATTTTTGCTTACAAAGTAGTGCATCGAAATTCTGGATTTTGATTATTTAATTTCTATCTTATTGATAAATAATCAATAAAAACACTTTGGCTCTATAATCGCTTTTTATCATTATTGTTTGCTCTTGTGATCAAAGTTGACTCAGGTATGAATCAACACTCAAAGAGTGTATTAAATGGGGGTAGTGTGTATTCAGATGATTATTTTTACCGATCTTGATGGCACTTTGTTAAACCATCACACTTATGACTACAAAGCGGTATTGCCGATTCTCAATCGCTTAAAGTCATTACAAATTCCCGTCATTCTCAACTCAAGTAAGACCTTAACCGAACTCGATGAATGGCAGAACAAACTGGAACTCAATACACCCATGATTGCTGAAAATGGTGGGGTAATGCGCATTTCTAGCAATCAAGAGCCGTTTAAAAAGGTTCAGCTAGGGGTTTCTTATGATCACATCCGATCCGTTTTAGAACAGATTAGAATTGAGTTTGATTGGCAATTCGAAGGTTTTAGCGACTGGTCTCTTGCGGATGTTATGAACCATACGCAATTACACAGCAATCAAGCATTAAAGGCAATGGAGCGAGAAGCTTCCGAACCAATCATTTGGCTAGATAGTGATGAAAATTTATCCGAGTTTAAAGCCAGATTAGCAGAGCATCAATTGACCTTAAAACAGGGTGGACGTTTTTACCATGTGATGGGACATCACGATAAAGCCACGGCAATGAAGGTCTTATTAAATCAATTTTACGATGTACCTTCTTCTCAAGTCGTGGTTGCTTTAGGGGATAGTGAAAATGACCGAGACATGTTAGATTATTCGGATTATGCGATTGTTATTCCCAATAACCCCGCTAATATATTTGATTATCCATCCTATTTCAAAATAACCCAAACAGCACCTGAAGGTTGGTTAGAGGCGATAGAAAAAATCTTGGCACTTCCGACTATCGCCTCGCCAAGCCCGTTAACTTGTCAATCGCAACGCTAGGAGCGTCTTTATGAGTGATTTTTTTCAAAATGGCACCGTCACCACTTTTCATAACATTACAAATCGACCAGTTGAGGAGTTAGAAAGCGAATTATGCCAGTTTTCTAAAAAGAAACCGTTAGGATTAATCTTACCGTCTCTTTTTAGCGAATTGGAAAGACCTGCATTAAAGAAGATCGTCACAGAATTGCAACAGGTTCCGTATCTAAACCAAATTGTTATTGGGCTTGACCAGGCAAATGCTAAACAATTTGCGTATGCCAAAGACTATTTTGCAGATTTACCACAGCAGACTCGGATTATTTGGAATGATGGACCTCGTATGCAATCGGTTCTGACCGAGCTTAAGACAAAAGGGCTGGCACCTAAAGAAAGAGGCAAGGGGAGTAATGTTTGGAATTGCTTTGGTTATGTCTTGGCTTCAGATCAAGCAGAAGTCGTTGCTCTTCATGATTGCGATGTTATCACTTATCAGCGAGGACTACTGGCACGACTAATCTATCCAGTTGCACACCCCACGTTTAACTTTGCATTTTCGAAAGGCTATTACCCGCGTTATGCAGATGGAAAGCTTAATGGACGTGCTTCACGATTGTTGGTGACACCGTTACTACGTGCTTTAAAAGGGGTCGTTGGCCACGACGACTTGCTGAGTTATCTCGACAGTTTTCGATACCCATTAGCGGGTGAGTTTGCACTTGATGTGCATTGCTTGAAGGAGTTGCGTATCCCTTCAGATTGGGGGCTTGAAATTGGCGTCCTATCTGAAGTGCTCAAAAACTATTCAAATAGACGTATTTGCCAAGTCGATATTGCGGATGTCTATGACCATAAACATCAAGATGTTTCCTTTGAAAACAAACAAACGGGCTTATCACGCATGAGTCAAGATATTGCAAAGTCGCTTTATCGGAAATTGGCCGTTCGAGGTCATTCTTTTTCCAATAGCACTTTAAGAACCATCAGAGCACGTTACTATCGAACGGCTTTAGACCAGCTAGAATCTTATGCGTTTGATGCTGAAATGAATGGATTAAAGCTTGATTTACACAGTGAAGAAGAAGTAATTGAATTATTCGCGGCTAATATTTTAGAAGCCGGGAAGGCTTTTGTTGAGTCCCCCAGCGAAATTCCATTTATGCCTAATTGGAACCGTGTCATGAGTGCCTGCCCCGATATCCTAGAAAATATCAATGATGCCGTTGAGATGGACAACCAATAACCATGTTTAAAGTTCCCTTTGATTTGAAAAACAGGAAATCCATGCTATGAATGAGAACCTAGCCAAGATCAAACAAAGGCTCAATGACTGTTACTCCCTAGAAGCGAGTCAATTTGCATTTGAACAAATTGAAGCTCGGCTTGCGCCTTTTATAGAGAGGGCGGCGACGCATCAAAATAGTCGTTGGTCACAGGAAGATTCGGTATTAATTACCTATGGTGATACCTTTTTATCGGACAAGGAGGTTCCTTTAACAACGTTGCATAAGTTTTTGAACTTGCATATTAAAGATGCCATTTCGACCATCCATGTTCTACCCTTTTTCCCCTATAGTTCAGACGATGGTTTTTCAGTCATCGATTATACTCAAGTCAATCCAGACCTTGGCGATTGGGAGAATATTACCCAACTCAATGAAGATTATGACTTAATGTTTGACTTAGTCATTAATCATATCTCAAGAGAAAGTTTGTGGTTCACTGACTATAAAGCCAATATTGAGCCGTTTAATTCATTTTTTATTGAGATGGAAGGCTCGGAAGATATTTCTCATGTGACGCGTCCACGAAATACGCCGTTGCTTGTGCCAGCTTACACCCATCGAGGTCGAAAAATGGTTTGGGCAACCTTTAGTGCTGATCAAATTGATCTTAACTTCAGCAATCCTCAGGTATTACTGAAGATGATTGATATTTTGATGCAGTACTTACATATGGGAGCTCGCATTGTCCGCTTGGATGCGATTGCTTTTCTATGGAAAAAACTGGGAACAACCTCAATTCATTTACCAGAAACGCACGCTATTGTTAAGTTATTACGAGAAGTGATGGCTGTTGTCAAACCTGACAGTATCTTGCTCACCGAGACCAATGTACCTCATCTCGAAAACTTATCCTATTTTGGTCAACAAGATGAAGCGCAAATGGTCTATCAATTTGCCTTAGCCCCCTTAGTGCTTCATGCATTGCACCGAGGAGACGGTCGCTATTTAACAGATTGGGCCACCCATTTAGAAGCGCCACCACCGGGTTGTACCTTTTTAAACTTTACAGCCTCACATGATGGAATCGGGGTTCGACCCATAGAAGGTATTCTGCCCCAAAGGGAAGTTGATGACTTAATCACCAGTATGCATCGGCTCGGCGGGTTTGTCACCACCAAAACCAATGAAGATGGTACTGAATCGCCTTATGAAATCAATATTGCATTATTTAGTGCTTTTAGAGAAACATACCATTCAAATGGGCCTGATCAATGGCAAGTTGATCGATTTATTTGCTCTCAAAATATTATGATGACATTGCAAGGGATACCAGCTTTTTATATACAAAGTCTGGTTGCCGCGCCGAATGACCGAGAAGGGGTTGAAAAAACGGGTCGCACCAGATCGATTAACCGTCGCCGTTGGGAATTCGACTATTTACAAGCGTTAATTGAAAGTGGTCGAACCTCAAATGCGGAAGTGTTGAAGCGTATCATTAATATCTTACAAAGACGCAAAAGACATAAGGCTTTCCATCCAGACACCCCTCAAAAAATTGTTGATTTAGGCTCGGATTTTTTTGCACTTTGGCGAGACAGTGAGTCCTTAAAATTCCCGCTACTAGCCATTCACAACTTGACGCCAGAAATCAAACTGATTGATCTTAGTCAAATTGCTGGCATGGAACGCTTTAGTTATTGGGTCAATTTACTCGATAATGGAGTGGTTTCCAGTCTGGAAGAACAGTATGTTCTAAAACCGTATCAATCGATCTGGTTAATGCCCGAAACCGTAAATCATGTTTCAGCCTTATGGGCACCTTTTACTGACTAATGCGATTTTAATAGGATATGGTATGACTCAGACCATTTTACTGGCACCCGATTCGTTTAAAGGCTCGCTCAGCGCCGCAGACTTTTGTGAGTTGGCACAACAAACCATTGAGCGTTGCGACCCATCCATTGAGGTGATTAAAAGACCGCTTTCTGATGGTGGCGAAGGGTTTGTGGATGCATTCATTATTGCTGGTATCGCGGAAAGGCAAACACGAATTGTTCAAGATCCGCTTGGCCGTCCTATAAAGGCCGATTTTGCTTGGCAGCCAGAAAATCAAACGGCCATCATTGAAATGGCCCAAGCCTCAGGGTTACCTTGTCTGTCGACAGATGAACGAAACCCTTTTTTAACGAGTACCTATGGCACTGGACAGTTATTAAGCGCTGCTATTGAAATGAGTGCTAAAAAAATTATTGTCGGATTGGGCGGTAGTGCGACTCAGGACGGCGGAATGGGTGCTTTACAGGCACTGGGCGTTAATTGTGTCAATACATTAGGCGACCCTATCGAAAAAGGAGCCAATGGTCTGTCAGAACTGGCAAAAATTGAGCAAAAACAACCAGGCCTGGCTGAAATTGAATGGATTATTGCTTGTGATGTCACCAATCCGCTGCTAGGTGAAAAAGGCTCAACTCGCGTGTTTGCACCCCAGAAGGGCGCAACAAATGATAATTTGGCAAGTTTAGAAGCCAGTATGACAAACTTGGCAACGCAATTGAGCGCCTATTACCCGCATGACATCGGATCTTTGCCTGGTGGTGGCGCGGCAGGTGGTATGGCGGCCAGTTTTGTGGCCATTTTGGGAGCAAGGTTGGTGTCGGGCTTTGATCTTTTGTCAGATACGTTGCAATTACCTCAATTATTTCAAACACACAAAATTGACTTGGTCATTACGGGTGAAGGTGCCATTGATGAACAGAGTCAGTATGGCAAATTGCCTTTCCGTATGGCACAACTCGCACAAGAAAACCAAGTACCGACCGTTGCTTTATGTGGAAAACTTAATTTAAATCAAGATACAAAATTTCCCTTTAAGCAATGTTTTTCTATCCACCCTGACGCCTCTAAGCTTTCCTTAGCAGACGCCTTTTCTCAAACCCCCCGCAATCTGGCAATAACCCTAGAAAATGGACTTTTTGATTGGTTGGGATAATCAAATTTACTATCATGGTGAAATAAGTTTTATTAATTATCTTCAACCGTTGAATTTGGTTAAACTGCCATTTTATTAAACTTATCTCTCTTAATTAGCCGCTAGGCTACTTATTCAGTAATTTAAATGGATGAATGCCAAATCGCTATGAATCAAGCTAAAGCTAAAAATTCCTCGCAAATAAGCTTAAGTAAAACGATGTTACTAGGCGCTTTAATTGCTGCATTAGTTGTGTTTTCTATGACCATGATTGCAGCCTCAAGAATCTTTACTGAAAGTTTGTCCCATCAAACAGAACGCAGTGCTGAAACGCTCATCACGCTGTCCTTTAATAATATGTACCAAATCATGAGCAAAGGCTGGAATCGTGATGAGTTACTGGGATTTTTGGCGGAAATGGAACAAACTTATGACGAACATGATTTACGGTTTTCTCTCTATCGGTCTGACATCGTAAATGGCCAGTTTGGTCAACTCGCTAATGAAATCGATTCAGATATGCAACCTCTGTACGACCAAGTATTATCTACAAAAGATTCCTTAACCGTAGAAACGCCACATGGTATTCAAACCTTAAAGCCTTTAGTCGCACGGCCTATCTGTTTACAGTGTCATACCCAAGCAAAGGTCGGCGATGTATTGGGGATTATGGGTGTTCAGCAACCCATTTCACAAACCGTCAGTACTGCTAGAAATGAGTTTATTTTATTGATGATGGTACTCTTGCCCATTCCTTTATTATTTGCTGCTTGGGTCGGTAGGCGCTTTTCTAATAGTGTGGTTAATAGTATAAATGTGCTGGATAAACATATTTCATCCATTAACCAAGTCGATGATCTCGCTAAATTGACTTATGAAGATTCGATGTTTAAATATCAAGAGTTTGAAGTCCTCAATAAAAGTCTTAATCAGCTCGGTGACAAGCTCAAACATATTGCCATTGACCGAGATATTCTCGACTTTGAAATCCAATTACTGGATAAATTGGTTCTGTCATCAGAATTGATTAAAGACTGGAAACAACACATTTGTATCCTCATGAACGAAATCAATCATATCTTGCCACTCTATACCATGTTTGTCGTGTTCAGAACGGATGATGTTGAGCAATATGTCATTGAAATTTTCTGGTTAGGAGTGCCGAGCCAGAAAATTCAAAAGGAAATGGAAAGCCACGCCAAGCGATTGTTATCGAACAATTCTATTTTTGATGAGGGGGCGGTTTTTAATGTAAATCACACCTTTACCACTCATGATCCACTAGAAATCCAAACCCGCATTAAAACCCAAAGTAAGAGTCTTTTACTTGAGACACCCAAGATAGGCGGAGTGGTAGGACTTGGTGTCGAAACCTTCCCGCCAAAAGAGTCCTCGCGTTCTGTGGTCGTTGAAAGTGTCTTAACTACCTTAGTGAATGTAATTGGCTCAATAAAAGCCATTAATAAATTCACCAAAGAGTTAGAGTATTATGCAACTCGTGACCCATTAACGCATCTTTACAACCAACGCGTCTTCACGGAAATGCTGAGCTACGAAGTCGTCAGAGCTAAATCCCACGACTATCCATTTGGATTACTCATGATCGACTTTGATAATTTTAAATTGATTAATGATCAATATGGCCATGCGTTTGGGGATGAAGTTTTACAGAATTTTGCGCTACAAGTTAGGAGCGTTCTAGAGGAAGGTGATATTTTCGCTCGCTATGGTGGTGATGAGTTTTGCGTGATTCTGCCAGAAAAAGATTTAAAGGCCGTCATAAAGGTGGCTGAAAACGTTATTGAGGCAACTCAAGCATTAAAACTGGTTTCACCTAAAGCCGACACAGTTTCAATCGCCTGCTCTATCGGTATCAGTATCTATCCTGATCATGCTGACAATAAAGAAGATCTGTTTATGGTCGCTGATAATATGCTTTACCGTGTCAAAGACAGTGGTAAAAATGCGTTGTCCTACCCGCAAGAAGGCGATTTGGTACAGGCCTACAAAGAACACAATGATCAAAGTGTCTTTATTTTGCACTCATTAGAAACTGGCGAGCCGATTGAACCCAACTTCCAGCCCATTGTGAATATCAGTGATGGTCGAATTGAAGTCCATGAACTGCTAATGCGCTTACGTCAAGATGGTGAACTGATTAGTGCAGGTCGCTTTATCGAGACGGCTGAGCACATGGGACTTGTGAATCAAATGGATTTGATTCTAATCGACAAAGCACTAGCGCATATTCAACAGACAGGTTATGAGGGGATGCTCTTTATCAACTTATCTCCCAAAGCAATTGTCGCGAGTGAATTTATCACTAAAATTCAAAAACTAACCAATAAATATCAAATTCCAGCGAGCCGAATTGTTTTTGAGATTACAGAACGTGAAACCGTTGGGAATGTGACCTTACTAGAGAAATTTGTGATTGAGTTACGCTCTGAAGGTTTCCGGTTTGCTATTGATGATTTTGGTTCTGGTTTTTCATCGTTCCAATATTTAAAACGTTTCCCAGTTGATTACATTAAGATTGAAGGGGAGTTTATCAACAATATGGCCAAAGATAAAATTGATCTTGCCTTTGTTGAAAGTGCTGTCAATATGGCAAAATCTCTTAATATTCAAACCATTGCTGAGTTTATTGAAAATGAAGAAACCTTAAATTTGGTGAAAGAATTGGGCATTGATTATGCACAAGGTTTCTTATTAGCAACGCCACAACCGACTTTTTTACCGGAGTTAAAAGCGGATAGACAAAAAATGATGCAATCATAGCAGCAAAAATGGCCAGGCCTGGCCATTTTTATGGTGCGTTTGATTAATGACCTGTTTTAGGAGAGCCGGAATGAGGACTTCTTGAAGGCTTTTTAGGTCGACTTCTTTTCGGTTGAGGCGTTTCTTGTGAAGAATCCGTTGTTTGAGCAGACATCGGCTTTCTTTTCGGCTTTTTAGGTTTCGCCATTTTTTTAGGTTTATGATTCAACCGAGTTTCTGGTAAGTCCGTTGTTGGTTCAAATCCTTCAATGCGTTTCCGCGTTAATAATTTTTGAATGAGATTTTCAATATCTGATAATTGTTTTATCTCATCGGCACTAACGAGTGAAACGGCTTGCCCTTCAGCACCTGCTCGGCCAGTTCGGCCAATTCGATGCACATAATCCTCTGGCACATTGGGTAAATCAAAGTTCACCACTTGTGGCAATTGATCAATATCAATCCCTCTCGCAGCAATATCAGTGGCGACCAACGCTTGAATTTCTCCCGCTTTAAAGCGCGCTAAAGCTTGAGTGCGGGCACCTTGACTTTTATTACCATGAATGGCTGCCGCTTTAATGCCTTTGGTTTCTAGCTGTTTGGTTAGCCGGTTGGCACCATGTTTGGTTCTTGAAAAAATCAATACTTGATGCCATTGATGCGTTTTAATCAAGTGAATCAATAGTGCGGCTTTGCGTCCCTTATCAACAGGACAAATCCATTGTGTTACGGTCGTGGCAGCAGCATTTCGCGGACTCACTGAAATTTCAACTGGATTATTCACCAATCCTTTAGCCAATTGACGAATTTCATTCGAAAATGTGGCCGAAAACAATAAGTTTTGGCGTTCTTTCGGTAAAACTTTAATAATGCGTTTTATGTCATGAATAAAGCCCATATCCAACATTCTATCGGCTTCATCTAAAACTAAGATTTCCAATTGATCAAATTTAATGGCGTTTTGCTGATATAAGTCGAGTAAGCGTCCAGGAGTGGCCACCAGAATATCAACCCCTTTACGCAGTCGCATCATTTGTGGGTTAATTTTAACGCCACCAAAAACCACGGTCGAAGTGGTTGATAGATTTTTACCATAGGTTTCAACACTGGCGCTGACTTGCGCCGCTAATTCTCGCGTTGGCGTTAAAATTAAAACCCGAGCTTGATTGGGCTTTACACGCGGGCCTTGATGAATACGTTGTAAAATTGGTAGGGTAAACCCCGCAGTTTTGCCAGTCCCAGTTTGCGCTGCAGCCATCACATCTTGGCCTCCGATAACAGCGGGGATGGCTTGTGCCTGAATAGGGGAAGGGGTTTCATAACCTTGTTGACTGACGGCTTCTAAAATTTCGGCACACAGTCCGAGGTTTGCAAAACTCATAAATAATACATCTCATTTGAAATTTGTCTATTGGCGGGCTGCCAAAAAAAGGGGCAAGCTTACCCTAAATTGCAGCTATATGCGACTTTTATATTCAGAAAAAAACGATTTAACAACGGGAACTTATCGCTGTAAACACAAGTGAATCGATTATTGGGGCTTGGCATTTAATTAAGGTGAAATGAGTAGCAGGCTTGGTCATTCTGTGCTGATTTTGGCTGCGACTGAAAGCCCTGCTTAAGATAGGTTTAAGCACTGCGAGCGGCAGTGCTTAGGAGAAAAACGAGCAAAGTGTTACTGACGAACCCCTTCAATTTCTAAGCTTAAATCAACATGGGTTGAAGCAGGCCCTAAATTATAGGTGATGCCGTAATCTGCCAGTTTTAAACGGGTTGAACCTGAAAAACCAGCACGATAACCGCCCCAAGGATCTTTACCTTCGCCCACTTTAGAGGCTTGAATTTCGATGGCTTTGGTTACGCCATGAAGGGTTAATTGTCCTTTAATTTTCAGACTGCCATCAGCTTGTTCGGTGATTGAACTACTTTTAAAAGTGGCTGTTGGATATTTTTTGACATCTAAAAAATCATCACTGCGAAGATGCTTGTCTCTTTCAGCATGGTTTGAGTTGACACTGGCTGTGTCGATATTGACCGAAACCTGACTGTTGCTAATTTGTGTGGCATCGTAGCTAAAGTCGCCCGAAAACTTCTCAAAGCGCCCCTTTAACCAACTGTAGCCAAGGTGTTTTATTTTAAATTGAATGGATGCATGCATCCCCTTGGTATCAATTTGATATTGGTCAGCGGCATGTGAGGTTGTCGAAAACAGCGATAGCGTTGCGGTTAAAGCCAGTACTTTTAGAAATGATTTATTCATTATTGAGCTCCTTTTTTTGAGTCGGGATTAACATTCTTGTTAAGGTTTTGTCTTGATTAATAAAATGATGTTTGAATGCCGCTAATGCATGAAGTAGGGCAAAGCCAATTAAACTCCAGGCTAACCAGAAATGCACTTCACCTGCAAGATCGGCTTGATTGTCAATATCCAAATCCAAAGCAGGGATGGCCAAAACCTCAAAGATAAGCAAAGGATCGCCTTCAGCCGTGGAAATCATATAACCACTCACCCCTAAAGCCACAACCCAGACATAAAATAATTGGTGCATAGCCGCAGCCACCCACTCCAGTAAAGCCGGTTGTGGAAAGGCTTTTGGAACGGGGTTAGTCCAGCGCCATAAAAGCCTGACGAGCATTAGACTAACCGTGATGACACCAATACTGATATGCAATGCAGGGGCTTTATGATACCAAGCATCATAAAGTCCTAGATCAACCATCCAAACACCTAGACCAAATAGACCAAATAGTGCCAATGCGATTGACCAGTGCAAAACGATACTGATCCAACCATATCCTTGTAGGGTATTTTTAAGCATGTTTAAAACATCTCATTAACCAAAATGAATGGATAGCATAACCTGATTCATATTGATCGAAAAGTCACCATCCTTAAAAACACTGTTGCGCAAAAGGTAACAATAAAAGTTTGTCAATAATGTGGTGGTGGGACCTCTTCAGAAGGACGCTTAATGTCAGCACCGGCCTCATTTTTTAATTGCCGTAAAATAGACGAAACGAGATCCAGTTGTTTGTTGAGTTGCTGGATTTCTAAATGTTGCTGCCCTAACGCCTCATTAAGATGCTCAATCATATCTTCCTGATAAGCTGACTGGATTTCTAATGACTCAAGTCGGCTTTGCATTGCTTCAGATGTTATTTTGCTGGCCATGGTAAAAAACTCCTATGTGCTGCGTCAAGATCAGACAATACAACCCGATCTTTCACTGGGGGCTGTAATAATATGTCTGTTTGCATCAGTTCATCCCGTCGAAAGAAGGCACAAGAAAGCGTATCGCCCGGCTGATAGCGAGATAACTGTTTCTCAAACCCTTCTAGGGTTTTCACTTTGAGTCCATCCAGTGCAATAATTTCATCTCCCGCAGCTAACCCCGCCTGGGCAGCTGATTGGGCTTGCCAAACATGAGTTAGTAAAAGGGTTTGATTTTCGGTTGTCTGACAGTTTACTCCTAATGATGGAGGGCTGTTTTTGAGGGGCGTTTGTCCGCCTAGGTCCTTTAACTCAGTCGCTGCTCTCAGGCTAAATTGAATACCAAAAGGTTCAAATAAAGATTCAAAATCCAAGTCTTCGGTTCCATAGAGTGCGGTCTCAAAGAAATGACTGAGGTCAACCCCGCTGACTTGACTACAAAGACGTTCAATATCACCATCTTCCAATCCCGTTGCCGTTTGGCCATAGTGTTGCCATAAATGAAGGAGAACCGTATCGAGTGATTTTTGTCCATCGGTTTTGGCCTGGATGATCAAATCGAGTGCTAATGCAATGAGCCCACCTTTGTTGTAATAACTG
>NZ_PKGB01000012.1 GCF_002848135.1 Hydrogenovibrio sp. SC-1
ATATTAATGGTTATTATGATTATCTTTTGAAATATCAATACGTAATGGCGACCAATAAGCATAAACATACTTATAAAAAGATTCTATCGCCGATGATTAGTGCATAAATTTGTTAAAGTCAGCCAGGCCTGGCTACTTTGAGACAGAAGAATGTGAGGGTAAAACCTTTTTTGAACGTATTCCCAATAACCATAGCACCAAGCCATAAATAACAATTGCTGCCATAACCAACCCTAATAGCCAAGTTAGCCGCATTCCCGCGCTAAACGCTAACCATTCACTGGTTTCTGGTCGTAAAAAGAAGACAAAACTAATCAAAACAATATTGGCAGCGCTAACCTGAAGCCACAACTTACCCCAACCGGCTAAAGGCTTAAAAACCTGCTGCTTCACCAAAGACCAATACAATAATCCCGCATTCATAAAGGCAGACAGTGTCGTTGCCATCGCCAGGCCCACATGCGCAAAGGGGCCAATTAAGGCTAGGTTCATCACTACATTTGTCAGCAATGCAGCAACAGCAATTTTAACTGGGGTTTTCATATCCTTACGAGCATAAAATGCTGGAGCTAAAATCTTGACCAAAATAAAGCCCAATAACCCGAATGAATAGGCCATTAAACTCATCCCAGACATAGAGACATCTTGTTCGGTAAAGGCTCCGTAATAAAATAAGCTGATAATCAATGGCTCAGCTAATAGCAATAAACCTAATGTCGCAGGCACACCGATAATCAAAACCAGCCTTAAGGCAAAATCAATATCAGCCTCAAACCCTTTCCAATCCTTAAGCGATGCTTTTTTCGATAATCCTGGTAACACCACCGTTGCCAAGGCAACACCAAATACGCCTAATGGGAACTCCATTAGTCGATCTGAATAATACAACCATGACACTGACCCCGTAACCAAAAAAGAAGCCAACACGGTATCAACCAGTAAGTTAATTTGTGCCACTGATACACCGAAAAGTGCAGGCAACATTAAGCGCTTAACCTCAGACACACCTTCATTTGGCTGTAAAGAAGGCCTTGGTAACAGTCCCAATCGTTTTAAAAAAGGAAGATGAAACAATAACTGAACCACCCCAGCAACCAACACACCCCACGCGAGAGCCATCACGGGGACATCTAGTAAAGGTGACACCCAAATTGCGAATGAAATCAATACCAAATTCAAAAAAACTGGCGTAAAAGCAGGTACGGCAAACTGATTATATGTATTTAAAATAGCAGATGAAAAAGCCACCAATGAAATCAATAATAGATAGGGAAAGGTAATCGACAGCATATCCGCCGCTAATTGGAATTTCTCAGGATCATCGACAAACCCAGGGGCAAACACCCACATCCACAGAGTAGAGCCGAAGACCCCGAATGCAGTTAACAACAACAAGATTCCACCAAGACGCGTTAGGATGGCATCAACAAGCTGCTTAACAGCTGCTCGCCCGCCCTTTTCTTTGTAGTCTGCTAAAACAGGAACAAAAGCTTGAGAGAAAGCGCCTTCTGCAAATAAGCGCCGAAAAAAGTTGGGGATTTTAAAAGCAACAAAAAATGCATCCGCACCGGCAGAAGCGCCAAAATATCGTGCTATGACCATATCCCGAATAAACCCTAGTACTCGGGAAATCATCGTCATACTACCGACAGTTGCTGTTGCTTTCAATATGGTTTTCAAAAGAAGGATCTTTAGTTAATCAAAATATGAAGGTATTTTACCGACTAATCTAGGATAGATCATGGTTTCTTACTGACACTGGCCAATACGCTAGACATAAAAAAACCAGGCAAGCCTGGTTTTTATCACATAACAAAGTCAATGTTAATTGAATAATTAAGCCATTGCTTTGATACGAGCATTAATACGGCTCTTACTACGCGCCGCTTTGTTTTTTGCAATAATGCCTTTACGAGCCATACCATCTAAGCTTGATTGTGCATCTTTAAAAGCAGCATTAGCCGCTGCCTGATCACCAGAATCAATCGCAGTCATTACTTTTTTTACAGTGGTACGCATTTCAGAACGCATACTAGCGTTATGTTGACGACTTTTCTCGGCTTGCCTAGCTCTTTTTGTTGCTTGTGCTGAATTTGCCATTTAAATACTCCAAAAATTTGATTTCAATAGTTTTTTTGTCGATACGCATCGACCATCGACACTCATTAAGAAAGGGCTAAATCTTCCTAAAGTATCTAAACGTTTGAAAGGATTACGCGATTATCCACAATTCACCTATCCATGTCAAGCACTTAGTCCAGTGATTTTTTTAGTTGAATGGGACCAATATATCCAACTTCAGAGACCCCATTTCCCTGCTGAATCTGTTTGGTCGCATCCCCCGCATAAGAATCCGTTACCAAATCATTTTGATTTAAATCTGCTTTATCTTTTGAAAACTCTTTCTCACTAAACGGATGCTGAATCGTTAACGAGATATAACCAAAATTACCAATTCTTATCCAATCCGGCGAAGTAGATTCTGCAGCATAAGGCATAGTGGCAATGCGTGATAATCGTCTTTGATTGATTTGATATGCCCAAACCGCATCATTTAAATGCCCTTTATTGGTGTCTTCTCCAACGAGTAAAACACCCGATTCCTCAATAAAGGCAAGATTGTCCGGTTCTGCAATTTGATTAATATCACACTCATTACCGGCATAATCGGACTCTTCGCCCTTCGTTGTGTATAACTTAGAACGCCCAGTTAAGATTGCCGACATAGTTTGACCCACATATTCCGAATCAATTAAAGGATGCTTCCCCATCTCTAGCTGATAAACCACCCCACAAGGTATTCCATGATTATCCAACTGTATATCGCCTTTATTATCTGCCATCATACCTGTCGCCACAGACATCGAGATATAGAGTTGATTAGCCTTCCTATTAAGTGCCAACCCCTCTTCTTTTTTAAACTCGACGGTCGCGCCTAAATAATCAGCCATTCGACGTGTTTCCAACCGTGATGCAAGCGCAATATCCTCCTCCAAAACCTTGCCATCGCCGGTAAGGTCTTTCAGTTTCAAACAAGTCCCAGTCGCATCAATAAACCGACCGCCAGACTTATCACATTCCGCCTGGGGTTGATTCAATATGGCTTTATCAAAGATATCTTCAAATTGAATCGCATCATGGGTATTAACCTGGTCATCAGGGTTCAACAACCGATCAATATTTGTATTGCTCACATGCCCCATGCTAATCCAAGACAGATTTGCCTGCCCACCATTGCTTCCTGAAACTTGTTGCCACTTTGCTGCGTACAAATAGCCTAGACTCAAGTCTCGTGGTTTATCTGCCACAAACATAAATAAACCAACACGACCGCCATCATCAGTCAGATAAACGGTCCGCTGATCAGGCATCACTAATCCGAGTTCATGAGAAAAGCGTCCCATAGCATAGTGCTTTTGATAAACAACTTTACCTTCATTAGTCATCCTAACCTCAGGCATCCAACCATAGTAATAGGGACTCGGAAACACCTGTCCAGTTGGTGTACGCCAGTACTTCTCAATCAGTTCAGCACCATAGCCATTATCCGACAAGGCATACCTCGCATCTGGTTCATATTCTTCTGACCCCAAATGTGACTGCCATGGCGTTGTCGAACCCGCACAATGCACCCAACCACCAAAGTAATCATCTTGTGAAATATATGCTAGCGAACCTGGCTTAACTGACAGTTCACCGTTTTCAGACTGTAGCAACTCTGCTTTGTACAAAGCGCCGATGCCGCATTCGAATTGAAAAATGGCAAACAGTCGCCCATTTCGTTGCAAAATGGAAACATGATCCAACCCAGATCCTTTAGCCGATGGTTGGGTTCCATTGCATAATAACGGCGTACCATCTTCATTTTTCAACACCTTTCCAGTTCGATCTTTAATCGCACCAAAAATCTCACCGGAAGCATCCCTTTCTCCGACTCGAAGTAAACGACGATAACTGAGTGACTGTGTCTCATTTCCTACCTGGATTTTAGGTGCAACCTGTAGTGTTGACTCTGCCTTAGAAGCTGTTTTAGGAGTTGACACTGATTCAAATTGCAAATTATTCGCGTACAAGAAACTCGGCCAGGCAGTCACTAATCCAACCACACTGGCAATCAAAAATTGATGGGTCTTCACAATATTCATTTCCTTTCAACTAATGAGGTGCTGCTAAGTTACCAAAAATAGTTGCCTGAAATACGAAGCTTTTATTGCAATGGCATTAATCGCAAAAACACCCAGGCCTGGTCAAAATTTAGCAAAGAATGTGGTTAAAATGAATTGCGATAGAGATGAACGTGAGAACTAAATTCACTCAGGTAAGCAGTGAATTCATATATTGAAGAGATAAAAAAAGCCAGACATTTCTGTCTGGCTTTTGAATGTAATGGCGGTGAAGGAGGGATTCGAACCCTCGATAGGGGATAAACCCTATACTCCCTTAGCAGGGGAGCGCCTTCAGCCTCTCGGCCACTTCACCTAAATCAATATCTAAAGCTTTGATTGTGGCGCGTATGATACCTTGAAACCGAAAGGTTGTAAAGAGATGGAACCACCCTTTTACGCGCCTTTAAATGTTTTTTACTGATCCAGGTCAAATGCTTGGTGCAATGCCTGTACAGCGGTTTCCAGCAGGGATTCTTCAATCACAACTGAAATTTTGATTTCGGTGGTACCAATCATTTGAATATTGATATTGTTATCCGCCAACACCTTAAACATTTTACTAGCAATCCCTGAGTGCGATTTCATGCCTACACCCACCATCGAAATCTTAACAATGGTATCGTCACAAATCACTTCACGCGCGCCTAATTCTTGGACTGTTTTTTCCAAAATGGCTTGAGCAGCCGCCAAATCGCCTCGGGCGACGGTAAAGGTAAAGTCGGTTGTTCCATCAACGCCTTGGTTTTGGATAATCATGTCAATCTCAATATTGGCATCCGAAACCGGTCCAAGTATTTGAAATGCGACCCCTGGCTTATCGGGTACACCCAATACCATCAGTTTAGCTTCATCCCGACTGAATGCAATTCCTGAAATTAACGGCTTTTCCATATCCAATTCCTCAAAATCTTCTTCGGAGATCAGTAATGTACCGCCTCCTTCTTTCATTGATGAAAGCACCCGTAAAGGCACTTTGTATTTACTGGCAAATTCCACAGAGCGAATTTGTAAAACCTTTGCGCCTAAACTGGCTAATTCCAACATTTCATCAAAGGTCACGACATCTAACCGTCTGGCTTCGGGCACGACACGCGGGTCAGTGGTATAAACCCCATCGACATCAGTATATATCTGACATTCATCCGCCTTTAGTGTCGCTGCCAAAGCAACCGCCGTGGTATCGGAGCCACCGCGTCCTAACGTAGTAATATCACCATCCGGCGACACGCCTTGGAAACCCGCAACCACCACAACTTTTCCTTGGTTGAGTTGCAAAGTAATTTTCTCCGCATCAATCTTCTCAATTCGCGCTTTAGAGTGAACCTCATTGGTTTGAATCGGCACCTGCCAACCGGTATAGGAAATGGCATCCATGCCTTTTTCTTGTAATGCCATACTTAATAACGCAATCGTGACCTGTTCACCCGTGGTTAACAATACGTCCATTTCGCGCTTGGAAGGTTGCGTCTGCATTTCTTGCGCCAATGCCGTTAACCGATTGGTTTCACCACTCATCGCAGACACAGCTACGACGACTTGATGCCCGTCTGCAACAAATTGGCTGACTTTGTCCGCCACATTTTGAATACGTTCAACATTTCCAACCGAAGTGCCGCCATATTTTTGAACAATTAGAGCCATTGTTTTTTTTGCCTTCTCCACAAATCGGCTGATTTTTAAACAGCCATAAACTTAAAAAACCGCAGCCCCCAAACTGGAGTTACTGCGGTTTGGGATACACTCCCCCTCACGACCAAGAGTCTGGAATTTAGTCTAATGCTTCCACCCAGGCCTGGACAGAAGCTAATGCCTCTGGCAATTTTTCAGGGTCTTTCCCCCCCGCCTGAGCCATATCGGGTCGACCGCCGCCTTTTCCACCCACTTGCTGAGCGACATGATTGACCAGCTGCCCAGCTTTAATCTTATTGGTGACCGCTTTGCTGACACCCGCAACCAAAGTAACCTTCTCACCATCCACTGCGGCCAATACAACCGCGGCTGGCTCCAGCTTATCTTTCAGTTTATCCAGAGTTTCTCGCAAGGTATTCACATCAGCCCCTTCTAACTGAGCTGCTAATACCTTCACGCCATTCACCTCGACAGCAGAATTCGCCAGGTCATCGCCTTGTGAAGCCGCCATTTTAGATTGCAACTGCTTGAGTTGTTTTTCAAAATCTTTGCTCTCAGAGACCAGTTGCGACAATTTTGTCACCACTTGCGACTTATCCGCTTTTAACTGGGTAGCCACTTCCAACAAACGTTGTTCAGATTCATAAATTGCTTCCCATGCCGCTTCACCTGTCACTGCCTCGATGCGTCGAACGCCTGAAGCAATGCCACTTTCAGATAAAATTCGGAAAGGCCCGATTTCTCCGGCTGAATTCACATGGGTTCCACCGCAAAGTTCAATGGAAAAATCACCCAACTCAACCACGCGAACCACATCACCATATTTTTCACCGAACAGCGCCATCGCCCCTTTCGACTTCGCAGCTTCAATATCCATCTCAGCCATGTCAACCGGCGCATTTTTCATAATTTGCTGATTGACCAACTGTTCAATTTTCAAACAGGTCTCAGCAGAAATCGGTTCAAAATGTGAGAAGTCAAAACGTAGGCGGTCAGGTTCGACCAATGAACCTTTCTGACCAACATGAGTGCCGAGTACCGTTCTTAAAGCCGCATGCAATAAATGGGTTGCTGAATGGTTGCGTTCGGAAGCCCGCCTTGCCTTGACATCAATATGTGCTTGTATTGTCTGCCCCACTGCCAAAGCGCCCGCAGTAACCTTACCAATATGTAAAAAAGTCGCGCCTTGCTTTTGGCAATTATCGACATGAAAGCTGTTCATACCTTCCGTTAGACTGCCCTGGTCTCCAACTTGGCCACCTGATTCGGCATAAAAAGGGGTTTCGTTTAACACCACAATTGCTTGCGTACCTTCTGATATTGACTCAACCTGCTGACCCTCGACAAATATCGCCTGAATTTCTGCAGAAGCGGCATCCTGATCATAGCCAACAAACTGTGTTGGGACGCTAAAATCAACCTTTAAACTTCCTTGAGTGGCAAAGTTACTTGCGGATCTGGCTCGTGCTCTTTGCGCTTCCATTTCCTTTGCGAAGCCCGCTTCATCAACCGTTAAATTGCGTTCTCTAGCGACATCGGCGGTCAAATCGAATGGAAAGCCATAGGTATCATACAGTTTAAAAGCCACTTCCCCACTAACCACCGTTCCGGCCAATTGCGAAAATGCGTCTTCTAAGATTCGCATGCCATTTTCCAAGGTTTCGGCAAAACGTTTTTCTTCCTGTTTTAAAACACGTTCAACATTCGATTGCTCTTGAACCAACTCGGGATAAGCATCACCCATTTGCTGAACCAAAACATCCACCAGCTGATGGAAAAACAATTCAGTTTGGCCTAATTTATAACCATGACGAATGGCCCGGCGAATAATACGGCGTAACACATAGCCACGGCCGTCATTGGCTGGTAAGACGCCATCAACAATCATAAACGCACAAGATCGAATATGGTCTGCAATAACACGAAGTGAACTGTTGGTCAGGTTCTTTTCACCCGTTAGCTCAGATGCCTTTTTGACAATGGCTTGGAAAAGATCAATGTCGTAATTATTGTGCTGATGCTGCATAACCGCCGCAAGACGCTCTAAGCCCATCCCCGTATCGACTGACGGTTTTGGTAAAGGCGTTAAGGTACCATCATCGGAACGGTCGAACTGCATAAAGACCAGATTCCAAATTTCTATATACCGATCGCCATCTTCTTCAGGAGACCCCGGAGGCCCACCCGCGACAGACTCCCCATGATCATAGAAGATTTCGGAACAAGGGCCACAAGGCCCGGTATCACCCATAGACCAGAAATTGTCTTTGGCGCCACAACGAGAAAAGCGATCGGCACTGACACCCATCTCTTTTAACCAAATATCTTCGGCTTCTTTATCTTCTTCAAATACGGTCACCCAAAGCTTTTCTGCTGGGAGGTTTAATTCTTTGGTTAGAAATTCCCAGGCATACTGAATGGCCTCACGCTTAAAGTAATCGCCAAAACTGAAGTTACCTAACATTTCGAAAAAAGTATGGTGACGCGCGGTATAGCCAACATTTTCTAAATCGTTATGCTTTCCGCCGGCACGAATACAGCGCTGAACACTGGTGGCACGCACATAATCACGTTTTTCTTGCCCTAAAAAGGTTTCTTTAAATTGCACCATTCCCGCATTAGTAAACAATAAGGTGGGATCATTTGCAGGTACAACGGGGCTAGAATGAACTGCTGTGTGGCCTTGCTTTACAAAAAAGTCTATAAACGCTTTTCTGAGTTCTGCGCTGGTCATATTTTTTTCCTAAACTCTATAAACTGACTAAAAACCCTAAATGGGCATCGTTAAATTCTTTCAATGACAACTCGGTAAATTTAATTCTCTTATGAAGACTTAAATGCTTTCCATATCTGAGACTGACTAAACCCACGCGACTGTAAGAAGCGCATGCGCCTGGCTTGTTCCTTGGCTTGACCGGGTTGCTGTGCATCACCATATTTTTTAACAAGACTTGCTCTGGCTATGTCTGCCCAATCCTGATCATCCATTGCCAAGTAGCTTTCTATCAATTCATTAACATCACTACGTTGTTGCAAGGCTTGACGAATCTTGTAAGGCCCCTGCCCTTTTTCACAGGCTTGACGAACATATTGCTCAATAAATCGATCATCTGAAAGCCAACCCTTTTGCGCTAATGCATCCAACACAGAATCAACCAGGCCTGGTTGATCTTGAGCCTCTGGACACTTCTGCAGCAACTTATATCTCAGTTCTTTACGCCCATGCTCTCTGACCGCCAATAAAGAAACGGCTCGATTTTCTAGCTGTTGACCTAAATCGGCTTGCAGTTCATCGAGCATCTTCACTCAAACCATTACGCTAGGACTTCGCCTGTTTCTGGATCAATCTGATCATTTTTAACGGGCAATAATTTTTCTTTAATTTGGGTCTGTAGGGTTTCATATATCTCAGGGTTATCCTTCAAGAACTGACGGACATTATCTTTACCTTGACCAATCTTCTGACCTTGATAACTATACCAAGCGCCCGCTTTATCAATCAGCTTTTCTTTTACCCCTAAGTCAATCACTTCACCCTGACGTGAAATCCCTTCACCATACAAGATATCAAATTCAACCTGCTTGAACGGCGGTGCAACTTTATTCTTAACAACTTTCACACGCGTTTCATTCCCTAGAATTTCATCGCCTTTCTTAATCGAACCAATGCGACGAATATCTAATCGAACCGAGGCGTAGAATTTCAACGCATTCCCGCCGGTCGTGGTTTCTGGGTTACCAAACATCACCCCAATTTTCATACGAATTTGGTTAATGAAGATGACTAAGGTGTTAGTCCGTTTAATATTACCGGTTAACTTACGTAATGCTTGAGACATTAGGCGCGCTTGTAGGCCCATATGAGAATCACCCATATCGCCTTCTATTTCAGCTTTTGGCGTTAAGGCAGCAACCGAGTCAACCACCACAATATCAACTGCACCAGAACGCACCAAAGAATCGGTAATTTCTAAAGCTTGCTCACCCGTATCAGGCTGAGAAACCAATAGATTATCAACATCAACCCCTAATTTTTGGGCGTATTGTGGATCAAGCGCATGTTCCGCATCTACGAATGCTGCCGTACCACCCAACTTCTGCATTTCGGCAATCACGTGTAACGTCAAGGTGGTTTTCCCTGAAGATTCGGGACCATAAATTTCAACGACACGCCCCCGCGGTAAACCGCCGATTCCTAACGCAATATCCAATCCCAGAGAACCAGTCGAAACAGCCGCGATATCGCGCACAGCGCCTTGATCGCCCATCCGCATAATTGACCCTTTGCCAAATTGCTTTTCAATTTGTCCTAAGGCTGCATCTAGTGCTTTTCTTTTATTCTCATCCATTTCGATCACCGTTCCTGTTTGGTTTTGTGTACATCCACAACCCCTTTAAAAAGGTCATTAAAAAACCCTTGCTTTGTTTATTCAAATGAACGCTTTTTGAACAAAAACAAACGCAAAGGGTTTCGTTTTTTAGCCGACAATTATCCCACACTTAGGGCATTTTGACATCTTTTTTAATGGTTAATCATTTAAAATCGCAAGGATCCCCTTCAAAGCTTCTATCGTACACTGCTGCCTAACCGCATCACGATCACCATCAAAATGATAACACTTGGAAACCAAGTTACTATGACCTTGCAAAGCCCAGGACATCCAAACGGTACCGACCGGCTTATCTTCAGTACCACCGCTCGGCCCTGCAATCCCCGAACAAGCAACACTCATACTTGCATGCGAAGATTGAAGCGCTCCGATCACCATTTCCTCAACACAAGCTCGACTGACCGCACCATTCCGCTGAAGCGTCGTTTGATGAACCCCTAGCATCTCAATTTTCGACTCATAACTATAAGTAATATAAGCACGGTCAAACCAGGCTGTACTGCCGGGCAAGCAGGTCAACACTTCCGCAATCATCCCGCCAGTACAAGACTCTGCAGTTACTACCATCTTATTATTTTGTTTTAATGCCGATGCAACCTCAGACACCAAACTATCCAAATCAGAAGAGATCTCCATGCCCCCAAACTCCTTAACACCCAATATCCTGTTCGTGCACAAGACACCTAAAAGAATTAGCATACCTTTTTTTCGGAACTAATAACAGCCCAAAACAATCCAAACCCGTTCTCGTCAATTCATAATCGTTGTTTCAATTAAATTAGTGCCTGAGCACCCACGCCGCACGACAAGACACCTACCAAAACAAAATAAACAGACTTGCTTCCATTGTGAGATCTTTCCCCAAATATTCTTTAACGCAACCAGATAAATATCATACTCTTTTTCAAGTCGGTTAAAGGAATTGCTCACAATCGTCAACGACAAAGACCCGATCTTATTGGCATTTATTCATCGCATCGGCCATTGTTAACAACGGTTTTTTGTTAGAATTAACGCTATTCACAATTTTGCCGTCAAACGCAAACAATGAAAAACTTGTATTAAACCCGCATCCAAAAATTTAACCACAAGCAAACACCATAAAACAATGACCGATACCGCTAAACACACCCCGATGATGCAACAATATCTCGCCGTTAAGGCAGAATACCCTCAGCAACTGGTTTTTTATCGGATGGGAGATTTCTATGAGTTATTTTTTGACGACGCGGTGAAAGCCTCGAACCTGCTCGACATCACCCTAACCGCTCGCGGAAAATCAGGTGGAGAACCGATTCCGATGGCGGGCATCCCGCACCATTCTGCCGAGGGCTACTTAGCCAAACTTGTCAAGCTCGGTGAGTCCGTTGCAATTTGTGAACAAATTGGCGATCCAGCAACCACCAAAGGACCCGTTGAACGGAAAGTCGTTCGGGTGATTACGCCGGGCACTCTAGTAGAAGAGGCGTTATTAGATGACAAACGCGACAACCTATTAGCAACCATTGCACCGAACGGCAATGGTTTTGGCCTAGCATTTCTGGAGGTTTCCAGTGGACGATTTGAAGCGACTTTGCTGGCTGACTCAGAGCAACTGATTAGTGAAATTGAACGCTTAAGACCCGTTGAAATCATCTTGCCGGATGATGCTTTGTTCAAACAATCTTTGCCCGAGTCGGTGCAAAATCACCCAGGCCTGGTCAATTATCCGAGCTGGCACTTTGATGCAGACAGTTGTCGCCAGCGCTTAACTGACCATTTCAACACACAAGATTTAATGGCATTTGGCTGTGAACATTTTCCGCCAGTAATTCGCGCAGCGGGTGTCATTTTGCACTATGCCACTGCGATGTTGCAAAATGCATTGACCCATGTCAATCATTTACAAACCTATCAACCCGATGATGCCTTAGTCATTGATGCCAACAGCCGACGGAATTTAGAGCTAGATACCAATCTGAGTGGCGGCAAAGAGCACACTCTCTTCTCTATTTTAGACAATGCCATTACCGCGATGGGCAGTCGTTTGATGAACCGTTGGCTAAACCAGCCACTACGTGACCAACAGTTATTGAATAATCGCTTGGATGCCATTGAATCGATTTTAACAGAGCAGAGTGCCGCCGACTTTCGCAAAAGTCTAAAACCCATTGGTGACCTTGAGCGTATTCTAAGTCGCGTTTCGCTCTATTCCGCTCGCCCCCGAGATATATTTGTTCTGGGGCGATCATTAGCCCAACTTCCCGAGTTGCAAACGCTTTTGCAAAACCAACAGACTGAAAAATGGCAACAACTTGCCACTAGGCTGGCTACCTATCCGCAATTGACCACACAACTCTCTCAAGCTTTGGTTGAAAATCCTCCCATGATGATTCGCGATGGCGGCGTGTTTGCAGAAGGCTATGATCCAGAACTCGATGAATTGCGAAACCTAAAAAATGAAGCTGGAGACTATTTATTAGCTTTAGAAGCACGTGAAAAAGACCGCACAGGCATTAGTACTTTAAAAGTCGGCTATAACCGTGTGCATGGTTATTATATTGAGGTCAGTAAGCTGCAATCTGACAAAGTCCCAGCCGACTATGTTCGCCGCCAGACCTTAAAGGCACAAGAACGCTATATTACGCCTGAGTTAAAAACCTTTGAAGATAAGGTACTCAGCGCTAATGAAAAAGCACTGGCAAGAGAAAAATTATTGTATCAAGCGCTGCTTGAAACCCTAAACGCTCAGCTCAGTCAATTACAAGCTACGGCTGCCGCACTGGCTGAAACCGATGTATTGGTCAGTTTGGCACAACAGGCTTTAACCCTAAACTTAACACGCCCACAATTAACGACGACACCTGAGATTGACATACGACAAGGACGACACCTAACGGTTGAAGCCTTATCGGATCAGCCTTTTATTGCCAATGACAGTTGTTTTTCAGATCAAAGACGCTTACAAATCATTACTGGTCCTAATATGGGTGGTAAATCAACCTATATGCGACAAACGGCATTAATTGTGCTCATGGCACATATGGGCAGCTATGTTCCAGCAGAAACGGCACAAATCGGTCCAATCGACCGTATTTTCACTCGAATTGGCGCATCTGATGATTTAACGTCCGGTCGTTCAACTTTTATGGTGGAAATGACTGAGACAGCTCATATACTGCACCATGCCACCCCCCATTCACTCATATTAATGGATGAAATCGGTCGAGGCACCTCAACCTTTGATGGCCTTGCACTGGCTTGGGCCATTGCTGAACAAATGGCAACCCACATTCAAGGCTATTGTTTATTTGCGACGCATTACTTTGAACTGACCGCCCTTGCAGAGCAATTTAAAAACACCGTTAATGTTCATCTTTCCGCTTTGGAACATCAAGATAAAATTGTGTTTATGCACCAAGTGAATGAAGGGCCTGCCTCTCAGAGCTACGGACTTCAAGTGGCCGCCTTGGCAGGGGTTCCATCCAATGTTATTAACGCAGCAAAACAACATTTACAGCGTTTAGAAAACCAGTCGGTATCTCAACAGCAAACCCCAGCCCCTGAAACCAAAACGGTTCAACAGTTTGACTTATTTTCAGCGCCTGCAATAACTCCTTCTGAACAGACCTGTTTACAAACACTTCGAGATTTGTCAGTGGATGACCTAACCCCAAAACAGGCGTTACAAACGCTTTACGAACTCACGGATACTTTAAAGGCCAATTCATAATGAACTCTTCAGCTCCATTATCAATCGATGAAACCAAGCAACAAGCCCACGCTTTATTTAATGAAGGG
Organism: Hydrogenovibrio sp. SC-1; assembly: GCF_002848135.1. Lineage (GTDB taxonomy): Bacteria > Pseudomonadota > Gammaproteobacteria > Thiomicrospirales > Thiomicrospiraceae > Hydrogenovibrio. The sequence goes on from NZ_PKGB01000012.1 coordinate 13,967, forward strand.
GATTCAGAGGGAGCGCTGCAATTGCTTAAACAAGCTCTTCAGCAACACCCAAATGAGATCAGTTTGGTTTTAGGGTTAGCACAGCTCACGTTTCAATCGGGTCATTTGCAGGAAGCAGAGCAGCTATTGACTCAACTTCCAGAAGCTGACCAAGCCAGTGGTGAAGCCAGATCTTTAGCCGCGCTTTTTCAATTCAGCCGAATTGTGATGGATGCGCCAGAGCAGGCTGAGTTAGTCGCCAAGCTACAACAAGATCCTCATCATCTTGAGTCACTTTACCAACTGGCCGCTTATCTGATGCTTCACCATCAAATTGAACCCGCATTAAAATGTTTGCTAGAATCGATACAAATCGATAAAAACGATCATAATAACCGTGCCCAGAAATTGCTACTCGATATATTTACATTACTACAAAACGACCATCCTCAGCTCGTCAATCACTACCGTCGCCAATTACAAAGCTTTTTAAATTAGCGGCATACTTTTCCAACGGGACTGAAACACAGAATTAAGGAGACTGAATGCAACTGTCGGAATCACAACTGAAAAAGCTACCTGTTTTTGGAATTGCAGGAAATTTTGCCGAACACCTTGGCCAAGCAGGCGAAGATGCAGATTTTGTCAATATTCCCACTAAAGAAGCGCATGCACCGAAAGGAATCTTTCCGATTTACATTCCAAATCATGCTTCTTTTTTAGGCACTTATCCATTATCTCATAGCCAGTTGCAAGCGGACTTCTCCAACCCCATTAATGTGCAAATGGAGCCCGAACTGTGTATGCTGTTTGATGTGCATTATGAAGGACATCATATTGCTGACTTAACCCCTGTGGCCTTCACCGCCTTTAATGATTGCTCTATTCGCCGCCCCAATGCGACCAAAATCAGTCAGAAAAAAAACTGGGGGCCTAATTCAACTGGGGTTGCAAAACAATGGATTGAATTAAACCAGTTTGATGCGGATAGCGAATTGGATCATTTTCAAATCGCTTCTTATTTAAAACGTCATAATACAATCAAGGCCTATGGCGTGGATAGTGAAGTACGGAGCTATAGTTACTTTTATCAGCCGCTAGTGACTTGGATATGTGAAACCTTTAACACCCAAACTGACCTGGGGCCGTTAGAAAATCTAGCCAACCTAATCTCCAAAGCCAACTTCCCCAAACAACTTATTATTAGTTTAGGGGCCACCCGCTATACCGCACTGGGAGAAAAAACCTATCTAGCGCCAAATGATCAAATTGGGGTGTTTATTTACAATCCCAACCAGATCACAACACAAGAATTAATGGCTCAATTCCAAGCATCTCATTTAACTTTGCCGGATGCCGATGCCGTTGGCCTAATCCAAACCGTCAGTCAAGTTGACAGTTCCTCGTAAATAAGGGTTTACTTTTAATCTTAAAGCCGTCAAAATTCGAAATTAAACCATTTTTGGACAAGGTGAAGCGCATGAATATCGGCATTATTTTTGAAGACTGGGATGCCATTACCCCGGCAAAAAATTCAACCCTAAGAATTATTAAAGAATGCCTAGAACGCAGTCACAAAATTTGCATTCTTTACCCGAGCAACTTAACCGTACGTAACAATGTGACCTATGGCTATGTGAAACGCATTTTGCCGATGGAAAAGGTTCCTGACAATATTTTACAATTCTATAAAAAAGTTAAGTTTGAAGAAGTGATGATGCCCTTACATGGGCTGGATTGCATTTTGTTCCGAAAAGATCCACCAATTGATCCAATGGTGTTTAACTTCTTAGATTCCGTTAAAAACGAAGTGGTCATCGTCAATGATGTCGATGGCATGCGTAAAGCCAACAACAAACTTTATACCACCACCTTTAACGACCCAAACAATCACTTTTTGCCGATTACCCATGTCTCCAAAAGCAAGAACTATATCCGTCAGCGGATTGATGATATGCCGGGCGACAAGGTGATTCTAAAACCGCTGAATGCCTCTGGTGGTCATGGCGTGATTGTCTTAGAAAAATATGCACAAACCAGCATTAACTCCATCCTCGACTTTTATATCGACAGTCAGGACAAGAGCTATGTCATTGTTCAAGAATACATTGAGGGTGCAGAGCATGGTGATGTTCGAGTGATGATGCTGAATGGTAAATTTATTGGCGCCTATAATCGCAAACCGCCAGAAGGCGATGTGAGAGCCAATATCCAAATTGGTGGCACCGCGCACAAGTATACAATGACGGACTCTCAAATGGCTATTTGCCGGAAAATTGGTCCCAAATTGGCCGCGGATGGGCTCGATTTTGTCGGTGTCGATATGATTGGCGACAAAATCCTAGAGGTGAATGTGTTAAATCCAGGCGGCATTACCAACATTAACGCATTAAATAAATTGAAGTTGCACAAGAATGTCGTCGATTTTCTGGAAGAAAAAGTCAATGAAAAAGAAGAAAAACATGCTGAGCTAGAGTTTTTGTTGAAGCGGATCAGCGAATTTAGGCAGGCCGAATTTTTAAGCAAAGATGATTAGATTCAACCCTAAAACAACCAGGCCTGGCCTTATTTGATGATAAAACGATGAAAATTCTTGGCATTCCCATTGTTCTGACTAAGTCACAACGCCGATTGTTTCATGGTACCCTTTTGGCACTCACTGCCAGTCTCTTGGTATCTGGCATTTTTCTGCTAGGGGGGTTCAATACCCTAGAATGGCAAATTGATGACGCCAAAACGAAGCTGATACGAGGCGATTCCAACGCAAACCCAGAAGTGGTAGTCTTATTGGTGGATGAAGCGTCTTTATCCACTTTAGAGCCGATCGTTGGCCGCTGGCCTTGGCCCAGATCGGTTTGGGCCGATGTTCTAGAATTCATGACAATGGGTGGCGCACAAAGTGTGGCATTCGATATTCTGTTTACCGAGCGCGAGCTGAATCAACAAAAGGCACAATCAGAACATGATCTAGCCTTTATCGACTCAACGGCTGAATCTGGCATTGCAACCCATGCCATTCAACTATTACATGATCCATCCAATCCAACACCCAACCGCCCTTTACCGAAAGTGTTTAAGGAGCGATTTGCTATTCCAAAAACAATCGGCTTAAAGCAAAGTCAAAATAATACCCGTTATATTCCTTTCACAGGGCTCTACGAAAACGCACGAAATATTGGCGTGGTCGAGTTTTCGCCCGATGCTGATGGGGTTTATCGTCGTACTCGGTTATTTCGCGATTTTATGGGAGATTTTTACCCTGTCCTTTCGGTAGCGCCCTTAATGGAAAGCTTAGGAATCAATCGAGTTGAGCAGACATCCAAGCCACCTATGATTCAATTTGGGGGGCTTAAAGTCCCTTTAGATCGAAATGGCTTTTATGAAGTGAATTTTTACAAACACTTTACCACCTATTCGATTGGTAGCGTACTGGCCTCTATCGACCAATTACGCAAAGGGAATCTGGAAGCCCTTTATACCGACCCGAGACTTCTTAGCCCTGAAAAATTTGCTGATAAAATCGTCTTTATTGGCACCAGCGCAGTTGGGTTAGAAGATATGAAAACTACCCCATTGGAAAGTCGATGGCCAGGGGTTTTCCTGCATGCATCCATTACCAGTAACTTACTCAATCAAGAATTTGTATATCAAGTACCCGCGTCTTGGGTATTCGTATTAATCTTCCTATTAGCCATCATCACGATGCGACTGGCCATTTATCAAGATGCGATTTTACTGCAAACTTTCTATCCTTTTTTATTAGCCAGTATCGTTGTGATGTGTGGTATTTGGGCGCAAGAGAGCTTTGCCCAAAATTGGGATTTAACGCCTTTATTAACCAGTATCTTAACTACGTGGTTAATGATCAGTGGTTATCTATCGGCAACAGAAGGGCGTGAAAAACGACGGGTGCGCAATATGTTGTCGCAATACGTCTCCCCTTCTGCATTGAACATCGTACTGGATAACTATCAAGACCAAATTCAAGCCGAAGTGGGTAAAGAGGAAGAAATGACGGTGGTATTTTCTGACATTCGTGGCTTTACCACCATATCCGAATCCTTATCGCCAGGGGAAGTGGTCACGCTACTCAATATTCACCTAGACGCCATGACCCAGGTCACATTTGATTTTAAAGGCACCATGGATAAATTCATCGGAGATGCGACAATGGCATTCTGGGGAGCACCGCTCCCTGATCCCGATCATGCTTTACATGCGACACGTGCCATGATTCACATGGCACGAAAAGTCTACCAAGTGAACCAAGAACTCACTGAAAAAGGCTTACCCAATATTCAAATTGGGGTCGGCGGTAATACAGGGTCAGTTATTTTAGGGAATATTGGTTCCAGTCAAAAACTCGATTATACGGTTATTGGCGATGCGGTTAATTTAGGCTCACGCTTAGAAGGATTAACCAAGCAGTATGGTTTAAAAATGCTGATTTCTGAATTTACACAACAAGAGATTAGTCAGCAAATACCCTGCGCCCTAATCGACCAAGTCAAGGTAAAAGGCAAAAACAAACCGGTTAAAATCTACTTGCCTTTAGCGGACATTGACGACCCTGATATCGATGATGCCTTTAAAATTGCCGAAACCTGCCAGCAGGCATTTAATGCGTATCATGCCAAGGACTTTTATTTGGCCAGCCAAATATTCCAACAGTTACCGGATGACCCCTTTGCCCATTTTAAAGCGGTATACGACCAGCGCTGCCAAGCATATCTTAAAACCCCTCCCCCTGAAATATGGGATGGCGTATTTACTCTAACCACCAAATAAAAGAGTCTAAAACATGCCCTTACCAACGGCGAAGCAGATTCAATTCAGAGGGGAAGTTTATACGCTTGCTTTATCGATTATCGAAGCGCACTTTCCCATCTTTGCCTTTTTTACCGTTTCAGTGCTGGGCAGCCTGCATGCTTATTTTTACAGCCTGGCCATCGCAGCCACGATCCTGGTTTTTTGGGTAGTTTTTCGACGGAAACTATCCGAATTATCGAGAACGCATGCCTATAAAAATTTAGCGCTGACTAGCTTATTTATCACGACATTGTTTAGTCTGATCTTTCTCGCTTTACAAACAACATCCCCCAGCCACGTTGCGATTATTTTATTTTTACAAGTCCTGTTTAGTTATCTTTTCCTAGGACGAAATCCGGGAGAGCAGTTGGATCGACAACATCTCATTGGCGTGATCCTAATGACACTGGGTGCCGTCATAATTTTGTTTCCAAATCAACTGACTGTCCGACTTGGCGATGGGCTTGCATTATTAGCCGCCGTGATTGCGCCCTTTGCCAATCACTATCAAAAACGTGCTCGTGTCGATGTATCGAGCGAAACCATTTTGATGGTTCGAAGCCTGATTGCTTTGCCGTTTTTATACCTACTCGCACACTTATTTGAAGCTGAACCCAGCTGGAGCGAGATACAATCACAAGCCCTGTGGTTATTTTTAACTGGCGCAATGGTGTTTGTTGTGTCTAAAATATTATGGGTGGAATCGCTTCACCGACTTCCCATCACCAAGGTGAATGCGCTCTATGCGTTTTCTCCCTTGATGACCTTGGGATTAGCCTACCTCTATTTAGCTGAGTCTCCCACTTGGACTCAAATATTAGGCGCCATCCCCATTTTGATCGGCAGTATTTTTATTACCCAAAAAAGTGCAAGGAGTCATTAATGTTTTCGCAATTGAATCGGTTCGTTTTTCCATTCATTATCTTGGGAACCCTATACGGACTCACGGGTTGTAGCAGCATTCAAGTCAGTCAAGATTATGATAAGACTGCCGACTTCAAAGCCCTCCAAACGGTTCAATGGCTTGAAGAAGCCGACCAGGTTGAGCCGAAGGCGGCGACTTTTGCATCCCAAAACCCACTGATTGCTAAACGTATTACCCAAGCCATTTCGAAAGAGCTCAGAGGAAAGCACATAACCTTTGTCGACCAAAACCCGACTGGCTATGTAACGTACCACATTGAAACGATTACAAAACCTCGCTCCAATCAAGTTACAACAACATTTGGATTTGGTAGTCATGGTAGCTTCGGCGGATTTGGATTCCAAACACATCCGGATGGAGACTATTATGACGAAGGAAAGTTGGTCATTGACCTATTCAATGATCAGAAAAAACTGGTCTGGCGAGGGATTAGTACGCGGTATGTTGAACAACATACCGCGCCAGAAGAAATGACGAAAACAATTCAAGAGGTGGTCAAAAAACTATTGGAACAATACCCTCCCGAAGCCGTCCAACCTTAAAAAGCGCTAGATACTGAAATAACCGATGTTTAGGAAAGCTGTTGTTCCTGTAAATAGGATTCATAGTCACCACGATAGTGTGTGACGCCATCGGCCGTCATAACCAGCAACTGAGAGGCTAACGAAGAAACAAACTCTCGGTCGTGTGATACAAAAATAACCGTTCCTTCATAAGCTTCTAGCGCTTGGTTTAATGATTCAATGGATTCCATATCCAAATGGTTGGTCGGTTCGTCCATCAACAAAATATTGGGATTTTGCAGCATCAGTTTACCAAACAACATTCGACCTTGTTCCCCCCCTGAAAGTACCTTAACCGACTTGTTAATGTCTTTTTGGGAGAATAGCATCTTCCCTAAAATACCTCGAACCACTTGTTCATCGTCTGTCGGAGCCTTCCATTGACTCATCCAGTCCAGCAAGGTCATGTCCTCTGAAAAGTCATGAGCGTGATCCTGGGCATAATAGCCGATTTCAGTATTTTCTGACCACTTCACTTTTCCAGAATCCGCCTTAACATCGCCGACTAACGTTTTTAACAGTGTGGTTTTCCCGATACCATTCGCCCCAAGAACGGCTAATTTTTCACCGGCTTCGAGCATCAGGTCTAGGTCTTTAAAGACGGTTAAGTCATCATAGGATTTACTAAGGTGTTGCACTTCCAAAGCCAGTCTAAATAATTTCTTATCCTGTTCAAAACGGATAAACGGATTGACTCGGCTCGAAGGCTTCACTTCAGACAGCTCGATTTTATCAATTTGTTTTTGACGTGAAGTCGCCTGTTTTGCTTTAGATGCGTTGGCTGAAAATCGACTGACAAAACTTTTTAACTCATTAATTTGTGCTTTCTTTTTGGCATTGTCGGCCAATAACTGTTCACGCGCTTGGGTAGACGCAAACATATACTCATCATAGTTTCCGGGGTAAACTCGTAGTTCACCATAATCCAAATCTGCCATATGAGTACAAACCGCATTTAAAAAATGGCGATCATGGGAAATAATCATCATCGTGCTTTTGCGTTCGTTCAATACGCCTTCCAGCCAACGAATGGTGTTAATATCCAAGTTGTTTGTCGGCTCGTCTAGCAATAAAATGTCTGGATCTGCAAACAACGCTTGAGCTAATAGCACCCGGAGTTTCCAACCAGGTGCAATCTCTGACATTAATCCAAAGTGTTGTTCCACCGGAATTTCTAACCCCAGCAATAATTCACCCGCTCGAGATTCCGCGGTATAACCATCCATTTCACCAAATGCGACTTCTAAGTCAGCGACCTTCAAGCCGTCTTCTTCGCTCATTTCGGCTAGGCTATAAATGCGATCTCGCTCTTGTTTAATTTCCCAAAGCGCTTCATCACCCATAATCACGGTATCCACCACAGAATAGGCTTCATAAGCAAACTGGTCTTGTTTCAACTTACCCAATTTCTCATCTGGATCTAGCATGACTTGTCCAGCTGTGGGCTCTAAATCGCTGCCAAGAATTTTCATGAAAGTTGATTTACCACAGCCATTGGCACCAATGAGTCCATAACGGTTTCCGTCACCGAACTTGATATTTATATTTTCAAAGAGCGGCTTTTCGCCAAATTGCATGGTAATATTTGCGGTAGAAATCAAAACAAAATCCTTAAATAGTCAGTGACAATCTCATTAAAATGGCTTTAATTATCAAAGCCCTTGAGATGGGTGCGCTATTGTGGCATAAATTGATCAAAAAAACAGCCAGGCCTGGTTATTTTTAACAACCTCTTCTACCCAATATAGGATTAACACCATGAAAGTGGCTTTCTTTAGCACCACCAAAACAGATAAACGGCTATTTGAGTCTCATGACTGCCCTGCTAATCTGGAGCTGACTTTTTTTGATGTGCATCTCAGCGAAAAAACAGCACCCTTAGCGCAAGGATTTGAAGCCATCTGTGTTTTTGTAAATGATCAATTGAATCGAGCAGTGATTACGCAAATCGCTAATCTGGGCGTTAAACTGATCGCCTTGCGCTGCGCGGGGTTTAATAATGTCGATCATGAGGCCGTCAAGGATTTCGGCCTCACGGTTTTAAGAGTGCCAGCCTATTCTCCAATGGCGGTTGCGGAACATGCTTTAGCGCTAATGATGAGCCTAAACCGCAAAACCTATCGAGCCTATAATCGCGTCCGTGACAGTAACTTCACGTTAGAAGGGCTGTTGGGATTTGATATGTTTGATAAAACCGCTGGAATTATTGGCACCGGGCGCATTGGTCAGGAAATGGCTCGGATTTTATATGGTTTAGGTCTTAAGGTACTGGCTTATGACCCCTTCCCCAATACCGCAATTGAACCCTATGCCGATTATGTTGACTTGGATATCCTCTATCAACAAAGCGACATCATTACGCTACATGTGCCACTCCTTCCGGAAACCCATCACCTCATCAATGAATCCTCTCTGGCTAGAATGAAGTCAGGAGTGATGCTCATTAATACCAGTCGTGGTGCCTTGATGGACGCACAAGCATTAATTAACGGTTTAAAGTCATCTCACATTGGCTATTTAGGCATTGATGTCTATGAACAAGAAGAACATTTGTTTTTTGAAGATCACTCCGAAGAAATTATTCAAGATGATATCTTTGAACGATTAGTGACCTTTCCAAACGTTTTGATTACCGCCCATCAAGCATTTTTCACCCAAGAAGCGCTGGATCATATTGCAGATACCACTTTTCAAAATCTCACACGCTTTGCAGAAGGGACACTACTGAGAGAAAATTGTGTTCAATGTGAATAGCCGTGAAATGCGAAGACAAAAAAGCCCCAATATAAGCAAGTTATATTGAGGCTTGCATTTAATTGAATTGCATAACGATAGAAGTTAAATCACATCGCTCAGCAACGCATTCATACGCTTAATGAATTCCGCTGGGTTTTCCAGCGCATCCCCTTCAGCAAGTTGTGCTTGTTCTAGTAAGAACAAAGACCACTCTTTTACCTTGCCATCATCGGCCAAACTATCCAGCTTTTTGACAAGGCTGTGTTCTGGGTTAAGCTCTAACACCGGCTTTTGTTTTGGAATGGCCTGTCCCATTTGCTCCATCATCCGAGCCATATGAGCTGACATATCTCCGTCTGCCGAAACCACACATGCAGGAGAATCGGTCAAGCGATGGGTCACCTTCACATCAGAAACCTGATCTTCCAGCGCCTTTTTCACTTTTTCAGTTAAGGCCTCACGAGCCTTTTTATCTTCTTCAGTTAGTTCTTTTTCCGCTTCTTCTTCAAACTCTTTCAAATCTGCTGCGGTAACCGACTTCAATGACTTACCATCAAATTCTGTTAGATGAGACACCAACCATTCATCAATACGATCCGTTAACAATAAAACTTCTATGCCTTTTTTACGGAACATTTCTAAATGCGGACTGCCCTTCGCTGCGGCATAGGTATCGGCCGTAATAAAGTAAATGGCCTCTTGGTCTTCTGTCATTCGGTCAACATACTGCTGAAGACTGACACGCTGTTCTGCGGTAGAAGACTCATCGGTGCTTGAGAAGCGCAATAAATTGGCAATCTTATCTTTATTGGCAAAATCCTCTATCACCCCTTCCTTAATGACATTCCCAAACTGATCCCAAAATTGATTGTAATTGGTCTGATCTTCTTCTTTAGCAAACTTGGTCAACTGATCCAATACTCGCTTAACCGAAGCCGAACGAATTTTATCTACCACGCGATTACTTTGTAGAATTTCACGCGAGACATTCAACGGCAGGTCATTAGAATCGATCACGCCACGAATAAAGCGTAAATAGGTTGGCATGAGGTGTTCAGCATCATCCATAATAAACACGCGCTTTACATACAACTTCAAACCATAACGACGATCACGGTCATACAAATCAAACGGCGCTTTTTTCGGGATATAAAGTAAAGAGGTATATTCTAATGTTCCTTCTACCTTGTTATGAATATGCGCTAACGGCGCTTCAAAGTCATGGGAAAGCGTTTGATAGAAGTTATTATAATCTTCATCCGATAATTCAGATTTTGGCTGAGTCCACAGTGCGGTCGCTTTATTGACCTGCTCTAAGGTCTTTTCTTCGGTTTCTTTACCCTCATCATCTTGTTTTGCTTGCCACATTTTGATTGGGAAGTTGATATGGTCAGAATAGGTGGTGATGATATTTTTAAGTCGGAAGTCATCCAGAAATTCATCCATATCTTCTTTTAAATGCAATACAATTTCGGTACCTTTGGTCTCTTTTTCAACCGTTTCTAAGGTGTATTCTCCTTCGCCTGCTGATTCCCAGCGGGTTGCAGCTGCCTTTTCATCTCCGGCTTTACGCGTAGTTAGAACCACCTTATCGGCCACAATGAAAGAGGAATAGAATCCAACTCCAAACTGACCGATTAAATGACTGTCTTTCGCTTGGTCACCTGTCATGTTTTCTAAAAATTTCTTGGTACCCGAGTTTGCAATCGTCCCGATATTTTCAACCACTTCATCACGGGTCATCCCGATGCCATTATCGGCAATGGTAATGGTTTTGGCATCCTTATCAAATCCGACAACGACCGCTAATTCCGTTTCACCTTCAGACAAGGCATCATTAGATACCGATTCAAAACGTAGTTTATCCAACGCATCAGAAGCGTTCGAAACGAGCTCTCTTAAAAAGATTTCTTTATTACTGTACAACGCATGAATCATCAATTTTAGTAATTGATTCACTTCTGTTTGAAAAGCATGGGTTTCGGTATGACTCATTTGGATACTGACTCCTTATATCTAATTAATAATCGTAAGTGTTTTAGTACATTAAAGCCGTTCATTAATGCACAGACATCGAACTGAATAATTGGGTTACTTTTGGATGGCAACTTAATAGGGTCAGTTATGAATTTTTCAAGCCAATTATCATTTTTTTCTTTGCACAAATAAAAAAGCACTCAATAAAGAGTGCTTTTCTACTGTCATGGCTTAAAATCGTTATGGCGTAACCACTGCCTGTAATGCATTTTTGATTTCATCTGGGGCATCAGCAATCGACATAAAACTGCCCGAACCCATCATTGACAAACTGGGCCAATTGATGGCAATGCGGAATTTCGCATTCAGGGCAATGACGCTAGACCCTGTGACTAACAGCTCGTATGGAAGGTGTGCGGCATGAGACGATCCTGTTTGATCAATCTGATCTAGGATATTCGCGCCACGCCCTTCCCCTTGACTAAAAGCAACCCCAAATACGGTCTCCTCTTTGCCTGGCAAGTCAATTCGATAGACCATTGAAGTCCCACCTTTTTTGGCTGCCAACCCGGTTTCTACTGCATTGACCGCTGCGTCATAACCCTCAAATTCAGCCAATTCATCAACGTCATCAAAATAGGGCATTAAAAACTTATAATGATACTCTCGTAACGCATCTGCACTTAAACCCGATTCAGAGCCAAATGTTTTCTGATTTCCTAAAGCTTTTTCCATTGTTTGCTGAACACCACTGATATCGCCTTCCATTCGATATACATTCCATAAATAGGTTGGATTGGTGTAAGTCACTTCGGTTTGACCCGCTCGATTAACCACTGCGATGCGTTGCATCGCACCAAAACCACCATGCTTGGATAAACTCGCTATTTTCTTAAGCGCGGGATGCGTTACCACCATCACCTGAGTATCAGCATTCGGTTGATAAGAACCGACCACTTCATATCCATTGGCTTGTAAACTTGCTTGTGTTTCATTCGCCACCTCAGAAACAGATGCCTGAGAAACCGACCCTAAGATAAACGGCTTATAGTCTGCTGCAACTGCGACTGAAGCCATCAAGATAAAGTAAGTCACTGTTACCCAACGCGAAAATTTTAAAATCATCGTATTTATTACCATCATATTGTTGTAAGAGTCTCTATAATCATCAATTTTTCTTTAAATTAAAAATTCATTTTTTTTATGCTTAAATTAAATATAGCCACTTTTGGGTAAAAACCCTCAACAAAAACAAAAAAAACGCCTAAAAAGGCGCTTTCTCAAATATTCTAATCAAATAGGAAACGGTTAAAAAAGCTCAATTTCCTCTTCTTCAACTTCTTCAGACTTCATTCTGTCTCGCATTCTGACTTTCATTAACTCAATCGCATCTTTGGCATGCATCTGCTCATCGAAAATCAGTTCAAATAACTCTTCTTCCTCTCGCATGGTCGTCCCTTTACGAACTTCAGCCTTAAAGGCCTCCCACTGAGCTTGGTCCTTGGCATGCATTTCATGAGAAACAATTTCTGATAGACCTGACAAGCCATTGGAAACATGATTGAGTCGCTGACTTAACTTGTCATAAAACTGGAATGCGATAATGGCTTGTTGCATTTTTTGTGCTAAGTCATTGGTTTGTACCAACAATGAAGCGTTATGCTCAGCAATGCCCTCTACATCATTTGACATCTCAGCAATTTTTTTACTCGAGACCTCAATACTTTCAATATGCTTTGACATAAACTCAAATGAGTCAATTAAGGCATTAACCGAATTATCACCATCTGTTATCGTTAACTCAATTTGAGCAACCGATAGGTTTAAAACCATAATGGTTTCTTGTACTTCCTTAGCACCTAATGCAAATGACATAAATCCCTCAAATTAAACTTATTAGCAAGCTATACCAAACCTAAGCTTAGGCTGCATGCGAATGCAAACCGCCACCTTTATGAGTCGCCAAGGTTTCCATAACATCCAAAATGAGAGAAACCGTCCCATCACCCAGTATTGTTGCACCGGCAACACCACTGATTTTCATAAAGTTGTTTTCTAAACTTTTAATAACGACCTGCTGTTGTCCAAGCAAATCATCGACAAAAATACCTGCACGCTTGCCGCCTTCTTCAACGACCACCAACAGTCCTTCCGATAAATCCGTACGAGCATCTTTAATACCCATTTTCTGATGTAACCGAATTACCGGAATATAACTATCGCGCAGTTTATACAATTCCGTTTGACCAGCAATTCCTTTGATTAAAGACTTATCAACCTGGATCGATTCAACAATCGACACCAGCGGGAAGACATAGGTTTCAGCACCCACTTTTGCAAGCTGTCCATCCAAAATGGCTAACGTCAACGGCAAGCGAATGGTAAACACACTGCCAACGCCAATTTCCGTTTTGACTTCAACCGAGCCACCCAAGCCTCTGATATTTCGACGAACAACGTCCATCCCAACGCCGCGACCAGAAACATCACTTACCACTTCGGCAGTTGAAAATCCAGGATTAAATATCAGGTCGACAATTTCTTCTTCCGTCAAGTTGTGATCCGGCTCAATCACTCCTTTTTCAATTGCCTTCTGTTCAATTCTAGCGGCATCAATTCCAGCACCATCATCGGTAATCTGGATCAGAATATTACCACCTTGATGGAAGGCGGCCATCTTAACCGTCCCTGTCTCGGGCTTGCCCGCCGCGAGACGAACATCTGGTGATTCGACGCCGTGGTCAATCGAGTTCCGTACTATGTGAACCAATGGATCTGTTAAGGCTTCTAGCATGGTTTTGTCTAGTTCAGTATTTTCACCTTCCATAACCAATTCGATGGACTTTCCTAACTTCTGACTAACGTCATGGACAATTCTAGGCATCCGATTAAACGCAAAGCTCACAGGCAACATACGAATATTCATTACGCTTTCCTGCAAGTCGCGTGTATGACGTTCTAAGTGGGTAAGCCCTTCTTTTAACTTATCCACCCACTCCATAGAATCCAAGCTCTGATCTCCCTGTTCAGCCTGATCACCAAACTGACTTAACATGGACTGCGTTATCACTAGTTCTCCAACCAAATTAACCAATTGGTCAATTTTGCTTAAATCAACACGGATAGAGCTATCTTGCTTTGGTGCGGGTTTGTGAGCCGCTTTAGCTGTCGCAGCGGCCGGTTTTGTAGCGACCTTTTTGGGAGAGGCTGCTGCCTTGGGTGCCTCTTGTGCGACCACAGGTGCCTCAGACACAACCGTCTCGGCTGGTTTCGATGCCTCTGATGTAATTTTAACTTCAGCACCATCACCATCAATCCATTCAAAGACTTCTTTCACATCAGCTTCTTCAATATTGTCGCCAGTCAGAGTTAAGTGCCATTTTAAATATAGATTCTCTGGATTTAAGGATTCAACGTCAGGTAGCTGTGAATCATCCACCTCAACCTTCAGGTCACCTAGCGTTTCTAATTCTCTGAAAATGCGTATGGGTTCATTACCGGTCTGTAATAAATCAGATTCAGGAACAATCTCAATCTTCCATTGCCGCCCTATTGCTGATGATGCACTATTATCCTGGGTTTCAGCCGCAGGAGCTTCTGCCTGCTGACTTCCTCCATTCAGAATACGTTCCATGTCCTTTTGCACTTCTGAGGCTCTTGCTTCATCAATTTCTTCATGATTCTGCAAACGCGTCATCATATCCCTCAAGACATCAACGGCCTGTAACATAGTGTCCGTCGCTTCTTGAGTGACGTCTCGACGACCATCGCGCATTTCATCTAATAAGGTTTCGAGGACATGGGTAAAATCAATAATTTCATTAAAGCCGAAAGTTCCACTCCCGCCTTTAATAGAGTGTGCTGCCCGAAAAATCTCATTAATTTTGTCGGTATCGGGTGTGCCAGGAACCAAATCCAGCAATCCCGCTTCCATTATATCCAGCCCCTCAAAACTCTCTTCAAGATACGTTTGGCGAAAAGTTTCCATCATGTCCATAAATACTGTCCTCAGAAAAGTTCTACGTCGCCCTCTACAGGCTTAGATCCAATATTGTTAATGTAACGGCTTTCTTCAGCAGCCAAAGATTGATTGTGCATCGCATTTAAGCGCCTAACCCGAACCCGGCCAGAATTAGGATAATATAAAATTTTCCTCGGATACACATCCCCGATATCTTGAGAAACAATTTTAAAGCCTTCCGTATAAATATAGTCGAATGCAAACCCAATATTGTACCAACCAATATTGGTACTTGAACTCATAATCCGTCCGCCACCAAAAAGTTTAAATTCGAGGCGCTCTCGTTTTGCACCTGCTGATAACAAGGCATTGACTAAGTTTTCCATTGCATAGTTACCGTATCGGTTTGCATCCGACAATTCGGATGCGCCGATGGCATTCTTATCCATGGGCAACATAAAATGGTTCATTCCACCCACACCAGTGACAGGATCTCTAACACAAGCCGATATACAGGATCCTAAAACCGTTTCAATCCGCTCATTGGCATTGGTAACATAGAATTCTCCCGGCAAGATTTTATAGGTTGTAATACCTTCTGCTGGATCCACACTTTTTTGCATATTTTTATTAAAGCCTAATATTAAAACTTAAACTAACCAAGCCAATTAGATTACGGTTCAGGTTTGCACTTATTATTATAAAAACAACAATAAAACTTGTGTTTTTTATTCATAAAGAAATAGTCGCATTTATTACGAGCAGTGGCAAGTTTTTGTTTAACTCTTGTTTTTTCTTTGGGCGCGTTTTTGTTTAAAAAATTGTTTAAGTTGATGACAAGCTTCCTGTTCCAATACGCCATACTCCACCTCAACAAAGTGATTCAGACGAGGCTCCTGGACCAAATTAAAGACAGATCCTGCCGCACCCGTTCTTGGGTCTCTCGTCGCAATCACAAGACGTTTTACTCTGGCATGAACCATAGCACTGGCACACATAGGACAAGGCTCAAGAGTTACATATAGGGTAACCCCGCCCAATCGATAATTTTGTATCGCTTGGCCTGCTGCTCGCAACGCAACCATTTCAGCATGCGCAGTCGGATCATGGTTCTGAATGGTCTGATTCCAACCCTCTGCCACACACATGCCATCTGCGACAATCACCGCTCCGACTGGCACTTCCCCTTCTGACTCTGCTTTTTGTGCCAATCGAAAAGCACGCTGCATCCAGAATAAATCCTGTTCTGCTTGAGTTGCCCCCGCTAATGGGAAGCTCATCTCCATGCGATCACCTCTTGTGAAGCTCGTCTAGAGTTATTCCCACTCAATCGTTGCAGGCGGCTTACTGGAAATATCATAGGTCACTCGGGTAATGCGCGGAATTTCATTAATAATTCGATTAGAAACTCTTTCCAAGAAATCATAAGGAAGGTGCGCCCAACGAGCTGTCATAAAATCGATTGTTTCAACAGCTCTTAAGGCCACCACATAATCATAGCGACGCGCATCACCCACCACACCAACTGATTTGACGGGTAGGAATACAGTAAAGGCCTGTGATGTTTTATCGTATAAATCAGCCGCACGTAACTCTTCAATAAAGATATGATCAGCTAAGCGCAAAATGTCAGCATATTCTTTTTTAACCTCACCTAAAATCCTGACGCCCAACCCGGGACCAGGAAATGGGTGTCGGTAAACCATATCGGTCGGTAACCCAAGTGCCACACCAAGTTTACGAACCTCATCTTTAAAGAGTTCTCGCAAGGGTTCTAATAGGTCTAGCTTCATCTCTTCTGGCAACCCCCCCACATTATGATGGGATTTAATTACTTTGGCTTTCCCGGTTTTAGCGCCGGCAGACTCAATGACATCTGGGTATATCGTACCCTGCGCCAACCATTTCACATTGGTTAATTTTGACGCTTCTTCATCGAAAACCTCAATAAACGCATGGCCAATGATTTTACGTTTTTTCTCAGGATCGGCTTCCCCTTCTAGGGCTTCCATAAAGGTTTGTTCCGCATCAACACGAATGACTTTGATGCCCATATTTTCGGCAAACATCGCCATGACTTGATCGCCTTCCTGGTGTCTCAATAGGCCATGGTCAACAAAGACACAGGTCAACTGCTTGCCAATCGCTTTATGCAACAAAGCTGCCACGACCGAAGAGTCAACCCCGCCTGAAAGTCCAAGCAAGACATCATCACTACCGACTTGCTGTTGAATTCGCGCCACACTGTCTTCAATAATATTTTGCGTGGTCCATAGTTTTTCACACCCACAAATATCGACGATAAATCGTTCGATCATACGGTGGCCTTGCGTGGTATGTGTGACCTCTGGGTGGAACTGAATTCCATAAAACTGTTTTTCTTCATTTGCCATACCCGCAACCGGGCAGTTGGGCGTAGACGCCATCAGTTTAAACCCTGTAGGTAGGGATTCAACACGATCACCATGAGACATCCATACATCCAACATACCATGCCCCTCAGAGGTCACATGATCTTCAATGTCGTTTAAAAACTGGGTATGTCCATGCGCCCTGACTTGTGCATAACCATACTCATGCTCTTTTGCATGCACAACTTTGCCACCTAACTGCTCTGCCATGGTTTGCATACCATAGCAAATACCTAGTATCGGCACGCCAAGCTCAAATAATTCAGTGGCCGCGACCGGAGCATCATCACCGGTTACGGTTTCTGGACCACCGGATAAAATAATCCCTCTAGCGCCAAACTCTATCAGCGCCTCTACATCCGCATCCCAAGGCTCAACCTCACAATACACGCCAATTTCTCGAATACGACGCGCAATCAACTGTGTGTACTGAGAACCAAAATCTAAAATTAAAATACGATGTTCATGAATGTTTGGGTGTGACATAAATACTTTCCAAAAAGAGGTCAATTAAGGCAACCCAGGACAGCCAATAATGACCAGGCCTGGGTAAATTTAGGGTTAAAAGAACACCTTCGATATTTAAGCGATCTTAAACTCGATAGTTCGGGGCTTCCTTGGTAATTTGCACATCATGAACATGACTTTCGGCCATACCGGCACCAGATACCCGCACAAATTGTGGTTTAGAGTTAAACTCGGCGATATCTTTACAGCCGGTATACCCCATACTTGAGCGAATACCTCCGACCAATTGGTGAATAATCGGCGCCAAAGGCCCTTTGTAAGCAACACGACCTTCAATTCCTTCAGGGACAAGCTTGTCAGCTGCATTGGATGACTGAAAATATCGATCAGAAGACCCTTGCTTTTGTGACATGGCACCTAAAGAACCCATACCACGATAAGACTTATAAGCACGCCCTTGATAATATTCGACTTCACCAGGTGATTCTTCGGTTCCTGCAAACATACTACCCAGCATAACTGAAGAGGCACCCGCAACCAATGCTTTGGCAACATCCCCCGAAAAACGGATACCGCCATCCGCAATAAGCGGAACCCCGGTGCCCACTAGAGCTTTGGCAACATTAGAGACAGCGCTCAATTGAGGCACACCGACCCCCGAAACGATGCGAGTGGTACAAATAGAACCTGGTCCAATCCCCACTTTAACCGCATCTGCACCCATTTCGACAAGGTCCAATGCGGCTTCGGCAGTTGCAATATTCCCCCCCACTACATCAATTTGTGGATAAGTCTCTTTAACCCACTTCACTTTATCGAGAACGCCTTGAGAGTGACCATGAGCCGTATCAACAATAATCACATCAACACCTGCTTTGACCAAGGCGGCAACACGATCAAATGTTTCAGGCCCCGTTCCCACTGCAGCGCCAACTCTCAAGCGTCCATTCGAGTCTTTGGATGCATAAGGGTGCTCGGAAGATTTTTCCATATCTTTAACGGTAATCATCCCTTTTAATTTGAAATCATCATTTACCACCAACAAACGCTCTAAACGATGTTCATGCAACAATTCTAAAACTTCATCACGTTTCACTTTTTCTTTAACCGTCACCAAACGCTCCTTTGGTGTCATGATTTGTGAAACGGGTTGAGATAAATCCACAAGATATCTTAAGTCTCGGCTGGTAACGATGCCAACCAATTCATCACCATCCATAACAGGTGCAGAAGAAACTCGATGTGAACGCGTTTTATCTAATACATCTTGAACCTTATCTTCAACCGATACCGTGACGGGATCCAAAATAACACCATGCTCATATTTTTTGACTTTGGTGACAACATGCGCCTGTTCTTCAATGGTCATGTTTTTATGAACAATCCCAATACCACCTTCTTGCGCCATTGAAATAGCTAACCTTGCTTCGGTTACAGTATCCATGGCTGCCGAAACAAACGGAATATTCAACTCAATATTTCGGCTAAGACGTGTTTTTAATGACACATCAGAAGGTAAAACATTAGAGTGGGCGGGCACTAACAAAACGTCGTCAAATGTTAAAGCTTCCTGCAAGATGCGCATAGTGGTAATCCTTTATATTAATTTTATAGGTCAATTAGAATTTTTTGCTCGTATAGGCTAATCGATGCCAAAAAATTCTTTTTTCTTTAAATTCAAATGGTTATCTATTTTTTTAACGAAAAATTTTCACCGAAATAAGTTTTTTAACAGAATAGTGTACATTATAAGGATTGACAGCGCCTGGGTAAACTTAATAAGTTATACATTCCATTGAATATTTCCAAAAAAAAGCTACTTAAACGTAGTATTTTTGTTTTTTATTCAGTATCGGTTAAAATCAAAGATTGAGCTACACACTTAAAAATACAGCTTCAACTTTATCCTGGAGGATTATCCATAATGAAAAATTTACTTGTTATCTCTGCCGTTGCAGCGACCCTTTCAATTACAGCTTGCGCCAACAATGCTCCCGTCAAAATGTCTGCTTACGACACGACGGTTTCAGAAGCCACAAAGCTTCATGACTCGGCTAAAAGCCATCATCACGTATTCAAGCAAAAGAAAATGAAACAACCCTATGTTGAGCACCACCTTGCTTTGGCAAAAGCGGCCAAAGCCAAAAATGATGATTCAACTGCCATGTTCCATGCTAAAGAAGCACTCAAAATTGCCAAGGCTGAATTGATGCAGTACGAAGAAGGAAAAACCATTAAACCTGGTTGGATAAAATAACCCCTTTTCAACTGGGTTTGATTGATCAAAAGACCGCCAGGCCTGGCGGTTTTTTTTGAGCTATTTTCCCTTCAAATATTGCTCATCGGTAAAGCAACTCACCCATTGTGGCTTCATGATTACCAAAGCCAAGATCAAAACGCCATTAACAAACCCTTCTGGAATGGCAATCAATGGAATATAGGGAATAAAGGATCTTTCCAACACCTCCAGTGTATAAAGTCCACTTTGAGCCATAACCAGAGCCGCAACGGCTGAGGCGGCAATCACACTGATACTGGCCGCGAGAAACCCATTCAATAAAATAAAAACAAAAAAATTCCGTTCGAGCGCCTGATACGACCAAACGGCAATTCGCCAAACAACCAACACCGGAATGACCGCCATGATGAGTGCATTAAGACCAAACGCCATCCAACCGGCACTCCCCAATATCGAAATACCCAATAACGCAATACTCAGTGACATCAGGGCAAATTGCGCACCAAACATTAAGGTCACCAGTGCGGCTAATAATAGATGAAACCCTAACCCTGGACCGATGGAGGCGACTGAATTCCACGTCAAGAATACAATGACCGTTGCGCCTAAAAAAACATGCTGGGATGGCTTATCGGATATCTTGTGCCAAGGCGCGGTTTTTAACGCCCAGACAAGAACGGGCAAATAAAGTCCAAACCCCAGTAACGACCAGACTAAAGATAGTCCGCTATCATGTAAATTCATAAAGCCCCTTTTTCGCTTTCACACCTTTGCTGACACGCCTAACATTAGTGGACCTTGTCACAAAATGGCAATAACTTTCGATTATATTAACCGAAAATATGCCCCTAAATCGATTATCATTCCTCTTTTAAAAACAAAGAAGTGACGACATGCTCTCATTCAAGATACTATTTGCATTCTTTTATGATGCATTGCTACTGATTGCCCTTTGGTTTGTCAGCGCCATTCCATTTGTACTTTGGCAAGGCTCAGGATTTGAGCAGGACCCAGTCAAGTTACTGGCATTCCAAACATACTTATTGGCAATAACCTATTTTTATCTTAGCTACTTCTGGACTCTGAATGGCCAGACCCCTGGGCTACGCGTTTGGCATCTACGCCTGTTGACGAATAGTGATCATCTCATGAATCGTTACCAAGCTAATTTGCGGTTTCTTAGCGGTATATTGCTATTTACTATTGGGTGGATAGGACTCTTTATTCCGCCAGTCAAACAAACTTTGCAGGATCGTATTTCAAAGACTAAAATAGTGGCGACTTAAAAAAGGATCCAGCTTAATGACAA
This sequence comes from Hydrogenovibrio sp. SC-1, assembly GCF_002848135.1. GTDB lineage: Bacteria > Pseudomonadota > Gammaproteobacteria > Thiomicrospirales > Thiomicrospiraceae > Hydrogenovibrio. Next base: position 35,344 of record NZ_PKGB01000012.1, read on the forward strand.
CACTGATTATTCACGAAAATGGCTTAACGTACGAGCAAAGCAAACAAATTACTAGATCATTAGGCACACCTGAAAAAGTCAACAATCATTACCGTATTCGGGTGAATGACTATTGCGCAAAAACAACACAAGCACTTTCTCAAAAAATTGGCATTGATATCAATCCGCTCCCAGCAGGATTTAATGGCAACAATATTCAGCTCGTTATCAGTGACATGGATTCAACCCTAATCGGCATTGAATGTGTTGATGAAATTGCAGATATGATGAACTTAAAACCACAAGTGGCAGCCATTACCGAAGCCGCTATGCGTGGAGAATGTGATTTTGAAAGTTCTCTAACACAAAGAGTTGCGCTACTGGAAGGTCTGAATACCCAAGCCCTACAAACCGTCTTTGACGAGCGCTTATTTTTAAATCCAGGGGCCGAAGTCTGGCTACAAGGCTTAAAAGATCAACACATTGCGTTTGCATTGGTCTCCGGTGGCTTTACCTTTTTCACAGAACGTCTGCAAAAACAGCTCAATATCGATTTCACTCTAGCCAATGTGCTAGAAGAAAATAATGACTTATTAACCGGTAAAGTGCTCGGAAATATTGTGGGGGCGGAAGCCAAAGCGGCCTTTTTAAAACAGCTATGTGAAAAGCTCGATATTACGCTCGACCAAACCATTGCCATTGGCGATGGTGCCAACGATTTATTAATGATGAAAGAAGCGGGTCTAAGCATTGCCTACCATGCAAAACCAGCAGTCCAAAAGCAGGCAGATGTTAGCATTAACTTTGGCGGCTTGGATAAGGTGCTTGATTTTATCGCTGGTGACTAAGGCACCAGCTTAAACCTATTTCATATCAACCCATCTATCGGCTAAAAGAGACTCATTTCATATTCCTGAATGGCAACCACGATAAACTTACCGATTGTCGATTCATATCCAGGCCATTGACTAGCCACTTTTTTCATAAAAGGCTCCGCCATGATTTTAGGTTTCATCTCAAAGTCAGACAAACCTTCTTCATAATATTCACCCGCCTTGGTATAAAGCGTTTCTACAAATTGACGACCATCCTTAATCAATTGAACATCTTCATGGCGTCCGTGCATAGGAATAAAGTGATCGATTGGCATTTTCTCAATTGCAGACAGTGCTTTAATTGAACCACGGTAAGAGCCATCAGCCATATTCGCAACTCGACGCATGACCATATCACCCATATACATCGTTTTATCCGTGACAACCTCGATGGCAATATCCGATTCAGTATGGACTTTACCAAAGTGATGTACTTTGAACTCAACACCGCCCAGCTTAAAGACCTCTCCACCATTCAAGTGTTGGTCTGCCAACGTAATGACCGTTCCTGTAATCTTGTTATCGGTATTGGTTTGCATAAAGTCGAACCAAAACTTATCTTGGCCATTTTTCAAAACTTTTTCGCAACTTGGATGGCAGTAAAGTGACACATCCGGATTTGCGGCAACAAATGCATGATTGCCTAACCAATGATCACCATGATAATGGGTATTAATCACCTTCACCACGGGCAAGGATGTTACCTTTTTAATTTGACGGAGTACCATCTCACCAATTTGAGTTGAACTACCAGTATCGATCACCACGACACCTTCATCCGTCACGACAAAGCCGGGATTACTAAACATCCCAAAATTCTCAGGGGATGGATGAGCTCCTAATGCCGGAACATAGTAACAATGCTCTGAAACTTTTACCGCGTCAATATCAGGAACTTTCGGACCTTTAAATTCATCCAGATCACTTGCGTACAGGGGAGATAAAGCTGATAAGCCCACCATACCAGCGCTGACGCCGAAAGCTGATTTTAAAAATGCCCGTCGCTTCATTGAATGCATACCTAATTCCTCAATCCATAAAATATAAGACTTTAATTATATACACCTCTTTTGTAACAGCAAGCACTTTAGCCCAAATCAATATTGAGATTATTTATCTTAATATTCACGATTTTTTAATCTTTCATATCACCAGTCTTATACAATATTGCTTCTTGTAACCTTACACTCTGGCAAACGGCAATGGATTTTCTAAAAACCTATCTAGACATCAGTATTTTTGGCATATTAGGCATTATGAGTTTTATCATGGTCTGGCTTGCCATTGAGCGAAAATTGTTTTTTTCGCGACTCACGTTAAGTGACTATGACTCGATCGAATCACTCAGAATTGCAACGACTCATAATCTGACAACCATTGCCAGCATTGGCTCCAATGCGCCTTATGTCGGGTTACTTGGGACGGTGCTAGGTATACTTATCACCTTTTATGAACTGGGGCTCAACAATCAAATCGAAACGGGTCAAATTATGATGGGACTCGCCTTGGCGTTAAAAGCCACTGCAGGCGGAATTGCTTTAGCGATCCCTTGCATTATTATCTATAATGGTTTGGTTCGCCAAACGGAAGTGATTGAGCTACGCTACCTTGCATTGCGCTCACAGCCTGAAAACTAACTAGTAACACACCCATGAAACGATTTGATCAAATTAATGTTATCCCGATGATCGACGTCATGTTGGTTTTGCTGGCAATTGTCCTGACCTCTGCCAGCTTTATCGTTCAAGACAAACTCAATATTGAACTCCCTGAAACGCAACAGACCGAAACCTATACGCCGCCAGAGTCCTTAAGTTTAAGACTCGCCATCAATGCCAGTAACCAATATTTTTTAAATGATCAACCAATTAGCTTTGAGGATTTGGCACAGCAACTCCAACAAGCCGACTCAGACCAACCGATAGAACTTAGAGTCGATCAAAAAGCCAAATTTGGTCCTTTTACCAAGCTAATTGATCTGCTAAAAAAATACCAACTCAACCAACTCAATATTCTAACGCGGAAGCACAATGCGTAATGGCACCCAAGCCTTCCTAATTACTGTATTACTCTATATCACCTTGATTTCAACAAGTGTCATGTTGCTGAATACCCAATCACATGCTTTATCACCTCCTTTAACGAAAGTAGCAGTGACTGCAGCCATGTTTAATGAATTGCCAGAGCCTAAACCAGAGCCGGATATTGAACAGCAGCGCGCTCAACAGGCTGCGGCACTGGCAGCAGCAGAAGCTGAAGTGCAATACACCCAAAGGCTTGCACAACACCTTAGCCGTTTGGCGCAAAAAAATTACCCGCGCATGGCAAAACGTCGCTTACAGCAAGGGAATGTCATTTTGCAATTCACCCTTCAACCCAACGGTCAGATTCAACAATTACAGCTTATTGACGCCAGCAACTATCGCTTACTAAATGAAGCCGCTCTGGATATCATTCGAAAAAGCATGGACTATCAGTACCTGCCCTTTCCATCGGAAATGCCGAAAAAACCCATTCGAATTCAAGTTCCCATTAACTATATTTTAAGATAGCGATGAAATCCAAAAGCAACGTCCTGCGAATGATTGGATTTTGTTAAAATACCCCCCTCATTTCATTCAACGAGTATTTTTTATGAATACAGATACGACCTTACCAACATTAAGCGAAGTCCAAGCGGACTTGACCAAACGTTTTACCCATTTTGAAAATTGGAAGGATCGTTATAAGTATTTAATTGATATGGGTAAACAATTACCCAAAATGGAGGACAATGCCAAAACGGAAGCTAATCGCATTCATGGCTGCCAATCACAAGTATGGATTCAGATCACTGAAAAAGAAGGTCGGCTTTATATGCGGGCCATGTCTGATGCCGCCATCGTTTCTGGGCTGATTGCACTGTTATTAAGAATTTATAATGGACGGACACCACAAGAAATTATCGATGCTCCTTTAGATTTTTTAGCCGAGATTGGATTACTTCAGCACCTTTCCCCTAATCGTTCAACGGGACTCTACCACATGATTAAACGCATTCAAGCCGAAGCCCAATCCAGACTCGTATAAGACTGGAGAAAATAACCAGGGCTGGCTAATTCTTACTGTTCCATTAGGGTAAGGTCTTCTTCTAACCATTCATTCTTAGTCATTTCATTCACGAGAAAATGGACCGTTTCAGCTTCTTGAACGGTACTAAAAGTGGTTAACATCAATCGAGCCCCCCCTTCTTGAGAATCTTGAATATAACTAAAATAAGCGTCTACAGTTTCCGACTCGACAATTTCTGGCAACATTGAACGACTGGTGGCGGCCCCTTCACCATTGATACGCGTTTGCATCGGCTCTGGCAACTGCAGCGTTTGCTCAAACCCGCCACCATGTGCCTGCACAACAGCGACCTGAAAGCGCTCATCACCTTCAACCACCTTATCAAGCTGCACTTCTATACCAAAATTGGCTGTCATTTGGTTAGGGGAAAAAATTACAGAAAGGGTCGGTGCATCATAATCTTGTTCATTCGTTTCAATATTGCCAACAGACAAGACCACCGTCAGCGTCGTAACCGGCGGTTCAGATAAGCTTAACGTATAATTAGCCACACCGCCTTCTGAGACTTCTTCAAGCCCAGACAAGGTTAAGGCTACCTGACCAAGTACCGCTTGAGTCGGAATTTCCATTTTAGGGTCTTCAAAAGGAATTGGCTGCGTCAGGCCTCTAAAGTCGATCAAAGGTTCACTTTCAATTTCATTCCGAGAAACAACCAGGCCTGGCTCCACTGATGAGCTGACCCAACCATCTAAAGAGGCTTTTATATTTGACGAAATATAACTTTCTTCTAACAGCTTTGCGATCTCATCTGAAATCGGTTCTTTCGGCGCGGGATTAACATCGACATGTTCGGAAGAGGCGGCGACTAAATCTTCGATAAAAACACTGTGGTATTGACTCATAAACGGACTGGTCTGATCCAATAAAAAATGATGGCCATTATTCATTGCCAGCACCACGGTCGCATGGTCCGCTAACACCAAGACCTCATATTTCGTTAGGTAGTCAGCTTCATAAAGTTTTTTCACAGTTCGTTTACTCAAATGAACCACTTGAGCAATGCCTTCAATTCTTAATACCTGTGCAACAAAATCATTCATGAATAAATACCCTAACCACCATTAAGAAATAAAGCATAACAAATACAATGCCAACATGGCTATTGTACTTAAGACCATAAACAACAACCAACTGATTGTCGAACCATTTCCAAAAATATAAATACTCAAATACAAAAAAGCCCCCAAATTGGGGGCTTCGTAAAAACCACGATTACAACGGAAGATTAAGCAATTTTTAATTGATCTTCAGTCGTGGCTCGTAGGGCAGCAATACGATCCTCCAACGGAGGATGTGAACGGAATAAATCACCAAAGCTTGATTTCTTCGCTGAAATCCCAAACGCGGCCATTTGGTCTGGTAACTCACCTGGCTGCATTGTTTGCAAACGTTGTAATGCCGCGATCATATTTTCTCTTCCCGCCAAGTAGGCGCCACCATTATCGGCATGGAATTCACGACGGCGTGAGAACCACATCGCAACGATACTGGCCAAAATACCAAATAGAATTTGTGCCACAATATCAACGATGATAAAAGTCCAACTATGGCCTTCTTCTTCATTTTTGAGCACAACGCGATCCACAACGTAAGCAACAATTTTCGCAAAGAAAATCACAAACGTATTTAAGACCCCTTGGAGCAGAGCCATGGTCACCATATCGCCATTCGCAACGTGCGCTACTTCATGAGCCAATACCGCTTCGACTTCATTTTGACGCATACTACGCAACAAACCTGTTGACACCGCGACCAAAGATGAATTCTTGGTCATCCCCGTTGCAAACGCATTTGGCTCTGGCGAATCGTAAATGGCTACTTCTGGCATTTTAATACCGGCCTTTTCAGATTGACGACTCACCGTATCCATCAGCCATTGCTCGTCAGCATTTCTTGGCTGAGTAATCACCTGAGCACCGACTGACATTTTTGCCAACCATTTCGACATTGCCAAAGATACAAAGGAACCTGCAAAGCCAAATATCGCGGCAAAGGCAAATAAATTGCCTAAATCGAGATTGGTGCCCTGCATATAATTGCCGACCCCTAACAAATTCATCATCAGCATGGCCACAGCCAACACCGCAATGTTTGTTAACAAGAATAAACCGATACGTTTCATTAACTTAACTCTCCATTGAATTATTTTTAAACCTTGTTATCATAATAACAATTGTTAATAAGTAATATAAGGTTTTTCTATAGACTTTCAAGTCTTTTTTTAATCAATCTAACTCAGGCCAGTATAACCAGGCCTGGTCACTTTTTGGAGCCATTCAGCAGAGTTTCAAGTCTATTGTAACTTTTGCTTCAATAACTGATTCACCTGCGCAGGATTCGCTTGCCCTTTGGATGCTTTCATTACCTGTCCGACAAAGAAACCAAACATCTTCTCTTGACCGTTTCGATATGCCTCAACCTGCTTAGCGTTATCAGCCAATACCTGATCAATCATTGCTTCAATCGCACCGACATCCGTGATTTGCTTCAGTCCTTTTTCTGCAATAACCGTATCCGCATCTCCTTCGCCTGACCACATTGCATCAAAGACTTGCTTAGCCATTTTGCCGGAGATGGTATTATCCTGAATACGATTAATCAGTCCAGCTAACTGTGCTGCCGTCACTGGAGATTCTGAGATAGTCAAATCATGCTGGTTCAACGATTTCGACAATTCGCCCATTACCCAGTTTGCTGAAATCTTTGGCTGCTTGGTTAAAGCGACAACCGCCTCAAAATAATCGGCCATCGCGCGCGAGCTGGCTAGCAAGGTTGCATCATAATCCGATAATTCAAACTCAGCGACAAAGCGTGCTCTTTTGGCATCTGGTAACTCTGGCATTTCGGCTTGAATCGCGTCAATGTCCGCTTGAGTTACGACGACAGGCAAAAGGTCCGGACAAGGGAAATAGCGATAATCGTTAGCTTCTTCTTTTTCGCGCATGGAACGGGTTTCGTTTTTATCAGCATCATACAGACGGGTTTCTTGAACCACTTTGCCACCGGATTCCAAAATCTCAATCTGACGGTCAATTTCAATTTCAATGGCCTGCTCAATAAACTTAAATGAGTTGATGTTTTTCAACTCCGCCCTCGTCCCAAAAGGCGTGCCTGGCTTGTGAATAGAAACATTCGAGTCAACCCGGAATGAGCCTTCCTGCATATTGCCATCGCAAATGCCTAAATATTGCACCAATTCATGTACTTTTTTCGCATAAGCAACCGCCTCTTTAGCGGAACGCATATCCGGCTCGGAAACAATTTCCAACAAAGGGGTTCCAGCACGGTTTAAATCGATCCCCGTTTGCCCAGGAAAAGCATCATGCAAAGATTTACCGGCATCCTCCTCCAAATGGGCTCGTGTCACACCAATTTTCTTGGTGTCACCATCGACCTCAATTTCAACCACACCGCCTTTATCGACAATCGGAAAACTGAACTGTGATGTCTGATAGCCTTTCGGTAAGTCTGGATAAAAATAGTTTTTACGGTCAAAAATTGAACGGCGACCAATTTCGGCACCAATGGCCAAACCAAATTTGATGGCCTTTGGGATCACAGCCTTATTCAATACTGGCAATTGCCCTGGCATGCCCAAGTCCAATAAATTCGCTTGCGTATTAGGCTCTGCACCATAGGCAATCGGCGAGCCTGAAAAAATCTTTGTCTTTGTGGTTAATTGAGCATGAATCTCTAACCCGATCACAACTTCCCAAGTCATATTATTCCTGTCTCCGTTATTCATAGGTTGCTGGCATCTGACAATGCCAGTCGGTCACTTGCTGATACTGATGTGCAATATTCAGCAAAGCAGCCTCGCTGTGGTATGGGCCAATCAAGTGCAACCCGACAGGACGACCTTCCGCAAAACCTGCCGGTACAGACATCGCTGGCAAGCCTGCTAAATTGACAGGAATGGTATATAAATCCGCCAAATACATACTGACAGGATCATCTGATTTTTCACCAATATTAAAAGCTGGGGTTGGTGCAACTGGCCCCATAATCACATCACAGCTTTCAAACGCTTTTGTGAAGTCATCTCGAACCATACGACGCAATTTTTGCGCCTTGAGATAATAGGCATCATAATACCCCGCTGATAACACATAAGCACCAACCATAATCCGACGCTTCACTTCCGCTCCAAAGCCTTCCGATCGGGAACGATGATAAAGGTCTTCTAAATCATGCGGATTCTCACAACGATATCCATAACGGACCCCATCAAATCGAGATAAATTTGAAGAAGCTTCAGCGGGTGCTAATACATAATACGCTGGAACTGCCAAATCCTTGTTTGGTAAACTGACCGGAATTAATTCTGCGCCTAAGGCTTCATACGCAGCCAAAGCATCGCGCACAACCTTTTCAACACTGGCATCCAAGCCTGATTCAAAATACTCAGCCGGCACACCAATTCTCAAACCTTTTACGGATTGACCTAATTGCTGTGAATAATCAGGCACTTCCTGCTCCAAGCAGGTCGAATCCCGCTCATCAAATCCTGCCATCACTTGCAGTAACCAAGCGGCTTCTTCTGCTGATCTCGTCATAGCGCCGCCTTGATCAAAGCTTGATGCATAAGCAATCATACCGTAACGAGAAACCGTGCCATAGGTCGGCTTAATGCCGGTAATCCCACAAAAAGAAGCCGGTTGTCGAATAGACCCTCCTGTATCCGAACCAGTTGCCAAGGGGGCTAGCCCCGCTGCAATCACCGCTGCCGCACCGCCAGAAGACCCGCCTGGGACAGCCTGGTGATCCCAGGGATTTAAGGTCGCTCCATAATAACTACTCTCAGAAGAAGACCCCATCGCGAACTCATCCATATTGGTTTTGCCTAAAATCGGCATGGCCAATTCACGGGTCGCCTCAACGACTTTTGCATCATAAGGGGAAATAAAATTGTCCAACATTTTAGAACCACAAGTGGTTTTTACCCCCAAACTACAAAAAATATCCTTATGTGCAATTGGAATACCGGTCAACGCATGGCCTTTTCCGGCATCCAATAAAGCATCAGCCTGTTTTGCCATCTCTAATGCCAACTCAGGCGTTACCGTTACATAGGCATTTAATGCAGGATCATATTGACTGATTCGATTTAAATAATGTTGCGTCAAATCCACACTGGTGATTTCACGCTTTTGGAGCTTTTCGCTCATTTCTTTTACTGATAACGTATGCATTTAATAAAGTCTCTTTAGCTTAGTCAATCACTTGGGGAACAAGGTAGAGTCCATTTTCTGCAGCAGGTGCAATTGATTGATAGGCTTCACGATGATTGGTTTCAGTTACTCGGTCTTCTCTTAACCGCTGTACCTGATCGAGTGGGTGCGCCATGGGCTCAATACCATCGGTATCTATCGCTTGCATTTGCTGAAAAATCCCCAACACATTGGACAATTTTTCTGTTAGCTGTTCACTTTCAGTGGCATCCACTGAAAGACCCGCCAACTGAGCTATCGCATCCACTTGGTTTTTCTCTAAAGACACTATATTTCTCTCCGAAATTAACTGTTTAAAATTTTTGTAAAATGACGCTTAACATGCAAATCGTCAATGACGACTCACCCCTTATTACTTTATCAACGCTTAGCCGAACGCTTTGCTTTCATCATTATTCTGGTTGCTTATTTTGAAACCTCAAAAACCCTAGCAACGCCACGCCCTCGACTATCTGATGCGGCCTGTAACAGGCCATACTGTTTCGTAATTAACTGCACATCCCCCAAGTAGGAACTGCGCTTAAGTTGATATCCCATAATGGTCAGAGCATCCTTGGTTGACGCCTCAAGCTCCGGATTATATTGAATCAAGTTTTTTGGCCATAATTGGTGGTGAACTCGCGTTGCGTCCACGGCCTGCTGCGGCGACATATCCCGTTCCACAAGATTCACCAGTGTTTGAAACACCGACGTGATAATCGAACTACCGCCTGGTGTTCCAACCACGATTTCAACCTGTTGATCCTTCATCACAACAGAGGGAGACATAGAAGAGAGCATCCGCTTTTCGGGAGCAATTTCATTTGCCTCCCCGCCAATCACACCAAACAGATTGGGCACTCCAGGTTTAGTACTAAAGTCGTCCATTTCATTATTCATCAAAAATCCCGCCCCGGTCACTACAACGCCATTCCCAAACGGCATATTCAAGGTATAGGTATTCGAGACGGCATTGCCATCGCCATCCACAATTGAAAAGTGCGTGGTATCATGCGACTCTGCCAGGCCTGGGCGGATGTCTTCCGTCTCTGAAATCGTTTCAAGACTCACGGATTCGACTCTTTTTAAACTATAAGCGTCCGATGTAAGAATGGATACAGGTACTTTAACAAAATCTGGGTCACCTAGATACTCTGAGCGATCCGCATAGACTCTTTTTGATAATTCGGCATAGAAGTGCGCTCGAATTGCTGCTTCTGGAAAGTCGGCCTTTTCCCCATTAATCACAGCTTCCTGAAAGTCATTCTGTAAAATCTGACTCATTTTTAATAGTTGAACCAAAGCCACTCCGCCCGAGCTTGGCGGTGGTGCAGAAATAACCTGCCTACCACGCCAAGTCGCAACGATGGGCTGTCGCCACTTCGCTTCATAACGGGTCAAATCTTGTTTAGAGATAAGACCATTATGCGCTTGCATTTCTGCCAAAATCAACTCAGCTGTTTTACCAAAATAAAAATCAAAAGGGCCCGATTTTGCAATCCGCTTTAACGTATCAGCCAGCTCAGATTGAACAAATAACTCACCAGATTTAAGCCCACCAAAATACCTCTTAAAGTTCAGAGGCTTATCCGATTTTTTCGACAAATAGGATTGATACCAATTGGCTTTTTTAACCAAATCAGCCGGAATTTTAAAGCCTTTTTCAGCCAAATTAATGGCTGGCCTGAGTAAGTCCGCCCAAGGTAAGCGACCAAATTTTTGATGTGCTTGCCACATTCCCATAACGGTTCCAGGAACACCGGATGCCTGATGACCGATCAAAGATCGATAAGGAATAGGTTGCTTTTTGGCATCCAGATATAATTCACGATGGGCTTTCTGCGGCGCTTTTTCACGATAATCCAAAAAATAAGGTAGCGACTTGTCGACTAGCGTCATAAAACCACCACCGCCCAAATTGCCAGCCTCAGGGTAGGTGACGGCTAATACAAACGCCGCCGCTACTGTCGCATCTACAGCGTGGCCACCGGAAGCCAAAACGTGTTGAGCCACTTCGGCACTATACTGATCCGGCATCGCAACTGCGGCTTGCTTATTCGCAGCTTGCACACCAGTAAACTGGCTTGCCATCAAGACAATAAAAGTAACATAGATTATGCGCATCGCCACTCCTTATCTATCAACATAGCCAAATTCGACCAGGCCTGGTCAAGTTTGTGTTCACTTGGCACCGAAATAAACCCTCGCTTATTCGCTACGATCAGTGACCTCAACCAAGTGATAACCAAATTGAGTTTTGATTGGTCCTTCCAATGAGCCTACATCAGCCGAAAAGCAAACTTTATCAAATTCTGGCACCATCATCCCTGGCCCAAACTGACCTAATTCGCCGCCATTCGCACCGGATGGGCATTGTGAATGATCCTTTGCAACCTGTGCAAACTCTTCACCCGCTTCAATTTGTTCTTTTAATGCCAAAGCTTCTTCTTCAGTGGCAACTAAAATATGTCTTGCACTTGCTAATGCCATATTGCTTTCCTTTATCTATTTTGCCATTCAATGACAGTCACTTTTCAATCAAATTTATATTGAGTTCGCATATAATACCCGAATATGAAAAATGAATCATCCACTTCAAACCCAACAGCCTTTGCCAGCATTCCAATGCGGTCCGTTGGTCCCCTAAAACTCATTGGAGATGTTGAAGACGACCATATCCTGGTTCCGTTAGCAACGTATGAAACCCCTTTGTGGCCTTCTGTGGACCGTGGTGCCCGCGTGACGCATCATGCAGGCGGTATTCGTGTAACTGTTATCGATGAACGCATGACACGGTCAATTCTGCTGGAAGCACCGAATGCTCATATTGCGCATCAAAAATGCCAGCAACTTAAAGCGAGTCAAGCTCAATTACAACAAGTGGTCTCTCAATCAAGCCACTATGCTAAATTACTGGACATTCATAGCCAGATAGTCGGGAAATTAGTGTATCTTAGGCTTGAATTTAATACAGGTGATGCCTCGGGTCACAATATGGTTACTAATGCGGCCGACCAATTAATCCCTTGGATTTTGCAGCAACACCCCGAATTAACCTATGTTTCCATTTCGGGCAACTACTGTACCGATAAAAAAGTGTCTGCTGTTAATGGTATTTTAGGACGCGGCAAGAATATTGTTTGCGAAACCACCCTTCCCCGCAAACTGGTGAAACGTTTCCTTAAAACAACTCCTGAAGCGATAATTGACTTACATATCAAAAAAGATCTGCTGGGCAGCATTATTTCTGGAGGTCTAAGAACGGCCAATGCCCATGTCGCCAATATGTTATTAGCATTCTACTTGGCAACCGGTCAAGATGCTGCCAATATCGTTGAAGGCTCTCAAGCCATTAATCATATTGAACTCACTCCGGATGGAGACCTTTATTTTTCAACAACCTTACCGAATTTAATCGTCGGTACGGTTGGTAATGGGAAAGGTCTTGATTTTGTACTGCAAAACCTTAAACAGCTTAATTGCACTCAAACATCTGCCAGGCCTGGTGAAAATGCGCGTCGCCTAGCTTGTATTGCGGGTGCCACGGCGCTTTGCGGAGAATTATCGCTGTTAGCAGCTCAAACCAACCCTGGTGAGCTCATGAATGCCCACCTTCGCCTTGAGCGACAAAAACATTCCGTCTAGAAGATGAGCCACGCCCCAATCACACAACGCAAACAAGATCATATTGATTGGATTCTTAAAGATGATCTCATTGAACGCAATCAATCTGGCTTTGATAAAATCAAACTGACTCATCGTGCCTTGCCTGAATGTGATTTTGCTGAAATTGATAGTCAAACACAATTTTTGTCAAGGCCGCTAGCCTTCCCCATGCTCATTTCGTCTATGACGGGTGGCGCCACCCAGCAATTAGCACAAACCAATCGCCACCTTGCAGAAGCAGCTGAAGCCAGCCAAGTCGCGATGGCGGTCGGATCACAACGCACTCTAGTTGAGGATCAGGAAGCACTCCAGAGCTTCCAATTAAGACGCTATGCGCCAAACATTCCTTTAATCGCAAATATGGGTGCTGTTCAGCTCAATTACGGCTTTGGGTTTGATCAGGCAAAGCTCATGATTGATACTTTAGAAGCTGATGCCCTTTTCCTTCATCTCAACCCACTACAGGAAGTAATTCAACCGGAAGGTGATACTAACTTTGCGAGATTAACCGATAAAATTGAGCAACTAGCCAGCGAGCTATCGGTTCCTGTCATTTTAAAGGAAGTGGGATGTGGACTCTCAGCAACGGATATTCAGCTGGGGTTGAATGCTGGCATTAAATGGTTTGATATCGCTGGGCGTGGCGGCACCTCCTGGAGCAGAATCGAAGCCAATAGAAGCAGTTCTACTTCAGAAAAATCACTCGGCGTCCTTTTTCAAGACTGGGGATTAACCACGCCTGAAGCACTAATGGCAGCGCGCCCCTTCCAGGATCAAGCAAACTTTATTGCTAGCGGCGGTATTCGCAATGGCATCGATATGGTTAAATCGGTTATAATAGGCGGCCAAATTTGTGGCTTAGCTGCACCTTTATTAAAACCCGCCCTGGAATCTTCGGCGGCAACCTATGAGAAAATACAACAATTACATCAAGAATTTCGGACAGCGCAATTCTTACTTGGCGCGCCAACTTTGGCGGATTTATTTTTAAACGATGCGCTGATCGTATCGTAACAGAAGACTGTTTTATTAGATGAAAGTGGGAATCGACTTAATTCATTTTGCAACTTCCAATTACTATTTGGACCTGGAAACCTATGCGCAGGAAAAAGGCACTGATCCTAATAAATACTTAATTGGTATCGGTCAAGAAAAGATGTCTATTGCCCCACCAGATGAAGACATTATCACTTTGTCAGCAAAAGCAGCAGCACCTATTCTTGATAAGATTGATAAAAACACCATTACAGCCGTCTTATTTGCAACTGAATCAGGCGTTGATCAATCAAAATCAGCCGGCGCATTCCTACATGGATTACTAGAGCTTCCAAATCGTTGTCGTGTTGTTGAATTTAAACATGCTTGTTATGCCGGTACTGCCGCCCTGCAAATGGCAACAAGCATGGTGAGAGCCAACCCTAATGAGACCATTTTAGTCATTGCTGCAGATATCGCTAAATATGACATTGACTCTTCTGGAGAAGCAACGCAAGGTTGTGGTGCGGTTGCGATGCTGGTGACGAAAGACCCTCGAATATTAGCAATTGAACCGGGTTCGGGTTACTACACTGAAGATGTCATGGATTTCTGGAGACCTAACCATCGAAGTACCGCATTAGTCGATGGAAAGTATTCAACTAAAGTCTATTTAAATAGTTTGAAGCAAGCATGGGAACATTTTACGGAATCAACTGGACGTAAATTCAGTGACATTGATGCGTTTTGTTACCACATCCCATTTTCAAGAATGACAGAAAAGGCTCACAAAACCTTAGTTAAAAAAGTCGGAACCCCTGTTTCAGAAGCCTTATTTAAATCACAAACCCAACCAGGTCAAGTCTATAATCGTTTAGTTGGAAACAGCTATAGTGCATCTCTATTTATTGGATTTTGTTCTTTTTTGGACAATGCCGTTCAAGACCTAAGTAATAAACGTTTTGGCTTTTTTAGTTATGGGTCTGGCTGTGTTGCAGAATTTTTTAGCGGACTCATCCAACCCAATTATCAACAACACTTGATGACAACAAGCCACCAACAACAAATTGCAAGTCGAAAAGCTTTAGATTATCAAACCTATTTAGAGTTCTATCATACAGATACGTTTGGCCAAAACAATATCGTCTTTAGCAAAAACAATCTTGGCCCATACCGTTTAATGGACATCCAAAACGACATTCGCCACTACGTAAAGACTTCTTAAGCCAATCAAAAAATAAAACCTAAACCTTATTCCTTTTCATTTGGTGAACAGTACCCTTTTGACCTAAATCTCAATAACTCTATTCAAAAAAAAACCACAATCTAAAAGATTGTGGCTTTCAATAGTGAATTACTCTAATCCAGACTAGAACACCGACTTACATTGCTCAGTCGTTGTTGGAACCGCGGTTGTTGTCTCTACTAGTTCAAATGAATCTGCAAAATATTCTTGAATATACTCATTGGTTTCCAGGGACTTGTAAGATGCAGCAATACAAGATGTTGTTGCACCACTACACTCTGTAACGCCAGCTGGATCAAGATTTTTTAGGGTGTAAGTACTACCCAGAACACTAATATAAGCAACAAATGTCTGTACCTGATCTTGTGAGAAACTTCCTTTAATCAAGTTATATTGAGTACCTTCTTTTTGACAAGCTGATACATTCCCGTCAGCCTGAAAATAAAATCGGAAACCATTAGTATCATTAGACATCTTTAAATGTTTACCACTAAACGCATCAAATGCTTTAGTTGCACCAATATTTGCATTAAATGCTCCGCTGGCACTATTGGTTGCACTGACTAAAGTCGTTGTATAGTCTCTAGCTGTATAATCAAAAGTATTATTTGTTCTAATAGCAAGGGCATTTTTAAGGCGATCTGCAGCATTTGCATCTAATGCTACGCTTTTAGCTACCTCAGCACTAAATAAGCTTTTCTTTAACTCTGCCAATGCAGGTGCTGCTGCAGGGCTGACTGCACAACCCGAAACATTATCTGTGTAACTATCACCTGAAACCGCTAACACACAATTTAAATACTTATTAAGCTCAGTGATCTCATTGGCCTTAAATGGATTCGTTTTCGATGTTTGCGTTGCAACGAAACTAAAAATGGATGAAGCTTTGGTTGAAATTGCAGATAGTGGATCGGCACCACTGGTAAAGTCCGCATTTAATAATAATGCACGATACGTTGCCGGCAAGAAATCCTTCAATTTAGTCCCAGAATTTGCATCGACAAAAGATTGAGCAACAGCTTCTGCAAGCTTATGAAAGTGAATACTCATCTTAAATGCTCGTGCCTTATTCCCGACATTGGCATCAAATGGGTCAATTAGATTTGGATCTGGTGCATCACCAACCGCACGAGTTTGACTACCCAAAAAGCTTCCTAAAAATTCATTGAATTTGGCTTTAAACTCAGCCTTAGTCAACCCATTTGGTATATCTGCATCTGACAAGTTTTCAATTTCTTGATTCAAGGTTGAAATAGCAGTCACTTTTAAGCCACTAGTATTGTTATCCAATAATAAGCTCATCGCCGCATTATAGACTTGAGTTGTTAGTAAATCCCGCCCAGTTTCAACCCGGATAACACCACCATCTTTTAAAGCCGCATCACCCTGTAAACAATTTCGCGAGGAAGGATTTTCGCAGTAATTTGTTCCATCTTTCGCAACTGAAAAATACCCATCCTTATCCGTAAAGGCACTAGGTTCGAACTCAGAATCATATTGGCCGTTTTTATTTACATCAACATACACCGTAGCAAATGCGACATAGTCATCAACAACGGCCCCAGACATTTGTACCGTAGAAACAGATCCCTTATCACTACTGCCTCCACCACAACTCGCTATAGCCACCAATAAAGCAGAAACCGAGGTAGCAATAAGTGATTTTTGAAATAAACTATTTGATATTTTCTTCATGACTAGCTCCTCAATCCTTTGTTAGAAATAAAACTCTAAGCCTAAGTTAAATTGCACCATTTTTGGAAGATCTATGGTTTCGTCTGTTGCAGAACTTAGATTGCTTAATTTTGATAAATCACTCATTTCTTCAAAGGCAATATCTAGATTTAATGGTCCCCAGGACAAACCTGGCGCATAGAACTTACGTTTATCACCGGCTAGGTTCGAATGATAACTGATTCTAAAGTCTGGCACTAACGCATAATACCATTCATCACCAGCGGCATCGGTTGCATAGGAAGCACTCACCGACATCCATTGTTGTTTTTGATTTAATAAATTCGAAGCGTCATTTAAGTCGGCTGAACCAGCTAGCGACCAATGACGATTTTTACTGTAATAAGCCCCTTCAATCCGCGCCTGAGGCGTTAATTCAACGGATTCACTTAGAGCATATTGGTTTGAAAAATATTTTTCTGTATAGGCTTGATTGGTTGTTCCGGCACCCAATTCATTATAATTGAATTTTGGAGTGTTAATATTTTGTACCATTAACCCAGCCATCCAGTTTTCAGCAAACCATTGAGCCCCGATATCTAAACCAAAAGCATTTTCATTTTGATTAAGATCACTGTGATCACTTAAATCCGAAGCAATGGTAATATCTTCATTATTAGCAGTTTGGGTAAGGTATTTTTTAAAGGAGTTGACTGATTTGACCAAACTGGCTTGAATCATTTTGGCTCTGAAGCCGACGGCCAAATGCCCACTATCATTTTGATAAAACTGATCTCCGTAAGTTAAAGCGACTTCCGTAGAGACAGCGGTCTTAAGATAAATCCCAGTTTTGACATCCAAGGCATTAACCAAATCATTATCGGTAAAAGAATTGCCCGATCCCGTTGCAACTAACTGGCTAGGATCGAATGTCACTGGACGGTCATCACTTAAAAGCGCACCCGTTCCTGAGGTTGCAAATGTCATTTCAACCCCAAATCCCCCTAGCTTATTATGCGTAAATACTAGGGGAAGGTTTCCTTGAGCATCCAATTGAAATGAGAAGTCATCACGAACTTTAGTAATCATCGAAACCAGCTCTTGCTCGAGTTCGGTTGCTTGTACCACTGCAGATTGTGTTGAGCTATTGAAACTTGTTAAAATTGGCTTAATATTATTAACGTACTGATCATTGAGTTCACCAAATCCTGCCTGCTGAAACCTAAACCCGCCGGACAGCCCCATACCAAAATTATTCTCGACATGTAAATTCCCACCTATCCAAGCGGGATTAGCCGTACTAGAAAAAATCGTATGATTATTACTGGCCTCCCCATACCCTAAATTTGACCCCGTCAGGAGAGGCTTTGATGCTGCCAAACTGGCAGAGCTTGATATAACCAACAGTGTTGCGAGCGTCAACTTATTTAATCGCATAGGTTCCATCCTCTTATAAGCAGTTAAGGGGTCATGCGCTGACGATAGGATTGTCCCTCCTCAGGCATAGGCATTGAATTCATTTTTTTATATTTTGCCATGTTTTTTTCCATTTGGGGTGCGAATGTACAATTTTTATTTTTAGCATTATCTAGTAAGAAGTGATGACGATCCGCAAGACTTTGAATTCGTTTCAATTCTGGCTGAGTAAACCCATCCAAAGTGGAACCATCAATATGATTATTGGCGGATGCACTACCAGACAAAAACGCCAAGACCATATCAACTATTGCTTGAATACCAAAAATACGTTTTTGACGCTCTTCTTTAATTTCAAACAATTCTTGTACATCTTTTTCGATAATTAACAACTTAGGTTTCAGTTGATCGCAACTCAGCCTCGAATCCCCTGGCTGGGAAACAGCAACAGGATCGAGGTTCACCTTTTTTTCAGGAGAAGATGAACACCCCGCCATCATTAAGATTCCTGAGAACCCGATTACAGCTAAACGTTTTTTATTTTTCATTTGACTTTCTCCAATGTTAAAACGAAGCTGCTGTTGAAATAAACAGATTCATACTATTAACTGAAACATTCTGAACACGGGTCGATGAATTAAATAGGTCAGCTTGACCTGAACCTTGTGAATAATTAATACCAACCGTTATATTCGACCCTTTGGTATAACGAGACAAAGACAAAGCGCCACCAATTAAATTGACGTGGTCTTGCTTATAGGTTGCGACATCACTGTTAGTATTCGCATTATTGGTATAAACCCCGCCTCTAAGCGCCCAAGTCGGATTCAAGAAATACTCGACGCCCCCTGCTAGATTCCAAGTAGCTTCATAGACATCGGTTTTAGAAGCATATCCAAAGTCAGCGGAATAAAGCAACGCATCCGTTGCAAAATAGGCCACCCCTAAATTCAGTTCAACAGGCAACTGATTGTCAGGGTTTTTTTGTAATGCTGAAGATGTTGCCTGTCCTAAATCCAGTGGGTCCAGCTGATTGTTATAGGTTGAACAATTACTATAATCACCGGCAACGGTTGCACTCTCTGTACATAAGTTATAAGTTGAATTTTCACGACTTTCTGGATTCTGACTAACCATAAAAGTGGTCTGAGCCATTAACCCCACAGAAACTTTCGGTGCCGGAGCCCACATAACCCCTAAACGTGGTTGAAAACCAAATTCTTCGGTCTGAATTTTTTGGTAATAGGTTCCGTCAAGTAATGCATTCTGCCCAGCATTCGTCTGGCCAGCAGGAATGACACCCGTTGCTTTAACATACTGCCAATTGGTCAGTTCTTTTTTACGCATATAGCCATAAAGCGTCAATCCGATTGAAACGTCCTTATTGACGGCAGTTGCATAAGAAACCCCTGCTAAAGTCGTTGTATCCTGGTTGTTAAAATCAATTTGTTGATTATCGATTGTTGTCATTCCCAAACTTTGTGCTTTAGTGCTAGGCGTAAAGTTGGTAAATTGATCACTTTGATCTTCTAAGTCATAGTTTGGTATGGCAATTGAAAACCCAACCGTACTATCATCACCCAAAGGCTGTGTCGCACCAAAGTAATTGGCCACCATCCCCGAAGAACTTCGTGTCCATTTGTGATTACTGCTATTAATATTACTGTACTCGGTTGTTTTGTAGTTATAAGCATTCACCGAACCAGAAATTTTAGGACTGCTTGCATAAACCACACCGGCGGGGTTGTAGTACAAACCCGACGCATCATCCGCGATCGCGGTATAGGCACCTCCCATCCCTGCAGAACGATCTCCCACTAGAATATCCTTATAATGATATTCATCGGCAAATGAAGCAGTCGAGATCACCGCGCCAGAAATGGCAATAAAAATTGATTTTTTTAATTTTGAATTAGTGATATTCATTGAAACGCTCCTGTAACTTGGCCAGGTTGATATTTGATAAGCCATTTTGTTCAATTAAAGTGTCCATTTCATTAATGCGCTCAGTCAAAGGCGGATGGGTCTCAGATAAAATCTGCACCTGTTCTGACTGATTTTTTTCAATCCGATTAAAGTAACGCATCAACGCAGTTGGGTCATAGCCAGCATTTGCGAGAAGAAAAACACTTGTTCGATCTGCCTCAAACTCGTCCTTTTTAGACTGCAACCCTTTATTAAAGAGGATTTCCATTGTCTCATCCAAAGCCTCATTAAAAGCTTGAGTTGCAGCGCGCCCACCACCAGATAGGACTGCACCTAAGCTATCTTCAGCATTCCCCTTAGCGCTCCTTAACTTAACCTTCTTAACATAATGACGCAACTCAACGTGCCCAATCTCATGTGCCAAAATGGCTGCCAATTCGGACTCATCTTCAATATTATTTAAAGCGCCTTTTGTGATAAAAATATACCCCCCAGGAGCTGCAAAGGCATTGATAATATCGGTATCCAAAACAATAAAACGATATTTCAACTCTGAACGCTCACTCATTTGTGCAACAACTTGCCCAACCTTATTCACGTATGCATTTAACTGATCATTTTTAACGGGAGGGTATTTCCCTAAGACCTTACTCGCCAATTCACGACCAAACAATATTTCCGTCGCAATATCGTCTTCGGTATAAGGCGCATCAGGAATCGTTGCAAACAATCGCTTATGGAAGTTACCTTCTGGTTGTGACATACCACTTGACATCACCGTCATGCCTAAAACAACCAGGCCTGCTTTTAGCAGCTTTGAGTCACTCACTCGCCATGTTGAATTCATCACAAACCTCCTTCAAGGGGTTGACTAAATTGCTCTAGCTCCTGACTGGTTACACTAAATGATTCCATATAGCGCACCCCTTCCATATTAACCACAACATCCCCTGCTTCTGCCCGAGCAGTTGCCGCTAAGCCTCTTGCCGCCGCCGCCGTAGTAATAGCAGAGGCACGACGCCTAACGTCTTTGAGCTCAGTCTCAGTGTCGCCGGGCAAAACGGTTATGCGATCATTTGGTGGCGTCTCTTTCACCAAAAATTTTGAGACCCAACCTTTCTTTTGGGCAAATGATACATTTAACCAAACACCTTTTTGATCAAGCACCTTAACTTGATCGCCCTTAACCAGCTCTGCTACCATCTCAGCCTGAAAATCAGGCTCTTTTAAAATTTTAGCTTTGTTGCTGGAGATATACTGTGGCTCAGCCTGCGCTGCAAACGGAATCAACACCATACTACTGAGCAATAAAGAAAGAAAATACTTTACTGGACGGTTTTTCATAACTACATCCCTATTATTAAGAAACAACTTAGGCTTAATATTACCCCCAAAGGGCCGCTTATTCAATTACGTTTATAAAGCACTGAGTCTGGTTTCAAGTTGAAATAGCATGTTCTTGAAGATTCTGCTATATTCTGACTTAGGTTTAATCATAATCCTGTTCAGCTTAATCAAACCTTAAATAAAATAATAAATTTGAATTCATTATTTCGCTCTGGTAGGAGAAGCATTATGCAAGTCTCATTTTCGACCATTATGATCATCACACTTTTTATCAGCTTCCTTTCTGCCTGTGGTGGCGATAGCAACTCTACAGATAACACAAACACCTCGCTT
Organism: Hydrogenovibrio sp. SC-1; assembly: GCF_002848135.1. GTDB lineage: Bacteria > Pseudomonadota > Gammaproteobacteria > Thiomicrospirales > Thiomicrospiraceae > Hydrogenovibrio. The sequence goes on from NZ_PKGB01000012.1 coordinate 57,102, forward strand.
CAAAAATCGGCAAAAATTATCCTAAGCGCAAAATACGATACAACCAGCACCAAGTCAACGCGTGCCGAAACCACCCTTGGACAAGATGCAGACGGAGATGGAGGGGTTTGGAGAGCGATTACCCCCTCTAGCTTTAAAGTGGCATTTAAGAGCATTACCCTGAATAACAAAAATGGAACCACCTATTCGCTCATACCCGATACGGGAACACTTGCAAACAGCCAAGTCATCGATTTAAGTACCGATAGCTATGTCATTAATAGCGATGACATTCCCAACGGCGACTACGAAAGCATTTCTGCTGAAATTTACTACTACCAAATCACCATGCCTATAAACATCCCGGCGCAGTCTCAAGTTATCCGAGTCTATTTAAGTGATGACGACTTCAGCCAAGAAGGGAACTTAGGCCACCATCAAGGTGATATTACCCTAATTGGGGTCGACGGTACTGAAAAAGGCTGGGCAAAAGGTGGGGAAGCATGGTTACCATCAACCGCTAGCACAAACCGTTCAGTCGACCACAATGGCGCGGGTGGCGTAGACAGCGAAACGGGACACGCGAGAGGGTTCTATGGTGATAGCGACCTTTGGAATACTGCCTTAACCCAAAATGGATTTACTTATTTTGACCCCAACCAAGGCAGTAACCAGGACATCTTTCAAATTGCCTCGCCTTTGAATCTGACTGTTTTAGATGAAAGCCAATTCGAAATCAATGTTGCCTTCGACCTAACCAACGCTTGGCAATTTGAAGACTTTGATTTAGTAGATACGGCTGGTTATGAAGTATTCAACCCCGGTGCAGGAGGTATCAACGACACCAACAACCTTAACCCCGATGGCACTCAGTTACAAGATGCGGCCTGGTACAATAATACCGCTAAAAATGGTGCCGAATGGACTCCCGTGTTTAATATGCCAACGGTCACTCAAAAGTAATTATTCGACAACACAAATCACTTTGGCTGTTTTGGAATTAACTGTCGTTTGCAAAACAGCCTTATTCAATTTAGTTAACTAAGAGTCTTTTGTCAGTATTTCAATTTTCTTCAAAAGCTGTGCTGATTCATCAGCATCGGGTGTTCTGTCAGACAAATACGTCATCCATCGAATACTTGCCAATTTGTAACCATAATCCGCTGTTGTTTGAATGATTGCCCTCAGCGTCTTGAGTGTAAGCATCTCCTTGGCAATAGAGGCAGAAACTAATTGAGACTCTAATGGCGATATTGCCAATACCAATTCATCTAGTTTGGTCGTCTTTCCTGACTGCCATTTTTTTGCAAAACCGTGGTATTGTGAGGGCAGCTTGTCAACTTCGGACGCACTTAAACTACCTGACAAAAAATGATAATAAGCCTCTAATTCCGGCGCATTCACCAAAGGTTTTACCTGCAAATATAATGCACAATCTGACGCATTTAACACCGCAGCCTGAATGGCGCAATCAGCAATATAAACACGTGCTAAAGTTTCTAATTTGGCGCTTTGCTTGGCCTGACTGATTGCCTTTCTGCGCTCGCTTTCGGCTAAGATAACTCGACCTTCCAAGTAGTATTTTTGATAATTTTGAAAAGCAGAAACAGCTTTGACTTGCCAAGCGTTTTGAGGCTGACTAAACTGAATCGAGCATCCAGAAATAAACAATACAAAAACTCCAAAAGCGATTAAGACCCTTCTTTTCATTTATGGCAGCTCCAGGCGATTTGAGTTTTCATCTTGCATCATATAATCAATTTTATCAATGAGCTGATTCGTTTTCTCCACGCTCTTCAACAACTGCTGCTTTAAAATCAAAATATCTTGATCGGTTCCACCAAGTGCTTGAACGGTGCTTTCCAGTGTATTTAATTTAAGTGTTACATCAGTCAGAATAGTCGATACTTGCGTCATAATATCTTTTGACGGCACCACTATGGCTGCATTTAAGTTTTCAACTAAGCCTGACACCCCTAAAATGGTTTTCTGCAATTCTTTAATGGATGCTTGGGTTGTATTCAAGGTGTCTGACAGGGTTTGGCCATCTTCAGGATTACCCGTTAAGCTGGAAACGAATGAGGGGCTTTCCTTTAAATCTCGGATAATCACTTCTAAATGACCGAGCGTTTGAAACAAGGCGCCCTCTGGGTTTGACACCTGTTCGGTAATTAATGAGAAATCTTCAACTATGGCGATCAACTGGTTCACAGTCGGTTCTAGCTTGATAATAATATCATTTATATCATCACTGACCGTCATCTCAACATCACTGCCATCAGCTAACAAAGGCGAACTTCGATCCGAAAGAATCTCAATATAAGGAGATCCAATCAAAGGCTTTTTTAAAATAAGACGGCTATTTTCGGTAATCCACTTTCGATTCGTTTCGTTCACATAAAAACGTAAATTGACCAACCCCGTTTCTGTTAGATGAATATCATCAATATACCCCACCTCAAATCCCGACAATAGGAGCGGCATACCGACTTTAAAGGATTGCGCACTGGGGGTTGTAAACTGGAAATGATATTTTTGGTCAAACACGCCTTTCTGGTAGAGCAAATAGCCCGTCAACCCTAAAGTCACCAAACCCAAAGTCAACATAAAAAATCCAACCGCTAATTTCAGTCTAAAATATGACATGTCTGTCCTTGATAATGCATTCGATTACTATTCAACTCTAATATTGAAATCGCCTTTGGGCTATCCAATAATGCAATCAGTGCTAAGGTTTGCTCAACCGCATCTGCATGCCCAAGCAATGACAAAGGTAAGACAATAAATATTTCATCTTTAGGCATTCTCTCTGCACGTAATAACATCGTTGCAAACAACTCAAAATCGGAACAAGCACCAACCCGCTTACCTTCAATATGAGATAAATTCAATTTTGCTAATAGCCGACGGGCCAATGTCTGTGACGCCTTAATGGGCATAAACCGATGCACCTCATCCATTAAAGCAATATTCTCTTGCATACTTAAATTAGCAAGCAAGGGCGTTTTATCAGAGAGAACCGCGCCCTCAGAGTGAATTCGAGTCCACGCTTCAATTTCGTCATAGCTATCAAAAAACCTTACACTAACCATATCAGCAACGATACCGCCTCTATCACAAAAAGCGCCACAAATAAACTGACCATCCCCTTCAAAACGGCAACGGGAATATCACTATAACAGCTACCGGTTTTCAAACCACTATGTATGGGTAACAACATAATAAAAAACCCAAACGTCATGCTCTTTAACAGCAACATCAAAATATTATCAAATGACACTGCATTTAACAAAATACGCAAATAACTCGTCAATTCCATCTGCATAAAAAACAGTGAAAATAAATAACCGCTCACCAGCATAATGAACGAGAAAACAATCGCCAATCCGGTCACACTCACCACGCCACTTAGAATTCTAGGCAGAAACAAATAGTCAATCAGATTGACTTGATAGGAAGTTAGAGCATCCAATTCATGATTAACATGCATCAGGGATATCTCTGTATTCACTGCAGCACCAGACCTGAGTGCGACCAGTAACGCCGTAAAAAAAGGCGAAAACTCATTAAAAATAAAATAAACCAAAATACTACCGATTTCATTTAACAACCCCAATTCTGAAGCTAAAATGATTACTGAACCGATAATAATACTGCCAAAAATAAAGGCAATCAAAACAAAAACAGGCAGAACTTGAACCGCCGTAAAATATATCTGTTTAACCAGCACCATTCGCATAGCAGGATGATAACTTTGAGGCAAAAGCGCATGCCAAAAGACAGACAGTGCAAACCCAGCGACACTGACGGTTTTGTAAAAACGTTTTAATGTAAGATCACCTAACTGTGCGACTTGATTTAACATACCAATCTCAAATAGACCTTTAAAGCCAACTAAGCACCACCAGGAAGTATCTGGCAAATTATTTTATGATTGTAAACTAAATTTCTTCTCACTTTTGTTTAGACATAAAAAAAGCCCGCAAAAGCGAGCTTAATTTATAAAACTGGCAGAGAGGAAGGGATTCGAACCCTCGATAGGCTATTAACCTATACACGCTTTCCAGGCGTGCTCCTTAAACCGCTCAGACACCTCTCTAAATAGGAGAGAGAATTATACCCAAACAGCATTAAATTACCAGTTTTTTCCTTGATACATCCTGTGCCAGAGGCTTACATCATCTCCAAGTCCATTAACACAGCATCCAGTCCTGCCGCAGCACACTTTTCGTCATCCATCCCATCTGGCGCACCACTAACACCGATTGCACCATATAATTTACCACCGGCTTTAATCGGCACTGAACCCGCCATAAAGGCCAATCCTTCCCCCATAGTTTGTAAAGGACTATTGGCTCGACTTTCAAGCTGAGACCCTTTTACATTAAACATCACTGAAGTATAAGCCTTCTTTTGACTAATCCCCCAGGAAACAGGTGGCGCCATCGTATCCCGCATTTGAACTTGTGGAATACCATTCCGATCGACAACCGTAACCGAAATCGGAATACCCATTTCTCGACACGCATCCATTGATGCCTTTGCGATCGTATTAGCAACATCTGACGTAATTCTGTTAACTTGAACGACCATTGGCTCTTCAGCTTGCACTGGCAGTGCCACTGTTGCCGCCATAACCATGGAAGCACCTATTGTTTTAAGATAACCCATTTTCATAACCACTCCTATTTGCTATTGTTATTTCATTCTCTTCACAGAATCCTATCGTCCCTGTGATCATATCGTTATCGGTTAATTAACGATATAGTTGAAATAAAGATAGTTTTTTTAAGTCATAAAAATGTGAAAATATTATGAATCTATCCACATTAAAATGTTTCTAATGTTCGCTTTCGGCTACGTTATAATGTCATAAACCTAAAGAATAGAGCAAATGAGAACCTGTTGCCAGACACCTGCCAAATTAATCCTGACCGGAGAACATGCTGTCCTATTTGGTACGCCTGCACTCAGCATGGCGGTTAATTTTTTAACCCAATGCGATATGGTATTTACTGACAATACCCAACCAAAAAAATTATCGTTTAGCATCGCCCTCAACGACTATCGATCAACCCATCATTTTTCATTTCTTGAATGGCAAGACCAAATCATTCAAATCCGATCTCGATATGCGCTGTATGAAAAAAATTCGCTCGCCATTCAAACGGTCTGTAGCAACCCTGTGGATCTAGTGCTCCTAAGCCTTTATTTTTTCGACACCACCTACCCTCTTAAAAAAGGGCATTGGGACATTAAAATTCAATCAAAAATTCCTTTAGGAAGAGGGTTGGGCAGCTCTGCTTCAGTTATTATCAGTCTCCTACACAGTCTTTATATTCAGCACCAGTGCCCTATTATTGAAGAAGAAATTCTCAACCTCGCACAAAAAGTAGAATCCTTCCAACATGGTCATTCGAGTGGACTGGACACCACCACCATCTTTAAAGGGGGCTTAATCCATTTTCAGCATAAACATCCCATTCAGCAGCTAATTATGCAAAACTTTCATGGATGGTTAATTGATACAGGCAAACCCGACTCCACGACGGGACAGGCCGTCAGTCATGTTCATCAACAATTTCATCATCACCACGCTATTTGGCAAGCCTTTGACATGACCACAACTAAAATTGAGCAGGCCTGGCAAGCCTCAGACGCAGTGAAATTAAAAGAAGCCATCACCGAAAATGAACAACTGCTAGAAAACATAGGCGTGGTTCCAGAAAGAGTTCAAGCCTTTATCAAACGCATTAACCAACACCCCAATAAAGCCGCAAAAATTTGTGGTTCTGGCAGTATTCAAGGCGACAAGGCTGGCGTCATCCTATGTCTTAGTCACCAACCCCCCACTGAACTGTGTGAAGAATTTGGATATACGCTGCTACCGCTAACACTGAATGAACAAGGAAGTCATTGTGAAGTGGTCTTCTAGCGCTCCTGCCAACCTCATGTTAATGGGAGAACATAGCGTGGTTTATGGGCACACCGCAATTGCGTGTGCCCTCTCACAAAGAATACACATTGATTGGCAAACCCGAGAGGATGATCAAATTCTCATTCAATCTACGCTGGGACACTATCAAACAACACGTCAAGCCCTACCAGAATGTCATGCACCCTCAAAACTCATTTGGGTTATCCGCTGCCTACAACACTATCAAATCAAACTTAAAACTGGATTGAGCATCACCATCAAAAGTGATTTCAGCGACACACTGGGCCTCGGTAGCTCCGCCGCCGTTTTGGCTGCAATGCTTGGGGGGCTGGATTATTTTGTTGCCGATAAACCCGTTTCCTTAGGGCAACAATTCGCCACCGGACTCAAAATCATCCACAAAATTCAAGGCCGGGGTTCCGGCACCGATTTGGCGGCCAGTTTACATGGCGGTATTATTCATTTTCAGCCGAAAACACAACAGATTGACCAGCTCGCCACCCACCTCGATTTATCGTTGGTTTACTGTGGCTATAAAACCCCGACCGCAGAAGTCCTCCAACAGGTCGTGCAAGATTGGGCCGAATCACCTGCACAATTACAAAAGCTTTATCAGCTTATGGGTGACACCACTCAACTCGCCTATCATGCACTTTGCCAACAGAATTGGAATCAGTTTTCGCAGCAACTTAATCGTTACCAAGGCTTAATGGACACCTTAGGCGTCAATGATGCGACTTTATCGCATATTGTTTATTCACTGCGTCAAGACCCCAATATATCCGCCAGTAAAATTTCTGGGTCTGGTCTAGGCGATTGTGTGATTGCATTGGGCAAAATGTCTGAAGACACCTTAACTGACTACCAAAAAATTCACATCCAAGTCCAACCCCTTGGTCTAGATATTCAACCTTTATGAGCTGCCTATGTCATCATCAAAATATCAATTTATTCACAATATCATCCCACATCTAAGCCCCTCACAAAAAGGTCAAGGCCGCGCCAATGTCAATATTGCACTGGCAAAGTACTGGGGAAAACGTGATATTGAACTCAACCTACCGACCAACAGCAGTTTATCAATCAGCCTGCCAGGCTTGGGAACAGAAACCACCATTCAATGGATTGACAACAGCAAAGACACCATTACACTAAATGATCAACCTTGCAAGCCTGAACAGCCGTTTGCAGCACGCTTAAGTCACTTTCTAGAACCATTTCGTCCAGATCCTCAAGGGGGGTTCGAAATCAAAACGCACAATAGCGTCCCCACGGCTGCTGGCCTGGCTTCTTCCGCTTCAGGCTATGCAGCGCTGGTTTTAGCGTTAAATGATTGTTTTCAATGGCAGCTGGATCTAAAGTCACTTTCTTTATTGGCTAGACTCGGCAGTGGCAGTGCCAGCCGTTCAGTCTATGACGGGTTTGCGATTTGGCATCAAGGCCAACAACAGGATGGAATGGATAGTTTTGCAGAGAAAATTGACCAGGCCTGGTCAAATTTAAAGATTGGACTCTTAGAAATAGATATCTCTGAAAAGCCGATTGGTTCAACACAAGGTATGCAACAAACCGTCAACCACTGTGAGCTATATCAAGCTTGGCCACAGAAGGCAGAAAAAGATGTCGTCACACTCCAAAGCGCCATCGCTAATCAGGATTTTACGCTGTTGGGCACCACCGCAGAAAACAATGCGTTAAGCATGCATGCCACTATGCTTGCCACTTGGCCACCCATCTGCTATTTCCAGCCAGACAGCATCCAAGCCATGCAACAAGTTTGGCAACTTCGAGCGCAAGGCACCGAAGTTTACTTCACCATGGATGCTGGTCCCAATCTCAAACTACTGTTTTTAGAAAAAGATCAACAACAACTCAAGGAAAGCTTTCCGAACCTAAAAGTCATCCACCCATTTAGTGTGGAATCAGAAACGACTACTTAACAATCGATAAGTGTGGTTTCTTTTTAGTCGAAGGCTCAGCATCAGAATCCGTTTTTTCAGCATCCGATCCGACTTCTGCGTCCGGATAAGGTTCGGGGGGAAACGGCATTCCTTGTCCATTTTCTCGAGCAAAAATGGCCAAAACAGCTTCAGGCGGAAAGCCTATTTCTCGCTCAACACCTTGAAACCGAGCCTTAAACGTAAACCAATCATTTTCAAACTGCGGTGCACGAATCGCCTCAGGATGGACATTTAATACCAACACCCCCTCTTGCGCAAACTCCATTGGAACTCGAATTCCTGGGTAGTTAGAATCAATTTGTAAATGGGGCGTCCAATGATTATCAACAATCCAATCAAACATGGCGCGAATTAAATAGGGACGATTCGATAACATTTATGCAACCCTTTTAATGGACTTCTCTCATATCCAGCTCATCATCAGACAAGCTTTCCATAAACATATCTCTCGCCAAGACTTTATCTGAATAATCTTTAATCGCCTTAGCTGACTTTGGAAGCTCAATGCCCAAATAAGGTAATCGCCACATCAATACCGCTAAACTAACATCAACCAATGAATATTCTTCGCTCATAAAATAGGGTTGATGGTCAAAAACAGGAATCATTTGAATAATGCGCTCTTGCAAATCACGACGGGCTACATTTGCCGCTTCTTCATCATCTTTCTGAATGATAGTGTCCGCTAACTGATACCATTCCTGTTCAATTTGACGTAACATTTGGCGTGCACGCGCTTTGGCAACCGGATCAACTGACATTAATGGAGGATGCGGAAAACGCTCATCTAAATATTCCACAATAACCTGAGGCTCATATAAAACCAAATCACGGTCGACAAGAGTGGGTAAAGTCCCATAAGGATTTAATTCCATTAAGTCTTCAGGCATGCCTTCCGACGTATCCACTTCAATAATTTCAAGTGGAATATCTTTTTCTTGTGCCATTAAGCGCACTCGGTGCGAACTTGGGCTTTTTGAATCTGAAAATAAAGTCATTACCGAACGTTGCGTAATTGGCAAATCTGACATGTGTTTCTCCTGAAAGTCAGTATGTGACTTCAACACCTCGCAAACAGTAAATGCCTGCGCCTATAAAATGGGAAAGCGTGCTGAGAGCCGAGTATAAAAGGTTTTAAGACCTATAAATCGATTTTTAAATTCCAAACTTGTACAAAATATTTACTTAATCATTCATTATACACGGACTGTCAAGCCCTAAGCAGGGTAAGCCCTTGTTTGTTATTATTAATCAGACAAGTTTAACGGCTAATTCAAGCCAATCATTGAAACATCTCGACTTTCTGTGGATACCGCTGGTTTTTTATTGAAAACACTTATAACATAAGGTCGCAACCGTAGATAAGAGAAACACCTTGAACCAGAACACCCCCCAAAACACGACAACTGAATTAAAATATGTGATCGGCTTAATCGGCGTACTGGCTTTATTATGGACTGTCACCCTCAGTTGGTTTTATTTCCAACTGGAAATGTACTTTGACTATCGTGCTGTATCCATCTGGTTAGGGCTCTTATTCACAACTTTATTGCTTTTAAGCTTTGCCCAAAAATGTCGCCTGCTCAATCTTATCAAGCCGAATAATACAGGATCCAGTTGGTTTTTATTACTGTGTTGGATATTGATTATCGATACTGGCCTCCTCTACGAAACCGGTGGTACCATTAACCCGCTCACACATTTTCTGTTACTGCCACTGGCGCTCGGCATGCTGATCTTAACCACCCAAGGGTTTATTGCGATGGCTATCATCGCGGGTGCACTCTATACCTTTATCAGCCACTACTATGTTCCCTTACTCTCCTTAAAAGTTGCTAGCTTGGAAGCTTTTTTTGCTTGGTACTTACAGGGGTCTATGTTGGTTTTTTTAGGGCTAGTATTGTTATTGGCGATTTTGATCTTTCCATTAAAGCGCCGTCTAGAAAGCCAAACGGCTACACTAAATCGTCAAAAACAGCTTGCATTACAGAATGAAACTTTATTATCGGTTGGCAGCCTTGCCTCTGCTTCTGTACACCAACTTAGCACACCTTTGAACACCCTCTATTTATTAAAAGATTTACTCAAGAACGAAGTAAACACCTCAGCAGGGAAAGCACAGCTACAAACCCTTGCCGAACAAATTGATGTTTGCCGACAAGCCCTCAACACCTTACGTGAAAGGGCTGATCAGGCGCATCAACAACCTAACCAACAAATTGCCGTCTCAAAACTGCTACATTCACTCAAGCAAGAGTTTGCATTACTACATCCAAAAAGCCAATTAACGGTCGTGCCGCTGACCGCGTCTGACCCGCTATTAAAGGTTGATGCTAGTTTTAAATTGGCCATTATGAACCTACTAGATAATGCTGCACGATACAGCCCAGACGCCATTCAAATTCAAGTAACCCAAACAGATACGGAAATTCTCTTTCGTATTTGTGATCAAGGCGGGGGCGTTTCACAAGAAACCTTGGCAACCCTTGGACAACAACCTCAAAGTGATTATCACGGTATGGGAATGGGCGTTTTATTGAGTCGTATGATTATTGAGCGCTTTGGCGGTCGCATCCATTTTGAAAACGACACCTCTGACACCATAACGGGACTCGTCGCGACCGTTTCACTCCCTTTAACGACTAACCACGAAGAAATCTCAAAACCATGACACAAATAGCAAACCCAATTTTATTGGTTGATGATGACACCACTTTCTTGACGATTTTAGAGCAATCCTTGCAACAAAAAGGTTTTAACATTTATAGCGCAACCAGCCCTGAAAAAGCCAAACCATTGATTGCAACCCAACCCTTTGATCACGCCATTCTCGATTTAAATATTGATGGTGAAAGCGGATTGAACCTATTAACTGAACTCCTTTCGGAACAACCTGATTGCCAGGTCTTGATTTTAACAGGCTATGCCAGTGTGGCGACAGCAGTTGAAGCCATGCGACTTGGTGCAATGGATTACCTTTGCAAACCAGCAAGCATTCAAGAGATCATGCAATCTCTTCAACTCATTGAAACCACCGAACAAGAGACAAAATCTGAGGAAGCCCCTCAGTTTGAACCCATGTCGGTTAAACGAATGGAATGGGAGCATATTCAGAAGGTATTGATAGAACACAATGGCAATATCAGTGCAACGGCGGAAGCACTCAATATGCACCGCCGAACCCTTCAGAGAAAATTACAAAAACGCCCAGTGATTAAATAATACTGGACGGATTATCGACCGCTTAAAAACGTCTCCTTCCATACCAAACCAACACTATATCGTTGAGATTTCTCTGGCAAGGATTGATCTTGTGTCATTGCAACACGCCAAGCAAACCCATCGCTAACTTGCCAATGCCACTGTATCGTCTGTCGAATTGGACTGTCGGAACTCACCAAATTAGCACTGTCGCCTAAAATCGTTGCAGAGGTACCTGTTAAGGTATTCTCAAGGGAAATACGTTCATACCGATAACTCAATTGATGCTGATCATATTCTACGCTGGATGTTAAATAATGCCCCAAATGATTTGCTTCATAATCCATTGACCGCGTGCTATCAAAAACACTGCCTTTGGCTTTGAGGGAAGCCACTTCATAATCCACCTTCACACGCATCCCGGAAAAGCTAGGCGTACGCATCCCTAGCGAAAGCCCGATCAAGTCAGAATCACCACTGAATCGAACATCATCTGGCAGGGGAGAAAAAACGGTGCCGTGAGTATGGCCTGTGGTATAGCGGGCATCCCCTCTTTGAAAGGCCTTAGATTGATGCACATAACTTCCTGCATGAAGCCACCAATCTTGTAACGTTACTTGATACTGGACAAAAACATCCCGCGCCCCGCCTTTTTCACCACTGGTTGCTGGGAAAGCTTCACCATTCCAGTATTCGAGCCCAAACTTCCAATGCGAGCTTGGCTGCCATTTTAATCTCGCACCCTTGTCATGATAGCCTCTACCCCAAAAAGCATCCGCCATCAAAGCCGCTTCTGAAAACAATGCAAAACTGGCATGATGGGTTGCTATAGGAGAAAACTGGGCTTCTAACAAGCCCGCATCCAGTGTTAGGTCGTATTGAGGTAACTGATAGGCATATTGCAACTGCATTAATGCGGGTGTTGCTGCATGACCATCCCCTCCGCCATGAATACCTAACTTGGCACTCACACTCGCTTGATCACTCAAACGAGTAAATCCACCTAAATAGGCATCATCCAATTGCACACCGGAAGAAATTGGCAAGGCCTCACCCCCCATTAATAATCCAGGGATGCGCCAATACTCATTTTTAGCAACCACACTGTTTGAATAACCCGTTAAGCTGGCTGCTCCCCAAATTTGATAACGCTCTGTTAACATGTCACCGTGAGCCCAAACAGATGTTGCAGAAAAAAAGCTGACGCCAGCAGCCAATATAGTTCTTAGATTTATAGATTTCAAAGGTTTATCTCTATCTTTACTTAGTTAAAAACGGGTCGGAAAAGCGCGGATTTGTGGTAAACTCGGTGTCAGTTAGACTCTCTAAAAAAGCCACCAAATCATCAATATCTTGCTGTGTTGCCTCAAATCCCGGCACCAACGAACTTTTATTTGGATTTAACCGTCCATCGCCCACATTCACTCCTGAAGTAATATTACGTCCACCTGCAGCGTAATGACGCACCACTTCTTCCAAAGTTTGCATACTACCATCATGCATATAGGGAGCAGTCAAAGCGATATTACGTAAGGTAGGTGGTCGAAAAGCGCCTTTATCTTCAGGGTTTCCAGTAATCTCAAACAAGCCCTGACCACCTTCTGGATAATCCCCTTTTCCATTGATGTTATACAAGCCGTTATTGTGAAATTGCTTATTGGTAAACATTTGCGTTCGATCAGTCGATGCAGAAGAAAAATGCAACCCTCCGTGACAATGAAAGCATTCCTGTTTTTCACTGAAAAACATGTTCATGCCCCGAATAGCAGAAGCAGATAATGCCGTTTCATCCCCTGTAACATAACGATCGTAATCACTGTTCAAACTATTCAACCCCCGACCAAAGGAGGCTAAGGCTTTGGCAATATTGTTAAAGGTAAACAGATCAGCTTCATTTGGAAATGCTTCTTTAAAGCGTAGTTGATAATCTGCATCTTGAATAAATCTGGCTAAAATCTCATCTTGATTATCACCATTAATACCCAACTCAACAGGGAATTCACCAAACATTGGCACCAATGCCTGCTCTTCAAGCGTCACAACAACCGGGTTGGCCCAAGTCGTTGAGGAATTGAAAGCGATATTGACCAAAGCTTGAGAATTTCGAGGATGCACCATGCCAGTTGAACCTGATGGTGTTTGCAATCCGTCAGCAAAAGCTCTTTCTTGAAGATGACATGAACCACAAGAAAACGTTTCATTGCCAGATAAGCGTTTGTCATAAAATAAGTGACGTCCTAATTGAAATTTTGCTTCTGAAATCGGGTTATCTTCTGGCACTTTCGGTAAAGGGACATCTCGCGGTAAATTCCAATTAAAATCAGTATCACCTTCAACAGGCAACAGAACGGATGTTTTTGAGTCGTACTCAGGACAGGCCGTCAACAAAGCCAAACAACTTCCGATCAATCCTGTTTTGATGATTGTTTTTAAACCCAATCTAATTTGAACCTCTTTAAAACGCATTGATTCCCTCTTTAAATATTGCTTACCAAATAAGCAGAAAAAGCGCAATTCTTATAAAGAATGCGCTTTTTTATATATAAAACCAATCACCTTAACCCAGATGTTATCTGTGTTATATGAATCATCGGTTCATACCTATAACAGCCCAATGGCCTCTATTTTTCGACACTAAAAACGGTCTGAGTACCATCATTGACAGTTGCACCCGTTGCTTGTGTATAAGTCAATCCAAGCTTGCCTAACATAGAAGTACATTCTGGATCTCCAGGAAAAGACATACAACCAAATTTACCACCTTGGTCGTTATTCATGTCAACACCCGCAATCAATTTTTGATAATCAAACACTATGGTATCCACCGCCGTATCAGAAGCGGCAAAATTATCCAACTCCATTTGCACTACATTTGGACTTGAACACGCAGCAGTCGGCGCAGTCGTTGCATCTGCAGACGTACAGCCAATTGATCCCAAATGGAAGTTCCAAACAGTACCGGCATTACCACTCTGAACAATACCATTGGTTGGCGCAACATCCAAACGCATCATTTTGCGTCCGCCCTGCCAGTTCCAATAGTAATCTGAACTGGCATACTCGGTTTGCGTATTTAGTGCTGAGTTATGATTCACAGAAAATGGCAACCCAACTTTAAACCGGATTTTATTAATTGTGTGAGATCCTAAGTTTTTGACATCTAATTTCACTTGTTTATTGGTCGCTTCAGCACTGCCACCACAAGTTGCATCTTTATCACGATAATTGAAGAAAACAACACCATTGTCTGGATCTTGAAAATCTGTATCTGCTAATGTAGCACTAACAGCAGTACCATTATTATCGACTAACTCGATGTCATGAATAAAATATGCAAAATACTTAACCTTACCAGAATCATCACTGGTTCCTAAACCCGTTAAGGTTGCATCACAGCTGATATCAGTCGACCCTGAACGCGCGGCATAAGGAATCGTCAAGGTAGTCGTTGTATCCTCAGCTGCAGCGGTATCAGTTGTATCGGTACTGGTGCTTGAACCACCGCAAGCAACTAAGCCAAATGCCATACTTGCCAGTAAAGGGTAAGATAAATAATTTAGTGTCGTTTTCATTCAGTTTCCTCATCGTTATAATTTTGTTTCGGGTGAGATTATAAAGAAGCTACCGCTTTAAATCACTGCGACAAATTGTCACACCCCTAAGTTATCTTCGAAGATTAAGCATTCTCTATCGAAAACGGCATCACCTCTGACAGCTGATTGGCGCCGAGCGCTAAATGAAACAATCGGTCTACACCCAATGCCACACCTGAACAGGCCGGCAAGCTCGCTTCTGTCAAACCAGCAAGCAATCGCTCATCTAAGGGAACACTTTCAACCCCATCCGCTTGTCGCTGTTGCAATGACTGTTGAAATCGCTGATGCGTGATTTCTCCGTCTTGTAATTCTTGATAACCGTTTGCCAGCTCCATACCTTGCACAAACACCTCAAAACGCAGTGCTTCTTGTGGATTTTCTGTCGAAATTTGCGCCAATGCCGCATCTCGGGCAGGATAATGCGACAAACAAGTAATACGTTCGAGTCCAAGCTGCGGCTCAATGACTTCTGTCAAAACCAACTGTTCCCATAATGCTTTATCATCGGCTTCCACCCCCACTACCTCAGGGATATTAAATGCCCTTAAGCAAGCTCGACAATCTGCCGCTGTGGCATTATGAATGTTCGCTAAATTCGCATACTTCTGAAATGCTTGTTGGTAGGTGATCGCTTCTATCGGCAAATCCCCTAAAACCACTTGAATGACGTGAGCGGCTTCTTGCATCATCTCCACCATATTGAAGCCCAACCGATACCACTCCAACATCGTAAATTCAACTTGATGACGCGGACTTAAATCGCCATTACGAAACACTTTCCCCAAATAAAAAATATCTCCGCTTCCCGCACAAAGCAGTCTTTTCATTGGATATTCTGGGGAGGTGTGTAAATAGTAGGTTTGCATGGTCGCTTGACCTGGTAAACGAACCGCAGTTTTTAAAGAGTCTAAATGACGATCAGGTGTTGCATATTGCGACAGCATCGGCGTATCGACTTCCATCACCTCCCTCGCATAAAAAAACGCCCGCAATTGCTTTAGCCATTGCGAACGTTTTTGCAGCGCCTCCAATGAAGCGCTAGGACGCCAATCTGGTGAATTAAACTCACTTAGCACGTGAAATATATTCACCTGTTTGAGTATTACAAATCACTTTCTCACCAATTTGGATAAACAGCGGAACCTGAACAACAGCACCCGTTGATAAGGTTGCTGGCTTACCACCCGTTCCAGCCGTATCCCCTTTTAAACCGGGATCGGTTTCAGTCACTTCTAGCACCACTTGTTTAGGTGGCGCGACAGAAATCGGATCGCCATTCCAAAGCGTCACCGTACACATATCCTGTTCAATTAACCACTTTTGAACATCAGCAACCGCTGCTTCAGACGCTTGATATTGATCAAAACTCGCGGGATCCATAAAGTGCCAAAACTCACCGTCCGTGTAAAGATATTGCAAATCGGTATCCATGACATCTGCGGCTTCAACCTTTTCACCTGATTTAAAAGTTTTTTCCAAAACACGACCGGTGATTAAGTTACGGAATTTGACACGATTGAATGCTTGGCCTTTGCCCGGCTGAACAATTTGATTATCCACAATACTGCAAGGCTGACCATCCATTAAAAACTTCAACCCATTTTTAAATTCACTTGTACTGACTGATGCCATGATGTTTTTTCCCGAATGATGTAAAATAGCGCAATATTTTAACGCAACTGACCTTGGCTGGGAAAGTTTTCATTTCAGAGCGCTTTGAAAATCTCAATATGATTCACTCACTCACTGAACTCTGTGATTTAATTTCACTATCGCCTGCAGATCTGAACGCAGACACAGCACCTGACTTTCCGCTAAAAGTCCCCAAACATTTTGCCCATCGAATTGAAAAAAACTCTCCCCAAGACCCCTTATTACGCCAAGTCCTACCAGGCCTGGCTGAAAAATCGATTATTGAAGGGTTTACAGTGGATCCCGTCGGCGACCTAAAGGCCAATCCGACACCAAGCTTGATTCATAAATACCAAGGGCGTGCGCTGTTAATGACCAGTGGCCGTTGTGACATTCATTGTCGTTACTGTTTTCGCCGTCACTTTCCCTATCAACAAGCCAAAAAACAGCATTGGCAGACGGCACTCAAACAGATTGCCGCAGATCCGTCGATTGAAGAAATTATTTTAAGCGGTGGCGATCCGCTCAGTTTGTCAGAAAACAGTTTGATTGAACTCATTGCCGAACTCGAGAAAATTTCACATCTCACCACGCTACGAATTCACAGTCGAACGCCAGTGGTGGCACCCAACCGTGCTGAGATGCCCTTATTATGGCGAACACTCAATGCGAGCCGATTGCAAAGCGTTGTTGTCGTCCATTGCAATCATGCCAATGAACTCAGTGACGAAACTGCGCGTTTATTTCAAACACTCAAGAAAGCTAATGTCACCCTCCTTAATCAGTCGGTATTATTGAAAGGCGTAAATGATGATGTGACAACCTTGACTCAACTGAGTAAAAAACTATTTCAACAAGGTGTGCTACCCTACTATTGTCATCAGTTGGATAAGGTTGCGGGGGCTGCGCACTTTGAAGTTAAAAATGACCAGGCCTGGGCCATTTTTGACCAGCTTCGCCAACAACTCCCAGGGTATTTAGTGCCGAGATTGGTTTCAGAAATTGCAGGCGAACCCTATAAAACGCTCATTTTCCCAACAAAGGAAAGCCATTAATGCATTACTGGCGACCACAAACACCCTCGGCGAAAGCCAGTTTTTGGCTGGTACTTGCCATTTCAATTTGGCATCTTTTTTTGGCTGGCCAGGTCAATCTCAGTGTCGATGAAGCACATTATGCGCTTTATGGTCTCAAACCAGATTGGAGTTATTTTGACCATCCGCCGATGGTGGGCTGGCTCAATGCCATCGCACTGCAATTTGGACAAAGCGAGACGATCCTCCGCACCATCCCCGCGCTGTTCTTTGCATTAGCAAATATCATTCTTTACCGAATCGCGATACGGCTTTTCCCCGACTTTATCTGGATCGGTTTTTGGACTTTGGCACTGATTAATAGCGCCTTTATGTTTCAGCTACTCAGTATATCGATGTTACCCGACACGCCATTAATGCTTGCCAGCTTAATGGTAGTTTGGCAACTACTGAATTTACGCGATTTCCCCGCCCAATCACGTGCGGCTTTTTACAGTGCCTTGTGGCTCGGGTTTTGGTTAGGAATCGCAGCCCTGTCTAAATACACGGCCATTACCCTCGTATTTTCTTTACTGCTTATACTGTTGATTGAGCGTCGATTTGACTGGCTAAAGAACCGTGGACTCTGGTTAGCCGTTATGATCACCGCGGCGATGACGACCCCTATCCTGTGGTGGAATCTTCTCCATGATTGGCTGTCTTTTTTATACCAAATTCATCATGGCTCACAAAACACCGACTGGCAATGGCAGCGACTGCTCAACTCACAACTGGCTCAAATGGGGGTCTATTCCCTACTGTTATTTATTGCAGGGATTGTGTTGATGTTATATTGCTGGCGACCCACAACGAATTCAATCACTCAAGCGTCAACTCGAATTTTAAGCAGTTTTAGTTTACCCATTCTGATACTTTTCGGCTGGAATGCCGGCTATGAAATGAGCCTTCCCCACTGGACACAACTGGCGTGGTTACTGATGAGTCCGGCTGTGGTTTATTATTGCTGGCAACACTGGTCAAAACGATGGTTACGCATCAGCGTTTATATCAGTAGCACACTCACCCTCACGCTTTCTGTGTTATTAAACAGTCAACTGGCAACCCCTTGGATGCCTTTAGCCGAAAAAAACAATATTGTCCGTGAGCTCCATGGCTGGCCACAGGCGGTGGCGGAGGCAAAAAAAATGCAACTCTCCTATAAAGTACCTTTATTTGCCAGCAATTGGACCCAAGCCAGCCGCATTGCTTGGTATGCAGCACCCCAGCCAATTTATGTGACTGACAATCGTTTTGACCAGTTCGATTTATGGTTTGGCAACCCTCCGGCCAGCAGTGATGGTCTGGTCATTATTCCCGGTTACGAAAGCCGTCCACCCACAACGGGCAGGCCTGGTCATTTTAAACAGTGCCAGGCGTTAAAAAACCTACCCATTGTCCGTCACCAGAACACGGTGGTACGTTATTACTTTTATTATTGTCAAGACTTTCAAGCCGTTCAATATCAGGGTTGGGTGACGGAACTGCCGATTGTAAAATAACTGTCCCAACTAAAGCTTCGCAATAAATTCGCAGTTTTGGACAGGGTTTGCGATAATAGCCGACATCCATTCATGCAGACATCATTAAGGGAATCTTTTGAGCAATTTGATTAAAGTTGGCCTATCCATTGCGATTATCGGCTATATTCTGTCAAAATTTGACCTGCTTGCCGTTTGGGAAATTATTCTAAATGCTAACTTTGGACTAATCCTAGCAGCTTTATTGGTTCAAATACTGAGCCAAACAGTTGCGGCTTATCGTTGGTCGCTCATCATGGCAATGCTCAAATTTCAACATGCCTTCGGCTTCTATTTACGCAGTTATTTCAAGGGAAGTCTCTTTAATCAAGTGTTACCCACCAGTATTGGAGGCGATGCTTTCCGTATCGCCGAAGTGTCAGCTCATGGAGGCTTAATCCGAGAAGCTTTTTATGGCGTCTTTATCGACCGAATCGTTGGTTTGGTTGGCTTATTGTTATTAAATTTATTGGCCAATAGTATTCAATCCGACCTCATGCCCCATCAAGTGTTTATGGCGATTAATATTATCTTGATATTAGCGTTGTTTGGCTTATTTGTGTTAATGGCCATTCATAAGTTTTCAGTCTTCAATCAATATAAAATCACTCGCCCTTTTTACCAGCTATCAGAACGCTTTCGTTTTATATACAAAACGCCGAAACGCATCAGCCAGCAACTCGGACTATCAATTTTAATTCACCTGCTATCAATGATTGCCATTTT
>NZ_PKGB01000013.1 GCF_002848135.1 Hydrogenovibrio sp. SC-1
TTGATCGCAATCCTGATGCATCGCTATTTAGTCACTCCATTGCGACGCTTGAGGCAGTTTGCTTATTATCATGACCGAATTCCCCCTAAACAGCGGTTAAAAGAAATTGAATCCATTCGCTATTCAATGATGAATACCTTTAAGCGGTTGGATGATGAACAGAAGACTCTCTATCGGAATGCGCGCACGGATTCGCTGAGTGGGCTTTCTAATCGTCAGGCTTTGCAGGAGTACTTAAAGCAAACGATTGCCGATTCTGAAAAAACCCATAGTCAATTTGCGTTTTTATTTTTAGATTTTGACGATTTTAAAGCGGTGAACGATTCGCTTGGCCACGATATTGGCGATCAAGTGATTCGTGAAGCCTCAAGAGTATTGGTATCTGAAGTACGCAGCCACGACTTTATCGCACGAGTGGGGGGTGATGAGTTTGTTATTATTTTAAAACACTTTGAAACACTTGAAACGCTGGGTGCTGAAATTGATGAATTACAAAGAGGGCTTAAGAACGCTGATTTGGCGGGTGAACTGAATATTCATATGAACAGTAGTATTGGCGTGTCCTTTTATCCGAAGGATGGCGATGATTATGTCTCATTAATGCAAAAAGCTGACATTGCCATGTTCCAAGCGAAACGTGAGGGGAAATCGCGTTATCACTTTTATTCTCATGAGCTTAATGAGCGCGTTCAGAAAAATATTTATTTAGATAAAGAAATGCGCCAGGCGGTGTTAAATGATGAATACAGCTTGTTTTATCAACCAAAAATTGATCTCAATACCAAACAGGTCATTGGTGCTGAAGCTTTAATTCGTTGGATTCGGCCGGATGGCGAAATGATTTCTCCAGTCGAATTTATTCCATTGGCTGAGGAGAACGGTTTTATCGTTGAATTAGGTCAATGGGTGTTGGAGACGGCGTTAAAACAATTGCAGCTGTGGCAAACGCAATGTCCGAATTTTGTGCTGTCCATTAATGTCGCGACCAAACAACTGTTGGAAGATAGTTTTTTAGAGAATTTTAAAGAACTGATGAGTCTCTACGAGATTAATCCGAGTAATGTCGACTTGGAAATTACAGAGTATTTGTTTTTAGAACAGAATGAGCGTAATACCGGGATTATTGACGAGCTTCGTCAGCTTGGGGTATCCATTTCGTTAGATGACTTTGGTACCGGCTTTTCGTCCTTGTCTTATCTTAAAAAATTCTATGTTGATCAGATTAAAATCGATAAAGCCTTTATTGATGATTATCAATCGGAAAGTGGGGCGATTTTTATTGAAACCATTATCCGTATGAGTGAGAGCCTAAAGAAAAATATCATTGCCGAAGGGGTTGAAACAGAGCATCAAGCAGATTATTTACGTCAGGCAGGCTGTCACTATGCGCAAGGATTTCTATTTTCTAAACCCCTGCCCATTGATGCGTTTGAAGTCTATTGCCAGCAAAATAAGAGCACGTCATCGAGCTGAAAATAACCAGGCCTGGTCCGTTTTAGCCGTTTAAAAGTTGCCGCGAATACTGAACGACGGTAAAAATGGCAGGCCGCTGACGGTATCTGGGTTGGCATAGTTGGCGTAATCTTCTTCATATTCATAACCAATGGTATTGCCGTCTGCATAAAACGCGCTGGTAATATTGATCAGTTCAAATCGAACATCCAAATCCCAACCTTGGTATTGATAATTACGTTCCATTGACAGGTCTAACCGTGTCTGAAAGGGCAAACGTTTGCCATTGGTTTTGCCATAGATTGGATTCCAATAACATCGGGCGCTATCCGGTGCTGACGCAGAACAGGTGGCTTGGGTATTGGGAATTGCAACATATTCACGCCCTATGACTTCGGTATACGGCTGACCCGATTGCACCTTTAAACTCAATCCCCAAGTCCAATTAGACCAGCTACCGCTAAAAGGCTGTGCCCATACCATATTTAACGTGTGGGGCTGGTCACCATCAAAAAGTCGATCCGCAGTGGGCGCATTACGGTCAGAGCGCGTTGATTCTAAGTAACTATAACTTAACCAACCATAAGCCCCATTTTGCCATTGTCGCTTGAGAAGAATATCTAATCCTTGCGCTTGGCCTTCACCTTCATTGGCAAAGTTTTCTGGGCTGGGTCGTGACACCACCAGTTTGCGCATGGGCTTTTGATAAATTTCGACTTGTGACGACCAAGCGTTGCTCCACTGTGTTTTGATCCCTAAAATACGGTGCTCGGCTTGCGTCATGACCAAGTCAGGATTACCTAATGTCTTTGAAATTTCATTGCCTTGCGGGACTTGTGCATACTGCCCCCAGCTGGCGGTGAGGAGATTTTGTGTGTTTAGGTCATATTCGAGCGTTATACGTGGTGACAGTTGTTGGTATGGATTGCGACCATAGTCATATTGGCTCATTCGCAAGCCAAATTTTCCATACAGTCGATCCGTAATCGGGCGATTTAAGTTAATGTAACCGGCAAGCTGTTCGCCATCAAAGGTTTGGCCAATATCTTGTGCAGCGCTTTCGGTCAGCGAGCAGTCAGGCTGTCCTTCTCGGCATGGATTGGTGATGTAGCCAGTGAGGTTAAAGCGGTATTGATAATAATCGACGCCCATTTGCCAGAGATTCATACCTTCTGTCAGTTGCCACTTGGGAAGAATGAAACGAGTATCTCCTTGCTGTTTGAATTGATAAGGCGCCCCAGGGTTCGGGTCGGAAGCTTGTTGAGTGCCAATTTGAAAGCGATTAAAGGTGTTCAGCTGTCCAACTCGAAGCGTCTGCTGTAGCGACGCCGTCAGTCGCTGAGTCCAGTTAAGTCCATAGGTTTGGAAAGCCGTATCACTGGCAAGTTCTCCTGCCAAAGCAGGATCTTTATTGACATCCTTCGGGTCGGTTAAATTGATTTTTAGCGCATCATTGGCACTGAACATCGACAATTCAAGATGGCCGGCATTGAGTTCATAGCGGTACTTGGCTTGTAAATCCCAGAACTGTGGGAATTGGGTGTAGGTGTTGTCAGAATTGCCTAGCTTGCCGGTTGTGGGCAGTAGTAAATCAATGTAGCTGCGGCGAACGGCGAAGTAACCAGAACTGTTTTCCGACATCGGGCCTTCAATGCGTGCCGAGGAATCATAAAAACCAACCTGATAGCTCTGGCTCAGTTTCTCTTGGTTGGGCGCACGCGTACGCACGTCCACCACGCCACCCAAGCGGTCACCATATTCCACACCAAAACCACCAAGATAGGTTTTGAAGTTGTCAATGAGGTCTGGATTTAAGATGGAATAGAATCCGCCAACATGATAGATATAACCAACAGGTAGACCGTCAATCCAGGTGAGATTTTCATTGGCATTGGAACCGCGAACAAAGAAACCAGAACTGCGCCCCTTGCCGCCACTGGCAGTGACCACGCCCGGTAAAGTTTTAACAGCACCCAATGGATCGCCTTGAGTGCCAGCCACCCCTTTAAGCTCGGTAATATTGAGTTGTATTTGAGAGGCTTCGGTATCAAGCGTTGAAGTTGAAGGGGTAATTTTCGGCGCTTGATTGGTCGACTCACCGCTCATGACCTGATCGCTGACCGTAATAGGAGCCAGCTCGGTGGCTTCCGCAAATAGGATTGAGGGCATTAAGAGTGCGCAAGCGACACAGAATAAATGGATGTTTTTTTGCATTTTCATTCCTTGTTTAATACCGGTGCAAATATTATACATAATCGTTGCACTTGCCGCTAAAGGTCCCCAGGCCTGGTCAAAAGAACGCTGTCATTCTTTCCATTTAATGGAGCAGCCGATTGAGGGAATTTGCTCGGTTGGGCCTTTTCCTGTTAGGGCAACTTGCTTCATGGCTTCGAGCAGGTCTCGACGCACGCTTTCGGGCGCGGTTTCTTTGTTAGACGCATCGAGTCGACCTCGATATTGCAGTGCTAAATCAGCATTGTAACCAAAAAAGTCGGGGGTACAAACCGCGCCATAGGCCTTGGCAACCTGCTGCGTTTCGTCTAAGACATAAGGGAACGGAAAGTCGAATTGATCAGAAACCACTTTCATTTGTTCAAATGAATCTTCAGCATACTCGGTGGGATCATTCGACATAATAGCAATGCTATGGATGCCAAATTCGTTTTGTAAAATTCGTGCATCCTTGGCCAGGCGAGGTTGTATGGCTTTGACATAAGGGCAGTGATTACAAATAAACATAATCAGCAAGCCGTTAGGCCCTTTGGCCTTCTCTAGCGTCCAGTTCTGTCCATCAACGCCCGGTAGATCGAAGTCGATAGCGGCTTGATTAAATTCACAAATAGGGGTGGTTAAACTGACCATAGTCTTCTCCTAATCGTTTTCTTAAACTTCAATGGCAATGGCTTTATCCGTTTTAAAGCCGGCCTCTAATTTTTCGTACAGTAATTCAAGGTTGTCGCCTGGGGTATATTCGGCAATGCTGACTTGTTTACTCTCAAGCCGTTTTCGCAACTTTTGGGCAATAATCATGGCACTATCGATATCGGAATGAGTGGCAAGAATGCAAAACCGTTGTTGGTTTAAGCGGCCAAAATAGTCCGATTTGCGTAGCATGGGTAAAATGATCTGCCCCGTTAAGTCGGCTTTATCGCTTTCAAATGCCAGCAGGGCAAAAGGGGCGTGATAGCGTTGTGAACGTGCCATTTCCTTTTCAATGAGCTCTTCAAACACCAAAGCGTTATAGGCTTGTGATTGGGCATCTTTTTGCAGTAATTTTTTTAGTTGCTGTTTGGCTTCTTCGCCCGATAAGGTATTGTGGTCATCGGCTTTGTCCAGCGCAAAGGCTTCATTATTCAGTCGCAAAAACAGGACGAGGAGAGCCGTGTTAACAAACATGGATAGGATGACAACACCGACCACGATTGACATAAAGGCTTCTTTGTAACTGAAATTATCGGGTAGGGCAAACACCATAATAATGGCCAAGCCGCCTTTCATACCCGCAAAAGTGAGTACGCCTGCCCAGCGAAAAGGGTGTATTTTCCACCAAATAAGGGGGGTCACGACAAGGAATCGAATCAGAGTGGTGAGTGCGAATACCACTAAGATAGGTAGGTGGTATTGCCAGAGCAGGTTTAAATCGACCACATTGGCAATGGCAATAAAGATGACGCCATTGGCAAACAGCCCTAGATAATGGGCTTCTTTGCGATAGGCTCGAAAGTTGCCATCCGAAGTACTTTCAGTGTTTAAAAATTGGGTGAGTACCGAGGTGTTGATTTTCTTGTACTGGCCTTCTTTATCAAATAAATATTTGAACAATAAAATGGTGACGACCACGCCTAACATTCCAGAGACTTGCAGGTGTTCACCCACAATAAAAGCCAGACTGGCCATAATATACAGCGTGAGAAACTGTTCAACATTATCGGTAAAAAATTTAAACGCATAATAGCCTAACATGCCTGCGGTTAAACCAATTAAAATCGATTCAATAAATAGCTTGCCTAGAACAAGGTGTAAACTTGAGGTTTGCAATGTTTGCCCTTCGATAAGGGGGAGCGCAATAAAGAAGAAAATAATCATTGCGGTGATGTCGTTAAACAGACTTTCGCCTTCGGCATAGAGTTTGAGTTTTTCAGGCAATTTAAATTTTGCAAAAATAGCCGAAACGGACACCACATCCGTTGCCATCAATGGCGTGAAGAGTGCCAATAACATACCCATAGTGAATTGCTGCTCTGGGGTGAGCAGCAGGGTTGCTATGATGGCTAGAGCAATCGAAATTAATACCGCGAAAACCGAGAGGTAAATGATTGCCGACAGGTTGTGTCTGAGTTCTGAGCGTGAAACGCCGAGTACATCCGGAATCAAGATAATCGGGAGCATTAAGTAGACGATATCGGGAAAGTGTTCGCCAAATGCGGATAGGTCAAACACCATATTGGCTAAGTAAGCAGAGACAATGGCGGTTAGCGCAAAGGGGATTTTAAAGCTTTGTTCAAAAAAACGTGATAGTAATACCACGAGTAAAATAAGGGTAAACAGTAATAGCATAGTTCATCCAGTTCAAAAAGAGCCAGTCAATCCCTTTTTACTTTGTTGCATTAGATCCAAGATGCATGTGGGCGCCATGTTTTCAACCAAGCTTCAATTTCATCCGCTGGCATGGGGCGGGCGATGCCGTAACCTTGTCCTAATAAGCAGCCCAACTTTAACAGACGCTCACCATGCAAAATGGTTTCAACTCCCTCGGCAATGGTATTGCGGCCAAAGGCATTTGATAATCCGAGTACGCCTTGAATAATCGCCAGATCTTCTGGGTCTTCTAGCATATCTCGTACGAACCCTTGATCAATTTTAATCAAATTGGCTGGTAGACGTTTCAAATAAATCAGTGAAGAATACCCTGTACCAAAGTCATCTAATGCAAAGCCAATCCCTAATTCATGGCAAGATTCAATGACATTGGAGACGTGGGTTAAGTTGTCAAGAGCAC
The DNA here is from genome assembly GCF_002848135.1 of Hydrogenovibrio sp. SC-1. Classification (GTDB taxonomy): domain Bacteria; phylum Pseudomonadota; class Gammaproteobacteria; order Thiomicrospirales; family Thiomicrospiraceae; genus Hydrogenovibrio. The sequence continues at coordinate 6,452 of NZ_PKGB01000013.1, forward strand.
TACTTTCCAATACTTCCAATTCCAGGTCGCCATGACTAATATTCGGATGGCTTTCTAGCAAAGTTTTTAGGTGGCTGACGAAGTTTGGGGATTCGAGATGAAGTGCATCAATATTGACACTAATTGGCAGGTGAATATCGATCGACTTCCAGTGCTCAATTTGTTGCATGGCGGTTTTGATGACCCAGTTTCCAAGGTTAATAGACAATTCATGTCCCGCAATGATGGGTAAGAAATCGATGGGTGATAGAAGACCTTGTTGCGGGTGCTGCCAGCGAATGAGTGCTTCAACGCCAATGACCTCACCTGACTTCATATTGACTTTAGGTTGATAATAAAGGACAAATTCATCGTTTGACAAGGCGCTACTGATGCTGGTGATATCGGCATTGTAGTTGCGTAGCAATCGATCCTTTTGGGTGTCAAATAAGTGAAAACAATTCTTGCCTGCCAGTTTGGCTTGGTACATGGCTTGGTCTGCCTGACGTAGCAGTTGGTCGGCATCGATTTCTTCAACTTGTGGGTAGTAGGTGGCGCCTAAGCTGGCCGACACTCTTAAAACATGTTCTCCATCAATAACGGGCTTGTATGCCGCTTGCAGTAAACGTTCAAAAATCATTTCGCTCACTTGTGGCGTTTGCACATCCACCAAAACGGCCACAAATTCATCACCACCTAACCGAGCAAGGGTATCCCCTTCCCGTAAAGCATGTTTCATGCGTTGAGCTATTTTGGTCAGCAGGCGGTCTCCAACTTCATGTCCATATTCGTCGTTGACTTCTTTAAATCCGTCTAAATCCAAGTAAACCACGGCCAATTGTGAATCGCGTCTGAGTGCTTGGTTCATGGCTAGGTGAAGACGATCGGCGAGTAACACTCGGTTAGGTAGATTGGTGAGGGCATCAAAATGAGCAAGATACTGTAGTTGTTGGTAATGTTCTTTGCGTTCAGTAATATCTTGAACGGTGCCGAGCGCACGGAGTAAATTCCCGCTATGATCAAAGCTGAATTCGCAGTTTTCTTGTAACCAACGAATTTTGCCATTGACGAGAATGCGGTGCTCAACTTCGTAAAGTGTTCGTTTGCGAACCGCTTTATCCCAGGTGGATTGAACCAAGTCACGGTCATCTGGGTGGATGAGTTCAAAAAATGCGTCTAGATCAATAGGCGAACCAGGCTCCATTCCAAAGATTCGGTAGGTTTCATTTGACCAGCACAAAAGATTATCGGCGACTTCCAATGTCCAGCTACCAATTTGACCAACACTTTGCGCTTTTTCAAGTAGCATTTGACTTTCCGCTAGGTGCTGTTCGTCTTCCCAGTGCTGGGTAATGTCATGTGCAACGCCAAGGATGCCATAGATTTCACCCTCAGTATCTAAAAGGGTCGTTTGGGTAATGGAGAGGAGAACCTCATGTTCGCTGTCCGCAGAAGGCAACCAAGTTTCTCGTTTAATCGGTCTTTTTGCACTGAGTGCAATTTTGTCGTATTTATTTAGCGCATCCGCAACGGTTGTCGGTAAAAGTTCATCATTGGTTTTTCCGGCAATGTCAGCTTCAGCCAGACCAATAAATGCCTCAAAGGCAGGGTTGCATGACTGAAAGTGGCCGCTAGCATCTTTAAACCAGATCAAGTCGGCAATACTATTTAAGAGTGTTCTAAAGTGATTCTTTTCGGTTGCCAATGCTTGTTGGGTATTGATGTGATCGGTAATGATATAGGCAATGCCAAAGAGTCCAGTTAAGTGACCTTCTGAATCGGTAATGGGGTATTTGCGACTATCGAGCGAAAGCGTTTCGTGTTCAAAGTCAAAATGATGTAATTCTTGAGCAACTGTCTTCCCTGTGAAAACCGCCTGTTCTTGTAGGTACTCTTTGTCTGCGATGGCTTCAGGAAAAAGGTCATAGCTCGTTAGGCCCGCTATCTCGGGCCAATGGATGTCATTTGCGGTCATTGACGCTAAGTTTTCACTTGCCGCTATATAAACATGGTTGGTGTCTTTGAAACAGACCAGTTCACAGGCGGCATTGTTCATCATCGCTTGAAACGCTTGATGCTGGCAAAGGCTTTCATCAGCTTTGAATAGACTTTTAACGGTTTGTAATTTGAGTAATCGCTTGTCGTTATCTGAGTCTTTGCTTGGGTGTAATCGCGCTTTAAATATTTCGATGCGCTGGGTTTTCGCATGACGCAGGCGTAGATGAAAAGTATTGTCCTTCGCTGACACATTTTGTACTAATTCCGTTATCAAGGGAATATCATCAACATGCACTAAAGGTGTGATGCCTTCAGCGAGTTCTGTCAATGCCGCTTCGCTATACCCTAACAAGGCCTGGCAGTCGCCAGTTACGTCAAGAACGGATAGTGTTGGGCTGAGAAAAATGCCGAGCGTGCAACGGTTTTTATGAGACGTCATAGGTCTAATCTTATTGTTTTTTGATAGGCTCTATCATACTGAAATTTTGTTCGCTATGACTAAAAAAGTACCAATTTCTCGGCGAGAAATTAGGGGAATGGCGCGGGAATTTGTGATTAAGTGAGTAATGTCATTTTTTTGTCATTTTTACTTCATTTAGGTGTTACTTAAACCCTCTAATATGACTGTGTTGTCATTTAGTGTAAAAAGAGAAAATACTATGAAAAAATTATTAATTACCTTGTCTGTTGCTTCAATTATGGCCGGTTGTGCATCGTCACCTGAAAAGGTGGCTTCGTCTGAGCAGAAGGCGATCCATAAGACAGTCGTTGCACCCAATTCTGATAACAATGATATGTATGTTGCTTATGCTGACGGTAGAGAGAATATCTTTTATGATGCTGATGAGTATAAGTCCTTTTTAAAAGTGGGTGAATCCACGTTCCGGAAGACCTATATCGGTGCGGGAACCAATGGCATGACCCGTTCTTTTGGGTTAACTAAGGCGGATAAGAAAAAGCCAACCAACCCAGCAGAACAAATGTTAAAGGGAGAGTTGGCGCCCGCTTCTGATTTTTACGCTGAAGTTTATAATGAAGAAAGAAATCGTTTCTATGTATTTGGCAATTGGCAAGACTTTTCAGATTACCTAAAAACAGGTATTGACACTTATCATTACACTGAGATTGGCGCAGGTCCAAAAGGTGCTACAGTGGTTTATGTGTTAAATAAAAGTAATAACAAGGTTAAGCCAGAAGCGACAGTGAAGCAGTTTAAGGCAAATCACGCTGACTAGTTTTTAGAAGAATCGTATCCTATAAAAAATCCCGCTCAGGCGGGATTTTTTATAGGTGCAGTAAGAGCTCTTTTGAGCACCGGGCGCCTATTAAGCTTTGGCAGCAGTATAAAGTTCGGAAACTTTATCCCAGTTAACAACATCCCACCAAGCTTGCATATAAGCAGGGCGAAGGTTTTGATAACGAAGATAATAAGCATGTTCCCAAACATCTAGGCCTAGAATCGGTGTGCCTTTGACTTCAGCAACATCCATCAAAGGATTATCTTGATTTGGGGTTGATGAAATTTCAAGTTTACCCTCTGCAGAAACGGTTAGCCATGCCCAACCAGAACCAAATCGGGTTGCACCAGCCGTGTTAAATTTTTCTTTCATGGCATCTAGGCCACCGAAGGTGCTGTTAATGTCTTCTGCAAGTGCACCTGAAGGAGTCCCCATGCTGTCGCCAGTCATGACATTCCAAAAGAAAGTATGGTTCCAGTGGCCACCACCATTGTTGCGAATGGCAGGAGATAGTTGTCCTGCATTAGCGATTAACTCAGTAAGCGATTTGTCGGCATTCGGCGTATCAGCGACGGCGTTATTTAAGTTAGTTACGTAGGTGTTGTGATGCTTGGTATGGTGGATTTCCATAGTACGAGCATCAATGGATACTTCTAAAGCATCATAATCATAGGGAAGGTCTGGAAGCGTAAAAGCCATAATAGTATATCCTTTCTTTAGGGTCTCAAATATCACCTGTTTGCAGGCAAACAGCGAATCATCAGTTTGATTAAAAAACCGTTCTATTCTATCGAAGTTGAGGGATTTATCAATACCCGACTAAAATAATCGGGTATTTTATTTTTGAATGGCGTGAAGGGCTAAAAAATATTATCGAGATGTGGTGGTGGCGGTGGCATTTCCCCGAATTTTTCAACTTCTGAGGGCGGCATTTGAATGTAGTAGCCTTTGGTGGTTAAGGCTTCGTGGAGTTCTGTTGTATTCGTTCTAGGGAGCTTTCTTTCCGGATGCAGTTCGAAGTCAATAACGTGCTCGGGCTCACCGAACATCACTAAAAGTTCTTGGGGTAGTTTTTCGAGTCCATCTTGCTCTGGCACAAATAAAAATAATTCGGCCTTTTTGGGGCTTTTAAAGGTTGATACCTTTAGCGGTTGAAATGCTGTCATAATCCGATCCTTGTTTGTCAGTATTGGTTATTTTAGCAAATAGCCTGTTAGACAGGGTGTCATTTGCTTGACCTTGCAAACAAACTTCATTATTCTTAGCGGTTGGTCAATCAAATTGGAAAGTGAATATGATGAACAATAAAGCAGTGATACTTGGCGGAACGGGGTTTATCGGGCGCGCCGTGGTGAATGAATTATCTAAGCATGGATATGAAGTCAGTGTTGTGGTGCGTCGTCCGGAACGTTTTAGAGATTATTTATTGTTCCCAAAAACGAAACTGGTTCAGATGGATGATTTGTTGTCCTCTGAAACGCTGGGAAAGGTTTTTAAAAATGTCGGATTGGTGGTGAATTGCTTGGCCGACCTAACCCTTAAAACAGAAGCGGTTGATGAAAGTGATTACGTTGCCGTGCATCAGCAAATCAAAAAAGCAGCTGAAACGGCGCATGTAAAACGTGTCATCTCGCTATCTCAGATCGGTGCGGATGCTGGTGATGCGACCAACCAGTGGGGGTATCACCTAGGCGAAGCCGATGCGATTATGCATACGATTGCGACAGCTCAGACCACCATTCTGCGCGCTGGGGTTTTATTGGGGGCGAATGATGAAGTGGTTTCTTGTTTCAAACGTCAATTAGAGTTAATGCCCGTTTTGCCTGTCGCCAATAGTGCAAAGCAGGTTCAACCTTTGGCGATACAAGATTTTGCAAAAGCAGTGGTCGCTTGTATTGATAATGTTGATGCTTTCGGCAAAAAAATATCGGTTGTTGGTGAAGAGCGAATGACCTTAAAAGAACTGGCCAATCGCGTTAAGGAAATGATGGAAAAAGAGGATGCGATTGTTTTTCCGATGTGTCGATTGAACGCAAAGTTTATGAGCTTTTTAGGCGCGCTGGCACCGATTAAGTCGGTTTCTAGCGTTCAAATGTCGTTATTGCAGACAGACTTAATTTCTGATACTGATTTTTCCTCGCAGTTTGGTTTTGAGCCAATGAGTGTAGAGCAAGCTTTGGCACTTTATGTATTAACGACGCATCAACGTGAACGTTATAATCAATTTCGTCAAGCAGCAGGCCGCAATTTAGAAGAGTTGGCTTGAAACGATTGCAAAATAAACGTTTGTAGCAGAACGCAAAACCGTCTTTTTAGACGGTTTTTTTGGTTTATGATGATAGTAAACTAAGCCTACGAAAGGAGCTCACTATGAAAACCTATTTGGTTGGCGGCGCGGTGAGAGATAGATTGCTGGGTATGGCAGTTTATGATCGTGATTGGGTGGTGGTTGGTGCGATCCCCGAACAATTGCTTGCACAAGGCTTTCGTCAAGTTGGGAAAGGCTTTCCGGTCTTTTTACATCCTGATACCCAAGAAGAATATGCGCTGGCACGAACAGAGCGCAAGTCGGGTTTGGGCTATCATGGGTTTGATGTGCAATTCGATCCCAGTATCACGTTAGAAGCAGATTTATCTCGGCGAGACTTAACCATCAATGCCATGGCCGAAGATGAGCAAGGCAATCTTATTGACCCTTATGGCGGTCAGCAGGATTTGGCGGCCAAAAAATTGCGTCACGTTTCAGGCGCGTTTAGTGAAGATCCTTTAAGAGTGTTACGGGTTTGTCGATTTGCGGCTAAATTAGCCCCCTTTGGATTTGTGGTGGCGCCTGAAACGCATCAATTGATGTGTGATATGGTTAACTCTGGTGAGTTGTCAGCGCTCACGCCAGAGCGAGTCTGGCAAGAAGTGGTTAAGGCGTTGCAAACCAATATGCCAAGTCAATTTTTTGCACGGTTAGATTCGGTTGGCGCCTTGTCACTGCTCTTTCCCGAAATAGCCGCTTTAAAAGGCGTTGAGCAGCCTGTTCAATATCATCCAGAAGGAGATGTTTGGGTCCACAGTTTGATGGTGTTGGACGCAGCAGCAAACTTATCGGATGCGGGCATGGTTCGTTGGGCTGCCTTAATGCATGATTTGGGTAAGGGGCTTACGCCCAAAGCGTTATGGCCAAAGCATGCAGGTCATGATCAGGCTGGTGTGCCGCTGGTCTCGGCTTTGGCTGAACGTTATCGTATTCCGAAAAAATGGCAAGTATTTGCCGAGCAGGTAACGGCTTACCATGGCTTGATTCATCAAGGGCTCAATTCAGAAGGTCGGCCTCACCTGAAAGCCAGTACGATGCTTAAAGTGTTAAAGGCTTGTCATGCATTGAAAGACCCAAAAACGTTTGCGTTGTTATTAATTGCCTGTGAGGCCGATGCAAAAGGGCGATTAGGCTTTGAACACACTCCTTATCCTCAAAGAGATTTCTGGTTAGCGGTTGCAGATACTGCCAATCATGTTGATCGAAAAGCGATTTTAGCGCAAGGGCTTTCTGGACCAGCCATTGGCGAAGCGATAGAGCATGCGCGTTTGCAATTGGTGAAGGATTTTTTGGCGAAATATAGATAAATCAATTAAAAATGACCAGGCCTGGTCATTTTGGCAAGGATGAGCATGGAACAAAGAATGAAACTAACCCGTTTGGCTACCTATGTATCAGTTGCGGTCGCGGTGACTTTATTAGGTGTTAAATCTTATGCCTGGTGGACAACAGGGTCAGTTGGGGTAATGGCCTCTATGCTGGATTCGGCAATGGATGTGATTGCGTCTGTGATGATTTTGTTAGCGGTACGCATAGCTCAAATACCCGCTGACAGTGAACACCGGCTAGGACATGGCAAGGCTGAGCCACTTGCTTCGCTTGCACAGAGTGTTTTTATCGCTGGGTCGGCCTTTTATTTGATTATGCACGCGTTGGAACGGCTGGTGTATCCGGTGGCAATGAACGAACCTGAAACGGGTGTGATGGTGATGCTGTTTTCGATGATATTAACGCTGGTGCTGGTTGCCTTTCAGCGTTATGTGATTCGTCAAACAGCATCAACGGCAATCAAAGCGGATTCGTTACATTATTTGTCGGATTTGGGGGCGAATTTTGCGGTAATGGTCGGCTTGTTGCTGGCCGCCTTTGTTTGGTTGGATTCGATACTGGGGATGATGATCGGTCTTTGGATCGGCTGGGAGGCACTTAAGCTGGCAAAGCTGTCAGCGAACCAACTGTTAGATCGTGAGTTGCCTGATGAGACTCGTCAAGAGATTGCAGAATTGGTGATGGTGCACCCGAAGGTATCCGGGTTTAATGATTTGCGAACCTTTCAATCCGGTCCGACGATATTTATACAGTTGGATTTGGAACTGGATGATGATTTTAGCTTATTGCAGTCTCATGCGATTTCAGAAGAAGTTACCGAGATACTCAAACAGCGATTTCCAAATGCGGATATTTTAATTCATCAAGAACCGGTGAGTTTGCAAGGGGATCCAGATCACCATCAATGGGATATGAACGCGAAGCAAAGTGAAACACCGAATTGAACAGCAATGAGACCTTATTGAAATTCGTTTTTTCGTCATACTGTTAGCAAAAAAAGTTGTTTTAATGTGCACTGGTGGTTATTTATTGATGGGTATTATGTTGTTTGGCAACATTGTTTAATGGGGTTTAAAGGTTAAATTAAAAATGGCTTTTCCAAAAAATATAAAAAAATGGTTGTATCCTCTGTTAATTATTGCTGGTGCAATGGGGGTTTTTGCGTTTTTAAAAGCCACTAAACCTGTTCAGCCTCCGGTTGAAATAACCCAAAAGCGTTGGGCGGTGCAGGCTCAGACACTAACATTGCAGACGCTAGCGCCGATGCATACCTTGTATGGCAAGGTTGAGTCAACAAAGATGGTAGCGGTTGTGGCTCCGGTTTCCGGCGTGGTTGAAAGATTGCCCCTAAAGTCGGGTGAGCACTTTGAACCCGGTGCACTGATCGTGGCGATGGCAGACACGGATTTGAACTTGCCTTTAGCGATTGCGCAAGCCGATGTTGATGATATCGCGCAGCAGCTTAAACTGGAGAAATTGGCATTTGAGAATGATCGGAAACGACTTGCATTTGAGACACGATTAATGGCCTTAAACAGTCGAGAAGTCGAGCGTAGTAGCCGATTATTAAAAAAAGATTTAGCTTCGCAAGCAGTACTGGATCAGGCTAAGGCGGTATTGATCCGTCAGGAACAAGTGGTTGCTGCGGCGCAGTTGACGGTGGCACAGCATCAAGCAAAACAATCACAATTGGAAGCACGCTTAGCAAAGGCTAAAGCAACCCTGATGCAGCGCCGAGTTAATTTGGAGCGGGGGCAGCTGAAAGCCGACTTTAAAGGCCGTATTGCCGAAGTTTTGGTGGCTGAGGGCAGTCAGGTATCTCAAGGTGCTGCTTTATTACGATTTTATCCACTCGATAGCCTGGAGTTACGCGCTAAATTGCCGAGTACGGAACGCCGTTCAGTATACGATAGTTTGCAGTCGAGCCGGCCTATGTATGCAGTGTTCGAAATGCAAGGCCATCACTATCAGTTACCTTTAAATCGTTTAGCAGGAGAGTCTGAAACCAGTGGTGTGGATGCCTTTTTTGCGTTACCTGCCGCATTGGGCGTTTTACGGCCTGGAGATATGATAGATGTACAATTTTATCAAAGTCCGGTTCAAGATGTTTTTCCCGTCCCATTAACAGCGGTATATGGACGGGAACGCGTCTATGTGATTGAACAAGGGCATTTGCAAAAACGTCAAATTAAGGTGGTTGGAGAGACCAAAATTGACGGTGTGATGCATGCTTTGTTGCAAGGGGATTTGCAGGCGGGGGAGCAGTTATTAACAACGCATTTGCCAAATGCCATGACGGGTTTAAGTGTGATGGTGATTGAATAATGTCTCAACAAGATACGGAATTAGATCATCAGAATTTATTGCGCCCTGAATCTCATCAAGGCGATTTTCCCGGTTATCACCCACAACATCAACGCTTTCAATCGAGAGGGTTTATTGGTCTGTTTGCCCGCCATAAGGTTGCAGCTAACTTGTTAATGCTCATCATGCTTTTAGCTGGTGTGGTGGCTTTACTAAAGTTAAATGTACAGTTTTTTCCGAATTTTGAATTGGACTATGCAACGGTTAGAGTGGTTTGGCCAGCGGCCAATGCTGAAGATGTTGAGTCCTCCATTACTGAGCCAGTCGAACGCGTATTGCGGAACCTAGATAATTTGGACGAAATGTCGTCAACTTCCTCTTTGGGGGTGTCAGTCGTGTCTTTAAAGTTTGAAGAAGGCACCAATATGATTGAGGCATTGGATCAAATTAGTCAACGGGTTGGAGAGTTAAGAAACTTACCGCAAGATGCCGAGAAACCGGTTATTGAACGGATTGTGCGTTATGAATCGATAGCGCGGGTTTTGTTGATCGGTGAGCAGGCAACTCTGGATGAACTCAGGCCGCTCGCTAGGCATTTTGAAAGGGAGTTGTTGGATGCTGGAATTGATAAGGTCGATTTGAAAGGATTGCCAATCGAGGAAATGGCAATTGAGATACCACAATATCAGCTAGAGACGTTAGGTCTGTCTTTTGACGAAATTGGCGCTAAGGTGGCAGGGATGAGCCGGGATTTGCCGATGGGAACGGTAGGGGATGCGGACAATGCACAGGATATGCGCACGATTCAACAGGGTAGAGATGAGCAGGGCTTTGCCAACCTAACCATTCAAGTTACCGATACAGAAAAGGTCGAACTGGCGGATATCGCTCACATTGAAAGGCGTGCTAAAAAGAACGCTGCCAAGTTGTTTGTAGAGGGACATCCAGCAATTGAAATGCAATTGATGCGGTCTGAGGCTGGTGATACCTTAGAGTCTTCTGAAATCATGCAGGCTTGGTTAGCGAAAGCTCAGCCCCAATTGCCTGAAGGGGTTCGATTTCAGGTCTATAACGAAACTTGGTCATTGGTGAATCAGCGGATTATGTTGTTGGTCAATAATGGGGTTAGCGGATTGATCCTAGTTGTGCTGATTTTGTATTTGTTCATGAATGGGCGAGTTGCCTTTTGGGTTGCCGTTGGTATTCCAGTGTCGTTTATGGCGACTTTAATGATTATGTATCTCGCCGGAGGCAGTATTAATATGATCAGCTTGTTTGGGTTGATTATGGCACTGGGGATTATTGTTGATGATGCGATCGTGGTGGGAGAAGATGCATTAGCGCATCATGAAATGGGTGAGCCAGCTTTGGAAGCAGCAGAAGGCGGCGCGCATCGTATGCTTGCGCCAGTGACGGCGTCTTCGATTACGACGGTGGGCGCTTTTCTGCCTTTGATGATGATTGGTAATGAAATGGGCAATATTTTGTTTGCCATACCATTGGTTATTATTTCGGTCATTTTCGCATCTTTGATTGAAAGTTTTGTTATTTTGCCTGGCCACTTACGCAACGCGCTAAAAAAGGTTGAACCTCCAAAAAAAGGCAGCTTGCGAAACCGACTAGATGGTGCGATTGATCATTGGCGAAATGTGCAGTTTCGGCGGGTGGTTCGGTGGGTGTTAACCCATAGAGCAATTGCAGTGGCAAGTACGATGGCGGCAATGATTGTCGTGATAGGCCTATTAGCGGGTGGTCGTTTATCTTTTGTATTTTTCCCATCACCGGAATCGACTCGACTGGTTGCAGAAGCTCGGTTTGTCGCTGGAACGCCTTCTGAAGTGAGTTCGCATTATGTTGAACATTTGTATCAAGCCATGCTAGAAACGGAGGCTGAGTTAGAGCCGGGTATTGTTGAAGTAGCGGTTGTTCATTATAACGAAGGGGCTCGTGAAAAAGGGGCCAGTTTTAGTAGTATTAACATAGAGTTAATGGAGCCTGATGAGCGACAGACGCGTAATGAAGCCTTTATTCGATTATGGCAGCAGAAGGCAGGGCGCGTTCCAGGGTTAGAAGTGCTAACCATTGAATCGCCTAGAATGGGTCCGCCGGGCAGTGATGTCGATGTGCGGATTTGGGGGGCAGAACCAAGAGTGCTCAAGCAAGCAGCGTTGGCATTGCAAGAAGTGTTGAGACAAATTCCAGGCGTATCCGGTGTTCGAGACGATTTGCCTTATGGGCGGGACCAGTTGGTATATGAATTAACGCCAGAAGGCAAAGCGCTAGGGTTTAGCTATGCGAGTTTAGCTCGACAATTGTCGGATGCTTATTCTGGACGTTTAGTCCAAATTTTTACAGATGAAGAAGATGAGGTTGAGGTGCGGTTGCAGTTGCCTCGCTCAGAGCAAGCAACTTTATCCAGCTTAAGCCGAATGCAAGTGGTTTCTCCTTCTGGAAAACGGCTTCCCTTGAGTTCAGTGGCCACCTGGAAGACTCAACGTGGATTTGATGTGATGCGTCATGTGGATGGTCGTTTGGCAGTGACGGTATTGGGTGAGGTTGATAAGAATTTAAATAATGCGAATCGGATTTTGGAGCAGCTCAAGGCGACCACCTTGAAGTCGTTGGTTGACGAGTATGGTGTTCAATATAGTTTAGAGGGCCAAAATGCACGCCAAGCCGATACAATGGCGGATATGAAAATTGGATTATTTATTGGGTTGTCCATTATCTATATTGTCTTGGCTTGGGTGTTCGCTTCTTACGCTTGGCCATTGGTGGTGATGTTGGCCATTCCATTTGGACTGGTTGGGGCCTTGGCTGGACACTGGTTGTTAGGGATTGATATGACGATTCTATCCTTGTTTGGCTTTTTTGGACTGGCGGGGATAGTGGTCAATGACTCCATTATATTGGTGAGTTTCTACAAGCGCCTTCGAGAGGAGGGCATGGCTGTAAACCAGGCATTAGAGGAAGCTTCAGTGCAACGGGTTCGCGCTGTGCTATTAACGTCACTGACAACGATTGCGGGGCTGTTGCCGCTCTTGTTTGAGACATCATTGCAAGCGCAGTTTTTAATTCCAATGGCCGCATCTATTGCCTTTGGCTTGGCTTTTTCAACCTTGTTAATTTTATTAGTTATCCCTGCGATCTTGTCGTTTTATGAAAAGTGGCGGCAGGGAGGCGAAGCACAAACGACTCATGGTTAGTGAATGAGTCAATCTGTTTTGGTGACGGTTGAACGCCCGTCTTAAAAATTTTATCTGTTTGTCATCTTAAACAAATAAAGTGGTCAAAGCAGGTCTTTATCAGCTTTCAGTGGAAAATAGCAACAATGTAAAGCCGTTAAGTTGATGATGGATGAATAAGAAAACTTGATGATTTGATGATTTTAAGAGAGAATAAGCGTCCAAATTTAACCTTTTTCCGTTTTTAAAAAAAATAAAATGACCCAAAAACGAGAAAAAAATATCCGAATTTTTTATAACTTGAGGGAAGTTGCTAATGCCAACTCGTAGAGAACTTGCAAATGCAATTCGTGCTTTGAGCATGGATGCAGTCCAAAAAGCCAAATCTGGTCACCCAGGCGCCCCAATGGGAATGGCTGATATTGCTGAAGTATTATGGAATGATCACATGAAGTTCAATCCAACCAATGCAAAATGGGCGGATCGTGATCGTTTTGTATTGTCAAATGGCCATGGGTCAATGTTGATTTATTCACTGTTGCACCTTACCGGATTTGATCTCAGCATGGAAGACATTAAAAGTTTCCGTCAATTACATGCTAAGACAGCAGGTCACCCTGAATATGGGTATGCCGATGGGATTGAAACCACGACAGGTCCTTTAGGGCAAGGGATTACCAATGCAGTCGGGATGGCGATTGCTGAGCGGACTTTGGCGGCGCAATTTAACAAACAAAATCATGACATCGTAAACCACTACACTTATGTCTTTATGGGTGATGGTTGTTTAATGGAAGGTTTGTCTCATGAAGCAGCTGCCATGGCTGGTACGCTTGGTTTAGGCAAGTTGATCGCTTTCTGGGATGATAATGATATTTCGATTGATGGTCACATTGGTGACTGGATGGAGCGTGACGTTGCGGGCCGTTTTGAGTCATACAACTGGCAAGTTATTCGTGATGTTGATGGTCACGATGCCGAAGCGGTCGATAAAGCGATCCGTGAAGCTAAGTCTGTTAATGATAAGCCAACGCTGATTTGTACCCGTACGACTATCGGTTTTGGTTCACCTAACTTGTGTGGAACGCATGACTGTCATGGTGCTCCATTAGGTGATGAAGAAATTAAACTAACCCGTGAAAATCTGGGTTGGAATCATGAGCCGTTTGTTGTTCCTGAAGAAGTGTATGAAGGTTGGGATCACAAGGCAAAAGGCGCACAAGATGAAGCGGATTGGAATCAGAAGTTTGAAGCTTATCGTGCAGAATTCCCTGAAGATGCAGCTGAATTTGAACGTCGTATGGCGGGTGATTTGCCAGCTAACTTTGAAGTGGAAATGGATAAGTTTATTGCTCAAACGCAAGCGGATATGCCAAATATCGCTTCACGTAAAGCCTCTCAAAATGCCATTGAAGCAATGGGTCCATTATTGCCAGAAATGTTTGGTGGTTCAGCTGACTTAACCGGTTCTAACCTAACTAATTGGTCAGGAACGGTCAAAGTAACGCCTGCTAATGCAAATGGTAACTACCTATCATGGGGTGTTCGTGAGTTTGGTATGGCGCACATGATGAACGGTATGGTTCTTCATGGTGGCTTCAAAGTTTATGGCGCAACCTTCTTTATGTTTATGGAATTCATGCGTAACGCATTGCGCATGTCAGCCTTAATGAAGATCGGCACTATCTATGTTTATACCCATGATTCAATTGGTTTGGGTGAAGATGGCCCAACGCATCAGCCTGTTGAGCAGTTGGCAACAATGCGTGTCATTCCAAACTTCCAAACTTGGCGTGGTTGTGACGCTATTGAGTCTGCTGTATCTTGGAAAGTTGCCATGATGCGTGGAAACGCTCCGACTGCATTGGTCTTTTCTCGTCAAAATCTGACGCCTATGGAAAGAACGGCTGAGCAAGTTAAAAATATCGAGAAAGGTGGTTATGTTCTTAAGGACTGTAATGGCACGCCAGATATCATCTTAATTGCGACCGGTTCAGAAGTTGGCTTGGCTGTTGATGCAGCTGCTGCTATGGATGCAAATGTGCGTGTGGTTTCAATGCCATCCAGTTGTGCATTTGATACTCAAGATCAAGCCTATAAAGATTCCGTATTGATCCCAGGCGTGAAGCGCGTTGCGATTGAAGCGGGTGTAGCTCAGTCATGGTATAAGTATGTTGGAACCGATGGTGACGTTGTTTGTATGTCTTCTTTTGGTGAATCCGCACCTGCTGGCGAATTGTTTAAAGAATTCGGCTTTACCGTTGAGAACGTTGTTGCAACTGCAAACGCAGTATTAGGCAAGTAATTAAATTTTTATGAATTGCCAGGCCTGGTCGTTTCGGGGCTGGTTTTTATTGTTTAGGAGAAAATAATATGACAATTAAAGTAGGTATTAACGGTTTTGGTCGTATCGGACGTATGGCTTTCCGTGCTGCAGCAAAAGATTTTAAAAACATTGAAGTTGTTGCAATCAATGACTTGCTTGATCCTGAATACTTAGCGTATATGCTGAAGTATGATTCTGTTCATGGTCGTTTTGATGGAACTGTTGAAGTTAAAGACGGTAACTTAATTGTTAATGGTAAGACTATCCGTATTACTGCTGAGCGTAACCCTGCTGACCTAGCTTGGTCTGATGTAGGTGCTGACCTTGTTATCGAATGTACTGGTTTCTTCTTGACTGAAGAATCTTGTCAGGCGCATTTAGACGCAGGTGCGAAGAAAGTTGTTCAATCAGCGCCTTCTAAGGATGCAACGCCTATGTTTGTTTATGGTGTTAACCATAACGAATATGCTGGTCAAGCCATCGTTTCTGCCGCTTCTTGTACCACGAACGGTTTAGCACCTGTTGCTAAAGTTCTAAACGACAACTTCGGTATTAAGCGTGGTCTAATGACAACTGTTCATGCGGCAACTGCAACTCAAAAAACCGTTGATGGTCCTTCTATGAAAGATTGGCGTGGTGGTCGTGGTATTCTTGAGAATATTATTCCTTCTTCAACCGGTGCTGCAAAAGCGGTTGGTAAAGTACTGCCAGCATTAAATGGCAAATTAACTGGTATGGCTTTCCGTGTACCTACTTCTGACGTTTCTGTTGTTGATTTGACTGTTGAGCTAGAAAAAGAAGCCTCTATGGATGAAATCTGCGCAGCAATGAAAGCAGCATCTGAAGGCGAAATGGCTGGTGTTCTAGGCTATACCGAAGAAGCGAATGTTTCAACTGACTTCCGTGGTGATTCTCACCCATCAATCTTTGATGCAAAAGCCGGTATCGCACTAGATCCAACTTTTGTGAAGGTCGTTGCTTGGTATGACAATGAATATGGTTATACTTGCAATATGATGCGTGTTGTTGAGCACGTTGGTAAATAATTCTGTCGCTTCTCATTTTTGAGGAGTATCTGAATTTTTCATTTGGAGGCTTGTATTAGCCTCCAAATGGATTTTCTTATCCGTATTTCATGAAGTACTGAAAAGAAAATTTTATTTTTTCTACACTGGTTCAGTGTTTTTTAAACTTTAAAGAGGACTCAATATGTCTGTTATTAAAATGTCAGATTTAGACTTGGCTGGTAAGCGCGTTCTAATCCGTGAAGATTTGAATGTGCCTGTTAAAGATGGAAAGGTAACGTCTGATGCACGTATTCGTGCATCCTTACCAACTATCAAAATGGCTGCTGAGGCCGGTGCTAAGGTAATGCTGATGTCTCACCTGGGTCGTCCAACTGAAGGGAACTATGAAGAAGTTTTCTCTTTAGCGCCTGTTGCAGCAAACTTAAGTGAAAAGCTTGGAAAAGAAGTGCGTGTGATTAAAGATTACCTAGATGGAAATTTTGAAGTCGCAGAAGGTGAAGTTGTTCTATTAGAAAACGTACGTTTCAATGTCGGCGAAAAGAAAAATGACGAGACTCTTTCTAAGCAATATGCAGCGCTTTGTGATGTCTATGTAATGGATGCATTTGGTACGGCTCACCGTGCACAGGCTTCAACTCATGGTGCCGGCGCATTTGCTGATACGGCTTGTGCTGGTCCTTTATTGGCGGCTGAGTTAGATGCACTAGGTAAGGCTTTAAATAATCCTGCTCGCCCAATGGTTGCGATTGTTGGTGGTTCTAAAGTTTCCACTAAGCTAACCGTGCTAGAATCGCTTTCTGAAAAAGTAGATCAACTCGTTGTGGGTGGTGGTATCGCCAATACCTTTATTGAAGCGGCAGGTCACAATGTCGGTAAGTCGTTATCTGAATCAGACTTGGTGCCCACTTGTAAGAAACTGAACGAAATCATGGAAGCACGTGGTGCAGCGATTCCACTGGCATCTGATGTTGTTTGTGGTAAAGAGTTTTCTGAGTCTGCTGCTGCAGAAACGAAGAATGTCTCAGAAGTTTGTGATGACGATATGATTTTTGATATCGGTCCAGATTCTGCGGCGGAATTGGCTGCAATCATTAAGAATGCCGGTACGGTTGTTTGGAACGGTCCTGTCGGTGTATTTGAATTCGATCAGTTTGGTGGAGGCACCAAAGCGATTTCAATGGCGATTGCAGAATCAAACGCTTTTTCAATTGCAGGCGGTGGTGATACCCTTGCTGCAATTGACAAATATGATATCGCGGATAAGGTTTCTTACATTTCAACCGGTGGTGGGGCTTTCCTTGAGTTCCTAGAAGGAAAAACTTTACCTGCTGTTGAGATGCTTGAAAAAGCCGCAACAAAATAAAACTCAAATGAGAGGGTCAGGTAATCTAGATTACCTGACCTTTTAAATTTTTTAATACTATGTGAAATGGGCGGTTTGAAAGAGTAAAGGATGCCTCGGTAAATGAATTTGATTTGGAATTTATTTTGCGAGACGTCTTGCTTTCTATCGCTAAAACTTAAAAGGTCAAAAAAATAACATGCCATCAGGTTTAAGAAGAACAAAAATTGTTGCTACTTTAGGTCCCGCTACCGATAGAGAAGGGGAGCTAAAGAAAATTATTGAGGCTGGCGTTGATGTTGTCCGCATCAATATGTCGCATGGCAACCCAGAAGAACATATTGCAAGAGCAAGTCAAGTTAGAGAAATTGCCGCAAAACTCGATAGAGAGGTTGGGGTTTTAGTTGATTTACAAGGGCCAAAAATACGCATCGCACGTTTTGCGGATGACAGCATTTTCTTGATGCCTGGTGATCAATTTGCATTGGACAATAATGTTGATCCACTAGCGGGAAATCAGAATGAGGTCGGGTTGACCTATAAGAGCCTGCCTTATGATGTGAAAGCTGGGAATCGTTTATTGCTTGATGATGGTCGCGTGGTATTGGATGTCGATGAAGTTGTCGGCGAGCGCGTTATTTGTACCGTTGTTGTTGGCGGTAAATTATCAAACAATAAAGGTATTAATTTGCAAGGCGGTGGTTTATCTGCTGCAGCATTGACAGAGAAAGATAAGGAAGATATCTTAACGGCCGCCCAAATCCAGTGTGACTATTTAGCGCTTTCGTTCCCAAGAAGTGCGGAAGATGTTGAGTATTGTCGTTCCTTAGCGGAAAAAGCCGGATTGGTTTGTAGCATTGTGTCAAAAGTCGAACGTGCCGAAGCCGTGAATGATGATTTCACGCTCGACAGTATTATCCTTGCATCTGATGTCATTATGATTGCACGCGGAGATTTAGGGGTTGAAGTTGGGGATGCCCAGCTCCCAGCTCTGCAAAAGAAAATGATTAAGCGTGCACGTCAACTCAACCGCATTACTATTACCGCAACGCAGATGATGGAAACCATGATTGAAAATGCGATTCCGACACGTGCAGAAGTGTTTGATGTTGCGAATGCGGTCATGGATGGAACCGATGCAGTCATGTTATCCGGCGAAACTGCAACAGGTCACTCTCCAAGTTTGGTCATCAAAACTATGGCCGAAATAGCGAGAGAAGCTGAAAAATCCAGAAGTACCCGTGAATCAACCCATCGTATTGATGAGTCCTTTACTGCGGTGGATGAAACCATTGCGATGTCAGCCATGTATGCCGCTAACCATTTTGGCGTGACTTGCATTGCAGCGTTGACTGAATCTGGAAATACGCCATTATTGATGTCGCGTATCAGTTCCGGCATTCCAATTATTGCCCTGACACCCCATCTGGATACGCGTCGGAAAGTAACACTATATCGCGGTGTTTATCCGACAACGGTTGATTATACCGGCTTATCAGATGAAGAAGTTCAAGACCAAATCCTCCTTGAATTAAAGGCAAAAGGCGTGACTAAAGCTGGCGACTTGGTGGTGGTAACACGTGGACAGTCACGTGGCTTGATGGGCGGAACCAATCAAATGGAAATTGTTAAGGTCCCTTAACAGTTGATAATGAATCCAAAGAGTTACTGATGATAGTCAGTACTCTTTGCAGAATGTTTGAGCAAGCAGTTAAATCAATCATTGAATTGGTCAAAACTGAAACGATTTTTATTTTTTAAACTAATAGAGGAGTCACGCACATGGCGATGATTACACTTCGTGAATTAATGGACTACGCAGCAGAAAATAATTTTGGTATGCCTGCGTTTAACGTAAACAATATGGAACAAGTTCGTGCAATCATGCGCGCTGCTGACGCTGTAGATTCTCCAGTAATCCTTCAGGGTTCTGCTGGTGCACGTAAGTACGCTGGTGAGCCAATGCTGCGTCACATGATCGCTGCTGCGGTTGAAATGTTCCCTAACGTTCCTGTTGTAATGCACCAGGATCACGGTTCTGACGTTGGCGTATGTCTACGTGCAATCCAGTCTGGTTTTACATCAGTAATGATGGATGGTTCTTTAGAAGCAGATATGAAAACTCCAGCTTCTTATGAATACAATGCTGGTATCACGGCTGAAGTTGTAAAGATCGCTCACGCTGGTGGTGTTTCTGTTGAAGGTGAACTAGGGTGCCTAGGTTCTCTTGAAACTGGTAAGATGGGTGAAGAAGATGGACATGGTTCTGATGAAGTTCTAGATCACTCTTCTCTATTAACTGATCCTGAAGAGGCGGCACAGTTCGTTAAAGATACTAACGTTGATGCTCTAGCAGTAGCTGTTGGTACTTCTCACGGTGCTTATAAGTTTACTTCTAAGCCATCTGACGATGTTCTTAAGATTGACCAAATCAAGAAAATCCATGAGCGTATTCCTGACACTCACATCGTAATGCACGGTTCTTCTTCTGTTCCAGAAGAGTGGTTAGAGATCATCAATAACTACGGTGGTGATATGGGTCAAACTTACGGTGTACCTGTTGAAGCAATCGTTGAAGGTATCAAGTACGGTGTGCGTAAAGTAAACATCGATACTGATTTACGTATGGCATCTACTGGTGCAATCCGTAAGCACCTTGCTGAAAACACTTCTAACTTCGATCCTCGTAAATTCTACAATGCAGCAGAAAACGCGATGATGGAAATCTGTAAAGCACGTTTTGAAGCATTTGGTTGTGCGGGTCATGCTGGTAAAATCAAGGCATTAGGACTTGAAGAAATGCAGGCGCGTTATGCTAATGGTTCATTGGATCAGAAAGTAAGATAAATTACACTGAGCCTTACCGAAGAGCCCGAGCTTTGTCTCGGGTTTTTTTATGCCTAAAGAAAGTTATAGAGTTTGAAAAGGGATTTGGGAAATCGGGTAGACGGTCAGATTTTGCAAGTCGTTAAGCGTATTAGGGTCAGCATGGTCAGATAGATTGTTAACAAAAATGTGAAGTAGCTTCAGCCCAGCATTTTCAATGGCGCTTATTGACAGTAAAGCATGATTCAGACACCCGAGCTTATTGCCGACCACTAAGATAACGGGTAGTTGCAATGCGGTGGCAAGATCGATATTAAGCCCATCTATAGCAAGCGGAGAATAAATGCCGCCAGCCCCTTCGACTAATGCAAAATGATTTGTTGGAACACGGCAGGCACTAACCAAGTTCTGGATACAAATGCGTTCACCACCTTGGTTGATTGCTTGTTGAATGGCTCTTGCCGGTGAAATTGGCTCTTCAAATAAATAGTGACAGATTTCGACTAGGGTTTCATGGTTTCCCGTTGCTTGTTGAAGCTGTAAAGCATCTTCAGAATACAGTGTATCGTTGTGATCTCTTAGAGCTCCAGAAGCGATGGGTTTGCGAGCAGAAATAACCAGGCCTGGTTGATTTTGTTGCAAGGCATTGGCTAATTGACAACTGACATAGGTTTTGCCGATATCGGTATCGGTTCCGGTTACAAAAAAACCACCTGGAAGGGTGGTTTTTAGTTGATCAAATAAAGCGGTAAAAGGGCTAGCAGTGTTCATGTTATGGATTGTCCATTAGTCGTGATTGCGCTTCCTGATACTTTTGGAATGTCATTTCAATTACTTCGTCTGGTAATTCAGGTCCGGGTGCCGTTTTGTCCCAGTCTAGTGACTCGAGATAGTCACGAATATATTGCTTGTCAAAACTGGGTGGGTTTTTCCCCACTTGATAGCTGCTAACTGGCCAAAATCTCGAGCTATCGGGGGTTAAAGCTTCGTCAATCAGGTGAATGGTACCGGCTTCATCTTCACCAAATTCGAATTTAGTGTCAGCAATGATAATGCCTCTTTCAATAGCAAAATCAGCAGCCATTTTGTAGAGGGCCAAACTTAAATCGCGGACCTTTTCGGCTCTTTCCTGACCAATGAGCGAAACGACTTCTTCAAAAGAGATGTTTTCATCATGTTCACCAACTTCAGCTTTGGTTGAAGGGGTAAATAAGGGCTCAGGTAATTTTTCGGCTTTTTTAAGCCCTTTAGGAAGATTGATACCACACACAGTTTGTTTCTTTTTATATTCCTTCCAACCAGATCCTACCAAATACCCTCGAACGATGGCCTCAACGGGAAGGGGTTTTAATTTTTTAACAATCATTCCTCGACCGTCGAGCTGTAATAACTCTTCTGGCGTTAAAATATCGGCCAACTTTAGATCGGTTGCTAATTGGTTGGGAAGGATGGATTCGGCCTTATGCATCCAAAATTGAGCTGTTTCTGTAAGGATCCGGCCTTTTCCAGAAATGGGTGTGGGGAGTACGACATCAAAAGCAGAGATTCGATCAGTCGTGACAATTAGAAGATGGTTATCATCAATGTCATATAAGTCGCGAACCTTGCCCTTATTGATTAACGGAAGACTCGTGAGGCTGGATTCGAATAGTGGGTGCATATAAACATATCCTAAGGTAATAATTTGTATTGCGGCCAATCTCACGCAAGATGCTAAACAAGATGATGGACAGATAATTTGTTTCCAATTATACAAAGGTCTCTGTTAAAATGCTGTCAATATTTTGAATTGATTTAATGGGGATTATAAATGTCTAAAAAAGAAAATTGGATTGCACCTTCGATATTGTCTGCGGATTTTGCACAATTAGGTAAAGATGTAAAAGATGTGATAGCTTCTGGTGCAGATGTTGTGCATTTTGATGTGATGGATAATCACTATGTTCCGAACTTAACCATCGGGCCTTTGGTGTGTGAATCGTTAAAAAACTTCATGGATAAAGAGGGTGTGAAAGCCCCGATTGACGTTCACTTGATGGTCAAGCCTGTTGATCGAATTATTCCCGATTTCGCTTCGGCCGGTGCTGACTATATTACATTCCATCCGGAAGCATCTGAACATGTTGATCGCTCTTTGCAGTTAATTCAGGCTGAAGGCTGTAAAGCTGGCTTGGTATTTAATCCAGCCACCTCTTTAAACTATCTTGAGCATGTAATGGATAAGATCGACATGATTTTAATCATGTCAGTTAACCCAGGCTTTGGTGGACAAGCTTTTATTCCACAGGCATTAGAAAAACTGAAAGCGGTCAGACAAATGATTGATGCATCTGGACGCGATATCCGTTTGGAAATTGACGGTGGTGTTAAGGTTGAAAATATTGCTGAAGTGGCGGCTGCGGGCTGTGATACGTTTGTTTCTGGTTCGGGAATTTTTGGTAAGGCTAATGCCGCAGATGCCAACCGATATGATACGGTTATTCAACAGATGCGTGAAGAGCTGGCTAAGGCTTAAGCTCAATCTGACATTGTAGTCGCGACGCGATAAACGCCAGTCAAAGCTGGCGTTTTGCGTTCTAGGCATGACCTTGATATGGCTGACCAGCCGAACAATATGGAAATTAGTAATGACTCAGCAAAAAATTCATCCAGGCTTTGTTTTAATCGATTTAGATGGAACCTTGATTGATAGTGTTCCAGATCTAGCCTATTGCGTTGATGAAATGATGAAGCAACTGGATATGCCAGTGCGTGGCGAAGCAGCGGTCAGAAATTGGGTAGGCAATGGCGTTCAACGATTGACCGAAAGAGCGCTAATCAACTCAGTAGAGGGTATGCCTGATCCGCAGTTAATGGAAAAAGCCTATCCCATTTTCTTAGATTTATATAAAGAGAATACCTCACAACGAAGTCGTGTATACGATGGCGTGGTTGAAGGGATTGAATGGATGAAAGCACAAGGTTATCGCGTTGCTTGTGTCACCAATAAGGCTGAGGCCTTTACGGTTCCTTTATTAAAAGATAAGGGGTTGTATGAATATTTCGAAGTGGTTGTTTCGGGCGATACCTGTGCTGAGAAAAAACCCCATCCAATGCCGTTATTATTTGCTGCTGAACAATTAGGTGTATCTCCTGAGAATGCCTTAATGATTGGCGATTCTCGTTCAGACGTGAAAGCGGCGAGAGCAGCAAGCTTTCACATCTTTTGTATGACGTATGGTTATAATCATGGTGAAGATATTCGTGACTATGAGCCCGATGCGGTCATGGATTCTTTTATGGAACTGCCAAACTATTTAGTGGCGAAACCCTAAACGGCTAATCCCACGAGTGTAAGGAGAATCACCAGAATGATATCGTTTCTTAGAGCCTTTTTAACGGTGCTGACGCGACCGTTTTGGTGTTCATTCTCCGGTGTCTATCAATACTTTCGACTCAATCGCTATATCCGCGTTGAATCTAAGCGCACGTTAAAAACGAGACGCCCATGACACAGCAGCACTTTACCCAACTTCATCAGCAAGGTTACCAAACCGCGCCAGTCATGCGCACCATCTTATCCGATTATGACACACCCTTAAGTGTGTACCATAAGGTGGCGAACCAGCCAAATAGTTATTTGTTTGAGTCGGTACAGGGTGGTGATAAATGGGGACGTTATTCCATTATTGGATTGCCGTGTCAAAAGCGACTAGAAATTATTGGTCATCAAGTTTCTTTGTTTGATGGTGAGCAATTATTAGAGCAACAAATGACCGACGATCCTTTGGCGTGGGTTGCGGCTTTTCAATCTCGGTTTAAAGTGTATCAGCAGCCTGGATTACCTGCTTTTACAGGCGGGTTAGTGGGCTATTTTGGTTATGATACAATTCGCTATATTGAGCCAAGACTTCAAGATTCGCAACCTGAAAGGGATGATATAGAGGCCGCTGATATTCAGCTTTTAGTATCAGAAGAAATCGTGGTATTTGATAATCTTAGTGGCCAGGTTCATGTGATTGTTCACGCGGATCTATCGCAG
This sequence comes from Hydrogenovibrio sp. SC-1, assembly GCF_002848135.1. GTDB lineage: Bacteria > Pseudomonadota > Gammaproteobacteria > Thiomicrospirales > Thiomicrospiraceae > Hydrogenovibrio. Next base: position 30,336 of record NZ_PKGB01000013.1, read on the forward strand.
CAGGATGCACTTGCTAAGGCAGAAGCGCGCGTAGCCGAGATTGCAGAAATGATTAATCAACCGATGTTGGTGCCTAATGATCTTCCCCAAGAAGAGACCTTGACCGAACAAGATTTTGAATCGAGCTTTGGGGAAGAGGCATTTAAAGCGGCCGTGGCAAAAATTAAAGAGTATATTTTAGCCGGCGATGCGATGCAGGTGGTCATTTCACAGCAAATGGCAGTTGATTTTAATGCTTCGCCAATTGATCTTTACCGTGCTTTGCGCTATCTGAATCCTTCCCCTTATATGTTCTTTTTAGATTTAGGCGATTTACAAATCGTGGGGTCTTCTCCTGAAATACTCGTTCGCCTGGAGGACAATAAGGTGACGGTTCGACCGATTGCCGGAACCCGTCGTCGAGGTCTGACGCCAGAAAAAGATCAAGCGTTGGAAGCTGATCTCCTATCAGATCCTAAAGAATTAGCTGAACATTTGATGTTGATTGATTTAGGGCGTAATGATGTTGGGCGAATAGCCCAAGTTGGAAGCGTTGAGTTGACGGAGAAGATGATCGTTGAACGCTATTCTCACGTCATGCACATTGTTTCCAATGTGAATGGTCAAGCCAAGCCTGGAATGTCGGCACTAGATGTATTAAGAGCGACCTTCCCCGCCGGAACCGTTTCCGGCGCGCCAAAAATTCGGGCAATGGAAATTATTGATGAATTGGAACCGGTCAAACGTGGCGTTTATGCTGGAGCGGTTGGGTATTTAGGGTGGCATGGCAATATGGATACGGCAATTGCTATTCGTACCGCCGTGATTAAAGAGGGTCGTTTATTTGTTCAGGCCGGTGCCGGAGTGGTTGCAGATTCGAATCCGCAACTGGAATGGGATGAAACGATGAATAAAGGCCGTGCAATCTTTAAGGCTGCAGAGTTTGTGACAAATGGATTAAAGACCGACAATCCAGATGTCGGACATCGTTAATGGCCAAGGGAAAATAAAATAACATGTTGTTAATGATTGATAATTACGATTCGTTTACCTATAACTTAGTGCAATATTTTGGTGAGTTGGGTCAGGATGTCCATGTCCATCGCAATGACCAAATTAATATCGAAACCATTGAAATGCTTGCACCAGATTACTTGGTGATTTCACCCGGCCCTTGTACCCCGAATGAGGCGGGGATATCGATTGCTGCAATCCAGCATTTTGCGGGTAAAATTCCGATTTTAGGTGTGTGTTTAGGGCACCAAAGCATCGGCCAGGCTTTTGGCGGTCAGATTATTCGCGCCAAACAAGTGATGCATGGTAAAACGTCCCCGGTATATCATCACAATTTGGGAGTTTTTAAAGGGTTGCCGAACCCTGTAGAGACCACTCGCTATCATTCGTTAGTAATAGAACAATCGAGTTTGCCAGACTGCTTGGAAGTGACCGCTTGGACGCAAACTGAAAACGGCGATCAAGATGAGATTATGGGGGTGAGACATAAAACCTTGCCGATTGAAGGGGTGCAATTTCATCCAGAATCCATTTTGACCGAACAGGGTCATGCAATGTTGAAAAACTTTTTAGAGCAATAAGCTGTGCGCGCTCGCTAACTGTTAGGATTGAACATGTCATTACGAGAAGCTTTAGAACAATTATTAAGACGTGAAGATTTTACCGCTGAACAAATGCAAGCCGTTATGCAAGAACTTATGTCAGGTTCTGCCACGCCGGCACAAATTGCGGCGATTCTAATTGCGCTTCGAGCGAAAGGTGAAACAGTGACAGAGGTCAGTGCCGCAGCATCGGTGATGCGATCCTTAGCAACGCCTGTTCATATTGAACAGAAAACCCACTTAGTTGATACTTGCGGCACAGGCGGAGATGGCGCCAATACCTTTAATATTTCTACTGCATCGGCTTTTGTTTCCGCCGCTGCGGGGGCAAAGGTTGCTAAGCATGGTAATCGTTCGGTATCCAGTCAGTCTGGTAGTGCCGATTTACTGGAACAAGCGGGTGTCAATCTCAACTTAACCCCCGATCAGGTTAGCCAATGTGTGGAACAAGTTGGGGTTGGTTTTATGTTTGCGCCGGCGCATCACAGTGCGATGAAGCATGTGATTGGTGTACGCCGTGAAATCGGCGTCAGAACCATTTTTAATCAGTTGGGACCTTTGACGAATCCAGCACAGGCACCCGCACAGGTGTTAGGCGTTTATGATGCCGCTTTGCTAAGACCTTTTGCCGAGGTATTATCAAACCTGGGTTCTCGACACGTGATGGTAGTACATGCGGAAGATGGCTTGGATGAGATCAGTATTGCCAGTGTGACACAGGTTGTTGAACTTAAAGAGGGTCAGATTACCGAATGGCAAATTAATCCGGCAGACTTTGAGATACATCATGCGGATTTAACCGCCTTACAAATTCAATCTTCGGCAGACAGTTTGGAGATTATTCAAGCTGTTTTTGATAATCAACACCCTGCAGCAGTTGATATTGTCAGCTTGAATGCTGGTGCTTCCATTTATGTGGCAGGCCTAGCACCAACCTATCAAGATGGGGTCGCCAAGGCTCGTGCGGTGATTGCTGATGGCTCAGCCAAACAGCTTTTTGCTGACTTTATTAACCTAACCAACCAATTTAAATAGCAAAACGCCCAGGCCTGGGTGTTTTCTATGGCATTTATTTGACTAGAGACAAACCATGAATCAGACGCCAGATATTCTTAAGAAGATTATTTTTCGCAAGCTAGAAGAAATACAGCAAAACTGTGAAAAAACCCCCTTGCGCGAAATGAAGCAGAAGGCGTTGATGATGACGACCTCTCCGACGCGTGGTTTCGCTGATGCTTTGCAAGCGAAATTGGATCAAGGCCAATCAGCGGTGATCGCGGAAATCAAAAAAGCTTCGCCCAGTAAGGGTGTTTTACGTGATCCTTTTAATCCGGTTGAAATTGCACAGAGTTATCAAGCCCATGGCGCGGCGTGTTTATCGGTATTGACTGACCAGGACTTCTTTCAGGGGTCAAATGAATACTTACAAGCGGTTCGTGCTGCTGTGGACTTACCGATTATTCGTAAAGACTTTATTGTCGATGATTATCAAGTGTATGAAGCTCGGGTCATCGGTGCCGACTGCATCTTATTGATTGCAGCAGCCATTGGTGATGCTCAGTTGTACGAGCTAACAGAAACCTCAATGCAGCTGGGAATGGATGTGTTGGTTGAGGTGCATAATGAAGCTGAGATGGAACGGGCTTTACGTTTGCCATTACCGATGATTGGCATTAATAACCGTGACCTCCATACGTTTGATGTTTCATTAGAAACGACGATTCGAATGTTGGATATGATTGATGATGACCGAATCGTGATTACGGAAAGTGGCATTTTAACGCCAAAAGATGTGGCGACTATGCGCGCCCATCATGTCAACAGTTTCCTGGTCGGTGAAGCCTTTATGCGCGCTGACAACCCTGGTGAAAAGTTGGCTGAGCTATTTCAATAGCACTGAAAAGCCTGGACGCGGGGTCTAATACAAAGATCATTTACGAAATTGTTAAATTTATTCTGTTATATCAATCAATTAAAGATTAAATATTTTTATAAAAAAGACTTGCATTGTTCAAAAAAAGCGGAATAATACGCTGTCCTTTTTTCCAAAAGAAAAATGGTTATTTCCTCACCTAACGTTATGAAATGAAAGGTGGTTGGGGTTCATCAAACTATGCCTTTGTTTGTGAACTATTATTAATCATTCATCCGTATGCATTTCTTTTCTGCGGGTGTTTTATAAGGTACCTCTTAATGCCTAATTCAGAAAACGTCCTGGTCACGGGTAACGACCATTTTGAAGTGATTGAAAAAACCACTGTGATTGATGATAGCTGGCCTACTCATGATCAAGCAGTTGAAGATCAAACCCTGGACCATTTTATTTGCCGTGATGGCAAAACCTTTGCCGGAACCCATTTAATTGCCGATTTTTGGGGCGCATCTCATTTAGATGATTTACCACGAATGGAAAAAGCCCTACGTGAGGCGGTTGAAAGTGCCAAAGCCACTTTATTACATATTCATTTGCACCACTTTACGCCAAATGGTGGTATTTCGGGGGTGGCGGTATTGGCAGAATCTCATATTAGTGTCCATAGTTGGCCTGAACGCAATTACGCAGCATTTGATGTGTTTATGTGCGGTGACTCTGAACCTGAAAAGGCGATTGCTGTATTACAAGCCGCCTTTACCCCGACTCAGGTTCAAGTCGATAACCTAATGAGAGGAGAAGTGGTTGATGTCAGCTAGTACGCAAACAGCAAAAAAGTATCTAGAAACACTTTACCCTAGTTGGGGGCAGCAATTTGTTATTGACGAAGTGTTGTTTGAAGTGGATACAGGGCACCAGCATTTGGTTATTTTTAAAAATGATCAATGGGGCACTGTAATGGCATTGGATGGCGTGATTCAAACGACTGAAAAAGATGAGTTTATCTATCATGAGATGATGACACATGTGCCGATGCTGGCGCATGGCCATGCCAAAAAGGTGCTGATTATTGGCGGAGGCGATGGAGGTATTTTACGAGAGGTACTGAAGCATTCCTGCGTCGAGTCGGTGACCCAGGTAGAAATTGATCAACAGGTGATTGATATGTGTGTTCAGTATTTGCCGAATCATTCAGCTGGCGCATTTGAGGATCCAAAAGCCAATATTGTGATTGCGGATGGGGTTGACTTTGTCACTGACTGTGCTGAGCAGTTTGACGTGATTATTTCAGATTCCACCGATCCGATTGGCCCTGGAGAAGTGTTATTTACGTCGCGTTTTTACCAAGGGATTCAGCGCTGTTTAAACCCCGGCGGTGTGTTTGTAGCACAAAATGGGGTCAGCTTTATGCAAACCGATGAAGTGTTTACGACCTTTAAGCGATTGACGCCTTTATTTCAACAAGCCAGCTTCTATGCGGCGGCGGTACCCACCTATGTCGGAGGGATAATGACATTTGCTTGGGCAACCGATCAGGCGGCATTAAAACAACAACCATTGGCAGTGATTCAGTCTCGTTATGATGCTGCGGGGATTCAAACGCGCTTTTATACGCCAGAGCTTCACCTTGGTGCTTTTGCACTTCCCAAATATGTACAAGACGCGATGCAGTCTTAAAATCACACTTTTACTTTCAGGCAACCGTCTTTTGGAGCAAAAAATACATTGAATACAGCAGAACTTGTCCAGCATTTTGCAGAACAAACACACCCGGACGAATTAGAGCAATTTGACCGTTCGACCTTAAGGGATTTATTGAAAGCGCATGAGACGCCGTTTTTGGTGTTAGATTTGCAGGAAATTGAGTATCAATATTGCGCTCTACAGAAAGCATTGCCAGGGGTTGAGTTATTTTATGCGGTGAAGTCTTTTTCCCATCCAGCCGTCATTCGTCGATTGAAGAAGCTAGGAGGCAGTTTCGATCTAGCAACTTCTGGTGAAGTAGACTTGGTGAAAGGGCTTGGGATTGTGGGAGATCAATGCATTCATACCCATCCGATTAAGAAAGACCGTGAAATTCGTCATGCATTGGAATTTGGCTGTCGTCGTTTTGTGGTAGACAACCCTGACGAGGTGTTGAAGTTTATTCCTTATAAAGACGAAGTGGAACTGATGATACGCGTCAGTTTCCGAAGTCAGGATGCGACGGTGGATTTGTCTCGAAAATTTGGTTCTGCGCTGGAAGAATTACCAGGCCTGGTCAATTTGGCGGTGGAAAATGGTTTAACGGTGTCTGGCTTGTCATTTCATGTTGGATCTCAGTCATTGTCGCCTTTTGCGCAGGTCAATGCCATTCAAGCATCAGCGGCGGCGATGAAAGAAATGCGGCACGTCCATTGGAAATGGTTGGACATAGGCGGCAGTTTCCCCGTGTCCTATCAGGGGCCAGTCATGCCGATTGAAGACTTTTGCGCGCCGATTGTGGAGGCGTTATCTGTCTTGCCCAAGTCGATCAAGGTGTTTGCCGAACCTGGACGGTTTATTTCCGCGCCGTCAATGATAGAAGTGGTTAGTGTGGTTGGCAAAGCTAAACGCGGTGCACGTACTTGGTATTATTTGGACGATGGGGTATATGGTGCCTTTAGTGGCCAGATGTATGATCATGCGAAATATCCGGTAGCCCCTTTAAAGCCGTTTGACCCAACCGGTGATTTTTATCCCAGTGTTTTGGCAGGGCCAACTTGTGACAGCATTGACGTGGTCGATGAAGATATCGAACTCCCTGATTTGGCGGTGGGCGATATATTGATTGCTAAACAAATGGGGGCTTATACCATTGCATCTGCTTCGGAATTTAACTATTATCCAAAGCCTAAGGTGGTGGTCGTTGAAGATTTAATCGAACACCCAGAAGACGAATAAGGAAGAGAATATGACCACACAGGTAAAATGGCAGGGCGGATTATCATTTGAGGGAACGACAGAAAGTGGGCATTCCATTTTAATGGATGCAGCGCCGGAGGTCGGGGGTGAAAATAAAGGCGCTCGTCCGATGGAGCTGGTCTTGCTGGGGTTGGGCGGTTGTACCAGTATTGATGTGATTATGATGTTGCAGAAAGCCAAACAAGCGGTTGAAGACTGTCAGGTCGACATTACATCTAAGCGTTCCGAAACCGTGCCGAAAGTCTTTACCAAAATTCATGTCCATTTTATAGTAACGGGACAGGATCTAAATCCGAAGAAAGTCGAACGAGCGGTGAATCTGTCGGCGGAAAAATATTGCTCGGTTTCAAAAATGCTCGAAGCCTCGGTTGAGATGTCGCACGATTTCGAGATTATTACGCTCTAATCCTTCACCAAAGGAGGCGCTATGAATGGGTTGATTCATGCATTATTGCTTGATGGTCAAGGGGGTGCTCAATCATTGCCTTGGTCGGCTGTTGAGCAGTGGCGCCCTGAAGACGGTGAATTATGGCTGCACTTTGATTATGCTACCGCAGATGTAAAAACGTGGTTTCAAAGCCAAGATCAATTGGATGAGGCTATTATTGAGACGCTGTTAAGTGGTGGTTCACGCCCTAGATTTAGCCCGCAGGAAAACGGGGTGTTTATTGCATGGCGCGGGGTGAACTTGAACCCGCAATCAGACCCAGATGATATGGTTGCATTGCGTTTGTGGCGAGACGAACATCGACTGATTTCAACCAGGAACCGGCAATTGTTGGCTGTCAGAGAAATGGTGCAGGCCTTAGAGAGAGGTCAAGGCCCCCGCACCACGGCGGAAATTCTAGTGGAATTGGCATCCAATATGACATCAAAGATAGGTAAGGTACTCGGCGATTTTGATGAGCAAATGGCAGAACTTGAGGAGTTGGTGATTGATTCTCGTCAAGTGACGTTGCGATCAGAATTGAGCGAGTACCGTCGTCATGTCATGGCTATGCGGCGCTATATTGCGCCACAAAAAGAAGCGCTATCGGCATTCTCAATGGAAAAGCTCGCCTGGTTAACCGGCAGTGAGAAGGTTCAGCTTCGAGAAGTGGTGGATCGGATAACACGACATTTAGAGGACTTAGAGCTATTACGGGAAAGGGCTATAATCGCTCAAGAAGAACTGCAGAACCGAATTTCAGAAGAGTTAAATAGTCGGTTATATGTGTTATCCGTGATTACGGCAATCTTTCTACCGTTGGGATTCTTTACCGGGTTATTTGGAATCAATGTCGGCGGGATGCCAGGTACCGAAAATGCCAGTGGGTTTTGGTACGTCGTCTCGGGTATGGCGTTGCTGTTGGTTCTTCAGTTGGGCTATTTTCGCTGGCGACGTTGGCTTTAATCAATCGCCCTGTTTGCCAGTTGCTCAATCAGTTTCATAAACGCCTTGACCGAAGTGATCGATGCGGTTTCATTCATGGTGTGATAGCCCGTGGTCGGAATTTGAATGGTGGTGCCGTGAACCAGTCCATCGGCGTTGGCTGTGATGCGACCGAGTTCTGTTCGACCTAACCCTAATCTGGGGGTGTCAGGGTTGAGGCTTTGTTGATTGAGTTGCTCAATGTATAGATCTTTAAAGCTAAAAGAAATGCCTTGCTCCGCACAGATGCGTGCCACCGCTTGGGTGGTTTCAGGGTGAAAATGGGCATGCTCATCTCTATTGCGAAGCACAACCGACTGTTTATCAGCTTCTTCTCGGTTGCGATAGGGACTGGTGTCTAGTACATACAAGTTGTTGGTGGATTCTCCAAATCGGCGATACCATTCAAGTAAATAGCGCCAACTGCCACCGGACTCTTCTTCAGCGGTAAAAAAGGCGGTACCTTGATAGCCTCGACTAAATAGGTGTACCAACATTGCAGCGGTTAACACATTATCCAATTGACCGGATAAGAAGGTGTCGTCAGTTCGCAATCGGTCCTGAAAGCCAACCGGGGTGCCAGCTACCAAGTGTTCCAAGCCATCGACTTCAAAAATTAGATTTTGGCGAAATTCACAGATATAGGCATTATTAATGGTGCCAGACCCACGATAAGCACCTGACCAAGGTTCATAAGCCAGTACAGGGGTATTCTCAAAGCGATTCATTAGAGTGAGTTTGAGTTCGTTACCCACATCATTGCCGAGCAAGTTGGTCACTTTTCCAGCAACAAAGGCAGCAAATTGAAACTCATTTGGCCCAGTGCAAACTAAACCATGACGATCAATGTGACTAGAAAAATGACAACTATCCGGTTGTGAGCCCTGAGCAACCAGTAAGCCCTCATACCAGGTCACCTTTGCACCCCTTTCTTCAAGTTCTCGTTGCAATACTCGAAAAAAAGCATGTTCCGCTCCGACAACGCTGGGTTGCCTGATTAAGGCTTTAAGCAAGTCTAAGAAGTCACTGAAATCATCCATTATTGGTTACTCATGCTGAGGCTGTTGAAATTGAAAGTGTATCCTAACGCTGATTGAAAAGTGAATATATTGATGAGATGAATGAATCTATAGTCAAACTAAAATGGGAATCAATTGTGGATTTGAATCAATCACGCTGCGCGGAGGAATGGAGTCGATTAAAATAGCAGCAGTTTGTCGAAAAATAAATGGCAAGAATGCACCCAGAAAAGGAGAGTTGGATGCGTTATCACTTTAAGTATTTGTGGTTTAGAGATCGAACAGAAGACGTGGTGTTTATTAACCATCACGCGGTTCGCTTAAGAGCCGGCCTGATGTTGTTGTTACCGGTCTATATGATTACGGTATTACTGACAACCGTGAATGCGTCGACATGGACCGTGTTTACGAATGGTCCAATGGAAGAAACCTTTGAGCTGACTGAAGATCTTCGAGTCATTTTTACTGTGCAAGCTTATAAGACTGCATTCGATTATACGGTGCCGACTTGGGTGCTGTTTTACGGACTGTTTGAAATGTTGTCCGGTATGTTTATTAAGACGGCCTATTTATCACCGACAGTACATCTTGCAACCTATCTAACAAGAAATATTCCGCCCAAATGGGAACCGCTAAAACCCAAACGGTTTGCTTGGCTAATTGGGGCGCTATTGATTTCATCGTGTTTACTCTTTTTTAATCCTGATAGTTTTGCGCGATTTGTAAATGGCGTCAGCGGGATGGAATTATTGCCGACCACGTCGAATTGGATGCCGTTTTTCATTCCGCTATTGGTGTGGGTGTGTTTTGGGTTGATGTGGTTAGAGGCCACGTTTGGCTGGTGCTTGGGCTGTAAGTTGCATTGGTTACTGGCCAAGCTGGGGATATTTAAACGACATTGTTATGATTGTATGAATGTGGATTTTGCAGAGAAAGCTTGGATAGAGGAGCGTAAGCGTTTGGAAGCAGAGCTTGAGCAGGCGCAACAAAAATGACCAGGCCTGGTCATTTTATATGTGATTCGCTACCCAGTTGACACGTTTCTGTTGTCTAGTTTATGTCAGCCAATGCTTGAGTGACGGCTTTGCAGATACCGGTGGTGAGTTGGTTGAGCTGGGTCGGTGGAATATTGTATGCCGGCATGGTGTAAATTAACTTGCCAAAAGGACGAATCCAAATATTTTCGGCGACAGCCAGTCGTTGAATGGTCTCGCCTAAATCAGATCGTTCCAGTTCAATCACGCCAATAGCTCCAAGTACCCGTGTATCTTTTACCCCATTAACCGATTTCAATGGCAACAGTGTTTGCTGTAGCTGCTGTTCGATTTGAGCAATATTGGTTTGCCAAGGCGAGTCAAGGAGAACATCAATATTGGTCGCGGCTGCTCGGCAAGCCAGCGGATTAGCCATATAGGTGGGGCCGTGCATTAACAACCCCGGGTTGCCTTCGCTAATCGTTTGACTGACCTGTTCTGTCGCTAAGGTCGCGGCTAGGGTGATATGGCCACCCGTTAGGGTTTTACCCAGTGCCATAATGTCTGGGCAGATATTGGCCCACTCACAGGCAAATAATTTGCCTGTTCGGCCAAATCCGGTGGCAATCTCATCCGCAATGAGCAAGACATCATAGTCATCACAAAGCTGTCGAACTTGACGTAAGTAGTCCGGTCGATAAAAACGCATGCCTCCAGCGCCTTGTACGATCGGCTCTAAGGTGACAGCAGCGATCTCATGGTGATGTTGTTCAAGCACCTTTTTAAACGCATCAATATCTTGATTGTCAGAGTCAATATCGAACCCCATCCGAGGGGCAGGGGCAAAAAAATGCGGGGTTAGGTTGTCCGCAAACAGGGTGTGCATGCCGTTGTCAGGATCGCAAATTGCCATAGTGGCAAAGGTATCACCGTGGTAACCATGTTTGAGTGCCAGTAACTTATGCTTCTGTGGCTGGCTTAAACTGATCCAATATTGCAGCGCCATTTTAATCGCCACTTCCATGGCCACAGAGCCAGAGTCAGTAAAAAAGACTTTTTGTAATGGTTCCGGTGTCAGTTTGATCAACCGTTTTGCTAACTCAATTGCCGGTTCATGGGTTAAGCCACCGAACATAATATGGGGCAGCGTTTCAATTTGTTCAATCATGGCTTTTTGAATACGAGGGTGATTATAGCCATGAAGCGCCGCCCACCAAGAACTCATGCCATCAACCAATTCTTGCCCATTACTAAGCGTTATGATTGAGCCTTGTGTTTTGGTGACGGCCAATGGTTGAATCGGGTTGGGCATTTTGGCATAAGGATGCCAAATATGAGATTGATCAAATTGAAGGTTTGCAGTCCAGTCTGTCATGGCTTTCCTCGTGTTGTGTTTCATCTTATTATACAAGCTTAGCGATAGGTGGCGATATTCGGTTAAAAATGGCCAGGCCTGGTCATTTTGGCTGCCAGTCCAAGGCATTTAAGGTGTTTTGAAAAGAGGTTTCTAGTGGGCTAGTTAACTCTATGGGGTGTTGGGTTTCTGGGTGCGTAAAGTTTAACGCTGTGGCCGCAAGGTAGAGGCGATGGTAGGAGTGCAATTCATTAAAAAAATGATTGTGATGGCGGTCGCCGTATTGAACATCGCCAATAATGGGGTGGTTAATATGGTTTAGGTGCCGGCGAAGCTGGTGCTTTCGACCGGTTTTTGGGCGCAGTTTAACTAGGCTGTAGCGTTGACTTGGATAACGCCCGATTGCATGATCGACTTCGCAAGTGGCCATGCATTGATAATGTGTGATCGCCATTTGCGGTGGCTTGGGTTTTTTATTGGGTTCGGCAATCGGGTCAATTTTATATTTCAACGCATGATCGATTACGCCTGAATCGGCTATCCATCCACGGCAGATTGCCAGATAGTTTTTTTGAATCTGGTGTGACAGGAATTGTTCGCTTAGGTGGCGTGCATACGCCGAGCTGAGTGCAAATAATAAGATGCCAGAGGTGGCTTTGTCCAAGCGGTGAACTGGGTAAACACGCTGTTGAATCAGGTCTTCCGTTAAGTTGACGGCAAATTGGGTTTCATGTCGATCAATCGCAGAAGGATGAACCAACAATCCTGCTGGTTTATGAATGGCGACAATGGCATCGTCTTGATAGATATTGTGAAGTTGTGTTAGGTCACAATGCGTTTGCATAAAATATTGAACTTTCTAATTCAGGTAAATGTGAAGAAAACACATTGTAAGGTAAAAGTGAATTTGTTGGGTGGCTGGATAAGGAAATTTACAGAAATCCGGGAACTGAATCCTTATTGGATTCGTCTGGGAGGGGAATTGATAAAAAAACGGATTTTTGCTTGACACTAAGGGATTTTCAATTAAAATACGCCCATCAATTTGATTGGGAGGGTTTCCCGAGCGGCCAAAGGGGGCAGACTGTAAATCTGCTGGCAACGCCTTCAGTAGTTCGAATCTACTACCCTCCACCATTCAATTTGTTTTACATTATGCGGGTATCGTATATTGGCTATTACCTCGGCCTTCCAAGCCGATGAGGGGGGTTCGATTCCCCCTACCCGCTCCAATTCTAGGCTCTCTTTGTTATTTTGTTTTAGGACAAATTAGTAGTGAGGGCCTTTTTAATATTTGCTCTCATAGCTCAGTAGGTAGAGCGCATCCATGGTAAGGATGAGGTCATCGGTTCGATTCCGATTGAGAGCTCCATTTATTTCATCATGGCGGGCGTGGCTAATCGAAGTCTGTCGCTGTTTTTAACGGAGTTTGCATCATGGCAAAAGAAAAGTTTGAACGTAGTAAGCCGCACGTAAACGTTGGTACGATTGGTCACGTAGACCATGGTAAAACAACTCTTACAGCGGCATTAACGATTGTACAAGGCAAGAAATTTGGTGGTTTAGCTAAAGATTATGCCTCTATTGATAACGCACCAGAAGAGCGTGAGCGTGGTATCACTATCTCTACAGCACACGTAGAGTATGAATCAGAAACTCGTCACTATGCACACGTTGACTGCCCAGGTCACGCCGACTATGTTAAAAACATGATTACCGGTGCGGCACAAATGGATGGTGCAATCCTAGTATGTTCAGCAGCAGATGGCCCAATGCCACAAACGCGTGAGCACATCCTACTATCACGTCAGGTTGGTGTGCCTTACATCGTTGTTTTCCTAAACAAGGCTGACATGGTTGATGATGAAGAGTTACTAGAGTTGGTTGAAATGGAAGTTCGCGAACTACTAGACGCTTATGACTTCCCAGGTGATGATACGCCAGTTATCATGGGCTCAGCTCTAAAAGCTATCGAAGGTGATCAGTCAGATATTGGTGAACCAGCAATCGGTCGTCTAATTGAAGCGCTAGATGAGTACATTCCTACTCCAGAGCGTGAAACTGACAAGCCATTCCTAATGCCAGTAGAAGATATCTTCTCAATCCAAGGTCGTGGTACGGTTGCAACCGGTCGTGTTGAAACTGGTGTGATCAAAGTTGGTGAAGAAATCGAAATCGTCGGTATTCGTCCAACGACTACGACAACTGTAACCGGTGTAGAAATGTTCCGTAAGCTTCTAGATCAAGGTGAAGCAGGGGATAACGTTGGTATCTTATTACGTGGTACTAAGCGTGAAGATATCGAACGTGGACAAGTACTTGCTCATAAAGGTACTGTGACGCCACATACCAAGTTCGAAGCTGAAGTATATGTACTGTCAAAAGATGAAGGTGGTCGTCACACACCATTCTTCCAAGGTTACCGTCCACAGTTCTACTTCCGTACAACGGATGTAACAGGTGCATGTGAACTACCAGCAGGAACAGAAATGGTTATGCCTGGTGATAACGTTCAAATGACAGTTACCCTAATCAACCCAATCGCCATGAACGAAGGTCTACGCTTCGCGATTCGTGAAGGTGGTCGTACAGTTGGTGCGGGTGTTGTTGCAAAAATCCTTGAGTAATAGAATAACTCAAATAGCACTTGCTAAATAAAAAAGGGGATTGTATAATCCCCTTTTTTTTCGAGTGCTGAAACATTAAATGTTTCTTTCTTAGGGGTATAGCTCCAATTGGTAGAGCACCGGATTCCAAATCCGGGTGTTGGGGGTTCGAGTCCCTCTACCCCTGCCAAATTCTTTACGGCTCGTTTGTTAAACGGGTCGTTTTTATTTTAGATATTAAGTAGTTATGAGTCATAAAGCAGATAATTCAACAAGTACCAGTTTATTAGAAACGCTAAAGCTGTTTATGGCAGTGGCAATCCTGATTGCAAGCTTTATTGGATATTATTATTACGCAGATGCGCATGCAGTCATTAGAGTGCTGGGTGTGTTGGCGGGTGTAGCAGTCTCTGCTTTTGTGTTTTATCAGACAGAAAAGGGTAGTGCGTGGTTTCAGTATGTCTCTCATGCAAAAAAGGAAGTTAAGCAGGTTATTTGGCCAACTCGCCCTGAAACCGTGCAAATGACGTTGATTGTGTTTGTTGTCGTCATTATTATGAGTATCTTTTTATGGTTGGTTGATATGTTCTTTTTGTGGGCGGTTCAATTATTAACAGGGCAGGGTGGTTAGTATGGCTCAAAGATGGTATGTCGTTCATGCCTATTCCGGATATGAGAATAAGGTCAAGAAGGGGATAGAAGAGTATGTTGAGCGTGCAGGTTTAGCAGATGCCTTTGGTAAGATCCTAGTTCCGTCTGAAGAAGTTGTTGAAATTCGTGATGGTAAAAAAAGAACCTCTGAAAGAAAGTTTTTTCCTGGTTATGTCCTGGTTGAGATGGAGTTGAATGATGATACTTGGCATTTGGTGAAAAGTGTCCCTCAGGTTATGGGGTTTATTGGCGGGACTTCAGATCGTCCGGCACCTATCTCAAAGCGTGAAGTAGATCGCATTCTGCAGAAGGTTGAAGAAGGGGTTGATAAGCCTAAGCCTAAAGTTATTTACGAGCCAGGCGAAATGGTTCGTGTTATTGATGGTCCCTTTAATGACTTTGAAGCGGTTGTTGAAGAAGTTGACTATGATAAAAACAAGCTACAAGTATCAGTATTGATTTTTGGTAGATCTACTCCGGTTGAGTTAGAGTTTACCCAAGTCGAAAAAAGTTAATGAGAGCTTACGGACAGTAAGCGTTTTTAAACCCCTGGGAAGTCGCGAGACGTTATACCCATAAGGAGAAAACAATGGCAAAGAAGATTCAAGCCTATATTAAGTTGCAGGTTCCTGCTGGAAATGCAAATCCTAGTCCACCAGTTGGTCCTGCGTTAGGTCAGCATGGTGTTAATATCATGGAATTCTGTAAGGCGTTTAATGCGCAAACACAGTCTATGGAAAAAGGTTTGCCAATCCCTGTTGTAATTACGGTTTTTAATGATCGTAGTTTTACCTTTATTACTAAGACTCCGCCAGCATCAATTTTGCTGAAAAAGGCTGCTGGTATTCAAAAAGGTTCTGGTGTTCCTAATTTGAATAAAGTTGGAACCGTTACACGCGCTCAGTTAGAAGAAATTGCGAATGTGAAGATGGCGGATTTAAATGCGAACGATTTAGATGCGGCAGTCAATATTATTGCTGGCTCTGCACGCAGCATGGGTCTAACGGTAGAAGGGTGATAAAGATGGCGAAATTAACTAAAAAACAAAAAATGATTGCCGAGAAAGTCGATTCCCTAAAAGCGTATGATGCAATTGAAGGGTTTAAATTGGTATCTGAATTGGCGACAGCGAAATTTTCAGAGTCTGTTGATGTAGCTATTAAGCTTGGTATTGACCCTCGTAAGTCGGATCAAGTGGTGCGTGGTGCGAGCGTTATGCCAAACGGTACCGGTAAAGATGTTCGTATTGCGGTGTTTACAGGTGATGCCAATGCAGAAGCAGCTAAGGCAGCTGGTGCGGATTTTGTTGGTATGGATGAGCTTGCTGCTGAAGTTAAGGGTGGCATGATGGATTTTGATGTTGTTATCGCGTCTCCTGATGCTATGCGAGTCGTTGGTATGTTAGGTCAAGTGTTAGGTCCTCGTGGTCTGATGCCAAACCCTAAGACAGGGACTGTAACACCTGATGTTGTTGGTGCAATCCAAAAAGCAAAATCTGGTCAGGTTCGTTTCCGTGCAGATAAAGCGGGCATCGTTCATGCGTCAATTGGAAAGGTGTCGTTTGACCCAGAAAAATTAAAAGAAAATTTGAATGCTTTGATTGATGATCTAAATAAAGCAAAACCATCTGCTGCAAAAGGAACTTATATGAAAAAAGTTTCTATCTCAAGCACGATGGGTCCAGGTTTGGTTTTAGATCAGTCGTCATTGTAAATTGAATTTTACGGTTAAGCCGTAAAGTGCGAATCGGGTTGCCTTGAATTAAGTTGTACTTATGTGAGCGCGCCCATCGCAGACCGTAGGCGAATACTGATGTGGTATTCTTAATAGATTTAAGCCTACGTAGATGGTTGGTTTGATTGATTTCAAACCGTATTGGAGGTTATATGGCACTCAATATCAATGATAAGAAAGCCGTTGTTGAAGAGGTTTCTGCGCTTGTTTCAGAAGCTGGTTCAATGGTAGCGGCTGAGTATCGCGGGTTGACAGTGGCACAATTAACTGAGCTTCGTGCAAATGCTCGAGCAGCAAACGTAACCGTTCGTGTTGTAAAAAATACATTGGTTCGACGTGCAGTTGCTGGAACTAAGTTTGAAGATATGGCTGACACTTTTGTTGGGCCACTTGTTTTTGCTTTCTCTGGTGAAGAGCTTGGGAATGCAGCAAGAGTCTTTAAAGATTTTGCGAAAGACAATGAAGCTTTGGTAGTTAAGTCCTTGTCTATTGGTGAAGGTGTAATGGATGCAAGTCAGCTTAATGCGGTTGCGGCATTACCTACATATGATGAAGCGCTTAGTAAGTTGCTTTATGTTATGAAAGAACCTGTTGCCAAGTTGGCTCGTGGTTTGGTCGCTGTTAAGGACCAAAAAGAAGCTGAAGCAGCTTAATTCAGAATAGTAACAATTTAATTTTTAAGGAATTACAAAATGGCAATTACAAAAGAAGATATTTTAGAAGCCGTTGCGAACATGTCAGTAATGGAAGTTGTTGAACTTGTAGAAGCAATGGAAGAGAAATTTGGTGTTTCTGCGGCTGCAGTTGCAGTTGCAGGTCCTGCAGGTGATGCAGGCGGTGCTGCTGAAGAGCAAACTGAATTTGATGTTATCTTGACTGGCGCTGGTGCTAACAAGGTTGCAGCAATCAAAGCAGTTCGTGGCGCGACTGGCCTAGGCTTGAAAGAAGCTAAAAGTGCGGTTGAAAGTGCACCATTTACGCTTAAGGAAGGTGTTTCTAAAGAAGAAGCTGAAGCCCTTGCTAATGAGCTTAAGGAAGCTGGAATTGAGGTTGAAGTTAAGTAATTATTACTTACTCAGCTCTTGAAGCATGACAATGGCTGACGTTTTTTGCGTCGGCCTTTTGTTGTTTATAGTAGTGTGTAAAAGTGTAATCAATCGTTTGTAACTGTTATTACAGTTTTATGCATTTTTGGAAAAGAAAATTTTCCGTTATTAAAATAATGTTGGGGTAATTGATGGCCTATTCTTTAACTGAAAAGAAACGTATTCGTAAAGACTTTGCGACACGTTCTTCTATTCTTGAAGTTCCTTATCTTCTGTCTTTACAGAAAGAATCCTTTAAAGATTTTTTGCAAAAGGATAAAAAACCACTATCACGTGATGTTGCTGGATTGCATGCAGCATTTACATCGGTCTTTCCGATCCATGGTGTTGCTGGTACAGCTGATCTTGAGTATGTTAGCTATACGCTAGGACAGCCTGAATTTGATGTTAAAGAATGTAAGCAACGAGGTGTGACTTACTCGTCCCCTTTGCGCGTAAAAATGCGTTTGGTCCTATATGATAAAGATGCACCAGCCGGTAAGCGTCCTGTAAAAGATGTTAAAGAGCAAGAAGTCTATCTTGGTGAGCTCCCATTGATGACGGAGAATGGAACTTTCGTAATTAATGGTACAGAGCGCGTTATCGTGACTCAGTTGCATCGTTCTCCTGGGGTTATTTTTGATAGTGATAAAGGGAAGTCACACTCATCTGGTAAAGTCCTTTTTAATGCACGAATTATCCCTTACCGTGGTTCTTGGTTAGATTTCGAGTTTGATCATAACGATTGTGTGTTTGTTCGTATTGATCGTCGTCGTAAGTTACCTGTCTCAATTATTTTAAGAGCGATGGGTTATAGCACTGAAGAGATTTTAGATGCGTTCTTTGATCATACTGAGGTCAGTTATCAAGCCAAATCAAAAAACTATGTTATGAAATTGGTGCCTGAGCAAATTAAAGGGCAGTCTGCTGCATTCGACATTAAAGTGGGTGAAGAAGTTGTTGTCGAAGCTGGAAAGAAAATTACCGCTCGTCACTTGAAACAGTTGAAAGAGTTTAAAGCGAAAGAGATTGTTATTCCGGATGAATATCTCGTTGGCAAGGTACTGTCATCAGGTATTACAAATGAAGCGACAGGTGAATTAGTAGCGCGATCTAATGAAGTAATGACCGCAGAGCTGATTGAAAATATCAAAGTGATCAAGGATCTATCATTTAGAGTGTTATTTATTGATGACCTTGAAAACGGTTCCTATATTTCGGATACATTGAACCTTGATCATGCTACCTCACAATTAGAAGCCCAGATTGAGATTTATCGTATGATGCGTCCGGGTGAGCCACCAACAAAAGAATCTTCTGAGGCGTTATTTAATAGCTTGTTCTTTGATGAGTCACGCTATGATTTATCTGCCGTCGGCCGGATGAAATTAAATAGAAGATTGGGTCGTGAGGAAAATGACGGCAGTTTGGTTCTAGAAAATGAAGATATTATTGATGTCGTTAGAGAGTTGTTAAATATTCGTAATGGTCATAGCACGATTGACGATATTGATACGCTTGGGAATCGTCGTATCAGAGCGGTTGGCGAAATGGCTGAAAATGCTTTCCGTGTCGGTCTCGTTCGAGTTGAAAGAGCGGTTAAAGAACGATTGAATCAAGCTGAAACAGATGGCCTATTACCACAAGACTTGATTAATGCGAAGCCTGTTTCTGCTGCGATCAAGGAATTCTTTAGTTCGAGTCAACTGTCTCAGTTTATGGATCAAGTTAATCCATTGTCTGAGATTACGCATAAGCGACGTGTTTCTGCATTAGGGCCAGGCGGTTTGACGCGTGAACGTGCAGGGTTTGAGGTGCGTGATGTTCACCCAACGCATTATGGTCGAGTTTGTCCAATTGAAACGCCAGAAGGGCCAAACATTGGTCTGATTAACACCTTGGCGATTTATGCTAAAACCAATCAATATGGATTTTTAGAAACGCCTTATCGAAAAGTTATTAATGGGCAGGTGACAGAAGAAGTTGAATATGTTTCTGCTATTGATGAAGGGCAGCATGTCATCGCACAAGCAAGCGCGGCGATGGATGCAGATAATAATCTTTTAGATGAGCTGGTTACAGCTCGTCATAAAAATGAGACAGTTTTAGCGGCATCAAAAGATGTTGACTATATGGACGTTTCTCCTAAGCAAATTGTCTCGGTTGCCGCTTCACTGATTCCATTCCTAGAGCATGATGATGCTAACCGGGCCCTAATGGGATCGAACATGCAGCGTCAAGCGGTGCCCACTTTGCGTGCTGATAAGCCTTTAGTCGGTACAGGAATTGAGAAGACAGTTGCAATTGATTCCGGTGTTACCGTGATCGCTTCGCGTGGTGGAGAGGTGGTTTCATCAGATGCGTCACGCATTGTTGTAAGAGCCAATCAGGATGAGATTGCAACGGGTGAGACGGGTGTTGATATCTACAACTTGATTAAGTATCAGCGTTCTAACCAAAATACCTGTATCAATCAAAAACCGATTGTCAAAGCTGGCGATATCGTTAATCGTGGTGATGTCTTGGCTGATGGACCATCGACAGATTTAGGTGAGTTGGCCATTGGTCAAAATATGCGCATCGCCTTCATGCCTTGGAATGGCTATAACTTTGAAGATTCGATTTTAGTATCAGAGCGAGTGGTCCAAGAAGATCGTTATACCTCTATTCATATTGAAGAATTGACGTGTCTTGCTCGTGATACCAAGCTAGGGCCTGAGGAAGTCACAGCTGATATCCCGAATGTAGGTGAAGCAGCATTATCACGTTTAGATGAGTCTGGTATTGTTTATGTCGGTGCGGAAGTCAAGCAGGGTGATATTCTGGTTGGTAAAGTAACGCCTAAGGGTGAAACGCAGTTGACGCCAGAAGAAAAGCTGTTAAGAGCCATATTTGGAGAAAAAGCATCAGACGTTAAGGATACTTCTTTACGAGTTAGTAAAGGGGTTGAGGGAACGGTTATTGATGTCCAGGTCTTTACACGTGAAGGTGTCAAAAAAGACGCGCGTGCTATGTCAATTCAAGAAGATGAGTTGCAAAAAGTCCGTAAAGATATCGATGAGCAATACAAAATTCTCTTGTCAGATACACTCGACCGTATCAAACAAATGCTGGTTGGTAAGTCATTGGTTGATGGCACAGAAATTACGAGTGACTACTTGGATTCAATGGATTCTTTGAAGTGGTTTGGATTAAATGTTGCGGATGATACCGTTGCAGAAACACTAGAGTTGCTAGAAAAGCAATTAGCCGCTAAGAAAGAAGAGCTGAACGCAGCCTTTGAAGAGAAGAAGAAAAAGTTAACACAAGGTGACGACTTACAGCCGGGTGTTTCTAAAATGGTTAAGGTCTATGTGGCGGTCAAGCGTCGAATCCAGCCAGGTGATAAGATGGCAGGGCGTCATGGTAACAAAGGTGTTATTTCAAGAATTTGTCCTGTTGAGGATATGCCTTATGATGAAACAGGTCGTCCAGTCGATATTTGTTTGAACCCATTAGGGGTTCCATCACGGATGAACGTGGGTCAGATTTTAGAAACACACTTGGGTCTCGCTGCAGAAGGCTTGGGCTCTAAAATAAATGCTATGTTAGAGCAGCAAGCGGATGTGAAGACGATCAAAGGGTTTTTACATAAAATCTACAATGAGACACAAGGACAAAGTGTCGATTTTGATTCTTTAACTGAGAATGAGATTTTAGAACTTGCGAGCAACTTGCGAAAAGGTGTTCCAATGGCATCGCCCGTGTTTGATGGCGCGTCTGAAGCCGAAATCAAAGCCTTGTTGAGATTAGCTGATTTACCTGAGTCTGGTCAAATGGTGTTGTTTGATGGTGTGACAGGTGAGCAATTTGATCGTCCAGTCACCGTTGGATATATGTACTATCTTAAGTTAAATCACTTGGTTGATGACAAGATGCATGCCCGTTCGACAGGACCTTATAGCTTGGTTACTCAGCAGCCTTTAGGCGGTAAAGCACAGTTTGGTGGGCAACGATTCGGTGAAATGGAAGTGTGGGCCTTAGAAGCTTATGGCGCAGCCTTTACACTACAAGAGATGTTGACCGTTAAATCTGATGATCTGAACGGACGAACAAGAATGTATAAAAATATCGTCGATGGTAATGAATATATGGAGCCGGGTATTCCTGAATCATTCAGTGTATTACGCAAAGAAATTCGTGCCTTAGGGATTGATATTGAGTTGGAGCAAGAATAATGAAAGATTTATTAGGTTTTCTAAAAAAACAAAACGTTTCAAGTGAGTTTGACACGATTAAGGTCACCCTTGCTTCACCTGAAAAAATTCGTTCTTGGTCATTTGGTGAAGTTAAAAAGCCAGAAACCATTAATTATCGTACGTTCAAGCCTGAAAGAGATGGCTTATTTTGCGCCAAAATCTTTGGGCCAATCCGTGATTATGAATGTTTGTGTGGTAAGTATAAGCGTTTAAAACATCGTGGCGTCATTTGTGAAAAATGTGGTGTAGAGGTTACACAGTCCAAAGTCAGACGAGAAAGAATGGGTCATATTGATCTAGCAACCTCCGTTGCGCACATCTGGTTCCTAAAGTCATTGCCCTCACGGATTGGGTTAATGTTGGACATGACGCTTAAAGAAATTGAAGCTGTCTTGTACTTCGAAGCCTTTATGGTCGTCGATCCAGGTTTAACGCCCTTAGAACCATGGCAGCTATTAAGTGAAGAAGAATACTTAGATGCGATGGATGAGTATGGTGATGAATTTGAAGCACAAATGGGTGCTGAAGCCATTAAGAAAATGTTGCAGGCAATCGATTTGGATGCTGAGGCTACCAAGCTTAGAGAAGAGATGGAAGCGACAAGTTCTGAAACAAAACAGAAGAAAATTTCTAAGCGATTGAAGTTGGTGGATTCATTTTTACAGTCTGGCAATAAGCCTGAATGGATGATTTTAGATGTATTGCCAGTTCTGCCACCTGAATTACGTCCTCTGGTTCCGTTAGATGGTGGTCGTTTTGCAACTTCTGATTTGAATGACTTGTATCGTCGTGTTATCAATCGAAATAACCGTTTGAAGCGCTTATTAGATTTGATGGCGCCTGACATCATTGTTCGTAATGAAAAACGTATGTTACAAGAGTCAGTTGACTCAATGTTAGATAATGGTCGCCGTGGTAGAGCCGTTACAGGAACCAATAAACGTCAGTTAAAATCCTTGGCCGATATGATTAAAGGTAAGCAGGGGCGTTTCCGTCAGAACCTGTTAGGAAAGCGTGTCGATTATTCAGGACGTTCTGTTATTGTTGTTGGTCCGACGCTAAGATTACATCAGTGTGGTTTGCCTAAGAAAATGGCATTGGAACTGTTTAAGCCTTTTATCTTTAGTAAGCTTCAAAAGCGGGGATTAGCAACGACGATCAAAGCCGCTAAAAAAATGGTTGAACAAGGCTTGCCAGAAGTCTGGGATGTTTTAGATGAAGTCATTCGCGAGCATCCAGTTTTATTAAACCGTGCTCCAACACTTCATAGACTGGGTATTCAAGCGTTTGAGCCAGTATTAATTGAAGGTAAGGCGATTAACTTACATCCTTTAGTCTGTTCTGCATTTAACGCTGACTTCGATGGTGACCAAATGGCTGTGCATGTGCCATTGTCATTAGAAGCACAACTTGAAGCACGTACGTTAATGATGTCGACTAATAACCTATTGTCACCAGCAAATGGTGATCCAATTATTGTGCCATCTCAAGATGTTGTACTGGGTTTGTACTATATTACACGTGAAAAAATTAATGCCATTGGTGAAGGTAAAGCCTTTTCTAACTGGATGGAAGTGCAAAGAGCACTTGATGCAAAAATCGTCCACATTCATACACGCATCAAACTTAAAGTTGAAGAGACTGTTATTGATGATGCAGGTATTGAGTCTGTCAACCGAGGAATTGTTGAGACGACAGTCGGTCGTGCATTATTGCTAAGAATTCTGCCAAAAGGATTAGGGTTTGACTTAATTAATCTTAACCTGACAAAGAAAAATATCTCAAAAGCTTTGAATGCTTGTTACCGAATTTTAGGTCCTAAGGAAACGGTTATTTTTGCAGATCAGTTAATGTACGCTGGTTTTAAATGGTCAACCCTTGCAGGTCTATCTTTCTGTTCTGATGATATGTTAATTCCTGATGATAAGCCGGGGATTATTTCAAAAGCGGATGAGCAGGTTACTGAAATTCAAAGACAGTTTGCACAAGGTTTAGTTACAGAAGGTGAGCGTTATAACAAAGTTGTTGATATTTGGTCGCATACCAATGAGTTAGTTACTAAGTCAATGATGGAAGAATTGCAGTTTGAAACTGTTAAAGATGCAGAAGGAAATGACGTTAAGCAAACTTCCTTTAACTCTGTTTATATGATGGCAGATTCCGGTGCAAGGGGGTCTGTTGCACAGATGCGTCAGCTTGGTGGGATGCGTGGTCTGATGGCGAAGCCAGACGGATCTATCATCGAAACGCCAATTACGGCAAACTTCCGTGAAGGTTTGAACGTTCTTCAGTACTTTATTTCAACACATGGTGCTCGTAAAGGGTTGGCCGATACAGCATTGAAAACTGCGAACTCGGGGTATTTAACCCGTCGTTTGGTTGATGTTGCTCAGGACGTTGTTGTTACCGAGGACGATTGCGGTACAGAAAGCAGTATTACGATGTCTTCTCACGTAGAAGGTGGTGATGTTGTTGAAGAATTAAAAGAGCGTATATTGGGTCGTGCCGTTGCAGAAGACGTTTATACGTTGGATGGTGATTTGATTGTCGCCAAGGATACCTTGTTAGACGAACGTTTGGTCAATATCATTGACGAATCGGGGATTGATTCTGTAAAAGTACGCTCTCCTATCACTTGTGAAACAAAATTTGGTATTTGTAAAAAATGTTACGGACGCGACCTAGCTAGAGGTCATATGGTTAACCTAGGTGAAGCAGTAGGTGTTATGGCTGCACAGTCGATTGGTGAGCCTGGTACTCAGTTAACCATGCGTACATTCCATATCGGTGGTACCGCATCTGCATCAACCGCGCAAAGCCAAGTTGAAGTTAAGCATGATGGCAAGGTTAAGTTTGATAACTTAAAAACCATTAAAAACTCAGAAGAGCAAGTTGTTGTAACGTCAAGATCTGGTGAGATTTCAATCCTAGATTCCCTAGGTCGTGAAAAGGAACGTTATAAAATTCCATACGGTTCTATGTTGAATGTGAAAGATGGTATTGATGTTTCTTCTGGTAGTATTCTTGCAACTTGGGATGCACATACCCATCCAATTATTACCGAGGCTGAAGGGATCATTCAATTTGGTAATTTTGAAGGAGCAGTTGAAGAACATACAGATGAACTAACCGGGTTGACAACCCATGTTGTTAAAAGTGCGAAAGAACGATCTTCAGCAACTAAAGAAGTTCGTCCAACCATTCAAATTATCGATGAAAATGGCGAAATTGTTCCTTTCCCGGGAACGCAAACGCCAGCCATGTATTACTTGCCTGAAAACTCAGTTGTAGTTGTTAATGCGAAGGAAAAAGTCGGTGCGGGTGATATTCTTGCGAGGATTCCACAGGAGTCTTCGAAAACAAAAGATATTACGGGTGGTTTACCGAGAGTAGCTGACTTGTTTGAGGCCAGAGTTCCTAAGGAGCCTGCAATTATGGCAGAAGTCTCAGGGGTTGTTAGCTTTGGTAAAGAAACAAAAGGTAAGCAGCGTCTTGTGATAACGCAAGATAGTGGTGAGCAACATGAAACTCTTATTCCAAAATGGCGTTCTGTTGATGTGTTTGAAGGCGAGCGTGTTGAGAAAGGGGATGTTGTTGTTGATGGAAATCCAAATCCACACGATATCCTGAGACTGCTTGGTGTTGAACGCCTAACAAAATATATCGTAGACGAAGTTCAAGATGTTTATCGATTACAAGGTGTAAAAATTAATGATAAGCACATTGAAACTGTTGTTCGACAAATGCTTCGTAAAGTTGAAGTTAAAACAACGGGTGATACACCTCTGATAAGAGGTGAGCAAGCTGAGTTTGCGCGTGTGCTTGAAATGAATGAAAAGGTCGCTCAAGAAGGTGGGGTTGAAGCAACCTATCAACGCGTTTTATTGGGTATTACCAAGTCATCATTAGCAACAGAATCCTTCATTTCTGCCGCTTCTTTCCAAGAAACAACACGAGTGTTGACTGAAGCAGCAGTAAGTGGGAAACAAGATAAGCTGGTCGGTTTAAAAGAAAATGTTATTGTTGGGCGACTGATTCCGGCTGGAACAGGGTTTGCCTATCATAAAGCACGCAAAGCCGCAGCTGAAAAAACACAAATTGAACTCGCAACATTTATGTCACGCAATTCAGCAGATGTAAATGATGAGGAATCGATCGAAGATTCGATTACTTTACCTGCAAGTGAAATTGAATAAGCATGAATTTCGTTGAATGATTTCATAAACTTGTGCTTGACATTGTGAATGAGGGTCACTAAAATCCCTCAACCTTACACATGGATGATTTATGTCCATGATTTTTTAGTAATTAAGATTTTAATCTTAAGATGGAGTGAGAATTAATGGCTACTATTAACCAGTTGGTGCGTAAGCCGCGTAAAGATAAAGTTAAAAAATCAAATGTTCCTGCCTTAGAGGCTTGCCCTCAAAGACGTGGAGTCTGTACGCGTGTTTATACAACAACCCCTAAAAAGCCTAACTCTGCCCTACGTAAAGTTGCACGTGTACGCTTGACCAATGGATATGAAGTTTCTAGTTATATCGGTGGTGAAGGTCACAACTTGCAAGAACACTCCGTGATATTAATTCGCGGTGGTCGTGTAAAAGATTTGCCTGGTGTACGTTATCACACAGTTCGTGGTTCATTAGATTGTTCTGGTGTTGATGGTCGTAAACAAGGTCGTTCTAAGTACGGTGCGAAGCGTCCTAAAGGCTAATAGTCGTCTTTAACATACGTTCGCAATTAATTAGTGTAAATTTATACCGGAAGAGTAAGAATGGCAAGAAGAAGAGAAATACCTAAAAGACAAGTATTACCAGATCCTAAGTTTGGAGATACTACATTAACAAAGTTCGTTAACATGATTATGGTTAGCGGAAAAAAAGCAGTCGCTGAAAAAATCGTTTATGGTGCATTGGATGTCGTAGTCGATCGTAAAAAAGGTGGCGCACACGCAGAGCTTCTAAAAGAAGCGCTTGAGAATGTTGGACCTATGGTTGAGGTTAAATCCCGACGAGTTGGTGGTGCAACGTATCAGGTGCCAGTTGAAGTTCGTTCAGAAAGAAAGATGGCTCTTGCGATGCGCTGGGTTGTTGAAGCGGCTCGTAAGCGCAGTGAAAAAGGCATGATGTTGCGTTTAGCTGGTGAGCTTTCTGATGCATTAGAGAACCGTGGTTCTGCAATTAAGAAAAAAGAAGATACGCATCGGATGGCTGAAGCGAACAAAGCTTTCTCACATTTTCGTTGGTAATCTGAAATGGGCCCTGTTAAGGGCCTTTGTTATTTTAGACTTAAACATAAAAGGTTGATTAACGTGGCACGTAAGACCCCAATTGAAAGATATCGTAATATCGGTATTATGGCGCACATTGATGCGGGTAAGACAACAACGACAGAGCGTATTCTCTACTATACCGGTGTTTCTCATAAAATCGGTGAAGTACATGATGGTGGTGCAACCATGGATTGGATGGCTCAGGAACAAGAGCGTGGTATCACCATTACTTCAGCAGCAACTACAGCTCACTGGAGCGGGATGGCTCAACAGTTTCCACAGCATCGTATTAATATCATCGATACTCCGGGACACGTTGACTTTACCATTGAAGTAGAGCGTTCATTGCGTGTATTGGATGGTGCTGTAACGTGCTTTTGTTCTGTAAGTGGTGTTGAGCCTCAATCAGAAACAGTTTGGCGTCAGGCTGATAAGTATGGTGTGCCACGTATGGGCTTTGTGAACAAGATGGACCGCGCAGGCGCCAACTTCTTGAATGTAAATCAGATGGTAATCGATCGTTTAGGTGCGAATCCTGTGCCGATGCAATTACCAATTGGTGCTGAAGAAACCTTTAGAGGAATTGTCGATCTTGTCAAAATGAAAGCAGTTTACTGGGAAGAAGAAAACATGGGTATGAAGTATACCTATGAAGAAATTCCAGAAGATATGCTTGAGTTATGCCAAGAATGGCGTGAGAAAATGGTTGAATCAGCAGCCGAAGCAACTGAGGAGTTGATGGATAAGTACCTTGAAGAAGGTGATTTGTCAGAAGACGAGATCAAGGAAGGCATTCGTAAGCGTTGTATTGATGTTGAGATTGTTCCAATGTTCTGTGGTTCTGCCTTTAAAAATAAGGGTGTACAGTCACTATTGGATGCGGTTATTGAGTATATGCCTTCTCCAGTAGATGTTCCTGCTATTCAGGGTGAATTGGAAGATGGCTCAAAAGCAGAGCGTCATTCAACAGATGATGAACCTTTTGCATCATTAGCATTTAAAGTAATGACCGACCCTTATGTTGGAACCTTGACGTTCTTTCGTGTTTATTCTGGTGTGTTTGAAGCTGGTAATGCAGTTTATAATTCAGTTAAGCAAAAGCGTGAGCGTATCGGCCGAATTTTGCAGATGCATGCAAACTCTCGTGAAGAGATTAAAGAGGTGCGTGCAGGTGAAATTGCTTGTGCTGTTGGTCTAAAAGATACGACAACTGGGGATACTTTGTGTGATCCAGATAATAAAATTATTTTAGAGCGTATGGAGTTTCCAGATCCTGTTATTTCGATCGCAATCGAGCCGAAGACAAAAGCAGATCAAGAGAAGATGGGGATTGCTTTACAAAAACTAGCAGCAGAGGATCCTTCTTTCAGGGTGAAGACGGATGAAGAAACCAATCAAACCATTATTTCAGGGATGGGTGAACTGCATTTAGATATCATTGTTGATCGTATGAAGCGTGAGTTCAATGTTGAAGCAAACATCGGTGCACCTCAGGTATCTTATCGTGAAACAATTAAAACACCTGTTGAAGCTGATGGTAAGTTTGTACGTCAATCGGGTGGTCGTGGTCAATATGGTCATGTTGTCTTTAAGATATATCCTCGTGAACCTGGGGAAGGATTTGAGTTTGTTAACTCGATCGTTGGTGGTGCAGTGCCGCGTGAATACATTGGTGCTGTTGAAAAAGGTGCAAAAGCACAGCTTGAGAGTGGTGTTATTGCTGGTTTCCCAATGGTTGATGTTGGTGTTGAATTGATTGATGGTTCTTACCATGATGTGGATTCCAACGAAATGGCATTCTCTGTTGCAGCAGGAATGGGTATCAAAAACGGTACTCAACAAGCAAATCCAGTTATTCTTGAGCCTATTATGGCAGTTGAAGTAACAACTCCTGAAGAGTATATGGGTGATATTATCGGTGACCTTAATCGTCGTCGTGGAATGGTTTCTAGCATGGATGATATTCCGGCAGGTAAGTCTGTTAAGGCGGAAGTTCCTTTGTCAGAAATGTTTGGATATTCAAATCAAATGCGTTCATTGACTCAAGGTCGAGCGAATTATAGTATGCAGTTTTTGAAGTACAATGATGCACCTAATAATATTCAAGAAGAAATCATTGCTAAGGCCAAAAAAGGCGAATAGAGCAAATTTATATTTATAACGATAGGTATTTAAAATGGCAAAAGAAAAGTTTGAACGTAGTAAGCCGCACGTAAACGTTGGTACGATTGGTCACGTAGACCATGGTAAAACAACTCTTACAGCGGCATTAACGATTGTACAAGGCAAGAAATTTGGTGGTTTAGCTAAAGATTATGCCTCTATTGATAACGCACCAGAAGAGCGTGAGCGTGGTATCACTATCTCTACAGCACACGTAGAGTATGAATCAGAAACTCGTCACTATGCACACGTTGACTGCCCAGGTCACGCCGACTATGTTAAAAACATGATTACCGGTGCGGCACAAATGGATGGTGCAATCCTAGTATGTTCAGCAGCAGATGGCCCAATGCCACAAACGCGTGAGCACATCCTACTATCACGTCAGGTTGGTGTGCCTTACATCGTTGTTTTCCTAAACAAGGCTGACATGGTTGATGATGAAGAGTTACTAGAGTTGGTTGAAATGGAAGTTCGCGAACTACTAGACGCTTATGACTTCCCAGGTGATGATACGCCAGTTATCATGGGCTCAGCTCTAAAAGCTATCGAAGGTGATCAGTCAGATATTGGTGAACCAGCAATCGGTCGTCTAATTGAAGCGCTAGATGAGTACATTCCTACTCCAGAGCGTGAAACTGACAAGCCATTCCTAATGCCAGTAGAAGATATCTTCTCAATCCAAGGTCGTGGTACGGTTGCAACCGGTCGTGTTGAAACTGGTGTGATCAAAGTTGGTGAAGAAATCGAAATCGTCGGTATTCGTCCAACGACTACGACAACTGTAACCGGTGTAGAAATGTTCCGTAAGCTTCTAGATCAAGGTGAAGCAGGGGATAACGTTGGTATCTTATTACGTGGTACTAAGCGTGAAGATATCGAACGTGGACAAGTACTTGCTCATAAAGGTACTGTGACGCCACATACCAAGTTCGAAGCTGAAGTATATGTACTGTCAAAAGATGAAGGTGGTCGTCACACACCATTCTTCCAAGGTTACCGTCCACAGTTCTACTTCCGTACAACGGATGTAACAGGTGCATGTGAACTACCAGCAGGAACAGAAATGGTTATGCCTGGTGATAACGTTCAAATGACAGTTACCCTAATCAACCCAATCGCCATGAACGAAGGTCTACGCTTCGCGATTCGTGAAGGTGGTCGTACAGTTGGTGCGGGTGTTGTTGCAAAAATCCTTGAGTAATTGTTTGGCTGAATAGCAAAAATAAACTCTTGATATAAAGCGGATTTGTTGTTACAATCCGCACCCTTAGTGAGCAGTGGTTGTAGAAATCACTGCTTTTCTTTTTTTGTAATATGAGAAAAAGATTATTATGGCGACTCAAAATATACGTATTCGCTTGAAGGCGTTTGATCATAGATTGATCGATCAGTCTGCACGTGAGATTACGGAAACTGCAAAAAGAACAGGTGCTCAAGTTAAAGGGCCTATTCCAATGCCTACCCGTAAAGAGCGTTTTACCGTATTGATTTCACCGCATGTTAATAAAGATGCACGTGATCAATATGAAATTCGTACACATAAGCGTTTGTTGGATATTGTTGATCCAACAGATAAAACAGTTGATGCTCTAATGAAATTAGATTTAGCAGCTGGTGTTGATGTGCAGTTAGAGCTTAGATAATAAGCTTAACTTAATAGTGTTAGTCATCAATCGTAATGGCTAATTGATAAAAATAATGAGGTAATGATATGGGTATTGGTCTCATTGGTACCAAAATTGGTATGACTCGTGTGTTTAACGAGGATGGTGTCTCAACCCCTGTAACGGTGGTTGAAGTGAAGCCAAACCGGGTTACGCAAATAAAAAGTACAGATGTCGATGGTTATGACGCTGTGCAAGTAACTTGTGGTTCAAAGCACGCAGGCCGTGTTTCTAAGCCTGAAGCAGGTCATTTTGCTAAAGCTTCTGTTGAAGCTGGGAATGGTTTGTGGGAGTTTAGAGTTGATGATCTTGCTGAGGCGGAAGGTCTAGCACCTGGTTCGGAAATTACAGTTGAAAAGTTTAATGATGTCAAAATCGTTGATGTGACTGGAAATACAAAAGGTAAAGGTTTTCAGGGTGGTGTAAAGCGTCATAATTTTAAAATGCAAGATGCTACGCACGGTAATTCTTTATCACATAGAGCGCCTGGCTCGATCGGTCAAAATCAGACACCTGGAAGAGTTTTTAAAGGTAAGAAGATGGCAGGTCAAATGGGAAATGTTAAACAAACTACTTTAAATCTCGAGTTGGTTAAGGTTGACGTTGAAAATTCATTATTGCTGATCAAAGGTGCTTTGCCTGGTGCAAAAGGTAGTACTGTTATTGTTCGCAAGGCAATTAAATAAGGTGGGCGTGATGGATTTTAAAATAATTGAATTGTCGAGTGGAAAAGAAAATGGATCAGTTGCTGTTTCTGATGCGATATTCGCAGTAGATTTTAATGAAGCATTGGTTCATCAGGTTGTGAATGCCTATATGGCGGGTTCACGTTCAGGTACAAAAGGGCAAAAGAATCGTTCTGCTGTCCGTGGTGGTGGTGCTAAACCTTGGGCTCAAAAGGGTTCTGGTCGGGCGAGAGCCGGTACATCACGTGGGCCAATCTGGATTGGTGGTGGACGTGCGTTCCCCGGTCATAACCGTGATTTTTCGCAAAAAGTAAATAAGAAAATGTACCGTGGTGCTCTAAAGTCTATTTTTTCAGAGTTAGCTAGAACTGAAAGATTGGTTGTCGTTGATGACTTTAAAATGGATGCACCTAAGACAAAAGAATTTGTAGCAAAGCTGAATACGCTAAATCTTCAAGATGTTTTGGTAATTACAGAAGGGTTTGATGAGTATTTGTATCTTTCTGCGCGCAATTTATATCATGCTGGAGTGTGTGATGTTGCATCTATAGATCCTGTTAGTTTAGTTGGCTTTAAGTCTATAGTGGTAACGCAAGGTGCGCTAAAGCAGCTTGAGGAGAAGTTAGCATGAGTAAAGAGCGTATATTGAAAGTGCTTTTGGCACCCCATGTTTCTGAGAAGTCAGCTCTTATGGCAGATGCGTCTGAGCAATATGTTTTTAAGGTTGTTTCAGATGCAACAAAACCAGAAGTTAAGCAAGCAGTAGAGAGTTTGTTTGATGTTCAGGTTCAGTCTGTAAATATGATTAATATTAAAGGCAAGACCAAGATCTTTAAAGGGCGTGCAGGAAAGCGCAACGGTACTAAGAAAGCCGTTGTACGTCTTGCGCCTGGGCAAGAAATTGATTTTGTCGGCGCTGAATAAGAGGGATTGTCATGGCTATTATTAAAAAATCAAAACCAACATCACCAGGACGTCGTTTTGTTGTTAGTGTTGTTGAGCCAGATTTGCATAAAGGTAAACCTCATTCTGCGTTATTAGAGAAAAAGTCTAAAAGCGGTGGGCGAAATGCAAATGGACGTATCACAGTAAGACATCAGGGTGGTGGACACAAGCAGCATTATCGTCAAATTGACTTTAAAAGAAATAAAGATGGAGTCAATGCTGTCGTTGAGCGTTTAGAGTATGATCCAAATAGAACTGCTCACATTGCGTTGCTTAAATATGCAGATGGTGAAAGACGTTATATCCTTGCTCCTAGAAATGTTAAGGCAGGTGATAATATTGTTTCAGGCGATGTTGTTTCAATTAAGCCTGGGAACGCGTTGCCATTGAGAAACATCCCAGTTGGTACGATTATTCATGCGATGGAAATGCGACCTGGTAAAGGAGCTCAAATCGCGAGAAGTGCGGGAGCCTATGCGCAAATTGCTGGTAGAGATGGAGCTTATGTATTAGTTAAGTTACGTTCTGGTGAAATGCGTAAGATTTTGGCAGAGTGTCGAGCTACTATCGGTGAAGTTGGCAACCAAGAGCATTCATTGAGAAAGCTCGGGAAGGCTGGCGCTAAGCGTTGGAAAGGTGTTCGACCTACTGTTCGTGGTGTTGCTATGAACCCTGTGGATCATCCGCATGGTGGTGGTGAAGGGCGTACTTCGGGCGGCCGTAACCCTGTGACTCCATGGGGTGTACCAACTAAAGGTAAGAAAACACGTAGTAATAAACGTACAGATGGAATGATCGTACGTCGTAGAAATAAATAAGGAAGGACCCTATGCCACGTTCAGTTAAAAAAGGACCTTTTGTAGATCATCACCTTGTTAAAAAGGTGTTGGAGGCACAAGAATCTGGTAGTAAACGTCCGATTAAAACATGGTCAAGAAGATCAATGATTCTTCCAGACATGATTGGTTTGACGATTGCAGTACACAATGGTAAAGAGCATATTCCGGTCTATGTTTCAGAAAACATGGTCGGTCATAAGCTTGGTGAATTTTCAATGACCCGCACTTACCGTGGTCATGCAGCTGATAAAAAGTCTAAATAAGGAGAATGGATATGCAGGTTAGTGCAACACATAAATTTGCTCGAATTTCTCCTCAAAAGGCACGTCTTGTCGCAGATTTAATTCGCGGTAAAGATGTTGAGGCTGCTGTTAATATTTTGGCTTTCAGCGATAAAAAAGCTGCTAAGTTAATGAGTACAGTATTGAATTCAGCAATTGCTAATGCAGAGAATAATGAAGGTGCGGATATTGATGAGCTTAAAGTTACACAAGCCTATGTCAATGAAGGGCCAATCATGAAACGTATGCGTGCAAGAGCAAAAGGTCGCGGAAATCGTATCTTAAAACGTATCAGTCATATTACTGTGACTGTCGGCGATAAGTAAGGAGAGTCAGAATGGGTCAAAAAGTTCATCCAGTAGGGATTCGCTTAGGAATTACTAAAGATTGGAATGCTCGCTGGTATGCAGATAGCAAAAACTATTCTGATTTCTTAATCAGTGATGTCGAAATCCGAAAAGAATTGCATCAAAAATTAAGTCATGCTTCTGTAAGTCAAATCAATATCGAGCGCGTTGCGAATGGTATTCGTATTACGATTCACACAGCACGCCCAGGTGTCGTTATTGGTAAGAAAGGCGAAGATATCGAGAAATTAAAGCAATCAATCATTGCTAAGACCGGTATGCCTGTCAATATCAACATTGAAGAAATTAAAAAGCCAGAATTGGATGCAAAACTTGTTGCAGAAGGCATTGCTCAGCAATTAGAGAAGCGTATTCAATTTAGAAGAGCAATGAAACGTGCGGTTAGTAACGCTATGCGTTTGGGTGCTCAGGGCATAAAGGTTAATGTCTCAGGTCGTTTGAACGGTGCTGAAATTGCTCGTGCTGAGTGGTATCGTGAAGGTCGTGTACCACTTCATACGCTTCGTGCAGATATTGATTATTCAGCTTTCGAAGCAGACACTACCTACGGAAAAATTGGAGTAAAAGTTTGGATCTTTAAAGGTGAAAAACTAGAAAAGATTTCTATGGTTAGTGATGACAAGACGCAAACTAAAGGCAAGAAAGGCCGTAAATAAAAGGATTACTTGTTATGTTGATGCCTAAACGTACAAAATTTAGAAAGACGCATAAGGGTCGAAACCGCGGTCTTGCCAATGTTGGAAATAAGATAAGCTTCGGTCAATATGGTCTAAAGGCTATGGAGCGTGGTCGTATGACTTCGCGTCAAATAGAATCTGCACGTCGTGCTATGACACGTAAAGTTAAGCGTGGTGCTAAAATTTGGATTCGTGTTTTTCCTGATAAGCCAATTACGAATAAGCCTTTAGAGGTTCGTATGGGTAAAGGGAAAGGGAGTGTAGAATACTGGGTTGCTCAGGTGCAGCCTGGTAGAGTTCTCTATGAAATGCAAGGTGTAGAAGAAGCAGTTGCTCGTGAAGCATTTGAGTTAGCTGCTGCAAAATTGCCTTTCAAAACACAATTTGTAACTAGAACGGTGATGTAAATGACTTCAGAATTAAAAGATAAGTCAGTTGATGAGCTAAAAGAAGAGCTGTTAACGCTTTTACAAGAGCAATTTAACTTAAGAATGCAACATGCAACAGGTCAGTTGTCGAATAGTGCACAGTTAAAAACTGTTCGCCGCTCAGTTGCACGAGTTAAAACCATCATTCGTCAAAAAGTAGGTAAGTAGAATGGCTGGTCAAGAAAAGAAACCAAGAATGATGCAAGGTGTCGTTGTTAGTAACGGTATGGATAAATCTGTCGTTGTAATGACAAATCGCTATATCAAGCATCCTAAGTATAAGAAATTTGTAAGAAAGTCGACAAAAGTAATGGCGCATGATGCTGAAAATGCCTGTGGTGTTGGAGATCGTGTAACCATTTCTGAATGTTTGCCTTTATCAAAAAGAAAGACTTGGGCTTTAGTTTCAATCGATGAGAAAGCTGCGCTTTAAATAAATGCGTTGACATTCTTTGTTGAATTGATATAATTCCCAAAATTTTTAAACCGCCTTAATAGCCAAGCCGATACGGGACTAGTTATTTTGGTGGTTTTTGTGTTGTTTAATTTTTATGGATGGAGTTCCATCATGATTCAAATGCAAACTGTACTGGATGTCGCTGATAATAGTGGTGCGAGAAGAGTCCAATGCATCAAAGTATTGGGTGGGTCTAAAAGACGCTACGCTAGAATTGGTGATATTATCAAAGTGGCTGTGAAAGAAGCAGTTCCACGTGGTAAGGTCAAGAAGGGTGATGTTTTTGATGCGGTTGTGGTACGGACTGCTCAAGGTGTTAGACGTTCTGATGGTTCTAAAATCAAGTTTGACGGCAATGCTGCTGTGATGCTTAATTCAAAGTTAGAACCTATTGGGACCCGTATTTTTGGCCCTGTAACCCGCGAGTTAAGAAATGATAAGTTTATGAAAATCGTTTCTTTGGCTCCAGAAGTTTTATAAGGAACAGATAATGAATCGTCTAAAAAAAGGTGATGAGGTTATCGTTATTGCTGGAAAGGACAAAGGGAAGCTGGGATCAGTTTCTCAAGTTATGCAAAATGGTAAGCTACTAGTAGATGGTATCAATTTAGTTAAGAAACATGTAAAGCCAAACCCTATGTCTGGTGACCAGGGTGGGATCGTTTCTAAAGAAATGCCAATTGATGCTTCTAATGTTGCTTTATACAATCCTGAAACAAAAAAAGCTGACCGTGTTGGTGTTAGAGAAGAAGATGGTGTAAAAGTACGCTATTTCAAATCTAATGGCAAAACGGTTACGGCTTAAGTAGGTTGAAATATGGCAAGATTACAAAAAATATATAATGATCAGGTTGTTCCTGCATTGGTTGAAAAGTTTGGTTATAAATCAATTATGCAGGCACCACGTTTATTGAAGATTACAATCAATATGGGTGTTGGTGAAGCAATCGGTGATAAAAAAGTCCTAGATAATGCAGTTTCTGATATGGAAGCGA
Organism: Hydrogenovibrio sp. SC-1; assembly: GCF_002848135.1. Lineage (GTDB taxonomy): Bacteria > Pseudomonadota > Gammaproteobacteria > Thiomicrospirales > Thiomicrospiraceae > Hydrogenovibrio. Next base: position 66,600 of record NZ_PKGB01000013.1, read on the forward strand.
TTACAGGGCAAAAAGCAGTTCGTACACTTGCAAGAAAGTCAGTTGCAAGTTTTAAAGTGCGTGATGGTTATCCATTGGGATGTAAAGTCACTCTTCGTGGCGCCAAAATGTATGAGTTTTTGGATAGATTAATTAATGTGGCTTTGCCTCGAGTTCGCGATTTTCAAGGTGTTAAAGCAAACGCTTTTGATGGTCGAGGTAATTATAATTTAGGCATTAAAGAGCAAATAATTTTCCCTGAAATTGAATTTGAAAAGGTTGATAAGATCCGTGGTATGGATGTTAATTTTACAACGACCGCATCAACCAATGATGAGGCAAAAGCTCTTTTAGAAGCCTTTAATTTCCCTTTTAAAAAGCAATAGAGGTTTCTCATGGCGAAGCAATCAATGATTGAAAGAGAAAAGAAAAGAGCAAAGGCAGTTGCAAAATATGCATCAAAGCGTGATGCATTAAAAAAAGCATCTGTTGATATGTCTTTGAGCTTTGATGAGCGTATGGATGCGATGGACAAGTTAGCGAAGCTACCTCGAAATGCATCGCCTGTTAGACAGCAGAACCGTTGTAAATTAACAGGTCGCCCTCATGGCGTTTATAGAAAATTTGGGTTGTCACGTAATATGCTAAGACAGTTAGCTATGCAAGGTGATGTACCTGGTTTAAGAAAAGCAAGTTGGTAAGGATAAATATTTATGAGTATGTCTGATCCAATAGCTGATATGTTAACTCGCATCCGTAATGGCCAAATTGCTGGTCACTCTACAGTGGTTATGCCTGCATCTAAAGTAAAGGTCGCAGTGGCAAAGGTACTTGAAGATGAAGGGTATGTTAGTGCATACAGCGTAAGTGATAAGAATGGTAAGTCTGAGTTGTCGGTTGATTTAAAGTACTTTGAAGGTAAACCGGTAATTGAAATGTTAAAACGTGTAAGTCGTCCAGGCTTACGTGTTTATAAAAACAAAAATGAGTTGCCAAAAGTAATCGGTGGTTTAGGAGTTGCAGTTGTATCAACTTCTAAAGGTATCATGTCTGATCGTAATGCCCGTAGTCAGGGGATTGGCGGTGAGATTATTTGTTATATAGCTTAAGGAGATCACAATGTCTAGAATTGCAAAATCTCCTATAACATTGCCAAGTGGTGTTGAAGTTAAAATTGATGGGTCTGATATTGCTGTAAAAGGCGCTAAGGGTTCATTAACAAAATCATTGAATACAATGGTTGCAATCTCGTTGAATGATGGGGTTGTTACAGTAGCACCTAAGGGTAATGAAAAAGACGGTTGGGCCCAAGCTGGAACAGCGAGATCTATTATTAGTAATATGGTCCAAGGTGTCTCTGAAGGATTTGAGAAAAAGTTGCTTTTAGTTGGTGTTGGTTACCGTGCTCAAGCACAAGGAAAAGTACTCAACTTAACATTAGGTTTTTCTCACCCAGTTAATCATGAGCTTCCTGACGGAATTACTGTCGAAACCCCTTCTCAAACTGAAATTGTTGTTAAGGGTGTTGACAAGCAAGTTGTTGGTCAAGTCGCAGCTGAAATTCGTGGGTATAGACCCCCTGAGCCTTATAAAGGTAAGGGTGTTAAATATGCTGACGAGTACATTTTGCGTAAAGAAGCTAAGAAGAAATAAAGGTTGGGAATTTAAATGGATAAGAAAGCTACCCGACTTCGTAGAGCAAGAAAGACCCGTGCAAAACTTGCATCGCAAGATAGAGCACGTTTGTGCATTCATCGCACGCCTCGGCATATTTATGCCCAGGTGTTGTCAGCGGATGGCACTAAGGTTATTGCAGCTTGTTCTACAGTCCAAGCAGATATTAAAAAGCAAGTTGCTTTTGGTGGAAATAAAGACGCTGCACGGCTTGTTGGTAAGTCGATAGCAGAACAAGCAAAGAATGCGGGGATTGAATCTGTTGCATTTGACCGCTCTGGTTTTAAATATCATGGTCGTGTTCAAGTTTTAGCAGATTCTGCTAGAGAGAACGGGCTTCAATTTTAAAAGAAGGGATAACGATGTCTTCAAAAGAATTACAAGAAGGTCAAGACGGTCTTATTGAAAAACTGGTTTCTATTCGCCGCGTCGCAAAAGTTGTGAAAGGTGGACGAGTTTTTGGTTTTTCTGCTCTCACTGTTGTCGGTGATGGAGAAGGTCGTGTTGGATATGGAAGTGGTAAAGCCAATGAAGTACCTGTTGCGATTAAAAAAGCAATGGAAAAGGCACGTATCAATATGAGAGATATCCATCTGAATGGTGGTACTCTACAGTACCCAATCAACTTTAAGCAAGGTGCTGCCAATATTGTTATGTTACCCGCTTCAGATGGTACTGGAATTATTGCAGGTGGTGCAATGCGTGCAGTTCTCGAAGCTGCTGGGGTTAAAGATGTTTTAGCAAAATGTGTTGGAACAACTAGACCTGTGAACGTTGTTCGTTCAACTGTAAATGCATTAACTTCAATGAGTAGTCCAGAGCTGATCGCTGCTAAGCGCGGCAAGTCAGTTGAACAAATTTTAGGTGAATGAGATGTCAGATAAGAAATTAGTCAATGTTACTTTGGTTAAAAGCACTATTGGACGTTTGCCAGCACACAAGGCTTGTGTTTCTGGCTTGGGTTTGAGAAGAATGCACCAAACTGTAGCGGTTATTGACACTCCGGAAAATCGCGGAATGATCAATAAAGTTTCCTATTTGCTTAAAGTAGAGGAAGCATAAAATGC
>NZ_PKGB01000014.1 GCF_002848135.1 Hydrogenovibrio sp. SC-1
ACCTAACTTTAAAGCCACAACCGTCTAATAAGATTGAAATTGAAAATCTCTTAGGTTTGCAAGAGGCCTATGTAAGGCTAAATCAATTAGCACAAGCTTATTTATTCAAATTGGAGTTAAGCGTTGGGGAAAAGTTGCCTGGCATTGCTGGCAGAACGAACAAGAACGATAGCAAGGTCTTCGATGAGCTCAAGTTTGGTATTTTGAGTGAAACTCTAACGCCGGAACAAATTCTTAAATTAATTGATATAGAAGGACTTTATATCAATGAAGTTAGTATCAATGATCCTGGATCATGGCAAATAAAAGGACTCCAGTATGTTAAAAGATAATTTTAAAAAAGGTCTTTGGCTTTTATTAGTTTGTGTCGTAAGCCCTTCTGTTTTTGCTGAAAAATCAGGAATAGAACTCTCTAAAGAAATCTCTGCTATTAAGGCCGACACGGCTTTATTGAAAGCCAAGCTGGAGTTGCAAAAAACACGCAAGGCTCTAAATGATTTAGAGGATTCGAAAAAAAACTCGTCATCAAATCTTGCCACACAAAGCAAAAAGCCTCCAACAATGGGTGCTGTGGGCGTTCCTTACACTGTTCCTTTTGGTGTAAACCCATCTACGGGATCTCATTACGGTCTTAATGCCCCTAATAAAAACAACTTCAGAGGTGATTCACCCACTTACGGTCAAAACCCTGAACCCGTGGTTATTTTGATTGAAGGTGCGGAGGATAAATTGACGGCCACCCTTTTAGTTGCTTCAGGCGTTACAAAAATTGTTCGTGTAGGAGATATCGTCGGGAAATGGAAAATTAAGAATATTACAAGCAATGGGGTCGAGTCCGAAACCATTAAAGATAAAGAAACCGTCTTCTTTTCATTTGGTAATGCAAGTTATCAATTTTCATCAAACTCAGAACAATAGGTGGTAGTCGTAATGAGTGATCAGAAACCTCTAACAATGATTGGTGAACAATTTGAGATAGATAACGATAAGCAGAAAATTATTTGCCTTATCGATAACAAACTGTTTGTCGTTAAGGGTGCAGTTGGTAGTCCATTTGTATTGTCATTCATTAGTCGAATCAAACGTAATGGCATTGCCCCTAACGTCATTGAGACTACACCAGAGGTTGTAAAGTCAAAATACACCGCCTATGAAAATGACAAGACAAAGACTTCCACACAAAATCAGTTCACATTGCTAGTTGAAGATGCAGTTAAAAAAGGTGCATCAGATATCCATATCAGATGCACTGAGAACAAAGGAACAACTATTTTATTCCGAATTGATGGTGATCTTAGCATTCAGATGGATAACGATAAGGACTATGAGTATGGTTACTCTTTGGCATCAACAATCTATCAGGCTTTAACCGATGTTTCAGATTCAACTTTTGAGCCTAAAAGAGCACAAGATGCTCGCATCTCTAATGAAAATAGTCAGCTTCCTAATCAATTGCATGGTATTCGAATCGGAACAAGTGCTCAAACAGGTGGTTTTGTTATGGTGCTTAGGCTCCTTTATAAAACAACTAGCAACCAGTCATTCTTGGATATGGGATTATTGCCTAATGAGATTGAAGCCTTAGAGCTATTATTGCATTCGCCCACGGGTATTACGCTTGTTTCAGGGCCTACCGGTTCAGGTAAAACAACACTTCTAACATCTATTCTAGAAAAACGATACAAAGACACCAAAGGCACTAAAAATTTGATGACGGTTGAAGATCCGCCAGAGTATCCGATCCTGGGTGCTGTTCAAACACCTGTTGAGAATGCGGATACCCAAGAAGAAAGATCTGAAAAGTTTCAAAAGGCTATAGCCGCAACTTTACGCCTAGATCCCGACACAATGATGATTGGTGAAATAAGAGACGCTGCGAGTGCTCAACTAGCAATTGAAGCAGCTATGACCGGTCATCAAGTTTGGTCAACGATTCATGTTAATACTGCATTAGGAATTTTGCCTCGTCTAATAGATTTGAAGGTTCAAAAAGAGCTAGTGACTGATCCCACCATTGTTAAGGGATTAATTAATCAGCGATTAATCAAAAAACTATGTCCAAAGTGCAAGGTTCCGGTGGTTGATGTGATGGATACATTATCCCAATCTCAGAGTAAGCGCATTTCTAGAGAACTTGATTTGCAGTCTGTATACCTCACTGGTAAAGGGTGTGAACATTGTAATCACACCGGCACCAAAGGTCGTGTTGCAGTAGTTGAGGTAATTGTCACAGATCAACACCTGATGGATCTAGTTCGTACAAATGACATTAAAGGTGCCTTGACCTATCTGCGTAATGAAAAAGATGCAACCAGCTTAATTGAAGCTGCTATGAAAAAAATTGAGGAAGGCATTGTCGATCCTTTCAGTGCAGAGGAACAAGTTGGCCCTCTCTCTATGAAATGGGTTGAGGCAGACCACAAAATCACATCAACTGAAATTCATAATGATGTTGGGTTTGACACTGACGGTGGCAAATTATGACCAGTTATTTTAGGGGGCTAATGCAAGAAGATTTTTCTCTTCTCTTTGCAAAATTTCAGTTTAAACGAGATGCCAAGACGCGAAAGCGTATCTGGGAAAAATTGATTGTACTCATTCAGAATGAAGTGCAAATCCTCCAAGCATTAGAGGCTCTTCGTGATCGTACAAAAAGAATGAAAGGAAAAAATCATTATGTTGTCATTGCGCTTGAATCTTGGATTCGAGGCGTAAACGAAGGCCGATTTGTAAATGCTGTTAAGCCTTGGATTAATGATGATGAGGCAATGCTTTTGGTATCTGGGTATGAGTCAGGAAAGCTTGAAAATGCGCTTGAGTCAATCACGACTATCATGGATGGTAAAGCTAAAATCAAAAAAGCCATTGTCTCGGGGTTGAGCTACCCTGCCTTTCTGATTTTGGCTTTGGTTGGAGCACTTAACCTATTTGGAAACGAAGTCATCCCAGCATTTATGGAAATTGCCCCAGACGCTCACTGGTCTGGGTTGGCAGCAGTATCGGTTGATTTATCTCATTTTGCACAACAGTACTTGAATTCTATTCTAATGGGGTTCGCCCTATTGATCATTGTTTTCTTTATTTCCTTGCCTAAGTGGAACTCTGAATTAAGAGTTTACTTGGACAAATATCCTCCTTTCTCAATTTATAGAACGACACAAGGAGCTAGCTTTTTGATTGCGTTTTCAGCCTTCGTTCAGTCTGGCGTCAAAGTAAAAGATGCTTTACATAAATTAAAGGAAAGTGCAAACCCTTGGTTAAAAGAGCGAATTCAGGCAACTTTAATTGGCATCAATTCTGGTAAATCCGTTGGCGATGCCTTACTCGATGCAGGTCATGACTTCCCTGATCGGGAGGTCATTGATGACTTAGGAATTTACTCTAATCTGTCTGGTTTTGAAGATGCATTACGAAAAATTGGGGAAACCTGGCTTGATACAGCAATTGAACAAGTTCAATCCAATATGAAAGTGATTTTTGTTATTGGGTTGGTCTTTTCTGGAATTGTCATTTCAATCTTAATAGGAGGTGTTTTTAGTCTGCAAGAACAACTACAAGATGCTTTACAGTGAGTCACGAGTTACTTAATTCAAATTTAATTAATGGATGGATATTTATTATGAAAAACCAAAACAATAAAAGGGCAACGTTTGAAACAAACCAAATTTGTTCTCAAAAATTTTCACACAAACAAAAGGGGTTTACCCTGGCTGAGCTTGGTCTTGCATTAGCGTTGGGAACCTTGGCATATCTTGGCGGTATGGCTATGTATGAAAGCATTCAGCTTAGTCAGCAAACCGATCAATTAACAAAAGATATTGATGCAATTGGTTCTGGTATTGAAGCCTCGGGAGCTGCAACAGGGACTTATGGGACAGCCTCTTTAGATGAGTATTTAGTTCGTGCTGGAAAGGTTCCTAAAACCATCACAATAACTGGTACAGCCCCTAATCGTGTTTTGAATCATAAATTTGACAGCACAATTCAAACGATGGGACTCACTAACCACTATTATGTCTTGGCAGCTGGTATACCAGGGAATGCTTGTATGGCTTTATTTCAAAGTGCTGTGAGCTGGAATCGAATTTCAGTAGGAACAGCCCCTACTGCTGCGAATGTGACAACCATAGGTGATAACGCACCCTACACACAAGCAAAGGCAGCTGCGGCCTGTGGTCTGGAAGATAGCCTTAACGATATTTACTTTATCAAATAAATATAGGGTTAACGGGCATGGAAAATCAAGAAGCCAAGGAAGAGTCTGTTCTTTTTATTTTTGGGTTATTGGTTACGTTTGCTATTGAGGAAGTGTTGAAAATGCTTTTTCAATAGCGACGCCTTGTATGTTGCATAAACTATGTATTTATAAAATAGAACATAGAGTTATATGATGAAACAAACGACAAATAGTATTTTGGACTACCCTTTTAGTGATCTGTATCTAAGTAAAGATAAGACTTATATGACTGGTGCAAAAATGGATCCAAACCCGACACTTGTGCCAGAGCATCTCAAAGAAGAGGCCAAAGAGCTATTTTCTTTATGTAAGAGTTCTGCTTTTGATCAGAAAAAAGATGAGCTCACTTTAAACCATAAGGAGACGATATTTAGAGTCTCTTTAATGGAGTCTTTAAGCGAAACAATTTATGTTTTAAGGCGTATGCCAAAAAATGTTTTGAGCCTTGAAGAATTAAAATTCCCATCTTCATATATCAATATGCTTTCTCATAAAGATCTAACAGGCTTGGTTATTGTTTCTGGGCCTTTTGGAAGCGGTAAAACAACGACTGCGTCTGCTATTTTAGAGAAAAGATTAAGGCTATTTGGTGGTGTCGGAATATCGATTGAAGACCCTCCAGAAATGCCGCTTGAGGGAAAGCATGGCGATGGAATCTGTTATCAAACATGGGCAGAACAAGATGGTTTCGCAAATGCTACACGTAAAGCCGCCCGATGGGCACCGGATATTATTTATCTTGGTGAAGTGAGGGATGCTGAAACAGCAATTGAAGCCTTGAAAGCATCCATTATGCGATTGGTGATCTGTACAACTCACTCGGATGGCATTGAGACGGCCCTTGAGAGAATTTATGCTTTAGCAAGCTCTCAAGGCCTGCCTGATGATATTAGTGGACTCCTTGCAAGCGGTTTAAGTTGTGTAATTCACCAAGAGCTGAAGCAGCGAGGCCAGGAAGTTTATCCAAGTATAAAATTTCTATGGGCTCGTGGAGAAGCTTCAACACGAGTTAAACAGCTAATCAAAGCTAGAAGCTTTAAAAATTTGGGATCTGAAATTCAAGAACAACTTAACCAAATAATGATTAAAGATCGGCAGAAAAAAAGGGTTGATTAACAATGTACGTATTGGTCTTCTTCTTGATGGTGTCTTCAATCCTTTTATCAAATTCTCTTGAATTGGCAGAGGTTAAGAAAGATCGAATCCAGGCTGTCACAAGTGATGTCAAAGTTGTTAGTTTTCTAGCATATCGAAAAGCTGTGATTGACTATCGGAGTAGTAATCCAGCATTTACAGGTCAGCTGTCATTAGTCGATTTAGCGCCCTATTTCCCTTTGGGATATCAAGAAACTCCAGGCTGGAATAATGTAATTAATACCAATAACATTTTTGTCTACACTCAGGAAACTATGAATATTGATATCTTAAGAAACCGGTTAATGAATTCAATGCTTGTTGGTCACAATGATGCAGGGGGTTTAATTACATTATCGGGGTCACAAACCAATATTGCACTACCACCTATCATACCAAATGGCTCTATTGTCATAGTGGGGAGTTAAGGAAGGATTTATATGGATTCAACTATTAAAAAAACTCAACGCGGCTTCACATTAATTGAAATGACTTTGGCCATTTTTGTCGCTTCTGTGGGGTTTCTTGCTATTGCTGATTATTCTCAAAAAAACGTTGAAGAGATGAAAACCCAAGTTAGCGGCGACTATATGGCCAGCATAGGGAAAGCGGCTAAAGCCTATATTGATGATAACTATCATACGATAGTCGGTATAGCAACTGCTACAACTCCATTCGAATTAGATGTAAATACGTTAGTTGCTTCGAATTATTTGCCCACAGGATATAGCGCAACAAATCCATTTGGCCAGCAGATTAAGGTTCTTGTTCTTGAACCTCAAGTGAATAAGCTAAATGGCTTGGTCATTTCCACTGGTGGAGAACAATTAGATGATGTTTCTTTGTCTCAGTACGTTACCCAAATTGGTGCTTCTGGAGGTGGTGTTTATAGTGAAACGCCAACGGTCATAACTGGTGCCAGAGGTTTGTGGGAAATGTCGCCTGGTGCATTTCAGAATGCGACTGATTTAGGTAACTCCTATACCATTGGTCAGGGACATGCTGTGATTGCGTTGTGGTATGACAGCAATCAATCAACATCAGGTTTTTTATATCGTGATCAAATCGCTAGTCATCCGGAACTTAACCGAATGAATACAGATATCGATATGGGATCCAATAATGTTAACAATGCAACTTCAGTAAATGCCACAACAGAGGTCAAAGGGCCGGTTTTTGTGGATGCTGATAATAATTTTTTCTATGTTGACCCTAGCGGGGGTTCCATTATGAACCAAGTTCAGGCTAATGCTTTTTATGATTTAAATGATGGAGCTTTCTATGTTGATCCTAATGGTATTTCAATCCTGAATGATGTAAGGCCATCAATTATCTATGATCGAGATTCCATCAGCTACTATGTAGATCCAAACGGAACTTCTCACACTAATGTACTTCACACGAATCAACTTTTTACTGGCGCAAGTATACAAGCCCCGGCGATGCATGATCGTGATGACAATAATTTTTATTTAGACCCGAATGGTATGTCGGTAATGAATGATGTTAGACCATCAATTATCTATGATCGAGATGATGCAAATTTTTATGTAGATCCAGGTGCTACCTCACACACCAACTCTCTTCATACAAATTTACTTTTTACTGGTGCGAGTATACAGGCCCCTGCCATGCATGACAGGGATGACAATAATTATTATATAGACCCAAATGGCGTGTCAAGAACCAATATAAACGTTCCCAATTGGATTGATATTCAAGGGGTTGTTACCGCAGGTGATGCCTGTTCAACGCCTGGTCGTATGGCTAAAAACTCAATTGGTCGGATACTTAATTGTCAAGATGGTACATATCAGTTGGTTGGTGCAGAAATGGTTATGAAATCCTCTGTTATATATGCTAATGCAGGGCAAACAACAACTTTGAATATGGGTGTAAAAAAGTTCTGTGCTCTCAATTATGTATTTAAAGATTCCCGATTTAGTGGTTCCTGTAGCGTAACTCCAGCGATGTCTCCCTTTTCCTACACCCCGACAACATGGACTCTAGCAGCGACTAAAGCCCCCGGATCTGATGGACTAGCAACTGCTTGTAGTGCTGTATGCTTCTAAGTATTTCCCCTGGGCTTTGAGTAAGAAATTTCTAAAAATTACAAATACTGGAACTTGATATTTGTAATTGATAAAAAAATATTCGTTTTATTGCATTATTTACTTGAATGAAAATCAAACCAATTCAGGTCAGGTGATGTATGAGCGAAAACCTTTTAAATGAAGTTGAATACCCTTTAAACGGAGATTCAGAAAATCCAGAAATTTCTGAAATCGTCAAAAATGATAAACAAAAAAAAGCTTCCCGGCCAAAAAGATCACTATTAAAGCTATTCTTTTTGATACTGAGTTTGCTACTACTGGCCGCAGTTGTTTTAGCCGGATTGTATATTTTTCAGTCTGGCCAAAATCCATTTAATAGTGTTTTCAACCAAATATCTTTTGAATCCAAAACCTCAAAACTGGATGAACCTGAAGCTTCAAAACCTGATGGTATATCACCAGTGGAGGTTCAACGTCTTGCACTATTTGAGCCAGAACAGCCGATCCAAACGATGCGTATCAGAAATGATACTCATATCAAGAATGATATAGGTGAAACCCCAAATTTATTGAACGGGCTTGAACCGGTATCAGATACCAAACTCACAAGCACTCAATCTGAAAGCATTATTGCTACCCAAGAGGTAGAACCTTCTCACGACCCCAGTATTACGCCTGTAAATCTTGCTAAATTTCATGATGACCTAATCGCTGAAATTGATTTAAAAGATAAAGAAATTCTCTTCCAAATTAATGCCCTTGAAAATGCCATTAAAAGTATTGAAAGATCAATAGAGGGATTAAACCAGAAGCTATCACGCAACTCTAAGAGAACCTCAGATAATGACCGAGAGCTTGCAAGTATCAAAAAGTTTGTTAGCGACGTTAATTCTAAAGTTAAAAAGGTCTCGTACCTGGTAAAAAAACAAGAGAAAAAAATACTCTCAAAAAAGGTTAAACAGGCATCCCCACCTGTACTTTCTTCCTTTGCTATTTGGAATGGTAAAAACGCTGTTTATGTAGAGTATCCAAAAGGCAAGTTAACGATGCTGTATGAGGGAGATATTGTTAATTCCTGGTTAGTTCAATCCATCAACTCAGTTAAAAAAGAGGCCGTATTCAAACGCGGGAATAAAACAGAAGTACTTTCCATTGGAGGTAAGAAATGAAACCAGTAATTGCAATTATTATGTTGATACTCTCTTGTCCTTCATGGGCCTTGGACAAAACGCCTAATGAGCAGGTAAGCGTTCAAAAAGAACGTAGTGATAGTTCTAATCTTGAAATATCAAAAGTTGAAGTCTCAAAGTTTGAAAAGAACTTTTGGGGGTTGTCTGATCAAGAATGGCAGCGCTATTTAAAGATCAAGCCGATTGCCCAAAAACTAGGGAAAACGTCAGTCAGTAGTACACCTCCAGAGATTTTAGCTATCTTTGCTGAAAATAATTCAGAACGCCGCCGGTTCGCTAAATTGTTTGCCGAAAAATACGATTTATACGTCGGAAACTTATTAGCCGTGAATGCTGCTATATCAAGTATTCAAGACGAAATGTATGCTCATAAACCAGTACTAAACCCTAATAAAATGAATGCTCTTCGAGGTTCGTCTTTTAGAACCACTGATACGATTCAGTACTTCACTGAATTAAATTGCGATGATTGCGATATTGCTCTTCGAAAGTTAATACGTCAAGTGCGGCTCTATGGAATGAAGATGGATATCTTTTTTGTTGGTAAAAACGTATCTGAAGATCAGATCAAACAGTACGCTGAAACCAATATTCCAAAGGAATTAGTTCTAAAAAATAAGCTTACTCTAAATGTTGACCCCGGCTTTGCAAAAAAACATGACCTACTAATTCCCGTGTCCTTTATTTCTCATGACGGTGGGCCTCTTGAGAACCATGACCCGAACTTATAGTTTTTTGTTATCAGTTCTACTATTTACGTGGAGTTGTTCTGCGGCCTCTAAGTATGAATCGATATTTGATGAAGTCGGTCGTAACCTTGGGATCGACCCCATTATTCTATATGGCCTTGCTGTTCAGGAATCATCCCCACCTGACCAACATAGGCCTTGGCCGTGGACTATCAATGTTGCAGGAAAAGGCTATTGGTTTAACACGAAGTCTGAGGCAGTTGAAGCTATAAAGATTGCGACTCGGTTGGGTATTCAAAACATTGACATTGGAATGATGCAGATCAATTGGAAATGGCATGGCCACCACTTTAAATCATATAGTGAGGCACTGGATCCAAAAAGAAATTTAGAAACTGCTGCAAGCATTTTAAAGACGTTTAAAAACTACCCGATTTTTGTGGCTATTGGTAAGTACCACTGCCCTTCTAAGGTTCCTTGGTGTGAAAGAGCTGCTCAAGAATATGCCGTTAAAGTAGTGAACAGGATTAAGTCATTATTATGAAAAAATTAGTTTTCGTTTTTCTCTCGATTGGGATATTCAATGTGGCATTTGCTACCCCGCCGACTTGGGGTGTTCTTGGGCCAACAAAGCCTTTTCAATCTCCTATTGGCCAAAATATCAACAGGCCTGTAAAACCTCAGATTAATCCGATGTCTTATGCTCAAATGGTAGGTAACAACTTGCCCATAAAGTCACGCCTTTCGCCAGGTAAGTTTGAAAGATTTCGCTCAGAACCAGCCGTTCGAGTGACACGGCCTATTTGCCTAGTTGGTTACGATGATTTGTCTTTGTCATGGCTGGAAAATAATCGAGATGCATTGTCTCGATACAATGCCGTTTGCTTTGTGATGCAAGTTCAAAATTTAGCTCAAATGAAACGTATCAAACGTATTGCTGGGAAGATATTATTTCAACCGGTATCTGGTGAACAGATAGCTTTAGACTTTAAAGTTCCAGCTTACCCAGCATTAATTTATGATGGATGGGTGATCCAGTAATGTTTTTTGGCCGACCAAAGTATCCCATTGAATCTTTATTAAGGCCACCGGTTGAGCTGTACTCTGCTTGGACGGCATGGTTATTGGCTGTAGTTGCTATTTATATGCCTTCATTGATTATGATGACTCAAGGTGTTGCTTATGTCGCTTGTGCAGCACTTTTTTTCGTTGGTCTAAACCGATTCTTTCAGGGTTACGCAATCTGGAAGTATCATAAGAATCTAGTTCGCCTTCCGTATTACGGTCTTAAGCCACGCCAAATTCCAGTTAGTAATCGCCATTTATTTTTAGGTATGGGATTTAAATGGACTCAACGACATACGCAGCGGCTTCAGGATGCTTTAGATCCAGTTAACGAGGGTTATTTGGAACCTGGATTTGGCTATCAATTGGGACGTAACTTAGAAAGCATTTATTTTAGTTGGCCAGTCCAAAAGGCATTATTTCCTTTTAGTTTTTTAGAAAAACATAGTTCCTGGTTTAAGGCCGCTTCTAAAAAATCAAAAAATGTGTGGTTAGCATTTTGGTTTCGAAGCATATTGGCTCCGCTTCCACCAGTGGGCGGTAAACCAGCGATTCATGCTGTTGGTATGTTAGAAGGTGAAAAAGCCATAGTATTGCCATTGGGTGAGCGTGTTGGCCATACACTCGTGCTAGGTACAACTCGTGTCGGAAAAACTAGGCTTGCCGAGATCCTGATTACTCAAGATATCCGTCGTGGAGATGTGACATTTGTGTTTGATCCTAAGGGTGATGCGGATCTGATGATGCGCTGCAAGATGGAAGCGGAAAGGTCTGGTCGCCCTTTCTACAATTTCAATCTTGGCTTTCCTGAAATATCTGCTAGGTATAACGGTATCGGTAATTTCTCAAAAATTACCGAACCGGCTGGACGTTTAACAGATGCCTTACCCTCTGAAGGTAACAGTGCAGCGTTTAAGGAATTTGGATGGCGGTTTGCCAACATTGTTATTCAAGCAGATGTCGCGCTTGGCAACAAGCCGCATTATCAACGCATCAGACGATACATTAATAACGTCGAGCCTTTATTAATGGATTATGGTCGTACAACCCTTAATAAACTGGGGCCTGAAGGCTGGCAACAAACCTATAACCAGATTCTCAATAACCTAAATCCCCAAACGCTTCCGTTCGCCTTGAAGGATCGCAACCCCGAAGCGATCGCATTATTAAAAACCGTTGAGAAGTTGGATTTTTATGAACCGGTGCTCGACGGCCTGTTATCTGCATTCAAATATGATCGTTCTTATTTCGATAAGATCGTCTCCTCTCTTGGCCCGCTTCTGGAGAAACTAACGACCGGCAGAATCGCTGATTTAATTGCTCCGAATTATGATGATTTAACAGATAAGCGACCAATCTTTGATTGGATGTCGGCCATTCGACAAGAAGCTGTGGTTTATGTTGGTCTTGATGCTTTATCTGACTCAACCATTGCAAGTGCAGTCGGCGCTTCGATGTTTGCTGATTTAACTTCCGTCTCTGGGTTTATATATAAACACGGAATTGACTTTGGATTACCTTCTGGACTCATAGAAAAGATTAAATCCGGTAAGTTAAAGATTTCCATTCATGCAGACGAATTCAATGAGCTTGTTGGAGATCAGTTTATACCAATGGTCAATAAGGCTGGCGGTAGCGGCTTCCAAATTACGGCCTATACCCAGACAATTTCAGATATTGAGGCTAGAATCGGCTCAAAATCCAAATCCGGTCAGATTCAAGGTAACTTCAACAATTTAATATTGTTACGAGTTAAGGAACCCGAAACAGCTGAAGTTTTGACTAAGCAGCTTCCTAAAGTTCGTGTTAATGAGTTGATGCAGGTTTCTGGTGCAAATGACTCATCTAACCCAGGAAGTGGTGTGGACTTCACCTCAAAGAATGAGGATCGACTTAGTACACGAGAAGTTGAAATGCTGACTAATTACGACATTATTTCATTGCCGAAAGGTCAGGCATTCGCATTGATCGAGGGCGGTAACTTATACAAGATCAGAATGCCTTTGCCGGAAAAGGAAGATGATAAAAATATCACGACAGACTTCAAAAAAGCCTATGAACAAATGAAGGCTAAATACAAAACAGGCGAAGGTCTTTTGTCTAAAGATAACCATTGGCTTGATCTAATGGATGACATAGATAAGGTGGCTGCATAATGTCTGACTCTGCATCTCAAGCTGAGAATACAAAGAAGGGACTATTCCTAACCCTTTTGGATATAGTTGTCGCTTTGATAATGACTTACCTCGGATCTCTTTTTCTATCCGTCATTATTGAACTTCTGGGAATCTTTTTTAATTGGTGGGATCTACCAGGTGCGTTACACGCAAAGGCATCTCTTAAAAAAGAGCTGGAATGGTTAAATTCTGATTTTAAAGAAATAATGATTGCCCCAGTTGAAATCGCGCTTTTCGCCTTAAAATTAATGTACGAATATGTAATTGAGGCAAGCCATTTAACTTGGTTAATTGAAAAGCTGCAAGGAACTGTCTTAGAGCAATATTTTATTGCCATAGCATATACCATCGAACTCAATGCTGTGCGATTAGCAGTGATCGTAATGTCTCTCCCAGCCTTCATTCTATTTGGAATCTATGCCATTGTAGACGGCTTGAATGAAAGAGACGTTAGAACTTGGTCAGGTGGCCGAGAAAGTTCATTCGTATATCATCATACAAAACGTTGGATTACAACCTTTATTTACCTTCCGATAATCGTTTATTTATCTTCGCCCTGGAGCATTCACCCATCGTTATTCATGCTAGCTTTCGCTTTACCTTTTTCTTATGCGATTTGGCTTGCCACAATGTACTTTAAAAAATATATGTGAGGCTCGAAATGATTTCTAAAATTGAAAAAAGCTTCTACCTAGCCTATCAACCAATCGTCGATCGAAATAAGAAAATTGTCAAATATGAAGTTTTATCTCGATGGGATTTTGAGCAAATCAAGATAACGCCACAAGAACTTATTGATTGGGCTGAAGACGATATTGGAGGAATCATTTTATTAGACGCGATGGTTTTTAAGCGATTTACAAAAGATTTCAACGAGCTGAAATTGAAAAATAACGTTAAATTCTGTTTGAATGTCAGCCCAATAACGCTTGGTATGGATCCAAACTTCATTTTAAATATTGAGAGCGTTATAAAATCGACAACCGCCAAGCGCGTTGAGGTCGAAGTTTTGGAAAGTAAGGTCAAGCCTGAACTTGAGTTTTCAGTACAAACCGCACTTAGGTTGATTTGCCAAAAAGGCATAGGGATATCGCTTGATGACTTTGGGAATGGCCACGCTTGTGTAAGAAAGTTAATTCATGGCTATACAAATATTAAAATCGATGGTGAATTAGTTTCCAAAATACATTTGTGCAGCAGAACAAAACATGTTGTGTCCACCGTTATTGAGTTGGCACACACACTGGGCAAAACCGTTACCGCAGAAAAAATTGAGTGTACCGAACAGTATCATGAGCTACTGGCCATTGATTGTGATTTTTTTCAAGGATTCTTTTTTGGTCGTCCGATGAAGCTTGAAGACCTAAATAAACCTTGTTATTCAGCGCCTTTCTTTTGGGAGAAGGTTGTTTAAAATTACAAATACCGAAACTTGATATTTGTAATCGCCACCCTTCCCTTCACTTTTTGGCATGATTGCCCTGTCGTTTTGAGAGGGATAGTCATGAACAAATTACGTTTAATTTCTTTAATTTTTTTTGGGACTTCACTATTGGCTGGTTGTTCAACCAGTGGTGATGTGAAGCATAAAAACCAGGAAGTCTCTAAGACTCCCATTCAGCCACCGGTTAACAAACCGCAGTATCAAGCAAACAAAGTTGAGGTACTGCCACTCGACTCTACAACTCAGTTACGCCCGGTTTCGATTAAACCTTCTTTTTATAGCAGCTATGAAGCTTCAGATATGTCCTCTTCAGAAAGAAAGGCATTACTGAACATTGTGTCACACCTGCAAGAAATCAATATCTTGATCCGCACTGCTGAGACTCAACAAAACCCAGATCAGAGAATTAAATTCCGATATGACTGGCTCAGAAAAGACCTTTATAAGATCAATCGCGGTATATCAGACCACTTAAGCAGTCCAGAATCTCAGCCTCGCTCTTTTGAACCTGTTATGGGTGAATACCGGCGATGAACTTTGATGTCTTTGAAAGTATTGCTGGAGATGTTTCAGTCTTTTCGGCCTTATTTTTAGGACTGTTCATTATGCTTGTGTTTGCAAGAGTTGGATTGACTGTGATCAGTCACTTTAAGTTAATTCAAAGTGAAAAAATCAAATTAGAAGAATTCACTACTTACACAATTTTTCTATTTATTTTTTTAATCATTGCGGTTGCTTTTACGCAATCCATTTAAGCTAGGAGTTTATAAATGAAATCATTCTCTTTTTTTGCGTTAGCTGTTGTTATTGGGTCATGGGTGCTTAGTTATTCACCTGATGCATTTGCTGTTGTTCCCCAGCAGCCCGATGTTCAGTTGGGTGACATCTTACAAAACGATGCCCCACTAGACCAAAAGATCATGAAGATTTTTGGATGGGTCATCACTGTCATTGGTGCCTTTGTCATTATCGGTATTTTAGTGGTAGTCGCTCAAACTGCGATTGGCGACCTGAATAAAGTACGTGACGATAAAGAATATAAGAACTTCACCATGACGGACTTTATTCGAAATATTATTTTGGGTGTTGTGGCCATGATGATCTCAATTCCAATTGGTTACATGCTGTTTTCGTATGGAACGAACATGGCAAATGGTTAAACAGAGATGGAGAAGCATAATCTCATTATTGCGAACCTTGATGAAGAACTGCCCGTATTTAAAGGTGCGACGCTTCCCGAGGTTCTTGTGATTGCAAAATATTCATTTTATATCAGCTTTCTTGTTGGCCTTTTAATCGGATTTATTTTGATTAGTTGGATGCTGATCATTGTGCTTTTCTTTTCAATTTTTGGAACCATCGCTCTGATATGGATCTCTTCGGCAAGTTTGAAATCAGTCAAAAGAGGCAAGCCACCTGGCTACTTTATGCAACTCATTGATATTTTCATGTTTAAGCATTTTCAGAAAAAAACCTACTTCTTACTTAAAAAGTCACGTTGGTTTGGAAATAGAGGAATAAATCAAAATGTCTGATCCGTACAAAGATAAAAGAGCAAATGACATTTCCCATATAAATACGTTGAGGTTTGTTATCGGATCATTGATTCTTACGCTGATTATTTCACTCGGGATTAATTTTATTCAAGCTCAAGAACCAGAAGCTCAAAGACTTTCATTGCCGCCTGAATTGAAATACGGAGCTTCATTAAGTACAGGGAAAATTAATTCATGGGAGATTTATAACTTTACTGGAGCGATCTATCAGCAATTAAACACTTGGCTAACAAATGGCGAGACTGACTATATTGATAATATCAAAAAGTACAGCGCATTGTTCACCCATCGATTTATCGCTCAAAAACATAAAGAATTCACCAAGAAAAAAAACCGCCTAGAACTCAAAGATCGTCAAAGATCCCTCTCCCCGTTAGGAGACTACTCAGAAACCGATCACTGTGGCAATTATCATGATACGTGCGTTAAAAACTTAGGCGCTGGCCGCTGGAAAGTATGGCTGGACATTAACCTTAGAGAGTGGCAACAAGCATCTAAGGACACCCTGCCTTATGAATTGAAAAACTTGAAATTGAGAGTGCCATTTCTAGTTATTTACGATGACACTAATACTGAATATAACCCCTGGGGGTTAAAGATCGACTATGAGTTTACAAATGAAATTCAAAAAATTTCACTTGAAGGAAGTCAGAAGTGAGAATTCTATTTTTTCTAGTTATAACGTTAGTCAGCCAGGTTGCACTATCAGATGAGCATATCGTGTGGGACAAAACACCAATCGAATTACATTTATCACTAGGAAATGAAAGGCAGGTTGTTTTCCCTGACGATATTGAAATTGGGATATCGAATTCAGCCATAAATCGATTCAAAACCATTACCAGTGTTGACAATAGAATGTTTATTGAACCTAGTGTTCAGTTTGAACGACAACGCATTCTAGTTAGGGAATCAAAAACGGGTATTAACTATGTTATTTATTTATCCGTAAAGACAGATACTTCTCAGTTAGATCCAGTAGCAATAATTCACAAAGAGAACAAGGTCAAGCCTATTCCTAGTCAAGCTGACTCAGCTAGTAAGAATAGGTCTGCTGATAAATTATTAAACTCGTATCCTTATTTGACTCGTTATGTTGCTCAACAGCTATATGCCCCCAAAAGATTAGTTAGAAATAATCCTGCGATCCAACGAATCTCGGTACTAAACAAAAGCTTTACTTCGTTATTCAGATGTACAAGCGGCTCCTTAAGCTGTACTTCGATCGTTGCGACTCCCCTCATCTCTTATAAAACGGGCCTACTATACGCCAGTGCTTTAAGGATCAAAAATGTATCGGATTATGCTATCGATATTGATCCAAGACTGGTTAAATCAGATATGAGCCCCGGCGCACTGTTAGCAGCAACATCTATGCATGGTCGGTTGCTTCCTTCAAGGTATGGCGACAAATCAGAAACTGTGATCATCATCATTCACAAAAGACCGTTATTAGCTATGTTTTTGGGGTTAAATCAATGAAAGGCAGAAACCCATTAGTCATTATTTTCTTTTTGGTTGCCCTTGCATTTGTGGCCGGTATCATCTTTTTTTCTGGTGGAAATGATGAAATCACAGTTACCGGTAGAGGCGAACAGAATGCTAAAAACGATGTCAAAAATTCTAATAGCAGCTCACCAGATGCAGATACCCTGCCAACCGAATTTAAAAAACTCATTGGTGACATTCAGTATTTAAAAAATAGGGTTGAATCATTGGAATCCGTAAAGGACAGTGTTGGAGTTTTAAACTCTAATAATAAGATCAAGGATGGATCCAGTCTAGCACTTAAAAACGGGATGGAGTCTTTATTAACACCCGCAGAAAAAGAGCCCTCAGTCACAACCCTGCCCAATGAAATAATCAGTCCGCCTTCGACGGACAGCTCAAATAATTCAACACAAGCCATTCTTGATAGTCTTGTACCGCCCATTATTCCGACAGGGAAAAAAAAGACACAAGAGCAAGACTTTTCCGAACCTGATCAGGTTGTTTGGATTAAACCGCTTGATAGCGGCTATTCTAAGAAAAAAAACAATAGTCGTTTAACATCGAATTACTCTCCCGGTGAAGTAAATCAAGATCAACCTGGCCTACTCGATGAGGTTGGTTCAAAAGCTAAGAACACTCTTGGTTTAGAGTCTGGCAAGGATCCAAGGTTTACGATTCCTCATGGTTCAATCATCGCGGATTCAATGGCAGTAACCGCTTTTATTGGCAAAATCCCAGTGAAAGGTCAACTTCAGGATCCTTGGAAATTTAAACTCAGCACTGGCCAAAATATCATTATGCCTAATGATCATGAGTTACAGGGATTGGAAAAAACAATTATTGAAGGAACAGCCATCGGAGACTTGAATTTAAGATGTGTCACAGGTCGGATTGAAACGATGACTTTCATCTTTACCGATGGTCAAATTATGACTCATAAAGCCACCAAACCAAAAGATGGAATGGGCTACATTTCAGATTCGCATGCTAACCCTTGCATACCAGGTGAGCTAATCACTAATGCCCCTCAAATCATTTCCCAAATGAGTTTGCTAGGCATTGGAGAAGGCTTTAGCAAATCCTATGCTGATGCAGAAACTCAAACTCGAAATAATTTAGATGGCACAACAAATCAAGTCGTCATAGGAGATCACTTCGCTAATGCCGGTTTTAATGGCATATCAAGTGGTTTTTCTGAAGTGAAAAAATGGTTTTCTGACCGAATTGGCCAGTACTTTGATGTGATCTATGTGCCTGGTGGCCAACACGTCGACATTCATATTTCTGAAGAAATTAAAATTGATTACGATCCAATGGGAAGGAAGGTTAAATATGACACGCATTCTGACGCTACTCATGGCTATATGGATTAGTGGATGCTCCACTAATGCACCCCTGAAAGAAATGAGCAAGAACGGCCCCTCTACTGCCGAGTTAATGCGACAGCCAACTATGCAGTCGAACACCAGTTCATCAAATAAGTATTTAAGACCTGTATATGAAACTAACTATAGTGATTACACACGGAATGCTAACAATGAACTAAATCACCTCTTCCCTCGTCTTCCAAACCCAACTTTAGTCATGTTTATCTACCCACATATTTCTTCTTCAGGTGTACCCGTTCCCGGCTACTCTACCGCCTTTTCAATGTATGAAAAAGCAATTGAGTATGCCCTGCCCGGCGAAACTCCATATAACGTGAGATAGCTTATGAAATGGATTGATAGATTGATGGGAATGCATGAAAAAGGGATGGATTTTTCTGACCCTCAAAAAGTACCTAAAGTTCCTGAAGACACAAAACTTGCTAGATGGTCAGGTATCGGCCAGCTTCCTTTGACAGTGAAAGAATGGATGTCACCAATCACAACAACTAAAGAGCAAGCTGAAGAACTCAATAATATGTCCTCATTCAGCGACTTAATTAACGCTAGGATGGATTTGGGTGGAAAGTATGTCCTTATGGATGATCTAAAAACTATAGGGGCGGTCTTTGAAATCACACCAATTGTTGCTGATGCTCGATCCGAAGAGTATATGAACGATATCTTAGATAAGATTATTGGTATCTTAAAGGATTCGATACCTAGAGATGCTGTTTCTCCCTGGATGATGAATGTTACGCTTCAAGATGAAGGGTCGATGGAGGGGTTTAAAAATACCGTTTCAAACTACCCGCAATCAGAAAAAATTCATAATTCTGAGTTTACACAAGAATGGACTCGGATTTTAAGAGAACATTTAGATGACGTATCAGATCCAAACGGATTATTTGAAGATCGAATGGTATCCGGAGGCATTTGGTATGCCCGATATCGCAAAGTGCGATTGTATCTTTGGAGAAAAGATCCAAATACTAAAAAAGATCATGCACCGGAACTGGGGGATGTAATTGATCAGCTAAAAAGTCGATTTCAAGCTGCTAATATCAAAGTTGAACAAAAGCCCCCTTCTGAACTCTATTACTGGTTAAGTCGCTTTTTTGTTCCGGCAAATAAAGATTATATTGGGTTTGACATCGATAAGTACTTAGAAAGGCACCCATACCATGACAACGAACATTTCAACTGCTTAGGTCTGTTTGAAGATGGTGCAACGGGTGATCTTGTTAAAGATGCGTTACATGGCCAATACCCATACTCTGATGAGAAAGGGAATTGGTGGTTTAATGAAAAGCCCATCCGCTTCGTTACAGTTGAAAAACCAACCACAGAACCCCAAATTGGGGCGATATCTGCCGAGCTCAAGAATGGCGATCAACGGTATGCTTTATGGGACAAAATGCCAACCGGCGCAATCTATTCTCAGACCATTATTTTTGAAGCTGAGGATGTCATTGAAGAAGAGTTGGCGAAGATGGAAGCCAATTTAATTGGTTCCGATGAAAAGTCAAAAATGCTTAAAGCTCAGGTTACAACGGCAAGACAAGAAATAGCAAATGGAAATGTTGCTTTAAAATCTTTTGTTGGAGTGTATGTTCAAGGGGATGATTCAGATGATCTCAATCGTAAACTACGCCAAGTTACAACTTGGTTAGATGCCTCAGGCTTAAAAACCATTGATCCAAAGCTGGATCTTGTCTCGCAAGATTGCTTTTTACGAGGAATCCCTTTTAATTTTGATCGTGATTATGATCGTCACCCGACCTTGAGAAGAGCTCGAAAATACTTTGTAAAACACCTAGCTAAAATCATTCCGTTTTATGGCCGCTCGCGAGGAACCGGCAACCCTGGTTTTTTGTTTTTTAATCGAGGTGGAGAACCATTTAGCTTTGATCCATTAAAAGATCGAGCTAAAAATGCTTTTGCACTAATTTTAGGGCCAACTGGTTCAGGGAAATCAGCTTTACTTAACTTTATTATTGCTCAGTATGTCGCTTTTTATAAAGCTCGGTTTTTTATTATCGAAAAAGGGAAATCCTTTTATCTTCTAGGTAAATTTTTGCAGAAATTTGGTGTAGTAGTTCACCAGGTCACAGTCACACCCGACAAGCCCATCTCACTGAATCCTTTTAATGATGCTTGCAAGTTAAAAGAAATAACTGAAGAGGAAAATATTGATGAATCAGGCTTTGAAACCAAACATGATTTAATTGGTTCGATGAAAGAAGATATTGACTTAGAAGACAGCACCGAAGATGACCAAAGGGATGAGCTCGGAGAAATGATTATTGCGGCCATCACTATGATTACCGGTGGTGAGGAGAAGGAGCTTGATCTAATTCGAAGGCATGAGCGATTTGATATCATGCAGGCAATCGTTTTGGCTGGGAAAAACACGATTGATAAAGGCTATACCCTCCCTGAGGATATTTCTAAAGCCCTTTTTGAAATGTCTAAAGATCCAGAATTAAGCGATAAACGCTGTGAAAGGCTTGTTGAATTTTCCGACAATATGAAAATGTTTTGTTCCGGTGTTCGAGGTAAGTTTTTTAATCGTCCAGGAGAGACCTGGCCGGATGCTGATGTCACTATTTTTGATATCGGCATGATGGTCAGTGATGAATATGCGGATATGCTGGGGGTCAGCATGATTTCCATGCTTAATAAAGTTATCAGTATTGCGGAAGCAAATCAATACACTGGCCGCCCTATTATAACCCTTGCCGATGAAGGTCACATTACCACCACAAACCCTTTAATTGCACCCATTGTTACGAATATGACAAAGATGTCCAGAAAACTGAACTTATGGTTTTGGTTGGCCACACAAAACCTCTCTGACTTTAAAGATTCTGCAAGCAAAATGCTCTCGAATATGGAGTGGTGGATAACGATGTCAACCACACAAGATGAAGTTGAGCAAATCTCTCGCTTTAAAGCCTTAACTAAAGATCAAGAGTTACTACTACTCGCTGCCCGTAAAGAACCGGGTAAATACACGGAAGGCGTCGTTATGTCAGATGACCTCTTATCACTCTTTAGGAATGTACCGCCTTCAATTGCAATGGCATTAGCACAAACTGAAGGCCATGAGAAATTGGCTCGTAAAAAATTGATGGATAAACATGGAATTTCTGAGCTCGATGCGGCATATATGATCGCAGACCAAATGCGTGAACGTCGTAAGAAACCAAAAAACGTTGCATAATTTTTAAAGGATTTTTTATGAGAACCTGGGCTTTAACCATCACTATGCTTTTGAGTTCAGCGGCAAATGCTGTGGACGTAAAAAGCATCGATCTATTTATTGAACATGGCATGATTGTTAAAAATCAAGGCTATGGCCGTGATATCAGTTTAAAGATTCATTATGTCGATTCTGTCGATCGAGTGGAGAAAGAAATCAGTTCAGACCTTCCTTCAGATCGAGATAAAGCTGCTGCTATCTTAAAAAGAAGGATTGCTGAAACCGATATTGGCCAAAAAGTTGCAAAAGCCTATTTACCCGCACTTAAAGCCGCTAAGTTAGGGCTTCAAAGGATCCCCGCTGCGGTCATTAATGATAGGCAAGGTATCTTTTATGGATCCACCGATATCGCCGAAATACTAACTGCTGCACAAGAGCATATAGGTAACTAAGATGAAGTATCAAAAAAGTGTTGCAAGCATTCTTCTTGGTACTTTTCTTCTTGCTCAGTCCGTCAAAGCAAAAGAGTTTACAACCGCTGAAATTACCACACAAACACTGAATACAGAATGCGTCGATTATTGCATTGTTGGCGTATGTTTTTACCTATCTTGCAGCCTCTTTGGCGGTTGCCACATCAATACGACCCCTAGAATAAAACACTACTTACCCGATCTTTTTGTAACGGTCATGGACGAACCAATGGAAAATCCTTGGGTAGACTATCGAAGTGTGATGGGTAATGCTGAAGAGGCTGTTAAAAAAGGCTTAATTAGCGAAATAGCCGGGGAGCAACTATCGGGCGGTGACTTCACTCCGCCTCAATTACGAGCTAATTCATCTATCAAATATAAAGATGTCAGCATTGTTGGCCATCCACTATCTTTAGCAACACAGCAAAGCATTTCTGGATTTGTTTGTGAGTCAGATATAAAGCCATTCATGCCCTACTATTCCAGCACCTTTGATTATATTGGGTGGCGCTGGGGTATTCCAGATCGATTCACGTTAGCATCCATTACGCCAGGCCAAAGAGAAGTTGGGTCCAGATCGCTAACGGATCCCCTTGGTGGTACCTGGGGTTCGATTTATCCACGTCAGGGGTTTTTAATGCAAAAAGATGACGCTAAAGCTGCTGCCGTCGTCGCCCAAAGAGCTGTTGATATTGTCACTAGAGATGGGCAAGCGCATATCTACAACCCTATTAAAGGATCTTTAGAAGACTCATTTAGCTTAAAGGAAAAGACAGGGCTTGAAAAGATTTCACATGGGAATGAAGAAAACAAAGGCCCTTTATTTTCAAAACAAGGAAATGATTCCGAAGCTGAAGAAAAAATTGGTGCCGGCAGTAACGAAAAAAAGGATAAGTGGCAGATGTTTTCCCCCAAAAATGATAAAAAATGTAAGCCATTTGGGTCTAGTAAAATTGGCTGGAGCAAAGGTCGAATAGATGGTTCTCACCAGTATGCTTGGAACTATTGGCGACAATATGAATGCTGTGTACCTGGTGTTGGTTTTTACATTGAAACTGTTAAGACGGAGCCGGTTTGTCTCAATTAAAAAAGTTACAAAAGGTAGTTTTGGGTGAGTCAGAACAATCAATCTCTAGTGCTTTTTACATTGTCCGAAAAGCTTTACTGTCATCTGGTGAACCAGAATAGGTTTTCAACCTAATCGCAGCTTCTATTAGTGCTCGTCTAGCTAATGAGAAGGCTATTATTCGTTCATTATTATACGATTCAAGCCTGTCAACTAGACTTCCGTGAACAAACTTTGACCTTGAATCGTTATAAATTTTTTTAACGGCTTTAGATAAATCAAGTTCTTGTTCTTTTGAATTGTTTGTAAATACAAGTGTGTTTTTCTGTATGTTTAGTAAGTTTGAAAGCATATCAACTATAGGTTGATATTTACTTGCATGTGCTAGAATGTCTAAAGCCGTGGCCATCTTGGTTATTGCTAAAGCATCATCTCTTTCTCGACAACCTTCTGCAAACCAGTCTAATGATGTAGCCCACCTTTGGGACAGCTTTGAATCATCACCACCTTTAACTAACGATGAAACGATTTGTCCAATAGAATCGCAATATTTTGTAAAATCGATCCCTGGTTCTAGGGGATCTTCTCGGTAGTGGTTTTTTATAGAGTTATGTAAGCGATCTTTGTGTATCGATATAGTGCTTTCAAAAATTACAGGTTGTCTTTCATAACGAATCATATTTCTGTTAAAAACATTTTCATCAGATGCAAATGCTAGATTTATAGAGTCAACAGCAGTTTTTGAAACCAATCTACCAAGTTTACGTGAAAGCTCGATCTCATAACCTTCAATTTCTAATTCAATTACTTTGTCGTATGGTTTCTGAAAATCCTGTAATAATGTTGATATGTTATATGGAGTTTCGTCAATATCTTGGTGGTTTGATGTCAGGTCAGCATGAATTTGTTCGATGTCAGGTTCAACATGACTACCTTTAAAAATAATGTTCTTCCAATCAGAACTCCCACCCATTTTTAAATTAGTATTTGTTACCCAATCGCTAAACTGATAAATAACCACGGAGCCAAAATCTAATTTATTATACCCTTCAGGAAAACTAAGTTTTGTCGGGGTAAGGTGAGTAAATTTGACGGCGGTATTTTTAACCCTGGTTTCAATATTGCTTTTTAACATTGGTATGATATCTGTTATGTCTTTGATTGACTCATCATCTTGAACATTGCTTAATACATCAACAAATGATTGACGTAATAGCTTTGAATATGCATGAAGTTCAAGTTTTACACAGGTATTCTTTCGGTTTTCAAAAAAACGCTGAGCTAACTGAGCGAGTAATTTAGAGGCATTACTAGAAAATGAATAACCAGCACCATCCTTGCCAGTAATCGCGCAAAAACCTGGTATACCATGATCCTTACTCCAATCATAATCTTTAGAATGGGTAAGTATAATTTCTTCAATTAATTCACTTAAAATCTCGGATTGTTTCATTTTGACTCCAAATTAGGTTTTATCTCAGCATTCACCAACATAAACTATTTCAAGACCAAAAACTAAAAGAAATATCTGATAACTAGAAAATAGTTTCAGTAACCCTAATAATTTGAGAATATTCATATTTCAGACGAATCTAAACGGAAATAATATTTACAAATACCAAAACTTGATATTTGTAATCGCCTCTCCCTCCTCTATTCTTTGGCATGATTCGTAATCACTACTTTTAAATAGATAGAGGTTACGTTCATGAATACACCTTTCCATAAATCCAGTTTAATGATTGCTTTATTCTTAGCATTTAGCAGCAATGCTATTGCCATTGATATCGACACCGAACTAACCAAAGTCGCTAACGACAAAATCGTGTCAACAGACCTGGGAAGAATTGATAGAAATTCCAAGCTTTATTACAAATTAGGAGGTTCAAGACCCTTATCTCCGCCACCTTCTCATAATGCAGATTTAAAAGTTGGTGGTAAATTAAAATTCGGTGCCGGTTACTCGTGTGGAAAATTTGATCCTTCCTCTGGGTTGCAGAATTTCATGAACAACCTCAAGAATGGGGTCGATGATGCGATGAACACGGTAAGCCAGGCTGGTAGTTCGGCTATTGCAGGACTACCAGCCCTAATACTCTCGCGTAACTCTCCAGACCTTTATGAATTGCTTCAGACAAATGTTTTTAGAGCTGAAGAAAAACTCAAATTTAATGCTATGAGTTGCCAGGCAATTGAGCGCCAGTTAGCTGCGGGGGAAAACCCTTATAAACAATGGACAGAGCTGGCACAGGGTACCGCACTAAATGAGAAATCCGAATCCAATCCTGATGTGAATACGGCAATGCAGGAAGTTAAAGAAGAAGGCGGAGATAATGGTGTATATATGCCAGTCCCTGGAAAAGGTGTCATAAAAGCTGGGGGGAAAAATCAGGATCCAATCAGAATAGTCAGTACTGCGACTGTCTCTGGATATAATGTAATTCTAAAAAGAGATACTACCATTCTGAATGAACCAACAAAAGATCACGAAAGAAGAACTAAACTCGTATCAAACTTCAAGAATCCGGAAGAGCTAAGAAAATGGGCTGTTGAGTTTCTTGGTGAACAAGAAATTTACACCACTAAAACCCCATCAAAAGAACCAGAGTCCAAATCAGGCATAGGCTTATCTGGCATGGCCATTCAAATTCTACCAATAGTTAAAACTAAGCTCACAGAGGCCTATAACGCTAAAGAAGATGAAGAACGTATTACTCTATTATCTGAAATCCCCGGTAACTCTATTGTTACGTCAGACCTGATCCAGAAAATCAGAGCTTCAGGCATGAATATAAACATGATCGATGCGTTGGCAGATGAGCTTTCATTAGGACTAACAATTGATAAAGGACTGCTATTAAGAAGAGTCTTAATCACAAGTCTATCTGAGAAAAATATTTCTGCTTCACAGGTGGCTAAAGTAGCAATACAGGAAAAGATTAAACTTCTTGAAAGTGAACTTAATCAAGCAGTCTTTGAGTATGACATCAGAAAGAAACTCGTCACAAACTTGGCAAATACGGTGTATGAATTGGATTCTGGCCAAACAGACTCTCCAGTACCAGTTAGAAAAAAAGCCAGCGCATTACCTAAGTTTAATTAAGGTTAATTTATGTACTCTGATAGCTACTTAGAAATTGTCTTGACGGCATCAGGCTGGGATTTATATTCAAAGTTTGCAATGTTCATTTACACTTTGAACCTACACTACGTCCCTTTCATTGCTGTAATGGTTAAAAATTGGTGGGATACCCGGCGCAGTCAAAATGAGGGAATAGCATCAATCGTTGAATGGCGAAGAAATTATACCGATATCTATCCAATGATGATTGTCGTGATTCTATTCTGGATACCTAATAACAACACTACATTCAAGGCATCTGAGCATATCCAGCAAATCCAAAGTGAAATAAGTAATGATAATAGCATTGCTTACCAGCTTGGAAGCTCTCAAGGCGTTGAAGGGTATGGTGAAATCCCAATTCCCCCTGGATGGTGGATTTTGATGTATGGAACAAAGGCGGCCATAAATCAAATTACTATTTGGGTTGACTCCCAATACTCTCCTACATTAACGAATTTACTTCGAACATTTAACTCCATGAAGATCAAAGATGAAGAACTTCGAAATGAAACGAATTCATTTTTTTCATCTTGTTACTTGCCCTCCCTTGGCCGCTATCAAAATGAAAAAAAACAACCTGTTCCAGTCCCTTCAGAAAATGATGATATAAATTACATCGGTAACAATTTGTTTCAACTAACTCCAGGCTATTACATATCATGCGGAAGGTCAGATTACAATAACAATACATGCTATGGGGAACACGAGATCATGCCCTATGCCACGGCAGATCGATATGGCGTTCAAACCCTTTATTTACTAGACACCCCAAATGCAAACGGTGATATTGTCCAGTATGCAAAGTCTCCTTCTTGCTATACATGGTGGACAGGCAATGATGATACTTCTTATTCTGGATATGAAAGAGAAGGATTAAGGGTGAGGTTGTCAGACCATGCAGCGTCTCAATTAGCAGTTCAAGAAATATTTGGCAGTGATGGGCATAGTCTAGTAACTGGAAACTCAGGGCTTACATCATCAGTATCAAATTTATGGGATTGGGCTCAACTAACATTTGGATCAGAAGATGCAAGAGATGTTCTGATTAAGAGGTTGTTAAAAACTGACCCACCAGATATGCTCGGCCAAAAAGACCGAAAATATGCAAATGATGGAAGCCTCATGCAAGGCATTTGGGATTGGGTTCAGGGAGTTTTTGCAAGTATTGGTGCAGGTGTTGCAAGCTTTTCACTAGGCATCGTTTTAGAGCTATTAAAGCCAGGATTATTGATGGTTCAGGCAGGTATTATTTTTACCATAGTCATGATGATTGCAATCATATTGCCCATCGGTGGATTCAAGGTCGAAACTGTTGTAAAACTTATGTTTTATTTGATAGGCGCTTTATTGCTGTCATTATGGTGGCATATTGCTGACTGGATAAACGAAGGTTTGATTGGCATCATGTACCCTGATTTAGGCGGTACTGAAGATATGGATGTGTCGATGAATACCTTTTTATATCTTATAGCCACGTTTTTCTTTTATCTTGGAATACCAATGTATTTTGGAAAAATGATGGCTTTGGCTGGTCATGAAGCATTTGAAATGGTAGGTGATGAATTTAAAGGGCTTAGATCGACAGGAGATAAAGGGGCAGGAGCAGCTAAAAAATCATTAGGTAGATGATAGATGGCACCATCGTATCAATGTTTAATTATTTACAAGAGATTTTAATGTCTTAATCATTGTGTCTGCTTTTTTTAAAACTTTTTCTGCGTGAAGTCCAGAAAAAAAGTGATGAGGTTGTTTTAAACTATCCCAAACCCAGTAATTTTCATAAAGAATATACCCTTTTGATAGAAGATAGCTAGGGGCTCGATGAATGTCTCTGGGCTTTATAAGTTCATTAAGGCTATCCTTTGTTATAACACGCATATAGTCTTGTATGAACTTACCTGATTTTTCTTCGCATGGGTGAGTACCAATTAAAATAACCGCCACCGCATCATCCCAGTAGTTGAATTGTTTCGATAACGTTTCATGCAGCTCAGTTATTGTATCGTTATCGAAATTACTTCGAAACTTAACTTCGAGTAACCACGCTTTATCAATATCAGGTGTCGCAACTAAAAAATCTGGCAACGTTCTTAGCGCAAGAGGAAGCTTGAGTGCTTGGTATTGTCTATATTCAAGATGAGTTACTTCTTTAAAAACTTCTTCAACCCCAAGCCGTGAAACTCGGTATCCACCAGTTTCAAAAATAGTTTTAACCAACGACTGTGCAACCTGACCTTTCACAATATTTGAAAAATCCACATTTTATTCCTCATGCTTTTTTAAGAGCAAGCATAAAGTAGTAAACGGATAATGACAAGTAAACCAAGGGGAGTAATTGGTGATAAGCAGCAGGTCTTAAAATGTAAAAAAGGGCTTAAAGCCCCAAGTGATTTATTTAATTCCTAGTAAGGATTACCATCTTTTCACACCGTCATCATCATAATCGGGATCAAGATAAGCCCCTTCATTATAAAGCGGCTTTTCCTCAATCGGTTCTTCTTCACTTTTAAACACATTTTCAAGAACTTGCCACATTAAAATAAAGATACCAAACACTGCAAGCATAAACACTTTAGAGAGTATACGAACGACTGGATGATTCATCCACTGAGGTTTAGAGGCGTTTTCATCTGCTACGCTGTTCCAAGGATTTTTCATTTCAGTTTTCATATCTGTGTCCTCAATTCCGTTCTGTCTTAGCCCCTATTTTACGGGTTTAACAACAAGTGTCAAGAATTATTTTTATGTTTTTTCTTTTAAAAACAAAGACTTATATTGCTTCAATACTATAGAGCTGTTTCAACTGGGCTTTCTAATATGAGGCAAAATCACTATATGATTGATTTGGGACAGGGTTTATATGGTCTCGGCGCTGAGTTTATCAGCGCATAAATGAACCGAAGGTGAATACCTACTCTCACCTGATTTTAAATCATCGTTTATTTTGCAGATTTATACGAATTAATATAATATCTTTTCTTATTAGAAAGCATCTAATAAAAATTTGAAAAAAAACATTTTCAAAAGTCAGCCTACGGCTCTTAACGCTGACCAGACGTTAAATTATTTAACGTTTTGAGCCCTTGATCGTTACTTAGGAAGGAAAAATGGCAAATGACAGAAAAACTATTTCCGTAAAGCACATTTTATTTGATGATATTAACCCTAGACACGACCCATCTGAAGGACAGAAAGAAGCTCTTCAAAAACTGATAAAAGATGAAGATATTCGTCAACTTGCAGCAGATATTGTCAATCATGGAATCAACCCTACCGAATCATTAATAATCATGCCTTCTCCTAATGACGATAAAAAATATATTGTGCTTGAAGGGAATCGACGCCTTGCAGCATTAAAGGCATTACAGAAGCCCACCCTTTGTGCAATAAAATCTGACGAAACTTACTTTTCTAAGCTTTCAAAAAAATATAAAGGTGACTACAACATAACCTGCACACTCTTTAATTCAAGAGAGGAAGCCCACCACTGGATATTAATAAAACATGGGAATAATCAAGGCGGTGCGACAACCAAGCGCTGGGATCCCACGCAAAATGCACGATACGCAGAGAACACAAATACCAAAAGCCCTAATGATCGAGCATACAAACTACTAAAATACGCACTAGATAATGAGCTTATTTCAAAAGAAAATCATGACAACATAAAAATAACGACTATCACTAGATATATTAGCAACCCATCTTTTCGCAAAAGTATTGGAGTCGATTTTAGAAAAAACTGGATTCAGTCAAACCTTCCCAGGGATATATTTAATGAAGTTGTTCAGCGATTTTTATTAGACGGCCTAATAGATTCTAAGAATGGCGGCCTATCATCTAGAATCGATGCCACAGGAAGAGAAAACTATGGACACAAGCTTTTATCAGATTTTAATCTCCATGAGCACAGGCAAAAGCATTATGGAGATCTACCAAAGTCAACAAATAATGAATCTGAACCAGATTCGAATGAAAAAATAAAACCAAAAAGCAAAAGAGACAATAATAGCCCTAATAAAAGAAATCGTGTCATACCCAATGACTTCAAGCTTCAAATTAATAAGCCTAAAATTAAACGAATTTATGATGAATTAAAGAAGTTAGACTTAAAAACTTACCCAAACGCTGCGGCACTTCTATTTAGAGGGTTTATTGAGTTAAGCATCCATCACTACCTTGAAAAGGTAATGGGACAACAT
Source organism: Hydrogenovibrio sp. SC-1 (assembly GCF_002848135.1). Taxonomy (GTDB): domain Bacteria; phylum Pseudomonadota; class Gammaproteobacteria; order Thiomicrospirales; family Thiomicrospiraceae; genus Hydrogenovibrio. Next base: position 30,475 of record NZ_PKGB01000014.1, read on the forward strand.
CAACAACAACGAGATCTCCATAAACATATCAATAAAGTTGTTGAAAATTTAATATCGAAAGGAATCCCTGAGAAACGACTTAACCCTTTAAAGGCAGCTGCAAACACACCTACCCCTTCATCTCCTTTAAGCGCAAACCTCATGAACAATTATGTGCATGGAACAGTCGAACCATCACCGACTGACCTCATTCTTGCATGGGATCCTATACAAGATTCTATAGGAATATTATTTGATGAAATCAACAAAATGAATAGTGGCCAAAAGTCTTGAAATTGTTTAAGATGCTCAGAAATAATGAATAAGGATCATTAATGCCGATAACCTACTCCCCATTACGCTATCCTGGAGGAAAGTCTCAACTAACCCCCTTCGTGATAGAGTTATTGCGTGAAAATAAACTCTTGGACGGCGTTTATATCGAACCCTTTGCAGGTGGGGCAGGAATCGCGTGGCATCTTCTACTAAAAGGGTACGTGCAAGAGGTATTTATCAATGACCTAAATCCTTCAATATATGCGTTTTGGTATTCTGTGTTACATAAGACAGATGATTTATGTGGATTGATTGAGAAAACCCCGATAACAATTGATGAGTGGCATCACCAGAAGTACATTCAAGCTATGAAAAACCGATCCAAGCTTGACCTTGCCTTTTCAACCCTTTTCTTAAATAGGACGAATCGTTCTGGAATAATTAAAGCTGGTGTTATTGGTGGAAAAGAGCAATCTGGAAATTACAAACTTGACTGCCGATTCCCAAAAGAATCTATCATAAAAAAAATACAAGATATCGCTTTATTCAAAGACGAAATCCAGTTATCAAACCTTGATGCCAATGACTTTATAAAGAATAAACTTACAAACGTTTCAGAAAAAAGCCTGGTTAATATTGATCCGCCATATTATGTGAAAGGTAAAGGTTTATATCAGAATTTCTTTGAGCATGATGACCATGTGAAACTGCTTGATAGTATCGAATCAATCTCTCAACCCTGGATTGTGACTTATGACAATACCCCTGAAATAAATGCACTATATCAACACTACCAACCTAAATCCTTTGAATTAAACTACTCAGCTCAAAAAAAATGCAAAGGATCAGAAGTGCTTATTTACGGGCCACATCTAAAACAATCTCCATTTAGGCCAGGGATGTCATTCAAACAAATCAAACAGATTCGCACTAAAGCTAAACCAGCATAGTTATTGCAAAGAACTCAAAAAACCACTCTCTTTAGCCCTCTTGCAACAAAGTAGTGATTGCATCAACTGGATTAAAACCACCTCCACCAATCGTTTGTAATTCTTGTGGTGTTACATGTGGAGTTGGCCATATTGGTGAAAGCATTAATCCATCTTTAAATAAAGTTTCTTGAATAATGTCTGTCAAATCATTTTCCTGTCCATTTAACAAAGACTTTGCACAATAATTAACTGAACCAGCGATTACATCTGAAACTTGAACCTGGAAAGTACTTTTGGAATCAGCTAGCGTTATTCCTCGTGATTTAAGAGGTAAAGAAAACTTACGTCTATCATAGCCCACTTCTACAGACATTTGCCCTTGGTCCATCAACCTATGAAATATTTCTAAACTACTTTGTATTGGCTTTGATTCATCATGAATTACTAAAAAATCGTCAGTAACCTCTCCCCATGCACAACAATGATTAAATAATGCAGGAATTGCGGGGTCAAGTGAAAAACTCCCCTCGCTACTCAGCGCTACATTTAATAGTTTTCGTGGATAACTTTTAAATAGAGCTAAGTACTTCTTAAACTCTTCATCTGAACAAGCATCATATAATTTCTCTGCCGAAGAATAATACTCACTAATACTTTGTTCGTCTCTCATTCGAACCATTTTAATAAAACTAGCAATAAATTGATTAAAGGATTCTTGAGAGCAAAACACAGGCAAACAATAAAAAAGCATATTGGACAAAGCGATATTGGCACCGTCTTGATACAAATCAGTACCATTTTCATGAGCCCAGGTCTCAACTAGCATATCTACAACCTTAGTCACTACCATATACTCTTTATGAAATATTGAAACTTTTACAAAGTTCTCATTAATCAACCCTGATGAGAAAAAATCAATTAAGCGTTGCTTACCCGCTTTAGAACTCTTTAATGAAGAAAACTTGATTTCTCCATTTGTTTGGCTGGATTTCAATAAATCTATCAGTTCTGTTGTTTGGTGCTCATCAAAGCAATTTGACGCTAACGAGAAAACTGGTTGATCTATATCGAGTAGTTGAGCTCCAGAGTTACCAGACTCATCCATATAAATATTGATAGCCCCAGAACCACCCCTTAAATTTAATTTAAATAAGAGAAGATTATACCTTAGGGCTATAGTTGTCTATGGAAGCGTAAATCACCTGCCTAAAACAGTCTCAAAAACGTATGATTTTGAGACTTCCGAAATAAAAAATTGATGTGACCTAAATTCGGTTTCCTTTAGTGTCAAAAGCCATTATCATATTCATAATGTCAAATTAATATATTTTTTTGATTTGTGACACTTTATTTTATAAAACATTAGAAGGAATCCATATTTTGAATAATAAATTGCTACTTACTATTTCTGCAATCCTTTCTGTTATTACAACTATCTTAATTATTACAGTGGTTTCAACAAAAGATTCCCTTCCGCTCGAAAATTTTTTGGGACTGTTTACCTTATTTTTCATAATTTGTTTTCTGGCGTACTCGGGACTTCTCAGTTTGATATTTAAGTGGATAAGAACCATCATAATGATTGCAATAAATCAGGAATTCGAAATGATCCAAAATAGATTAATAAACTTGGAGAAAGATATGGAGACACTTCAGGAAAGAGTTAAGTTAAAGAATAAAGATTAATTATGAAAATCGGTTACGCCCGAGTATCAACTAATAAACAAGACCTGTCTCTTCAGCTTGATGCTCTGAAAGAATATGGATGCCAAACCATTTATGAAGAAACTGGCTCTGGTGCAAAAAATGACCGCCCTGAATTATTGAATGTTTTGAAAGCACTTCGAGACGGTGATACTTTGGTTGTTTGGAAGCTTGACCGGTTAAGCCGGTCAATCAAGGATCTGATTAATATTGTCAATGATCTGAATGAGCGCAGTATTCAATTCGTATCAATTACGGATAATATCGAAACCTCTACCCCTTCCGGAAGACTCATATTTCATATTTTCAGTGCCTTGGCAGAATTTGAACGCAATATCATACGTGAAAGAACATCTGCTGGCCTTAAGGCCGCTCGTGCTCGTGGTCGAAAAGGTGGTCGTAAACCCAAATTGACTATGGCACAAGCAAAGTCTTTTAAAGCAATTTTAGACTCCCCTGATAATAACAGGACGATTGAAGATATTGCTGTCAATGATTACCATGTATCCAGATCAACTGCATTTAGAGCCCTAGAAAAACTACAAAAGGAGAAGTAAAGTGACAGATAAAAACAAATCACCAAGCGATAAAAATGAGTTACGGTTTTGGGGCTATATTTTTCTTATCGTTGCGGTTGTAGCGGTGACGACAGGAATCCCTTCGATGAAGGATAAAGGTGTTGTAATTATGGGTGTAATGATGGGGTTCGCATCTGGAATCATGTTTAGCTCGAGTAAAGGTCAGACGCTTTTAGATAATGGGCTTATTGCTCTAACAAAGCCCGTTTTGTTGTCTCTGTTTGTTTATATTTTGAGTCAGTTAATTGCCTTCACTTAGCCTCATTTCCATAGACTCAATCTTATCAAGTGCATCAGTAGCCACATTGTCAGCACCCACCGCTCTTAATCGCTCAAGAGCTTCTTGGGCGATCTCTAAGGCATGAACTGCATTAAAAGCTGAACCGGCAACCCATGTTGCACCCGTAAGCTTCTCAATATCTCCAATACTTGTTTTTTTAGGTTGGTTCGATGGGTATTCCAAAACAATGGTCATAACACTGTTTGATTTTTGTTGTTTGCTCATAATTTAATCACTCCTGTAAAACATTCGTTATTTTCAAGTTGTTGTTGTGGCCAACATAAAATATCGGCCACGTTACCCACAGAATCTGTGGATAAGTTAAGCAATAAATTTCGGAATTTTGCCTTCCGAAATATGAACGGTCTTTGAGAAATTCACCTGGCAAGCCCATGAAAAGCCTTTCTCATATTCACGAGCCTCATCGATATCCGTCTGGTTATTTGCAGCAACATCGAATCTAAACTCCAGAACATCATCACCTTGATTTGAAGTGATGCAAACTTCCAACTGGCACTCAGCCTGATTTGCGACAACCTCATCATCTAAAACATATCGAACTGGTATAAATGGATCAGTAAAGAAACTAGAAACACCCCATTTTTTGCGACAGTCAATTTCTATCTCAGAATTGATAACTTCTAAAACTTTATCCGCTAACATTACGAAACTTCCAAAATCATGACCTCGATGCGACACATCAATGAACTTATCGTTTTTTGCATCAAAAATATTCATTACTTTAATCATTCAATATCTCCTTAAAAACCTAATTTGTAACACTGCATGGAATATTAAATAACAATCAAGAATGTCGAGTACCAGTTACAAATAACAACCTCCAGTATTTGTAATGGCTAAGGGCTTAATGGCCGGTGGTCGTGGGCGACCACCAAGGGAATGGAATGGAATATAAGGAATGGTTCAAAGGGAAAGGTTTTAAAGGAAGGGAGGCCTTACGGGGAAAGGCCCTATCCGTAAGGGCCTGCCCCAAAACAGGGGGGCAGCATAAGGGCTACGGGCGACGACCGGCCCTACAGCTCCAATCGTATTAACGAGAGACTTTTTAAAATTACAAGATAAAAGCAAGTAATATCAATAGAGTTAACTTTCGTCTATGTTGTTTAATAAAAATAAAGGTATCGAGCCATATCTTGTTCTACCTACTTACATTTGGTAGCTTTGTCAGCATTAAACCCAGTACGCATAAGCAAAACCTAATGCAAGTTGTTATTTAAGAATTTAGCGTATTATTTAACGATGAAAAAAGAAACATCATCCAATTCTTACTTCCCTCGGATCGGTCTATATAAAAAAACCGATTTTACGTCAATCCGCGATCATTTACTTTGCACCTGGTTAAGAAAATGATTTATCAGCTATTCTAGCTGATATTGGGCAAGTTTCGCGCGGGTCTAGTTTGGGCAGAACGGAAGTTGGTGCAGATTGCAATGAAACCGGCAGGCTGCTGCAATACGGTGACTGATGAGGTTCGGCCATGAACGGTCATTCAAGACCGACAGCTGCCCATATAAATACCTGAATAAAGGATGAATAGTGCGGTTCATAGCCCCCGTATTTGAACAGGAAAAGCAGAGCGAGACCAGATCATGCTGATAGATTACCCCCCTCCGCGCGATCAACTTGCGGTAATTCTCCTCACATCGTTTTTACACGCACTTTCCACCGTCGCTGAATGGCCGAAATGGGAGAGCACATTATGAAAAAGCTTCCGATAGTTCTAAATACCCCCGCGCGAGTGGCGATTGCGTTGGCTTTGATCGTGCTGGTGGGCGAGTTGTTGATCATGGTGCTTTTCGAAAACATAAATACCACCCTCCTGAAAGATCCATTTCTGAAAAATCTGTTCATTTATGTTTTTGATCCCGTCGCGCTCACCGCGATTGTTTCTCCCGCTCTTTATCTCCTGGTTTTCCGTCCGCTGAATCAGCAAGCCAAGCTTGAACGGCAACTCGCTAAATCGCGCAGTCTCAAGGCCGATAGTAAAATTGAGCATCTGGCTTTCTTTGATCAGCTCACCGGCCTGCCCAACCGGCGGCTTCTTATGGATCGGCTTGATCATGCATTCGTTACCAGCTCGCGTAGCGGCCGGGAGGTTGCGCTGTTGTTGCTTGACCTGGACAATTTCAAGGACATCAACGACACCCTCGGCCATGACGTCGGTGACTTGCTGCTACAACAGATCGCGCAACGCCTGGAGTCCTGTGTGCGCAAAAGCGATACAGTGGCTCGTCTGGGCGACGACGAATTCGTAGTGATGTTGGAAGGCCTGAGCAAGCAACACATTGAAACCGCAGCAATACAGGCGAAAGACGTCAGCGAAAAAATACTCGCTACGCTCAACCAGCCTTACCAGCTTGCCATGGACGAATATCACTGCACCGCCAGTATTGGTGTAGTTCTTTTCAGCAATCACGGCACGACTGTGGCAGAGCTGCTGAAACGAGTCGACATCGCCATGTATCAGGCCAAGAAAGCAGGTCGCAACACGCTGAGATTCTTTAATCCGAAAATGCAGGATGCCATTAACGCCCGCACATCCCTCGTATGCGAATTACACAAAGCACTTGAGAAGGGGCAATTTCATATGTATTACCAGATTCAGGTGGACAGTTCGCACCGTCCATTGGGAGCAGAAGCATTGATCCGCTGGATACATCCCGAACACGGTCTGCTACCACCTGACCAATTCATTCCGCTGGCGGAAGACACCGGACTGATAGTGCCCATCGGGCAATGGGTGCTGGATACGGCTTGTGCCCAACTCAAGGCATGGGAGCAAGATGCGCTCACCTGTGACCTCGTTCTGGCGGTCAACGTCAGTGCCAGACAATTTCGCCAGGCTGATTTCATGGCTCAAGTACAATCCACCGTGCAGCGCCATGCCATCAACCCGATGCGACTCAAATTAGAGTTGACCGAAAGCATACTGGTAAAGAGCATCGAAGACACCATTACAGCCATGAACACATTGAAAGGTATCGGCATCCAGCTCTCGTTGGACGACTTCGGCACTGGCTATTCATCCCTGCAATACCTCAAGAAGCTGCCGCTCGATCAGCTCAAGATAGACCAGTCGTTCGTGCGCGACCTTGCCGCCGACAGCAGCGATAAAGCCATTGTTCGCACCATCGTTGCTATGGCACAAAACCTGGAACTGGACGTCATTGCTGAAGGGGTAGAGACGGAAGAGCAACAACAACTTCTCCTGAGCAAGGGGTGTACCCACTACCAGGGATATCTGTTTGGCAAGCCGGTGCCGATTGAGCAGTTTGAGGCGTCATTAGGGCCATTCGATTGATTTTATGAATGGCTACTGATCGAAAGCAGCCGTTCATTAACCGATATAGATAACCTCATTCCAATGGTGCCAGGATTTGTCCGGAACGGGAAGCCAAACAGGACTCGAACAAATGACCGAAGTTGGCCAAACTACGACTGTCGGCAACCAGTACCACTGATTGGTTTTCAGCCATTCTACTACCATCATGGGTGACACTAGGTTGCTCCATAATACGCACTTAGGGCTCTGTAATTCTTTGATACTCGTCCCAATCGCCACTAAAACCCTAGACACAAATAAGGCCAGATAAGTAATTTTCAAGCCTAGCCCGTTTTATAGAAACGGGCTTGATAGAATCACAAATACCATTCTGAATTACAAATACACATCCTTGATATTTGTAATTTCATCCTCCAATTCCCGTTTCTGCAACAATACTACCAAGTAATAAATAAAGAGACTGAAACAACAATGTCATCAGCTACCGCAAAAGATTTGAAGCAACCAAAAAGACTAAATGTACGTCGTGTAATTAAAACTCTGGATCAACTCTATGAGTTCGGGCCAAGTCGATATTACGATTGGTTCAAAACGATAGAAGATGCTTTTTCTGAGTTTGAAGCAAGTATTTCAGATCTCACGATTGGTGAAATCAATCTAGGGATATCTCGCATCGAGGCAATAGATCCTCGAAAAAGAATATCTCCCCTACCGGAAGACTTCTCAAAAATTTGTACTGCATCAGATAGCAGCTGGAATGAAATTCAAGAAAACTATAAAGATAAGGTTGAAACCGTTAGGAACCCAGACTGGTTCAAAGTTGTAATTGAAGAAGAGATTGATTTTGGGGAAAACCTATCGGGTTTGACAATAGGAGACATTCATCTGGGGTTTGAAAGACTTGAAGAGATTAATCCAAGCTATAAAATTTCTTCATCCCCTGAAGATTTTTTCAGAATCTGCTCAGCATCTGAAGAAAACTGGAACTCTATGAAAGATACCTATAGAAACACAGAAACCTTCGGTAAACCAAAAGAAATCATTGGTATAAAGCAAGACAGAAATCAATCTGCATTGAACATATTGCTGGCCATGCTTGAACGGAATTTTCTAGAGGTTGATGACTTAATAGAAGTAAATAATTTCCCGATCGCATCTGATTTTAAGTCGTTGGACTTAGAGCTGTCGGAACCAAAATCACCTTTTGGCCTGACTTCTAAGATTGCTGAAATTTTGATTGAGAAAGGATTATTCGAAATCAGGATTTATTCAAGAGATACAAAAGAACGATGGAACCCTCTAAGAGAGAGCTTTATCGAGTTTAGAAAACGGCTAGATAATGTTCACGCTTACTACGATATTAGATCCTCCCCTGACTTGTTTGAAGTTAAAGAATGGGTAGATGGCTTTTTTATTTAGAGGGTAAGATTCATGTTGAATGCGGTCAAAAAAATATTTTCCAAAAATAAAGCCGAAACACCTAGATTGAGAAATGGAAAACAAATTAGTAGGCAGCCCTATGACATCCTATTAGAGCCATATAACGATGAGCTCAACGAGATTTATGAATTAACTGGGCTTTCAAGAAAATTCTTTGATCATCTATACATGGTTCCTATACAACAATATGCAGAAGTCATTCAGCTTCTGCCAGCATCGGAAGCACACCACCATAGTCAACCTGGCGGAATGCTTCAGCACACTATAGAAATTATTCTAAATGCACTCCGGTTGCGTCGTGGCCAAATATTGCCTCCAGGTGTTATACCTGAAGAGGTAGAGCAAAGAAAAGATCTATGGACATACGTTGTATTTTTATGCGCCCTCTTCCACGATGTAGGCAAGGTTATATCTGATGTTAACCAGGTAGATCCAAAAGGTAAAAAATGGAACCTTTTATCAAAGTCCTCCCCTCCAGAAAGGTATGAAATCAGATTTAATCCTAAAAGGAAGCACAAGTTTCATGAAAAACTTCCGGCATTCGTACTATTTAAATTTGTAGCGCCCAGTGCTATCGAATGGATTATGAAGGATGATGAGGCATTCTATGCTTTGATCAATTTTATGATTGGTGATCATGCTGAAGCCGGTGTTGTATCTGATCTAATTCAAAAGTCTGACCAGGCATCAGTAGTTGGCAATCTAGGTGGCGATATTTCTAAGGTCACTGCAAAACAAGCTCAACGCCCACTATCAGAGCGCATATTAAGAACCATTCAGACGCTAGTGGCTGAAGATCGAGTTCCTGTCAATCGACGCGGGGCAGCTTGCTATATTGACGGAGATTTTGCCTATTTCGTGGTGAAAAGATTACTAGATGATGTAAAAGAAAGAATGCGACAAGATGGACAATCCGTTCCTGATCGTAATGACCGGTTAATGGATGAATTGCAACAGTTTGAAGTGATTGAAGCCAACGCAGATAAGGCTATTTGGAAAGCGAAAGTTTTTGTTGATGACTGGAACAGTGATTTTTCAATGTTAAAGATGAAGTTGTCAAAAGTTTGGCCAAGCATTGATAACCGGCCAGAACCAAACTCAAGTATTCGAGTAGTTGAAGCTGGAAGTGAAACAAAAGAAAAAAACGATGATTCACAAAGAGCGCAGCAGCCAGAGGAAAGAAGCAACCCTAAAAAATCTGCCGTTAACACCAACCCTACTTCAAAATCAGAAGCGATAAAGAAACCAGTAGCAGAACCATCAGAACCCGAAAAGAAACTTCCGACTGAACAGAAATTGCCAACATCAAAAGAAGCAAATACCCTAGAAGCGATCGATGAGCTTAATGAACTAGATGAAGCCATTAATGCGTCTCCGGACAATCTACAATCTGAAGGTGATGACGACGCATTTGTAGATGATTTTGGTATTTTTGACGACGCACCTGAACCCTCGCAAATTGAATCCAAAAATGAAGTGTCACCACTTCCAGAACAAATATCTGATCGTGATCAAATCATGGATGAAATCATGGAAAAAACCAAAGGAGCCATTGGCGGTGCTGTTAAACAACATAACGATAAAGTATTCCAGACATCGGAAGTTCCTATCGACTTCAACAATCCAGATTCAGCCGGTGCGAAATTTATCCATTGGCTAGTGGACGGTATAAAGTCCGGTTCAATCGAAATTAACCAGCCTTCAAACCGTGTTCACATGGTTAGCGAGGGATTGTTTCTTGCATCTCCGGCTATCTTTAGACAGTTCGATTCTGAAACGGGTATTAGTTGGGACAAAGCTCAACGTGAGGTTTCGAAGCTGAAAATTAATCTAAAGACACAAAAAGGTGAAAATATCTTCAAATATGAAATCGAATCAAAATCAGGTAGAACAAGGCCCAAAGTAATTAAAGGGTATCTAATCCCTAACCCTGACAAAAAATTGGGATTAGTAATTAATAGCAGAAATGAGTGGATGAAGCAAATTACGTAAGTATATATAGGGATACAATAAAATCAATTTGGCAAGTATAATGCTAATTACGGGTTCCAGAAAATAGGCAAATAGACTTAATTTAGGAACTTGAGATATGTCATTAAAACATCATAAAAAGAAAAACCTGCCCATTGATTCTGTCGTTCGAAGCCAACTAATTAAAATTGTTAACAAAGATGGTAAGCGTAAAATGAAATGGGTTGATGCAGTCGAAAGATTTGTTAAGGAAAGTAAAAACAAGGATGCTGTCAATGAAGCAAGTATCTTTAAACTCTCCAATAAATATCTGGAAAAGCTATCACTTGATGAAATAGACCGGCACGTTATCAACGACATCATAGAAGCCAGGCTTGATGAAGGTGTGAGCAATACGACCGTTAATAGAATGCTACAAAAAATCAGAGCCGTACTAAACAAGGCTCATAAAGAATGGGAAGTTAAGTGCGACCCGCCTTATATCAAGATGTTGAAGGAACCACGACTTAGAATTCGCTGGCTTACCACAGATGAAATGCACCGCCTCCTAGCAGTACTCCCAACTCACCTTAAGGCCATGACTATATTTGCGCTTGAAACAGGCCTTAGAGAGTCCAATATAACTCTGCTGCGCTGGGACCAGGTAGATCTAGCACAACGAATTATTTATATCCAGGAGCATGATATCTTGAAAGGTGAAAAGCCTTATATCGTCCCGCTATCTGATAAAGCAATAAAAATACTATATCAAGCAAAGGGACAGCACAAAGACCGGGTTTTCACATACAAAGGGAGGCCTATACGAAGAGCAAATGGTAAAGCGTTTAGAAGAGCCCTAGATAAGGCTAAAATTGAAAACTTTCGTTGGCATGATCTAAGGCACACCTGGGCAACCTGGCATGTACAGAAAGGTACGCCATTGGAAATACTTCAAGAATTAGGAGGTTGGACAGATTTTAAAATGGTAAAACGCTATGCACACTTTGATCATAGATACCTGCATAGGTATGTTGATAACCAGCCGGAATCACAGACCATTAGTAAATCTTATGATCTTAATGCTAGACATTTAAAAGTGTTTTAATTAAGATTTAGCGTTAAGGGTATTTAAGAAGTGGAATTTGTGAAAAATTTCCGATACCCAAAAAAAGAAAAACCCGAGTAGCTATAAAAGTCTTTGGCGGACAACATTAGCTAACCCGGGTTGGAGTAGGAGTAAGCCCCGGTAAGGCTCTTCGGCTCTGGAACAAGCAACTCCGTTATTTAAGTTCTATTTTAATGGCTTTTTAAGTAAATGCAACACTTAAAAAACTATAAGAATTTGGTAGCGGGGGCTGGATTTGAACCAACGACCTTCGGGTTATGAGCCCGACGAGCTACCAAGCTGCTCCACCCCGCATCAATGTAAATCGTTACACAGTGTGTTTCGATGTGTGCGTATTATAGAGGCTCACACAGAAATTGCAAGGACTATCTTTATTAATTTAGTCTTCTTGCTCTATCTAAAAAACTCTTTAGGTTATAGCGATAAATAAACCCTGGAAATGAAAAAATCGCAAACATAAAGAAGGTGACCGCATAAAACTCCCACTCTTGCTCGTGGACAACTCCCATCGCTTTACTTTCTAATAGATAAGCGAAGAGTCCGGTGAGCATGAAGTATAACAACCATTCTGCGATATTGATCCAAATAGACTTGGTTTCTAATGTCATCACCACAAATACACGATTACTAAAAATCCAGGGAATATTTGCTAAGACGATTGCGGTTACAAGTAAAACCCAGACTGCTAAATCTAGCGTCATTTTAACTCCTTGATAAAATGATAGAGCCACTAGAAAGTGGCTCATAAAGTTAGCTTAAGCTGTTATAGCAAAGCGTAATAAGAGATGAAGGCATTAAGCCGAGGATTAATAACAATGCTGATACAAAGCTCACAGCCCATTTTAACTGTCGGCTGACTGGTTCAATCGGTGTGGCATCATCTGGATCATCAAAATACATTACCTTAACAACTCTTAAGTAGTAGAAGGCACTGATAACCGCTGTAACAACAGACAGAATAGCTAACCAAGTAAAGCCTGCTTGTACGACCTCTTCAATTACTAGAATCTTGGCATAGAAGCCAATGAACGGTGGAATCCCAGCCATTGAGAACATCACAAACAACATCATTAAAGCTAACCAAGGGTTACGTTGATTCATCCCTTTAAAGTCAGCAATTAAATCAAATTCTGTATTGGTTCGAGCCAAGGCGACGATCATCCCAAATGCAGCTAAAGCCGTAATCGAATAGACAATGACATAGAACATTGCTGCAGAATAGCCACCTGGATTCGCGGCAATGATACCTAATAGCAAGAAGCCAATATGACCAATCCCAGAATAAGCTAATAGTCGCTTAAGGTTTTCCTGCACTAAGGTAACCACCGCACCAACAATTAAAGAAAGAATGGTGATAATAATGATCAATGCTTGCCAATCAGCAACTAAATCCGGGATTGCCTCAACTAAGACTCTGTACAGGATGGCAAAGGCTGCAATTTTTGAAGCGGTTCCCATATACAAGGTAACTGCTGTTGGCGCCCCTTCATAAACATCAGGCACCCACATGTGAAATGGAACTGCACCCAATTTGAATGCCAAACCAATCACAACAAACACAACACCAAATGAGAGTACGACATCATCCGCAGAACCGCTGGCAATTACTCTAGCCATTTCATCGAACTGTATGGTAGCCGTTGCACCATAGATCATCGAGAAGCCGTAAAGTAGCATTCCTGTTGCCAAGGCACCTAGCACAAAATATTTTAAAGAAGATTCCAACGCTTTTGAGTCAGACTTTCTCATGGCAACTAAGGTATAAATGGCTAAAGACATAATTTCAAGCCCTAAATAAAGCGTAATGAAATTATAAGCGGACACCATCACCAGCATCCCCAAGATGCCAAACAAACCAAGCGTAAAAAATTCTCCACGATAGAACTTCGCCTGCAATAGGTATTCACGCGAGAACATGAAAATCCCCATTGAGATCAAGATAATGAAAAGTTTTAAAATATCACCAAACTGGTCACGAACGAAACTACCACTAAAGGTTAGTGTCTGTTCAGTAGCAAAACTAGACAGCAACAACATCCCAACAATGAACAAGGTAAATTGCGTTGCATAATAGGTCGCAAATTGATGACGTTTAGACCAGATGGTGTCTGCCACAAGAATGAGCGATGTTAGTGCTAACAACGCAATTTCAGGAATGGCAGGAAGAAAACTGGGAATAACAAAATTCATACGATTAACTCACCTATTAGATTCTTATAATTTTGAAGTGGTCGCTTGGACTAGTAAATTGGCCACCGATGAGTGCATCACTTCAATGAGTGGTGCAGGGTAAACCCCAAGCAGAACGACGGCAAAAGCCAGCGTTGCCATAATGGCAAATTCGCGTTTGCTTAAATCCTTCAACTTTCCAACCTGTTCATTTGCAACAGGTCCGAAGTAAACACGTTTTACCATCCACAATGTATAGGCAGCCCCAATAATCAAGGTTGTTGCCGCAACTAAACCATACCAAACGTTCGCTTTAAAGGCTGCAAGGATAACCATAAACTCCCCTACGAAACCGGATGTGCCAGGCAACCCTGAATTAGACATAGAGAACAATACCGCGAAGAACCCGAACCAAGGCATTACGTTGACAACCCCACCATAGGCGGAAATTTCACGAGTATGCATTCGATCATAAAGGACACCGATCATCAAGAACATGGCCCCTGAGATAAAGCCATGAGAAATCATTTGAATCATAGCCCCTTCCATACCGATCATCGCTCCTTGTGAGGAACCTGTGGTTTGGATGATATCGTAGACCAAGAACATCCCGATCGTTACAAAGCCCATATGTGAAATTGACGAATAGGCAACCAACTTTTTCATATCAGATTGCACCATTGCAACTAAACCAATATAGAAAATTGCAATTAATGATAAGGCAATCACTAACCAATCTAAGGTCATAGAGGCATCCGGCGTAATGGGTAAACTAAACCGAACGAACCCATAACCCCCCATTTTCAACATAATAGCCGCTAGCACAACCGAGCCCGCAGTCGGAGCTTGAACGTGTGCATCGGGTAACCAAGTATGTACCGGGAACATTGGAACCTTAACCGCAAAGGCAATTAAAAACGCCAAGAAAATAAAGATTTGAGCAGTCATCGCTATCGGCATCGCGTGAAAATCCAAAATCGAAAAGCTGCCTGATTGGAAATACATATAAATAAATGCAACCAACATAAAGACTGAACCAAAGAAGGTATACAAGAAGAACTTCAAGGTTGCATAAACACGATCTTGACCACCCCATTTACCAATTACGATAAACATTGGAATCAATAGGGCTTCCCAGAACACGTAAAACAAGATAGAGTCAAGTGCTGCAAAAACACCAATCATGAGACCTTGCATAATCATAAAGGCACCCATGTACTGCTCAACACGCTCTTTAATCACTTCCCAAGCCGAAGCAATCACCAAAATTTGAGTAAAGGTTGTTAATAGGATTAATGGCATTGATAGCCCATCAACACCCAAATAATAATAAATATTAAATTGTGAAATCCATTCTGTTTTTTCAACAAATTGCATTGCAGACGTATTTGAGTCAAACGCAGTCCACAAAGTCAGTGACGCTAGAAAAGTGAGTATTGAAACTCCTAGTGCTGTCCACTTTGCAAAACTGTCTCTATCTCGACCCAAAAATAAAATTAATGCACCACCAACGATTGGTAACCAAACCAGGGTACTTAAAATAGGAAAACCGAACACCATGAAATTAATTCCCTTCTCTATTTATTATTATCATTACCACAGCACCCAAATAAGCATTGCTAGCAGACCAAATATCATCACAAAGGCATAATGATATAGTAAGCCTGTCTGACTGAGTCTTAAAGCTGATGCCATATTCATTACTGATTCAAAACTATTCGTGACAATCCCTTTATCAATGATTTTTACGTCAATAGATCGCCAGAAATATCCACCCAGCTTCCGTGCGCCATTTTGGAAAACGACTTCATTAAAGCGATCAAAACCATAGGCATTATTAAGCATTGCAAACCCTCTTGGGCAGCTACTCTTAATACGAGCTGGAATATCTGGCCGCTTCAGATAAAAGAACCAAGCCAATACAACACCAGCCGTTGCTAACATAACAGGAAGCGTCGTTAATGAATGGATGACCATATCCACAATACCGTGGTAATGGTGATGATAAAGTGCTCCTAAAACATCATGTTCTGGCAAGACTTGGATTGCAGTGCCAAAGTAGTCTCCTGACCATACTGACGCTATCATCGGCGCTCCCATAATGACCGCAGGGATGGCTAATAAGATCAAAGGAATCGTCACAACCTTTGGTGATTCTGAAATAGTATGTGACTTCACATACTCAGACTCTTCTCCATGGAAAACCAAGAAGAACATTCTGAAGCTATAGAAGGCTGTAATAAAGACCCCTAGTACTAGCAGAATATAGGCATAATCAGCACCATAAGCATTAGAGGCTTCAAGTGCCATTAAAATACTATCCTTTGAAAAGAAGCCTGCGAAACCAGGGAAGCCGATCAAAGACAAAGAGCCAATTAACATTGTCCAATAGGTAATAGGCATATGTTTCTTCATGCCCCCCATCTGACGAATATCCTGAATATGATGCATTGCAATAATAACTGAACCAGCCGCTAAGAATAATAACGCCTTAAAGAATGCATGCGTTAATACATGGAACATACCTGCCGCATAAGCTGATGCCCCTAAAGCAGCAACCATATAACCAAGTTGTGACAAGGTTGAGTAAGCAACGACACGTTTTATATCATTCTGTACAATCCCGAGTGCCCCCATCATAAAGGCTGTCGTTGCACCAATAATCATGACCGCACTTAAAGCAACTTCAGATAACTCAAATGCAGGAGACAATCTCGCAACCATAAAGATACCTGCGGTTACCATGGTTGCCGCATGGATTAATGCTGAAATGGGTGTTGGACCTTCCATAGACTCTGGAAGCCAAACATGTAAAGGCATTTGTGCTGACTTACCCATCGCACCCACAAATAAGAACAAACACATAGCCGTAATCACTGACCATTCAACACCAGGGAAAAAGCTAATGGTCGTTTCTGTATGCGCCTCTAATCCAGCAAAAAATTCACGGTAATCCAGTGTATTGAAATACATCACCACAATTGCAATACCGATCAAGAAACCGAAATCCCCTACACGATTCACTAAGAAAGCTTTTAAATTTGCTTGAATAGCCGATTCACGCTTCATATAGAAACCGATTAACAAGTATGAAACTAAACCAACCGCTTCCCAACCGAAGAAGAGCTGTAAGAAGTTATTAGCCATCACCAAGGACAACATTGCGAAAGTAAATAATGAAATATAACTAAAGAATCGTTGATAGTAAGGATTGTGATGATCATAGTCTTCATCATGATCCATATACCCAATGGTATAGACATGAACCATTAAAGAAACGAAAGTAACAACCAACATCATGGTAGCCGATAGGTTATCAATCATATAACCAATCTCAAATTTCATTCCATCTGATACTAACCAAGTATAAAGAGAGGTATTAAACTCTGAATGGCCATTCACTACAAACATCCAAAAGACATAAGCAGACAACACGGTAGAGACAGCCACCCCAAAAATGGTGATGGTGTGCGCACCCTTACGTCCAATTTGACGCCCGAATAAACCTGCGGCCACTGCGCCAAACAATGGTGACAAAAGGATAATCGTTAACAAAAATTTCAATATCATAGTCTATTATCCTTTCAGCGAACCTAATTCATCGACGTTAATACTCTTACGATTACGGAAGACCAATACAATAATCGCAAGTCCAATTGCCGCTTCAGCAGCAGCCACTGTCAAAATAAAGAAGACAAATATTTGACCCGTTACATCATTTAGGTAATGAGAAAAAGCGATAAAGTTCGTATTGACTGCCAACAATAACAATTCGATAGACATTAATAAGACAATAACATTCTTTCGGTTGAGAAATATACCGGCCATACTGACCATAAACAAAATGGCACCAAACACTAAGTAATCTGATAAAGCTATCATCAGTCCTTCTCCTCCTCAGGTAAATCGGCATCTTTTTTGACAGCATCCATTTTGACCATTCTGAAATAGTCAGCTGACTTAGCCTTAACTTGCTTATCAATATTTTGATATAAAACTGTTTCCGGCGGACGTCTTCTCAATGTCAAGGTAATTGCAGCAACAATCCCGACCAATAGCAATACTGCGGCTAAGATAAATGCAAAAACGTGGGTTGTATATAAAGGAACGGCGATGGAAAGTGTATTACTGACATCTTCATCCACCATTGGAGAACTGACTTGCTCTAAACCAAACCGGCTTGGCCCAACCACTAAATAAATCAAGGCAAAAATAGCCAATGCGGTTAATGCCCCTAGCGGGTAATAGCGAGTAAAGCCTTCCTTAATCGTAGCAACATTGATATCCAGCATCATCACCACGAATAAGAATAACACCATCACCGCACCAACATAGACCAGGATCAGCACAAGGCCTAAGAATTCAGCTTGGGCGATTAGCCATACACCAGCTGTGGATACAAAAGTCAGTACCAACCATAATGCAGCCTTAACTGGGTTCTTTACACTAATCACCATCAAGCCAGATAACGCGGCGACGGTCGTGAGTATATAAAAGATAAATTGTTCAAACGTCATTTACACTGTCTCTTTAATTGATTAAGGCTTTATCGATATTTTGCATCTGCTGCTCGGTCAGCAGCAATTTGAGCTTCATGCTGATCACCAAATGCCAACAGTCTTTCTTTAGTGACAATATTCGGGCCACGCTCATGAAATTCATACTCGTATACTCGAGTTTCAACAATCGCATCTACGGGACAGGCTTCCTCACAAAAGCCGCAATAGATACATTTAAACATATCAATATCATATTGAACGGTTCTCCGTGAACCGTCCGCTCTTTCTTCCGATTCAATGGTAATCGCATTAGCAGGACAAACCGCTTCACATAATTTACAAGCGATGCAACGTTCTTCACCACTTTCATAACGACGCAACGCATGATGTCCTCTAAAACGGGGGGAATAAGGCGTTTTTTCTTCCGGATAGCGAACTGTAATCTTCTTCTTAAAGAAATATTTCCCCGTTACGGCAAGTCCTTTAAATAACTCAATAAGCCCAAAGGTTTTTACTTGATGTCTAATAAATGTAATCATTCCATACCCCTTAATTGAACCAAGGACCAACTCTGTAGTAGGCCATTGCACCCACCACGAATACCCAAACGATTGTTACTGGGATAAAGACCTTCCAACCCAATCGCATGATTTGGTCATAACGGTACCGAGGAAAAGTTGCACGGAACCACAAGAAAATAAAGAGGAAAAGTGCAACTTTAGCAAATAACCAGATAAATCCAGGAACCCAAGCAAGTAACTCACCCAAAACAGGAACCCCTTCAAAAGGCGATAACCATCCCCCTAAAAACATAATGGCTGTCATAAAGGAGATTAAAATCATCATGGCGTATTCAGCCAAGAAGAATATCGCAAACGCCATACCGGAATATTCAACGTGGAAGCCAGCAACAATCTCGGATTCCCCTTCCGCGACATCGAATGGCGCTCGGTTGGTTTCAGCAACACCGGATAAGAAATACACAAAGAACATCGGCAGTAATGGAATCCAATACCAATGCAAAATCCCGCCCTGTTGACCTTCGACAATGGCGGTCAAATTCATGCTACCGGCAACCATCAACACCGTTACCAACGCAAATCCCATAGCAATCTCATAAGAAATTTTCTGAGCAGAAGCACGCATGGCACCGAGGAAGGCATATTTAGAATTGGATGCCCAACCGGAAATAACAACCCCGTAAACGACCACTGAAGAGACCGCTAACACATAAAGTAATCCCGCATTAATATCAGCGGCTACTACGCCATTAGCATCAAATGGAATCACCGCCCAGCCAGCAATGGCTGGTGCCAAGGCTAAAACTGGGGCTATTACAAAAAGATAAAGGTTAGATTGAGATGGAAAAATAATTTCCTTATTCATTAATTTTAAAGCATCGGCAATAGGTTGTAGCCATCCTTTTGGTCCAACTCGGTTAGGTCCCATTCGGATTTGCATATACCCAATTACTTTACGTTCAAAAAAAGTTAACCAAGCAACAGCCAGCAACACTGGCAAAATAACGGCTACCGCCTGAATTAATAAAGTAATTAAAATGGCCAGCCAATCATAAAGAAAGGAAGAGAGCCAGGTTTGTAACGCATCAAACATCTTATATTATCCTCTACCTTAAATAACGTTCACATTTGCATCAGGTGTTGCTTGCAAGGACGGTGACCGCCTTACTAACCCATCCACTTGATACATGGAAATGAATTGTGCTGGAAGCAGTGAATCAGACGATTCTGTATCAACATTGAGCCCAGAGAAGTCCACTGTTTCTACCAAATCAGAACTGACCTCTGCAAATACTTCATTACTATGCACATAGTCAAAACCTTCTAACTCGAGCATATTGCCTAATACTCGAAGGACCTTCCAAGCAGGCTTAATTTCATCTGCAGGCTCTATTGCCATCTTAAAAGATTGCTTGACACCGCAGGCGTTAACGAATGTACCCGCTGTTTCCGCAAAAGTAGAGATCGGCAACAACACATCGGCATACTCTCTTTGAGTCTCACTATCAAACGCCGTTAAATTAATCACGCACTCCGCTGAACGCATCGCCTTCAAAGCTAAGTCTCCATCGAGACAATCCTTTTCAGGCTCAATACCCATATTAATAAAGGCTTTTGTTTTCCCTGAAAGCAATGATTGAACATGCTTTCCATTATTAGGGGTAAATTTTGTCATATGCGCACCGACTTCATTTGCCGTAAGCGGCAATACATTTAACGTCGAGTTCGTCAAGTCGGCAAGTTGTTGAGATAAGATAATCAGTTGTGAATAGCGAGCATCCGTTTGAGCAATTTGCCCTAACATTATCGCACCCGATTCAGCATCCATTAAAGTCTTAGCAAGAGCAATCTGTTCTGGCGTTGCTTCAACTGATTTTAACCAGGCCTGGTCAGTTTTACCGGCCAAATCAGCTGCGGCCTTCACTAACCCTTTCAACGACTGAACCATATTGGTATCAATTAGTTGATGTGACAGGTTGTAATTGAAATCAAATTGTTGCGGATTAACCACCGAAATATGATTGCCATTCAGCTGAGCTTTGCGAAGGCGATGGTTTAGAAGTGGTAATTCTTTTCTTAAATACGACCCTACCAAAACAACTTCAGATAAGGATTCAACTTCTGGCAAACTGTGATTCAATTTGGGTGAAAAAATACCTGCTGCATCTAATGAGAAATCTTGCTGACGTAAGCGATGGTCAATGTTTTCAACCCCGATTGCTCTAGCCAATTTCTGTAAAAGATGCAATTCTTCTAACGTTGAATTAGGTGAGGCAAAAACGCCAAAATGTTCTGAATCCGCTTTTGCATACTGGCTAATCTTATCCGCTGCAAATGCTAATGCATCTTCCCAACTCACCGTTTGCCATTGGCCATGCTTTTTAATCATCGGAAAGTGTAAACGATCTTCATGATGAATGGATTCGTAAGAATAACGATCTCTATCTGAAATCCAAACTTCATTAATCGTTTCATTTTCGGCGGGGACCACACGTTTAACGCGGTTATTTTTAACATGTAACGTTAAGTTAGAGCCAATACTATCATGTGGTGAAACGGATTTGTGTGCGGTCAATTCCCAAGGGCGGGCAGAATAACGAAACGGTTTAGAGGTTAAAGCGCCAACGGGACAGAGATCAATCATATTACCCGACATCTCAGAAGTAACTGACTTCTCAATGTAAGTCCCAATCTCCATCCATTCACTTCGTCCTGTCGCCCCTAGCTCCATCATTCCAGCGACTTCCTGACCAAAACGAACGCAACGCGTACAATGAATACAACGCGTCATATCGGTATGAATTAGAGAACCCAGATTCTTATTACCCACAACGCGTTTTGTTTCAGAATACCTTGAAACATCATCGCCATAAGTCATAGCAACATCTTGGAGTTCGCATTCACCCCCTTGGTCACAAATTGGGCAGTCAAGAGGATGGTTTATCAGCAAAAATTCCATCACTGATTTTTGCGCAGCAACAGCCTTTTTAGATTTGGTATGCACCTTCATCCCGTCGGTAACTGGGGTTGCACAAGCGGGTAAAGCTTTTGGTGCACCCTCTACTTCGACCAAGCACATACGACAACTCGCCGCGATTGACAATTTTTTGTGATAACAAAAACGGGGAATCGAAATCTGAGCGTTATCGGCAACATCAATTAACATGTCACCTTCGCGTGCTTCTACCACCTGATCATTAATTTCAATTTTTACCATAATTTTTGACCTAAACTATTATTCGGGTATGTTTTATTGCAATAAATTAAAACTTTATTGCCTATCGAAAATACTACAACCATGATCGATGTAGTGGCGGAACTCATGCTCATAGTGCTCGATCGCACTCGTCAATGCAATGGTCGCCGCATCCCCTAGTCCACAGATAACGCGCCCCATAATTTTGCCAGACACATCTTTCAATGCTTCAATATCTTCAGGCCGACCCTTACCAGCACGAATCCGTTTTACAACCCGATACAACCAGCCCGTTCCTTCACGACAAGGTGTACACTGGCCACAAGATTCATCCCAATAAAAATGGCTTAAATTTTCGACCACTTTAACGATATCTGTATGATCATCCATCACGATCATTGAGCCGGCTCCTAAGAAAGAACCTGCTTTCGCGATAGAATCATAATCCATATTCATTTCCATGGCTTTTTCAGCCGGTAAAAATGCTGTGGATGCACCGCCAGGAATCACTGCTTTTAATTGGCGGCCTTTCCATACACCACCTGCCAACTCAAGTAAGTCCTTAAATGGTGTCCCCATACGAACTTCAAAGTTACCGGGCTTCAAGACATGCCCTGAAACGGAATAACATTTAGTTCCGCCAGCATTGGCAACCCCAAGGTCATTAAACCATTCACCACCTTTAGCTAGAATCATTGGAATGGATGCCAATGTCTCCGTATTATTAATGGTCGTGGGTTTACCATAAAGCCCATAACTAGCAGGGAAAGGTGGTTTGAATCTTGGCTGGCCTTTTTTACCTTCAATGGATTCGATTAATGCGGTTTCTTCACCACAGATATAGGCACCGGCACCTAAGTGCGCGTTTAAATCAAAATCATACCCGGACCCTAAAATGTCTTTACCAAGTAATCCAGCTTCACGCGCTTGAAGAATTGCATTATGAAACCGCTGATAGGGTTCCCAAAACTCGCCACGAATATAGTTATAACCAGATGATGCACCAATCACATAACCCGCAATCATCATCCCTTCAACTAACGCATGGGGGTTATACCGAAGAATATCTCTATCCTTAAAGGTTCCAGGTTCACCTTCATCCGAGTTACAAACAATATACTTGTCTCCCGGGGCATTACGATTCATAAAGCTCCATTTGAGACCCGTTGGGAATCCTGCACCGCCTCGACCACGGATGTTAGATACTTTCACCTCATCAATAATTTCTTGCGGGGTTAAGTCACCTGCTAGGACTTTCTTCCATACTTCATAACCACCATTCGCAATATAGGTATCAATGTCCCAAGATTTGTCTAAATGATTTAAACGGTAACAATTTTCATTTTGATGCACCATATCACTACTCCAAGCCGTCTAAGATCTCATCCACAGATGATTCGGTTAAGTTTTCATAATAGGTCTTACCAACTTGCATCATTGGAGCCCCACCACATGCGCCCAAACATTCAACTTTCTTAATAGAAAAGCGGCCATCTTTAGACACTTCACCTGGCTTGATATCAAATCTATTTTCTAAGTGTTCGATAATCTCTTCACTGCCTCTTAACATACAAGAGATACTGTTGCACACACAAACTTTATGTTTTCCAACTGGCTGATGCTCATAGTTACTATAAAAAGTGGCAACTTCATAAACTGCGGCAGGTGGCATTTCTAAGTAGTCTGCAATCTGATCCATTAAATCCGGTGTGAGATGTCCACCCTGTGTTTCTTGGACGATCCTTAAAGAAGCCATTACAGCAGATTGTTTTTGATCATCAGGATAACGTGCTACCCAGCGGTCAATGCGTTCTTTTACACTTCCAGTAATCACTGAATCTGTTTTTAAATTCATCTATCAACTTCTCCAAAAACGATATCCTGAGTCCCAATAATTGATACGACATCGGCAATCATATGGCCCTTTGTCATTTCATCTAAGCCTGCAAGATGTGCAAAACCAGGCGCCCTCACCTTCATTCGATAAGGCTTATTCGCACCATCAGAAACCATATAGATACCAAACTCACCCTTAGGATGCTCTACAGCACTGTAACATTCACCTTCAGGAACCGAGTAACCCTCGGTAAACAATTTAAAGTGATGAATCAAAGCTTCCATATTGGATTTTGCATCTTCACGGGATGGTGGTGTCACTTTATGATCATCTGCAATAACAGGGCCTGGATTTTCTCTAAGCCAGCTCACACACTGTTGAATAATCTTGTTCGACTCTCGCATTTCAGCAACACGAACAAGATAACGACTATAAGTATCCCCTTCGGTGCCGACTGGAATATCAAATGCCAAACGGTCATAGACTTCATAAGGCTGTTTCTTACGCAGATCCCACTCAACACCAGACCCTCTTAACATCGGTCCAGTAAATCCGAGTTGTAATGCGCGCTCAGGAGAAACTATGCCAATATCGACCGTTCTCTGTTTCCAAATTCTATTATCGGTTAATAAGGTTTCATACTCATCAACATAGCCGGGGAAACGCTTGGTAAACGCTTCGATAAAGTCCAACAAAGATCCTTCACGATCTTCATTTAGTTTGTCTAACTTTTTACCCGTATGCCATTTTGAAGCCTCATGCTTGGCCATAGTATCAGGCAAATCACGATAAACACCCCCAGGACGGTAATAAGCTGCATGCATCCTGGCTCCAGATACCGCCTCATAGCAATCCATTAAATCTTCACGCTCTCTAAAAGCATAAAGAAAGACCGTCATAGCGCCAATATCTAAAGCATGCGCACCCAACCACATAAGGTGATTTAGCAAGCGTGTAATCTCATCAAACATGACGCGAATATATTGAGCCCGCTCGGGTACCGTTACCCCTAACATTTTTTCAATGGCCATAACATAAGCATGCTCATTGGCCATCATTGAGACATAATCTAATCGGTCCATATAGCCAATGGACTGGTTGTATGGTTTATATTCAGCTAGCTTTTCAGTTCCACGATGTAATAATCCGATATGAGGATCTGCACGAACAATCGTTTCTCCATCCAGCTCAAGAACAAGGCGAAGTACACCATGCGCCGATGGATGCTGAGGTCCAAAATTAAGGGTATAGTTGCGAATTTCTGACATAATGATTCTCTCTACTTATCCGTTGGGCTCAGCATCATGCCGGATGACTCGGGGCACATTCACACGATTTTCAATCGTAACCGGCTCATAAACAACCCGGGCTTTTTCGGCATCATATCGCATTTCGACATGACCAATTAAAGGGAAGTCTTTTCGTAATGGGTGACCGACAAAACCATAATCCGTTAGAATTCGGCGTAAATCAGGATGCCCTTCAAACAAAATACCAAATAAATCGAAGGCTTCTCTTTCAAACCAATTTGCTGAACTCCAAATGGAAACGACCGATGGCACAATTGGAAATTCCACATCACTTGGAAAGACTTTTACTCTAAGTCTGACATTATGCTGAACAGACAATAAGTGGTAAACAACGGCAAATCGACGCGGCATCACTTCATCTGAACTGGTTTCATCCGCGTCAAAATCAAACACCCCACGGCTGAATCCAGATCGTGAAGCAGCCCTGGTTTCCCAGGTCACATCGCCATAAGCCAGGTAATCAACCCCACAAACATCGATCAACTGTTCAAAACCAAGTTGGCTCTTAATCTTTTCAAATGCATCAAATGCCTGGTCAGGTGCTAACTCAATAGTCAGCTCACCCAGTGCACGCTTCGATGCAACCACTGCATCGCCTAGAAATTTTTCTACGCTAGCTTGTAACTCTATAATTGATTGATTCATATCTTTTATCCAGTAAACACACTATCGTGCAATGGTATTAGTACGCTTAATCTTATTTTGTAATTGAATAATGCCATACAACAAGGCTTCGGCAGTTGGGGGGCAACCTGGAACATAAATATCGACAGGAACAATCCGATCACATCCTCTTACAACTGAATAGGAATAATGGTAATAGCCACCACCATTCGCACAAGAGCCCATCGAAATAACCCATCTAGGCTCAGACATCTGGTCATACACTTTACGTAGCGCAGGTGCCATCTTATTGACTAAGGTTCCAGCCACGATCATCACGTCAGATTGTCTTGGACTTGGACGAAAAATAATCCCAAAACGGTCTAAATCATATCGGGCTGCACCGGCGTGCATCATTTCAACCGCACAGCAAGCCAAACCAAAAGTCATCGGCCAAAGAGAACCTGTACGTGCCCAGTTTATTAACTTATCTGCAGAAGTGGTAACAACTCCTTCCTTTAAAACGCCTTCTATTCCCATTCCAGCGCTCCTTTCTTCCATTCATAAATAAACCCAACAACTAATAGCGTTAGAAAGACACCCATTGCGAGTATCCCAAAACCGCCGACTTGCTCTAACGCAATTGCCCAAGGAAATAAAAATGCAATTTCTAGATCGAAAATAATAAAAAGAATGGCAACTAAATAGAAACGAACGTCAAAACGCATTCTAGAATCTTCAAAGGCTTCAAACCCACACTCGTAAGGTGAATTCTTCTCCGTGTCAGGCCGATCAGGCCCCAATAGATAGCCCAAAAGGATTGGCCCTACGCCAAAAAGTATGCCTAACACCACAAACACCAATATCGGTAAGTAATTTTCTAGCATGAATCTCTAGCCTCTCAAAGCACTGCAGTTATCGTTGCAGTATTAACAATCTCAACCAAACTGGTTGATATAAATTTGGTGCCGATGGCCGGAGTCGAACCGGCACAGCTTTCGCCACTACCCCCTCAAGATAGCGTGTCTACCAATTTCACCACATCGGCAATAATGTATTAATTCGGAACCACAGGTTCATTTGAATCGGAGGGTTTTTCCACTTTCTCGGGAGCCACTTTTTCAACGACACTTTGGTATCCCTTTGCTTGTTGTGCTCCGAGATAAGCCAAGGACAAGCTGGTTACAAAGAACACAAAAGCAACAATCGCGGTCACTTTTAGCAAAAAGTTATTTGATCCGCCACTCCCAAAAACAGACTGTGATGAACCCCCACCAAAGTTGGCGCCTGCATCAGCACCCTTTCCTTGTTGTAGCAAAACCAACACAATCAAAATAAAGGCCATAACCAAATGGATTGCCAAAATTATCTGAAACATATTATTGCGCTCCCGCAGCTTTGCATATCGCTAAAAAATCATTTGCATCTAAAGAAGCACCGCCAATCAGACCACCGTCGATATCAGGCTGAGAAAATAGTTCAGCTGCATTGCCAGGCTTAACACTGCCACCATATTGAATAATGACTTTTTCCGCCACTTCTGCATCAAGATCCGCTAACTGACCGCGAATAAAAGCATGCACGGCTTGGGCCTGTTCAGAAGTCGCTGTTTTCCCAGTCCCAATTGCCCAGACTGGTTCATAAGCAATCACCACATTTTCAAAGGCCTGAATTCCAACCAAATCTAAAACCGCACTTAACTGAGCTGAAATAACCGCTTCTAAATTCCCAACTTCACGCTCTTCTAGCGTTTCTCCCACACACAAGATAGGTGTCAAACCTTCAGATAAAGCTGTCTGCACCTTTTGGGCGACTAACTCATTGGTTTCACCAAACATTGCACGGCGCTCTGAGTGCCCTAATATCACATAGCGACAACCGAAATCCTTAAGCATGGTTGCTGAAACCTCTCCGGTATAGGCACCTTGAACGGGTTCCACCGTCATATTCTGCCCACCTAAAGCGATGGCATCGGTTGCCAAACAACCTTTCGCATAATCGATATAAATTGAAGGCGGACAAACAGCCATCAAAGCGCCTTTGACCTCTGAGGCACCTGCATTCAATCCCGTCATCAAATCCTTAATCGATGCCTTACTACCATGCATCTTCCAATTACCGGCTACTAATAGCTGTCTCATTCTTTTTTCAGTCCCTAATGCAAAATTCCGTCTATGTTAGCGGTTTCTTTTTTAAATTACAATCTTGACAAAATTAACAAAATTCTGTTCTTACTAAATCGGCCAACCAAGCGACTTCTCGCTCAACAACTTCCAAGCTCTCGCCCTCAACCATAACCCGAATCAAAGGCTCCGTTCCTGACGCTCGAATCAATACGCGACCCTTACCCGCCATACGCTCTTCTGATGCCGATACTGCGGCCTCTATTGCCGAACTTTTCACCACACACTTAGGGTCTTCAACCCGAATATTCTTTAAAATTTGTGGGTATTTTTGCATCCCTGAACGTAACTCAGACAAGGATTGACCGCTATTCATGAGCGCAGCCATCACCTGCAAGGCGGAAACAATACCATCTCCCGTCGAGGATTTATCCAAACTTAACACATGACCCGACGCTTCCGCCCCCAGAATCCAACCTTTTTCACGCAATGCCTGCATCACATAACGATCACCGACATTGGCTCTGATAAATTGGATATCCTGCTGTATCAACGCTTTCTCAAGCCCCAAATTACTCATAACCGTGCCGACGACCCCCTCAACCACAAAGTCGGCCTGAGTCGCTAAAATATATAAGATCTCATCGCCATCAATCGTATCGCCGTTGGCATCGACCATCATTACCCGATCGCCATCCCCATCAAAGGCAATTCCAAAATCGGCTTCTACCTCTTGTACTTTTCGACTTAACTGCGCGAGATCTGTTGCACCACAATCCTGATTAATATTAATTCCGTTCGGTTCAACCCCAATCGATACAACCTTCGCACCCAGTTCTTTGAATACTGCGGGCGCAACATGATAAGTCGCGCCATGTGCACAATCAAGCACTACTTTTAACCCGCTGAGTTTTTGGCGCGCATGATAAGTGCTTTTACAAAATTCAATATAACGCCCGGCGGCATCATCAATTCGTTTCGCCCGCCCCAATTCATTCGACGGTACGGTCACGAGCTCTGATTCAAATGCCGCCTCTATTTCAAATTCAATTTCA
This sequence comes from Hydrogenovibrio sp. SC-1, assembly GCF_002848135.1. GTDB lineage: Bacteria > Pseudomonadota > Gammaproteobacteria > Thiomicrospirales > Thiomicrospiraceae > Hydrogenovibrio. The sequence continues at coordinate 59,357 of NZ_PKGB01000014.1, forward strand.
TCAGAAATTTTATGACCCGTTGCAGAAAAGAATTTAATGCCATTATCACAATGAGGATTATGCGATGCGCTAATAACAATACCAACATCCGCATCAAAGGTTTGAGTCAAATAGGCCACTGCAGGAGTCGGCATAGGCCCTACCAGCAACACGTCGATTCCAGCAGCAATAAACCCTGCTTCCAAAGCCGACTCAAACATATACCCTGAAATCCGAGTATCCTTACCGATCAACACTGTCGACTCACCATGATCCTTTAAAACTTTCCCGGTTGCCCAGCCTAACTTTAATACCTGCTCTGGGCGGATCATGCCCTTACCAACTTCGCTACGGATTCCATCCGTGCCAAAATACTTTTTGTGCTGACTCATTCTTTACCACTTTAAAGCCCGCCATTTCAATGGTTAGTAAACGCTAAAACCGACTAAATTCGCGTCAAACCTTGGCTGAGGGTCGATTAAAAATATGCCATTATAGCCAAAAACTATTGAAATGGGGGTAAGGTTGGCAAAATGATATTTATCATTGAGGATAATCAAAACTTGTGGCATCTATTTGATGGTACGCCCAACGTGAAACAGAAGATAACTTAAAGCCAAACATCTCAATTTTAAATTGTGTAAAATTAGCGCTTTCAATTGATCGGAACGCAGGACTTAAAGATGGGTAGAGCCTACCAAAACCGTAAAGAATCAATGGCAAAAACCTCTGATGCCAAAGCCAAAGTTTACAGCAAATTCAGTCGTGAAATCTATGTGTGCGCCAAAAGCGGCGGCCTTGAACCCGAAAGCAACTTAGCTTTACAAGGGTTGATAGAACGTGCCAAAAAAGCACAAGTACCAGCCCACGTCATAGACAAAGCACTCGACAAAGCCAAAGGCGGCGGCGGTGAAGATTTTGCCATTGCCCGCTATGAAGGTTACGGTCCTGGCAATAGCATGGTGATTATTGAATGCCTGACTGACAACCCCAACCGAACCTTTGGCGATGTGCGCAGTTGCTTCACCAAAACCAAAACCAAAATTGGTACGCAAGGCAGTGTTAGCCATATGTTTGATCATGCCGCCATTTTAGTGTTTGCGGGTCAGGACGAAGAAGCGGTATTGGAAGCGCTATTAATGGCCGATGTTGATGTTTCTGATATTGAAAATGAAGATGGAAAAATCAGCGTTTTTGTTCCTCATACCGAATATGCCAAAGCCAAAAGCGCGTTAGTTGATGCGTTTGGTGCCATTGACTTTGAAGTTGATGAAATTCAATTTCTTCCACAAATGACCAAACCCATCGATAATGACGAAGATCGTGAACAATTTGAACGCTTCCTCGACATGCTGGAAGATTTAGATGACGTTCAAAACGTCTATTATGACATTGAGCTTTAGACTCAAAACACGATTAAACCCGTTATAAAACGACCAGGCCTGGTCGTTTTTACCATTTCTTACAGAAATAACTTCTGCTTTGCTAAGCGTGACAGTCGCTTTAACGCATATTCACGCTGCATTGCACTACTTTTATCTTCACAGACTTCTTGATAAACCAGTTCACAAGGCCTTCGAGCTTGAGTATATTTTGCCCCGCCTTTAATTTCGCCATTATGCTGACGTAATCGACGAACTAAATCGTTGGTCACACCGCAATATAAACTATTATCAGCACACTTCAGCAAATAAACCACCCAAGATTTATCAACCATTCGACTTAGCCTTTTTTGAACACCCAAAAAAAGCCCGGAAAAACAACCAGACCTGGTTATTTTGACGGGCTTTTAATTTAACAAATTGAAAGGAATTTAAAGCGTATCAATCACCTTATTTAAGGTGGCGCTCGGACGCATGGCTTGGCTGACTAACGTTTGGTCAAACTTATAATAGCCTCCGATATCCATCGCTTTACCTTGTACGCCATTGAGTTCTGACATAATCAGCTCTTCATTTTCAGATAAAGCGGCCGCCACTTTTTCAAACCGTGCTTTTAATTCAGCATCCTCAGTTTGCGCGGCCAATTCTTCTGCCCAATACATTGCCAAATAGAAATGACTACCCCGATTATCAATCTCGCCCACTTTACGAGAAGGGGATTTATTGTTTTCCAGGAAGCGCCCCGTCGCTTTATCTAATGTATCAGCCAACACCTGCGCTTTGGGGTTATCATAATGAGTCGCCAAATGCTCCAGCGACACGGCCAAGGCTAAAAATTCGCCTAGAGAATCCCAACGCAAGTGGTTTTCAGTCATAAACTGCTGGACATGTTTGGGCGCAGAACCACCTGCCCCCGTTTCAAATAAACCGCCACCACTCATTAAAGGCACAATCGATAACATTTTTGCCGAGGTCCCTAATTCCAAGATCGGGAATAAATCCGTTAGATAGTCACGCAACACATTACCCGTGACCGAAATGACATCCTTGCCTTCTTTCACGTGACGTAATGTAAAGCGCGTCGCTTCCTCTGGCGACATAATATGAATTTCCAAGCCTGTTGTGTCGTGATCCAATAGGTAATGGTTTACTTTTTCAATCAACTGATGGTCATGTGCGCGATTAGTGTCCAGCCAGAAAACAGCCGGTGTATTGGTAGCACGCGCACGATTAACGGCCAGTTTAACCCAGTCTTGAATCGGCGCATCTTTTACCTGACACATACGGAAAATATCACCTGCTTCAACCGTTTGTTCCAGCAACACATTACCATTCGGTTCAACCACTCGAACCGTTCCAGCATTGTCCATTTGGAAGGTTTTATCATGTGAACCATATTCTTCAGCTTTTTGAGCCATTAAGCCCACATTCGGAACGGTTCCCATTGTAGTCGGATCAAACGCACCGTGATGTTTACAGAAATTGATGGTTTCCTGATACACCCCGGCATAACAACGATCCGGAATCACGGCTAAAGTGTCTTGCTGCTGCCCATCTTTGTTCCACATTTGTCCTGAGGTACGAATCATCGCTGGCATGGACGCATCAACAATGACATCGGACGGCACATGCAAGTTGGTAATACCTTTATCGGAATCGACCATCGCGATATCCGCTTGGTCTTCAATAGTTTTGGCGATGGCCGCTTCGATTTCTGCTTGCTTGTCGGCTGATAAAGATTCGATTTTGGCATAAACATCCCCCAATCCGTTGTTCGTGTTTACCCCTAACCGCTCAAACTCATCAGCATATTTCTCAAACACGTCCGCAAAGAAAACTGACACAGCTTGACCAAAAATAATTGGATCAGACACTTTCATCATGGTCGCTTTCAAATGAATCGAAAATAAAACACCTTGTTGTTTCGCTTCCGCCACGGCTTTAGCAAGAAAGTCTCTTAAAGCCTTTTGACTCATCACCGCTGCATCGATGACTTCACCGGCAAGTAACGGTGCTGAGTCTTTTAACGTTTCAACCTCACCTGAAGCGGATACAAATTCGATTTGAAACTGAGTAGCATCAGGGACAGTGATCGATTTTTCTGAACCGTAAAAATCCCCTTCTGTCATGTGCGCCACGTTTGATTTTGAATTTTCAGACCAAGCACCCATTGAATGCGGGTGTTTTTTGGCAAAATTTTTCACCGAGGTCGGCGCTCGACGATCTGAATTACCTTCTCGCAACACAGGATTCACTGCACTACCCAACACCTTAGCGTAGGTCGCTTTAACCGCTTCTTCTTCTGCATTTTGCGGGTTCGCCGGATAATCTGGAATCGCATATCCTTGTGCTTGCAACTCTTTAATAGCGGCATTTAGCTGTGGGATAGAGGCACTGATATTCGGCAATTTAACAATATTGGCTTGTGGTTTTTTCGCCATAGCGCCCAATTCAGCCAGCGCATCGCCGACTTTTTGATCATCCGTTAAGCGGTCAGGAAAATTCGCCAAAATGCGACCAGCCAAAGAAATATCCCGAGTTTCGACCATCACCCCTGCGGCTTTGGTAAAGGCTTCCACTATTGGTAACAATGAAAAGGTAGCTAAAGCGGGTGCTTCATCAGTCAGGGTATAAATAATTTTGGCAGATGCTGTCATGCGAATTTCCTAAAATTAACGGTCAACGAAAAATGAATAAAGGTTGGCGCCGAACGCAGCCCAACCTTATTAAAGATGATAAAATGGCTTTTATTCTAACTCACTCACCTCAAAAATATAAGCGATATGAGCGAAATACTGCTATTCAACAAGCCATTTAACGTCCTTTGCCAATTTACTGACGAGCCACAATACCAATCACAACGTCAAACGCTAGCTGACTTTATCGATCAACCAGGATTTTATGCAGCAGGCCGTCTGGATAGAGATTCTGAAGGATTGTTACTGCTAACCAATGATGGCAAACTACAACACCAAATCGCCTCCCCACAAAACAAATGGCCGAAAACCTATTACGTGCAAGTAGAAGGCGCAATAGACCAACCTGCATTACAAGCCCTACAAAAAGGTGTTCCGCTCAAAGATGGCATCACCCGCCCAGCCAAAGCACGCAAAATCAATGAACCTAACTGGTTATGGCCTCGCAATCCACCGATCCGTGAACGCAAAAACATCCCTACTTCTTGGGTTGAAATCACCCTGACTGAAGGAAAAAACCGTCAGATCCGTAGAATGACGGCCGCCGTCGGCTTTCCAACCTTGCGACTGATCCGCATTCGAATTGGCGACTACCAACTGGGAAGATTAGCACCGGGCGAATCCCTGTTAACAACAAAAGCATGATAAAATAGCCCCATGCAAATACCATCAAATACACAAATCGAAAAAAACGCTCAGACAAAAGTCATTGTTGGTCTTTCCGGCGGCGTTGACTCCTCTGTTACCGCACTCCTACTCAAGCAGCAAGGCTATCAAGTTGAAGGCCTGTTTATGAAAAATTGGGAGGGCGATGATACAGAAGACTATTGCCCTGCAGCCGAAGACTTACTGGATGTGTTTGCCATCTGCGAAACACTGGATATTCCACTGCATATTGAAAACTTTTCCGGCGAATACTGGGATAATGTTTTTAAACATTTTTTAACCGAATACCAAAGTGGGCGTACTCCGAACCCTGATATCCTATGCAATAAGGAAGTTAAATTTAAAGCCTTTTTACAGCACGCGTTAGAGCTGGGTGCGGACTATATTGCCACCGGACATTATGCCCGTATTAGTCGAGATCAAAGTGGACACTGTTATCTATTAAAAGGCTTAGATAACAATAAAGACCAAAGCTATTTTTTATATACCCTACAGCAACACCAATTAGCCAAATCCCTGTTCCCATTGGGCGAACTGGAAAAGCCTTTGGTCAGGAAGCTGGCTGAAGAAGCTGGGTTAATTACGCACAATAAAAAGGATAGCACGGGCATTTGTTTTATTGGCGAACGTAAGTTTACCGACTTTTTACAGCAATTTTTACCTGCTCAACCGGGTGATATCATTGATACCGACGGCCAAATCATCGGACAACATCAAGGATTGATGTATCACACTTTAGGCCAACGCAAAGGGTTAGGTATTGGCGGGGGGTATGGCGATTCGGGACTTCCCTGGTTTGCCGCCGATAAGGACTTAGCAAAAAACCAATTAGTTGCGGTACAAGGATCAGACCATCCATTACTCAATCATCGTTACTTAGTTGCCGATACCTGTGACTGGGTATCGGGACAATGCCCGCCCTTACATACGGCATTTAAAGCTAAAGTGCGCTACCGCCAACCCGAACAACCCTGCCAAATCATTGAATACCAACAGGGAAAAATTATAGTTGAATTTGATCAACCGCAAACGGCCATTACCCCTGGCCAATCAGTGGTATTCTATGGCGGTGACATTTGTTTAGGCGGTGCGGTGATTACCGAACGCCATCATCAACCCCCAACTTTTAGTGATTTGTTATGACCCAATACAGCCATCAAGATAAAACGCTCGCCCTCGTTGGCATTTACCAAGTTGCTCAGCAAGTATATCAATTGGCGACAACTGGCAAAACCAACGAATTGGCCTTTCAAACCAGCATTAATTCGTTGTTTTGTGAAAATCCAACCGATACGTTAGATGTATTTGGCGGTGACATTCAACATCTACAACTGGGCATTCACGCATTACTGGCACAGATGAAATCCAGCCAAGCGGATGCCCAACGCAATATCGAATTGACTAAATATGTTTTAAGTTTGATGATTTTAGAAAAAAATATTTCAAAAACGGAAGGCACCTTGGAAAAGGTCTCTCAAGTGATAGAGTCGGCTCGAGCACAACGCAGCCATTTTGGCGATTTCCATGACAATGTCATTGCCACCTTAGCCAGAGCCTATTCTGAAAATATTAGCACTCTCAATCCGCGCATTATGGTCAACGGTCAGCATGGTCACTTACAAAACCCGAAGACCGCCAATAAAATTCGAGCGCTATTGCTTGCAGGCATACGCGCCACCATTCTCTGGCGACAAGTCGGCGGAAGCCGTTGGGGGTTAATTTGGCACCGAAAACGGTATTTACAAGCCGCCCAAGCCCTGTACCGTCCACTTGAAAACAGCTCAGCCCCATCAGCAGAACATTCGGATCAGCCTAAAAACCCCGATTCAGAATAAAAAAAACGACCAGGCCTGGTCGTTTTAAAGAATAATAGCGCGTTCAAAAGGCGTCACAGTCGTTGACGGAAAGCTTCATATAAAGCTACACCGGCTGCAACCGAAACATTCAAACTCTCAACGGTTCCCACCATCGGAATGGCCGCAAGATGATCACAGGATTCGCGCGTCAATTTTCGAAGCCCTGACCCTTCGGCCCCCATTACAATTCCAACAGCGCCCTTTAAATCAACCTGATAAAGCGTTTGATCAGTTTCTCCGGCTAGCCCCGTTACCCAAAGACCATTTTGCTGTAAGTCTTTCAGAGTTCGAACTAGATTCGATACCACCACCAGCTTCACCGTTTCTGCGGCGCCGGAAGCGACCTTGCGCACCGTTGCATTGACACCGACCGAATTGTGCTTTGGAATCACCACGGCTGTCACACCTGTGGCATCAGCCGTTCTCAAAATCGCGCCGAGATTATGCGGATCTTGAACTTCATCCAAAAATAAAAATAGCGGGTTGGTGGTTGTGTCCATCAGCCCCTTTAAATCGGCTTCAGTCAATTCGGCTTGTTTGGCAATCGTCGCCACCACGCCTTGATGAACCCCATCAAACTGATTAAAGTAAGATTTTGGTTCTTGTCGGGCATTGACACCAAGCTGTTTAGCTTGTGCTTGTAATGCTTGAAGGCGCTTATTATGAGCGCCTTTAACAAACACCAATTCGTAAATCAGGTGCGGCGACTGCTTTAAGAACTTTTCAATCGCATGAATGCCATACAAAACATCCTGCTTCACGCGTCGCTCGACTCGCCAGAAGCGTCTGACTTTTTCTTACGACCTCGATAACCGCCTTTTTTACGACTATTCCGTCTTTTCCGTTTCTTGGGCGCGCTATTGTCTGCCGCATTATCATCTTGGCTATCAGCCGTATCCGACGATTCTGCGATCACATCCAAACTGGAATCTTCTGAACTCAACAAACGCAAATCAATTTTACGGTCATCCAAATTCACCTGCGCCACTTGGACACGTAAACGATCACCAATGCGATAGACTTTGCCGGTTCGCTCCCCTTTTAGACAGTGACGCGATGCATCATAGTGGAAATAATCTTCACCCAATTCCGTAATATGAACCAACCCTTCAACATACAACGGCTCCAGCTCGACAAACAAACCAAAATTGGTTGCTGCGGCCACCACGGCATCATATTCTTCACCCAAACGATGCGATAAAAACTCGCATTTCAAGAAGGTGACGGCTTCACGAGTTGCTTCATCCGCACGTCTTTCAGTCGCCGAACAATGTTCACCCAGCGATTGCATTTTATTCTCGCTATAATCAAACTGATCGACGGGCTGTTTCGTCCATGCAAACCGAATGGCTCGATGAATCAGTAGATCTGGATAACGACGAATCGGCGACGTGAAGTGCGCATAGTATTCGTAATTCAAGCCAAAGTGCCCTAAATTTTCAGGCTGATAAACCGCTTGGTTCATGCTTCTTAACAACACAGTTGAAACCAAGTGTTCATGAGGCTGTCCCTTCACGGCTTCACTCACTGCTGCATAATCTTGTGCATCCGGTTCGTCTTCTCCGCCTAATGACAAACCAAAGTCACCTAGGAAGGTTCTTAGGTTTTTTAAACGCTCTTCCGAAGGCTTTTCATGCACGCGGTACAACATCGGAATCTTATGCCATTTCAAATAGCGCGCCGTCGCGACATTTGCCATTAACATGCACTCTTCAATCAACTTATGTGCTTCGTTTCGTTGCACCGGAACAATTTCTTTGATCTTGCGGTTTTCATCAAAAACGATACGCGTTTCAACCGTATCAAAATCCAAAGCGCCTCTTTGCTCTCTGGCTTTTTTCAATAAAAGATACAAGTCATTCAGGTCTTCGACATTTGGTACAACCTCGTTAAAGGTTTCACGATGTTCGGAAGCCTTATCCGTCAACATTTCATGCACTTGGTTGTAGGTTAAACGGGCTTTGGAATTCATCACCGCATCATAAAACTGCGTTCTTTCTAACTTACCGTCTTCGTCAATGGCCATATCACAGACCATACATAAGCGATCCACTTTCGGGTTAAGCGAACAGAGTCCATTTGACAATTTCTCCGGCAACATCGGAATCACTTTCTGTGGGAAATAAACCGAATTACCACGTTCAAAAGCGGCTTCATCAAGCGGCGTGCCTGGCTTAACATAGTGAGAAACGTCTGCAATCGCCACTAATAAACGCCACCCTTTTTTACGACGTTTAGCAAACACAGCATCATCGAAGTCTTTTGAATCTTCACCATCAATTGTAACTAAAGGCAAGCTACGT